>NZ_CP119107.1:4200875-4801000 GCF_029094525.1 Pullulanibacillus sp. KACC 23026 | reverse complement strand
GCCTAATGAGTTTGCAAGAGATTGGCTAGAATCTCATTATGCAAATTTAATTACTGACACGTTGAAAGATATAACGGGGTCTGAATTTGAGGTTAAATTTATTATTCCACAAAAAGAAAATGAATTTGATGAAGCTTTTGAAGCGCAGCAAAACAAGAAAAAGATTTCGCAGGATATAAATGATTTATCAAAAGATCATCGTAAATCGATGCTTAATCCCAAGTATAATTTTGATACATTTGTAATTGGAGCTGGAAATCGATTCGCCCATGCTGCTTCTTTAGCGGTTGCCGAAGCTCCAGCTAAGGCGTACAATCCCCTTTTTATTTATGGTGGAGTTGGACTTGGCAAAACACATTTGATGCATGCGATTGGTCAATATGTGATTGAACATAATCCAGATGCAAAAGTTGTCTATTTATCCTCTGAGAAATTCACGAATGAATTTATTAATTCCATCCGTGATAATTCAGCTATTGATTTTCGAAATAAGTATCGAAATGTCGATGTTTTATTAATAGATGATATTCAATTCCTGGCAGGAAAAGAATCAACCCAGGAGGAATTTTTCCATACTTTTAATACACTTCATGATGAAGCCAAACAAATTGTCATTTCAAGTGATCGACCGCCTAAAGAGATTCCAACATTAGAAGACCGTCTAAGATCTCGATTTGAATGGGGCCTAATTACCGATATAACGCCTCCTGATTTAGAGACCCGAATTGCTATTCTTCGGAAAAAGGCTAAAGCAGAGGGTCTAGATATATCAAATGAAGTGATGCTCTATATTGCCAATCAAATTGATACGAATATAAGAGAACTTGAAGGAGCACTCATTCGTGTAGTCGCTTATTCTTCTCTTATTAATCATGACATAAACGTCGATATGGCTGCTGAAGCTTTAAAAGATATCATTCCTTCAGCAAAGCCTAAGACCATTACGATTAAAGATATTCAAATGGTCGTTGGAGAATACTTCAGTGTTAAGCTAGAGGATTTTATCGCCAAAAAGCGAACACAATCCATTGCTTTTCCAAGGCAAATTGCCATGTATCTTTCCCGAGAGTTAACCGATTTTTCTTTACCTAAAATAGGCGATGAGTTTGGCGGACGTGATCACACAACAGTCATTCATGCTCATGAAAAAATATCTAAAATGCTTAAAACAGATCAAAAGCTGCAAAGACAAATTAAAGAAGTCACGGATCAATTAAAAGCACCCATTTAATCCACAAGAGTGTTTATAACTGCATCCTTTATCCCTGTACGTTATAAACACTTTATCCACATGTGGATAGTGCTTCCAGCAACAAGTTTATAGACTTATACACATATTCACGTCACCTATTACTATTACTACTGTTTTTTTTATATAAAAAAATTAATATATTGGGGGTTTTAACTCTTGGAAGAAACGCTCCTTCAACGGCAGAATGATGTTGATTTAGTCATGAAATTTACTATTGATCGTGAAAAATTAGTAGAAAACGTCAATCATGTAATGAAAGCTATTTCCTCACGAACAACTATTTCTATTCTAACTGGAATTAAAATCTCAGCTTCTCCTGATGGGATTACTTTAACAGGAAGTGATTCCGATATTTCTATTAAGGCATTTATTCCTGTTGAAGAAAATGATCAATGGATTGCACAGATTGATAAACCGGGAAGCATAGTTCTACAAGCCCGTTTCTTTAACGATATTGTAAAAAAACTGCCAGGTGAAACGGTACAAATTGAAGTGGATCATCGCTTTATTTCCCGAATTACTTCTGGTACTTCTGAATTCAACCTCAATGGAGTAGATTCTGAAGAATATCCACGTCTTCCTGTTTTAGAGGAAAATCAAACAGTCAAAATTAGAACCGCTCTGCTTAAGCATTTGATTCGCCAAACGGTTTTTGCGGTGTCCACCTCAGAAACACGCCCGGTCTTGACAGGTGTCAACTGGACGATTGAAAATAACCAACTAAACTGTATTGCAACAGATAGTCATCGATTAGCTAAACGGAGAATTTCGGCTGAAATGAGTGAGGGACTGGCTTATCAAAATGTCGTTATTCCTGGGAAAAGTTTAAATGAACTTTCAAAGATTATTGATGATAATAGTGAAGAATGGATCGAAGTGGTTATAACTGAAAGTCAAATTTTGTTTAAATCGGAGAACCTTCTCTTTTATTCAAGATTACTTGATGGTAATTTTCCGGATACGGACCGAGTTATTCCAAATGAAAGTAAGACAACAATAGTGGTACCCACCAAACGGTTATTAAGAGCTATTGATCGAGCTTCTTTGTTAGCAAGAGAAGAAAAAGACAATGTAGTTAAGCTTCGAACTTATGATCAGAACAAAATTGAAATTCTCTCGCAATCCTCTGAAATTGGCCGTGTATTTGAAAATATTGAAGCCAATGAGATTCAAGGAGAAGAATTAAAGATCTCGTTTAGTGCGAAATACATGTTAGAAGCCCTTAACAGAATTGATTCTGAGTTAATTGAAATTCAATTTACTGGTGCTATGCGACCATTTGTTATTCGTCCAACTGAAGATGATGGGATTTTAATGCTGATCCTGCCAGTAAGAACGAATTAAAATTATCTAAGGTGTCTAAAAGCTTTGCTTTAAGGCATCTTCTTTTTTTCCGGGAGAACGCTCACCAATAAAAATCCTACTGATAATAAGCTTGTGACACATATTATTTTACGCAAATTAAGGCAAAAATTTTAAATTAGGGTTACAATAAGAAATAGAGCCTTTATAAGGGAAAATGAGTTTCTTAACCAATCAGAAGCTTTATTCTTATAGGGAAAATTCAAAGAAGGTGACATCATGTCTTTGGAAGAGGTCCATTTAACGGAAGATCAGCCCTTTATGACGATCGGACAACTTTTAAAATATGTCGGTTTAATCAGTACTGGCGGACAAGCAAAATGGTTTTTGCAAGAAGTAACGGTTATATTGAACGGTGAAATCGAACAACGAAGAGGAAAAAAACTAATCCCTGGAGATCGTCTCTCGATTGAAGGTCATGGGGATTACATTGTTAAAAGTCCATTAGAATGAGTGATTAAGGGGGCCCCCCTTTGTTTTTAGAATCAATCCATGTTAAGCAATTTCGTAATTATAAAGAAGCGAGTCTTTCCTTCTCCAAATCAGTAAATGTCTTTCTCGGAGAAAATGCCCAAGGGAAAACCAATCTTTTAGAAGCTATTTATGTTTTAGCTATGGCCAGGTCTCATCGGACCCCTCATGATAAAGAATTAATTCAGTGGGACAAAGAATATGCTAAAATAGAAGGTAGAATCCAAAAAAGAACGGGTTCTCTTCCTTTGGAGATCACGTTATCTTCAAAAGGCAAAAAAGCAAAAGCTAACCATATTGAACAACGAAAATTAAGTCAATATGTTGGGATTTGCAATGTCGTTATGTTTGCTCCAGAAGATCTTACTCTTGTTAAAGGGAGCCCGGGAAATCGCCGACGCTTCATAGATATTGAACTGGGTCAAATTCAGCCGATCTATCTCTATCACTTAAGCCTGTATCAAAAGATTCTGCAGCAGCGTAACGCCCTGTTAAAAGATATGGGGCGTCATCCGTCCGCGCAAAAAACACCCATGTTAGATGTATTAACCGATCAACTTATTCAATTAGCTTCGGAAATCATCTTTAGAAGGTTTCGCTTTATCCGGTTATTAAGAGATTGGGCAGGGCCCATTCATAAGAGCATTAGCAGAGGGCTTGAAAATCTGTTTATCTCTTATGAATGCAGCATTCCGAACGTATTAGAAGATATGGATATGTCAAGGATAAAGGAAGAGTGTGAAAAGGCTTTCGGATCGATGCGCCACAAAGAACTTGATCGAGGGATTACACTTATTGGGCCGCACCGAGATGATCTTTTATTTAAGGTCAATGAGAAGAACGTTCAGACATTTGGTTCACAAGGCCAGCAGCGGACAACTGCTTTATCTTTAAAATTAGCCGAAATTGAATTGATCTATAGTGAAGTTGGGGAATATCCTCTTTTATTATTGGATGATGTACTGAGCGAATTAGATGATTACCGACAAACGCATCTTCTCGGGACCTTCCAAGAAAAGGTTCAAACCTTTGTGACGACTACTAGTGTAGGCGGAATTGCTCAGGAGATGATCTCTCAAGCAGACTCCTATATTATTCATTCGGGTCACATTGAGGGTGGTGACTAATATGTATATTCACTTGGGTGAAGATCTATTAATTAAAACAAGTGATATCATTGCTATTTTTGATTTTGGGTTAATTGAAGAAAATTCGCTTAATCAGCTTTTTATAGAGAGCTCTATAGAGAAACATCAGCTCATCGATATCGGTGGGAAACAAACCAAATCTATTATCATTACAACTGATTGTATTTATTTCTCTCCGTTTACATCCAGTACTTTGAAAAAGCGTTCAGAAATGGGATGGATACAGGACTCCCTATTTTAAATAAGTAATCATAGTAATCTTAATTCTTTATTAACTAGCTTAATTTATGTGTGTAAAGTCAAAAGAGTAAGGTGATGAATAATGTCTGATCAACCGTTGAATAAAGAAGCGTATGATGAAAGCCAGATTCAAGTATTAGAGGGGTTAGAAGCTGTAAGAAAACGCCCCGGTATGTACATCGGGTCAACCGGCCAAAAGGGCTTGCATCACCTTGTTTGGGAAATTGTCGATAATAGTATTGACGAAGCATTAGCAGGATACTGTACGGAGATCAAAGTGACGATCAATAAGGACGGCGGTATCACGGTTGAAGATAATGGCCGTGGTATTCCAGTTGGTATCCAAGAAAAAGTAGGGCGCCCTGCTGTCGAAGTTATTATGACTGTTCTTCATGCAGGCGGCAAATTTGGCGGCGGCGGATATAAAGTATCAGGCGGTCTTCATGGTGTTGGGGCCTCTGTTGTAAACGCTCTGTCTATTGATCTTTGGGTTAAAGTGTTTCTAAAAGGAAAAATTCATTATCAGTCTTATAAACGCGGTGTCCCGCAAAATGATCTAGAAATCATTGGCGAAACAGAAAAGACAGGGACGATGATTCATTTTATTCCCGATCCTGAAATCTTTACCGAAACAACGGTATTTGAATTTGATATTTTAGCAAAACGAATCAAAGAATTAGCATTTTTGAATCGCGGGTTAAGAATCACACTTGAAGATGAACGGGAAAATGGCAAAAAGAAGAGTTACCATTACGAAGGCGGAATCAAGTCCTTTGTTAAAGATCTTAATAAACAAAAAGATGTGCTTCATGAAGAGCCTATCTATGTTGAAGGGGAAAAAGATGGGATTTCCGTTGAAGTTGCCATGCAGTATAACGACGGTTATACCAGTCAAATCTATTCCTATGCTAATAATATTCATACCCATGAGGGCGGAACACATGAGTTCGGATTTAAAACAGCTTTAACTCGTGTGATAAATGATTATGCAAGAAAGGCGCAAATTTTTAAAGAAAGTGACCCGAATCTTATGGGGGACGATGTTCGCGAAGGATTGACTGCCATCGTCTCTATTAAACACCCTGATCCGCAATTTGAAGGGCAAACCAAAACAAAATTAGGAAATACGGAAGCAAGAACGATCACCGAATCTCTATTCGGAGAAAAGTTTTCTCGGTTTTTAATTGAGAACCCTGATGTCGCTAGAAAGATCGTCGATAAAGGGATGATGGCTTCACGTGCAAGAGCGGCTGCCAAAAAGGCTAGGGAATTAACCCGACGTAAATCGGCATTAGAGGTTTCGGCCTTGCCAGGGAAGCTTGCCGATTGTTCATCGAAGGATGCGACGATATCTGAGCTTTATATTGTTGAGGGGGACTCTGCAGGAGGGTCTGCAAAACAAGGGCGTGACCGTCATTTTCAAGCCATACTGCCCCTTAGAGGTAAGATATTAAATGTTGAGAAAGCACGTTTGGATAAAATTCTCTCAAATAATGAAATCCGAGCGATTATCACAGCGCTTGGATGCGGTGTGAGCACTGATTTTGATATTGAAAAAGCACGTTATCATAAAGTCATTATTATGACGGATGCTGACGTGGATGGTGCTCATATTCGTACCCTTTTATTAACATTCTTTTACCGCTATATGCGTCCTATTCTTGAGCAGGGCTATGTATATATCGCACAACCCCCTCTCTATAAAATTCAGCAAGGAAAGCATGTTGAGTATGCCTACAATGATCGGCAATTAGAGGAACAGTTAAAGGCCCTTCCTTCTAATCCAAAACCGGGGATTCAACGTTATAAAGGATTAGGAGAAATGAATCCGACACAGCTATGGGAAACCACTATGGACCCTGAAACTAGAACGGTTCTTCAAGTTAGCTTGGAAGATGCAATGGAAGCGGATGAAATATTTGAAACTTTAATGGGTGACAAAGTCGAACCGCGCCGTGAATTTATTCAAGAGAACGCTATTTACGTACAGAATTTAGATATTTAATATTTTGGTGTTGAAAGTTAGTTTTGAGTGGGAGGCTTTATCATGTCAGATAATCAAGAGTCACGCGTTATACCTATAAATATTAGCCAGGAAATGAGAACGTCTTTCTTGGACTATGCTATGAGTGTCATCGTGAGTCGGGCACTTCCGGATGTAAGGGACGGATTAAAGCCGGTGCATCGACGCATTCTATTTGCGATGAATGAACTCGGTATGACAGCTGACAAAGCCTATAAGAAATCGGCTCGGATTGTGGGAGAAGTTATCGGGAAATACCACCCGCATGGTGATTCGGCTGTCTATGAAACAATGGTTCGCATGGCTCAAGATTTTAACTATCGGTATGAACTGATCGATGGTCATGGTAACTTCGGCTCGATTGATGGGGATGCAGCAGCTGCAATGCGTTATACCGAAGCCAAAATGTCCAAAATCGCTATGGAAATGGTTAGGGATATCAGGAAAGATACCATTGATTATAAGGATAACTATGATGGCTCTGAGCAAGAACCGGTTGTGCTCCCAGCGCGGTTTCCGAATCTCTTAGTCAATGGCGCCTCAGGTATTGCCGTTGGGATGGCGACCAATATTCCTCCCCATCAATTAGGAGAGGTTATTGATGGGATATTGGCATTAAGTAAAAATCCAGATTTAGAGATTAATGAACTTATGGAGTATATTCCAGGTCCAGATTTTCCAACGGCTGGAATGATTTTGGGCCGGGAAGGGATACGACGTGCCTATCATACAGGCAGAGGCTCGATTATCTTAAGGGCTCGAGTGAATATTGAACAGGCAGCTAATGGCAAAGAAACCATCATTGTGACCGAAATCCCATACCAAGTAAATAAAGCAAAGCTTGTTGAAAAAATTGCAGAACTTGTTCGTGATAAGAAAATTGATGGCATTACGGATCTTAGAGATGAATCCGATCGGACCGGCATGCGAGTTGTCATTGAAGTTCGCCGAGATACGAACGCCAATGTTTTATTAAATAATTTATATAAGCACACAGCCCTTCAAACAAGCTTTGGTATAAACTTATTGGCTCTTGTAAATGGCCAGCCAAAGGTTTTGAACCTAAAAGAATGTTTGATCTATTATTTGGATCATCAACGTGAGGTTATTACACGACGTACCAAATATGAATTGAATAAAGCAGAAGCCCGTGCCCACATTTTAGCGGGATTGCGTATAGCATTAGATCATATCGATGAAATTATTAGTCTGATCCGGGCATCGGCCACAACGGATATTGCTCGCGAAGGACTCATGACGAATTTTTCATTAACTCAAGAGCAAGCCCAAGCGATTCTAGATATGCGTCTGCAGCGTTTAACGGGTTTAGAACGCGATAAAATTGAATCCGAGTACCAAGAGCTTGTCGCTCGTATTGCAGAGCTTAAAGCGATTCTAGCGGACGAAGAGAAGGTCCTTGAAATTATTCGTGAGGAACTCATAGAAATTAAAGAGCGTTTTAATGATGAACGCCGAACGGAGATTACGATCGGTTTTGATATGATCGAGGATGAAGATTTAATTCCTCGTGAAAATGTTGTGATTACACTTACACATAACGGGTACATTAAGCGGATGCCTGTTGATACGTATAAGAGTCAGAACCGAGGGGGACGCGGTATTCAAGGAATGGGCACCAACGAAAACGACTTTGTTGAACAGCTCTTTACGACGAATACGCATCATTATATTTTATTTTTCACGAACAAAGGCAAAGTTTATCAGCTTAAAGGCTATGAGGTCCCAGAGTTAGGACGAACAGCCAAAGGGATTCCAATTATTAATTTGCTTCAGATTGAAAAAGATGAATATATTACCGCTATGTTCCCAATAGAGGAATTCGTCGATGATTGGTTCCTTATTTTCATGACCAAAAAAGGAATCACGAAGCGCTCGAGTCTCTCTGCCTTTTCGAATATCAGGAAAGGCGGGCTCATTGCTCTTGGACTTCGAGAAGACGATGATCTTATCTCTGTTCGCCTGACTGACGGGACAAAAGAAGTCATTGCGGGGACTAAAAAAGGGTTAGCCATTCGTTTCCATGAGCAAGATGTGAGATCGATGGGTCGTCTTGCTACGGGAGTCAAAGGCATGTCACTTTCTGATGATGATGAAGTGGTCGGCATGAGCACGATTGAAGAAGATGAAGACATCCTTATTGTTACCCAAAATGGATTTGGAAAGCGTACGCCTGTTGAGGAATATCGCATTCAAACACGCGGTGGTAAAGGAATCAAAACAAGTAATATTACGGATAAAACCGGAGATATGGTTTCTCTTCGAACTGTTCGCGACGATGAAGATCTTATGATTATTACTCAAAGCGGGATTATCATAAGGACAGCTGTATCTGGGATATCTCGTCTTGGCAGAAATACAATGGGTGTTAAGCTGATTCGTATTTCTGATGGTGATGAGGTTGCCACTGTCGCTCGAATTCAAAAAGAAGAAGAAGAGGATCAAGATGGGAATGAATCAGATGATCATAACCTTGATCAAACTGACTTGAGCCATGAGTCATCTGAATCAGATTCATCCGAGGAAGAATAAGTCTTTCTATACGTTTTTTACGAGTAGAACCTTTCTATATGGGATCCTTAGATTCAAGGAATTGATTAACAAGGAATGGGATTTTAGTCTGGGCACTATCTATGATGGCTTGGATAAAGGAAAGGTCATTTGATGAACGTTGGAGAAATAAATCATTCCACCATTCCGTTTCATAACGTGTGATCATACTCAAATTGTAAAGAATTAAATAGTAAACAAGAAGCTCCGGCAAAAGCGGGTATTCCATTCGAAATGATGAAAGATAGCAGATTCCCTTGTTATCCTGTAAAAAAACATCTTGAATGGATACCCCTTTTTTTAATTTAAACGGAATAATGGAAGCTTCAGACCGTTCCTTTTTATCCCTATAAATAGGATCTATAAAAGAACCAAAGTATTGGAAAAAACGATCCTTAGTCATGGCTAGATCCGTCAGTAACTGCGGGTTTGCCTGATAGGTACCTTCGGGCAATTGGGTAACCGAATGACATAATGGTTTTTCTCTTATTTTTATATGAAGCGAGTTTAATTCAGGAAAAAAATGTAAGAGTTCGTCCATTTGATATTTTCTCCCTTCTAAAAGTGGACGATTGAATAGCATTGATGCCATATGAGAAAATAAGCCCTTTTTTTGAATAAGAACCGTATCATGAAGAAATTCAAAATTTTGCTTCTTTAATTTCCTGGTAGAAACTCCGTGAGCAAGAACGGTTGCATTCTTGGGGTAATCCTGGTCCACGGTTAGTAAACAAGCCTTACAGAATTGAACGGTTCCATAGAAAAGAAGGAGAGGCTTAATCTCATAAGGGGCCATTAGGGTTTGCTCAAAGAAACGCTGGCCATGAATTAAGTAATAGGTAAAGGCATAGCCATTCTGGTAACTTTTGGCATTTGGCTCATCTATTTGCTGATGTTCATAGACACGTCTTAAAAATTTTTGGGAAAAGGAAGCAGATTGATAAGGCAAAAAGAAAGAATAGGCGTTTATCGTATCCGGATTCATAAAGTCACCTCATTTATTAGAAAAGTTGAACTTCGGGGTGTGAACTTGACACACTTAATTGCAATTGTTAATCTAACAATAAAATTTTCAAGCCTAGATTATTAACATAGAGAAATAACTAACCAAAATAAGGGGTGAATCCTATGTGGGAAAACAAGTTTCAAAAAGAGTCCTTAACCTTTGATGATGTGCTTTTAATTCCTGCTAAGTCAGAAGTATTACCGAAAGATGTCTCTGTTAGAACGAAGCTTACCGAAACGCTTCAGCTCAATATCCCAATCATCAGTGCGGGAATGGATACAGTGACAGAGGCTGAAATGGCCATTGCTATGGCGCGACAAGGCGGTTTAGGTGTCATTCATAAGAACATGTCGATTGAAGAACAAGCCGAGCATGTTGACCGAGTCAAGCGCTCAGAAAGCGGCGTTATAACAAATCCCTTCTTTTTAACCCCCGATAGTCAAGTGGTTGATGCGGAACATTTAATGGGGAAATACCGTATCTCAGGTGTCCCTATTGTGGACCAAGACCAGCATTTAGTTGGCATTATTACTAACCGTGACCTCCGTTTCATTCAAGATTATTCCATCCCTATCTCAGACGTCATGACAAAAGAGAACCTGATTACAGCACCAGTCGGAACTACTCTTGAACAAGCTCAAAGTATTTTAGAAAAGCATAAGATTGAAAAGCTCCCATTAGTGGATGATAACGGTGTCCTTAAAGGTCTTATCACGATTAAAGACATTGAGAAAGTTATTGAATTCCCTAATGCTGCAAAAGATGCACACGGACGTTTGCTAGTTGCCGCTGCTGTTGGAGTGACTAATGATGCCTTTACACGGATTGAGAAGCTCATTGAAGCGGGTGTCGATGCCATTGTGATTGATACGGCTCATGGGCATTCAAAGGGCGTCTTAGATCAATTAGCGGCCATTCGAAAAGCCTTCCCAGGTCTTAATATCATTGCGGGAAATGTCGCAACGGCTGAAGGAACTCGTGCCCTCATTGAAGCAGGCGTTGATATCGTAAAGGTTGGAATTGGGCCAGGATCTATCTGCACAACTCGTGTTGTAGCAGGTGTAGGTGTTCCTCAGATAACCGCTATTTATGATTGTGCAACGGAAGCGAATAAACACGGTATTTCTATTATTGCCGATGGCGGGATTAAATTTTCAGGTGACATAGTAAAAGCATTGGCAGCGGGCGGTCATGCGGTCATGCTAGGAAGCATTCTTGCCGGTGTTGAAGAAAGTCCTGGGGAAAAGGAAATTTTCCAAGGAAGACAGTATAAGGTCTATCGTGGCATGGGTTCCCTTGGCGCTATGGAAAAAGGCAGTAAAGACCGTTATTTCCAAGAGGATCAAAAGAAACTTGTTCCTGAGGGAATTGAGGGACGTGTGGCTTATAAAGGTGGACTAGCAGATACGATTCATCAGCTAGTAGGCGGATTGCGGGCTGGAATGGGTTATTGCGGAACTGCAACCGTTCAAGATTTGCGAGAAAAGGCTATGTTCACGCGCATCACGAATGCGGGCTTGATCGAGAGCCATCCTCATGATGTTCAAATTACAAAAGAAGCACCAAACTATTCAAAATAAAAACAAATTCGTTACTATTTTGTGACGGACAAGGTCTTTCTCATCGCTCAAATGAGAGAAGGAAAGGACCCTAAAGTCACGGCTGTCAAAGCCTTGAGCGTTTTTGCTCAAGTTTAAAATGAACAGCGTGTCATTATATGACAGGGGAAACCCTGTCTATTTTTTTGAAACTGTCTATGTTACAATAACGCATGTAATTCCACCGAGAAAGGAAGAAAGGACTAAGAAAAAAATGAGCGATCAAACAAAACTAAAAAAACTAAAGTATCTAAAATCCCTTGTGGTTTACATTGTAATTGTAATGTTTTTTGGAAGTACAGTAATGCTTACAAAACCTGCTCAGGCGGCAACCCCATTACCTTTTAATTTAGGTGCGAAGTCAGCAATTTTAGTGGATGCCAAAACAGGTAAAATTTTATATGCAAAGAATGCGGATAAATCGTTACCACCAGCGAGTATGACCAAATTAATGACAGAGTATCTTGTCTTAAAAGAGCTAGACAAAGGAAAGATTAAATTAAGCACGACTGTTCCTGTTGACAGTAAGGTACAGGATATTTCACGTGATACTAATTTTTCTGGTGTTCCTTTGAGCACAAGTTATCCTTACACAGTTGATGAGATGTTAAAAGCATTATTAATTCCATCTTCTAACGCAGCTGCTGTGGCTTTTGCCAATTTAATTTCAGGAAATGAAAGTAATTTTGTTACTTTGATGAATAAGACAGCTAAATCCTTAGGAATGACGGAAACAACTTATGTTAACGCCTCTGGGCTTGATAATGTGGATATTTATCATGACTTAGGAAGCAGTGCGCTTGCACAAGGCGGAGAAAATGGCATAGACAAAACTTCAGCAAGAGATTTAGCTATTTTGGCTTATCATATTATGAATGATTTTCCTCCCAATTTAATGTCAGATATTAATCAGATCACCAGTATGGCTCAATATAAGTTTAAAATTGATAAAGATACAACACAAACTATAACAAATACAAACTGGATGTTACCAAGCTTTAGCCAACTGGGTCCAGATATGAAGAAATATGAATACCCTGGGGTGGATGGCTTTAAGACAGGCTTTACGAGTCTGGCAGGCTATTGTTTTACTGGGACTGTCCAACAAGGGGATAGACGATTTATCTCAGTTGTTATGGGAACCAAAAGCGAAGGAGATCGATTCCTTCAAACGAAACAGCTTTATGATTATGGATTTAAACAGATATCGAATCAAACAATAGCCAAAAAAGGTTATACGTTTAAAAATAAAAAAACGTTACCTGTAACAAAAGGAAAACAGAGCAGTGTTAATATAGCTTTAAGTAATGACGTAACTTTGCCTTTAGCAAATGGTGAAAAGAATAATTACAAGCTTGTGTTACATCTTAATAAATCTCTATTGGATAAAAACGGGAATTTGATTGCTCCAGTTAAAAAGGGCCAAAAGGTTGGATACGCAACGGTTGAAAACACGGGTAATGATAATTATGGTTATATTATTGGACATGCCCCTCAGATTAATGTCGTGACAACATCATCCGTTGATAAAGCCAATTGGATAGTTCTCTTATTCCGTAATATTGGCGGCCTTGTGAACGGGCTTTTTCACCACGGTAAATAATAGAGCCTTTAAAACTCCTCTTCTTTAATTAGAGGAGTTTTTCCCTATACTTTCTTTTCTTGATCCAAATTAAGTTATTTTGAACTCCTTTTAAGAAATCTATTAGGGATGTTATTTGGTAAAAACCATGTAAACGATTTTATAGTGAAATTTTAGTTAAAAACTATCAGTTTCCTAGTCGTTTTCAGGCTTTTGGGTTATTATAAGATATGGATAAATCCTTAATAGTCAGAGAATGAACTATCTAGGGACCGTTTAATGCTAAAAAATAATAGTTAAACAATCATAAAAAGGGATTGTTTTTGAGGAGGACGAATAAATGGCACAAGTCGGTACAGATCGTGTTAAACGTGGAATGGCAGAAATGCAAAAAGGCGGCGTCATTATGGACGTTGTTAATGCTGAACAAGCAAAAATTGCGGAGGAAGCAGGCGCTGTTGCCGTCATGGCACTTGAACGCGTACCATCCGATATTCGAGCAGCAGGCGGCGTAGCCCGTATGGCAGACCCGCGCATCGTTGAGGAAGTTATGAATGCTGTTTCTATTCCAGTTATGGCCAAAGCTCGTATTGGTCATATTGTTGAAGCACGTGTCCTTGAGGCTATGGGTGTCGATTATATCGATGAGAGTGAAGTGCTAACACCGGCTGATGATGTTTATCATTTAGATAAAAAATCATACACTGTCCCTTTTGTTTGCGGTTGCCGCAACCTTGGTGAAGCAGCACGCCGAATTGGGGAAGGGGCTTCTATGCTTCGGACTAAAGGTGAACCAGGAACAGGAAATATTGTGGAAGCTGTTCGCCATCTTCGCATGGTTAATGCCGAAGTCCGTAAAGTTGTGACAATGTCATTAGATGAGCTCATGGTATTTGCTAAGGAAACGGGATCCCCTTATGAAATCTTACTTCAAATTCGTGAAGCGGGTCGTCTTCCAGTCGTTAACTTTGCAGCGGGCGGTGTCGCAACACCTGCTGATGCTGCTCTCATGATGGCATTAGGTGCTGATGGTGTGTTTGTTGGATCTGGTATTTTCAAATCAGATAACCCAGCGAAATTCGCTAAGTCCATTGTAGAAGCAACGACTCATTATGAAGACTATGCTTTAATTGCAGAGCTTTCAAAAGGGATTGGAACACCTATGAAGGGGCTTGAAATGTCAACATTAGCGCCAAGCGATCGCATGCAGGATCGAAGCCACTAATAAGTAAGCTCAAGAGATATCCAATTAGGATTTGGAAAAATTGTTCAAGCCTAATGAAATAGGTGACCCGTATAAAGAAGGATGATTAAAGATGTCTGTTAAAATTGGTGTTTTAGGCTTACAGGGAGCGGTTCGTGAACATGTTAGAGCTCTTGAAGCATCTGGTGCAGAAACAGTTATTGTAAAGCGTGACAATCAACTTGAAGGCTTAGATGGTCTTGTTATTCCTGGTGGTGAGAGCACGACCATGAGGAAGTTAATGGATCAATATAACTTGTTCGAAACGGTTAAAGACTTTGCAAAGAAAAACCCAATTTTTGGAACTTGTGCAGGTCTGATCCTAATGGCTGCTCGAATTGAAGGTCAAAAAGGTCCCCATCTTGCTTTAATGGATATTGATGTGCGCCGAAATGCCTTTGGTAGACAAGTTCAAAGCTTTGAAGCGGAATTAAAGGTTGAAGATGTAGCGGATGATTTTGTGGGCGTCTTTATTCGCGCTCCTTATATCTTAAGTGTTGGTTCTGATGTTCAAGTGTTGGCTAAATACGAGGATAAGATTGTAGCAGCGCGCCAAGGGAACTATTTAACAGCTGCTTTTCACCCTGAATTAACAGATGATTATCGGATGCATCAGTATTTTGTGAACATGGTTGAACAACAAAAGGCATAAGTCGCATAATATAAGAACATTGATCTGGTAGACAAGCTTGATTTTTTTAATAAAATCCTGTAAATTACTTTTTAACTAATACGTTTAAAAGCGATGATGGGAACTAGTAGTAATAAGGTTCTGTTACTAGAGAGGCGGTGGCTGGTGAAAACCGCTCAGAATCCATTATGAATCCATCCCTGAGTAAAGAGTGTCGAATGAACATTGAGTAGGCCTCTTCGGTCAATGGACCGTTATCCAGATGAGTGGTTAAACCCATTTCGGTTTAGCAATCAGGGTGGCAACGCGGAGTCCTCCGTCCCTTTTTTAGGGATGGGGGGCTTTTTTATTTTGAATCATTTTTTATGGAGGGACAATTATGTTGGACATTAAGTTAGTAAGAGAGCAGTTTGCAGAGGTACAGGAGAAGCTTTCTAAAAGAGGAGAAGACATCAGTGAACTGGCCAAGTTTCCTGAGTTAGATGATAAGAGACGGGAGCTCATCAAAGAAACGGAGGCTTTAAAGGCACGTCGGAATGAAGTGTCCCAAGAAGTCGCGCAAAAGAAACGCAATAAAGAAAATGCGGATGACCTTATTGTGGAAATGCGTGAAGTCGGTGACCGGATTAAGGAATTGGATACTCAGTTAAAAGCAGTTGAAGATGAGCTTCAACAGATCATGCTTACTATACCTAATATTCCTCATCCTAGTGTTCCAATTGGCGAGAGTGAGGACGACAATGTTGAGATACGTAAATGGGGCGATCTGCCTGCTTTTGATTTTGAACCAAAGCCTCATTGGGAAATAGCCGCTAATCTTGACATCTTAGATTTTGAACGAGCAGCTAAAGTAACCGGAAGCCGTTTTGTTTTTTATAAAGGGATGGGCGCCCGCCTTGAACGTGCTCTTATTAACTTTATGATGGATCTGCACTCCGATGAACATGGCTATACGGAAATGCTTCCACCTTACTTAGTTAATAGAGACAGCATGACAGGTACTGGTCAGCTCCCGAAATTTGAAGAGGATGCTTTCAAGATTCGCGAGGAGGATTATTTCCTAATACCGACAGCAGAAGTCCCTGTGACCAACTATCACCGTGATGAGATCTTAGACGGTGATCAATTACCGCTTGCGTTTACGGCTTACAGTGCTAACTTCCGTTCTGAGGCAGGCTCTGCAGGGCGAGATACAAGGGGATTAATCCGCCAGCATCAATTTAACAAAGTCGAGCTTGTAAGGTTAGTGAAACCAGAGGATTCCTATGACCAATTAGAAAAGCTGACAGGGCATGCTGAACATGTTCTTCAATTATTGGGATTGCCCTATCGAGTCTTGAGTATGTGTACCGCTGATCTCGGGTTTACAGCAGCGAAAAAGTACGATTTAGAAGTATGGATTCCGAGCTACGAGACCTATAGAGAAATTTCTTCTTGCAGTAACTTTGAGGATTTCCAGGCTCGCCGTGCTAATATTCGTTTTAGACGCGATCCAAAATCAAAACAAAAGCCAGAATTTGTTCACACATTGAATGGGTCAGGCTTAGCCATTGGCAGAACGGTTGCGGCTATTTTAGAAAATTATCAGCAAGCAGATGGAAGTGTCAAGATCCCAGAAGCGTTACAGCCCTATATGGGTGGAAAGACTGTCATTTCAAAATGGATCTAAAATAAAAAAGCAGTCCCAATTAGGGGCTGCTTTATCAGTTTAGTTATTAGAGTTTAGTTACATTAGAAGCTTGTGGTCCACGGCTTCCTTCAACGATTTCAAAACTGACTTCTTGGCCCTCTTCTAATGTTTTGAAGCCCTCTTCTTGGATAGCGGAATAGTGGACAAATACATCATTTCCGCCGTCAACTTCGATAAATCCGTAGCCTTTTTCTGCGTTAAACCATTTTACTTTACCGTTTTGCATGTAAAATCCTCCTAAAACCTGGCGCATTGTTGCGCTTTCGTAAGATCTAACCATTTACCACAATCATATAAGTACACGTATGAAACCAAAAACCCCCGACTAAAGCGGTGGAGGTAAAAACGTCCACACTTCAAAGCCGAAGGTCCTTCATTCTTACTTCCATGCTTATAGAGTTAGTAAAATGGTTAATTTTAATTTATCACACGATTTTGAATTTGTCAATAATGGTGAAAAAGTTCATGAACAATTCGTTTATAAGAATCAAAAAGAGCATGATCAGGAATACGCATCTGTAAAGCCGTTAAAATAGATGTATAATACCATCTTTGTTGGTCCTTTCCACGTGAAAAACGTTCCCAGACAGACTCTCCATGAGTTTTAATATCTGTTTGCAGGCTTCTTAAATTGTGCAGTTTATCGGCACAGGTGACGATACAGACCGACTTAGGAGCTGTTTTTAAAGAATCAATGGTCTGTTTTTTTCGCTCTTCCCAAGGCAAGCTCTTATTGGGTTCACTGCATCCCTTAACCATTTCTAAAATGTCTTCTCCGAATTGTTCCTGAATCATCTCTTCAGTCGTTTCAGTATCCTCTAGCGTATCATGGAGAAGACCGGCTATGACCAGTTCTTCTTCGCATCCTGTTTGTTCTAGTAGCATCGCAACACTAAAGGGATGAGTGATATAGGGGGTATCAGTCGCTTTTCTAACCTGCTTACGATGAGCACGTGCTGCAAAGGCAATCGCTTCGTCAATTAATGTTAATCCGCCCATAGGGAAAGCTCCTTTCCTTTTTCAAGTTAAAGTTTATCATATCTTTAAATAAGAAAAAACGCGCGAAATGCGCGTTTTTAAAGGTAAATGTCTTAATATCTCTGGTTGATTTTGGCTTATAAAAAAACAAAGGTTGCGCCAAGTTGCGCTTATGCTTTCTGTATTATATAAAAAACCATCCTAAGAGCTAGGATGGTTGATTTTATAAGTAATGGCGGAGGAGGAGGGATTCGAACCCCCGCGAGCCGTGAAGCCCCTGTCGGTTTTCAAGACCGATCCCTTCAGCCGGACTTGGGTACTCCTCCATTGACTGACAAAAACTATCTTAACATATTAAAATAATGAATGCAAGTCCAAAATGAAATAAAAAAATCTGCTGCTTTTTGACCATGGATAGACCTATTGGTTTATTATATAAACAAGTATAAAGTTTGGGGAATAATTCTATTTCTTGTGAGGGAGAGAAGTCTATGTCAGAAAATGAGTTGATTAAAATGACAAAAGAACCGAACACAAGAGAAAGTATGAGAAGCCAATTTCGCTTATTGGGTATTCAAGAAGGGATGACAGTTATTGTCCATTCTTCTTTAAAATCATTAGGTTGGGTATCGGGCGGAGCGGTAGCGGTTGTACAAGCTTTAATGGACGCAGTTGGTGAGATGGGTACCATTGTGATGCCGACGCAATCAGCCGATAACTCAGATCCATCTGATTGGGAGAATCCACCCGTACCAGAGTCTTGGTGGAAACTCATTAGAGAGACATGGCCCGCGTACGATCCTCAATATACGCCAACAAGGGGAATGGGACAAATCGTCGAAGTCTTTCGCACTTTCCCTGGAGTGAAGCGAAGCAAGCATCCTGCCTTATCGTTTGCTGCATGGGGAAAAGAAGCGGATGCGATTTTGTCAGATCAAACACTTGAAGAAGCGTTCGGTCACGGATCCCCATTAGAAAAAATTTATGAGAGAAACGGGTATGTTCTATTAATTGGAGTGACGCATGATAGTAATACGTCCCTTCATTTAGCGGAACATTTTATTCCGGGTCGAGAAAAAGATAAAAAGGGTGCCGCAGTTCTGATAAACGGTGAACGCCAGTGGGTGACCTATGAAGAAACACGTTATGATTCTGATCCGTTTGAAGAATTGGGCAGTCAATTCGAAAAAGAAAATCCAATAAGTACAGGTTTTGTCGGAAATGCCTTTTGCCGATTGATGGAGCAACGACTAATTGTGGATTATGCAAAGGATTGGTTAATTCAGCATGTTAATGAGATAAAGTCGTAATGAGTGTTGTTAAAAGATGTCTGTTTCCGTAAACTTTGTTGTTTTTTTAGGCTCCAATAAGCTCGCTTTCCGCGGGCAATCCGTGAGCCTCCTCGGCCAAATACGCCTGCGGGGTCTCACCTGGATTGCTATTCCCGCAGGAGTCTCGCCTATTTCCACCTATTTTTATCAACTAGCAACAATCTTTTAGAAAAGAGCCTAAAAGATAAAAGGCAAGCAGAATTAAAAGACCCTTTTATTAAGAGGAGATTTCTTGTATAATGATAAAGCGTCTAAAAAGGTATGGCCCCGTAGCTCAGGGGATAGAGCGTCGGTTTCCTAAACCGTGCGTCGGAGGTTCGAATCCTCTCGGGGCCGCCATTTAATCATTAGACATAGATTTCAAATTCTTATACTAGACAGCCTATCTTAACTTTTACTTAAAACAAGTCTCTTGGCCGATTATGGTCCAGGGGCTTTTTTATAGCTTTTCGGCAGGTTTAAATAAGAAAAACGCGGTTTATGCCGAGTTCTTCTTCTGTTAATAGCCTGATTCAGGATTCCCACTCACGTCATTAGGAATGGATAATACTCTATAATCATCCATCCTGACCTGAGAAGTCATATGAAAAATAGTCAATAAAACCCTTCAATCCAAAATGATTTGAAGGGTTCTGTCTCTTAATAAATTAATGGGCTTCGTCCTCTTCCTTTGTTTCCGCCATACCATAGTTGCCATTCATGACTTGTTCCTCTTGATCAATGCCAATGCTCGCATCCTGTTTAACTTGTTTAGATGGTTGGGATGGCCCTTTGATTTCTTTACGTTGATCCATATCATCACCTCCACTATTAGAGTGCGACAAACCCCTCTAATCATTCCATCCAACATCATTTAATCCTTATTCTTATTTAATCCAATCAGATGACTACACCTAATTATTAATGATAATCATTATTAATAACAAATTATAATTATTATAAACAAATCAATTCACATTAGCCAAGATGTGTAATATAATGGGTTTAGCGTCATTCCTAATTAAAATAATTATAATTAACTTGATATTCATTCTCATTTAGTGACAGGAGGCTAACCATGGATAAGGCTCATTCAATCGTATTAAACCATGACCCTAGAGAGAAAAAAGTGAAAAGGGCATCCATCTTACAAGAACATGGGGAACTTATAGCTTCTTTAGCCAGCGGTGTTCTTTTGTTAGTCGGGTGGCTCTTACAGTCACAATCAGTCGTGCTATCCACTATTATTTTTATTGCTTCATTTATAATTGGAGGCTATGCCAAGGCAAAAGAGGGAATAGAGGAAACCTTTAAAGAAAAATCTTTGAATGTGGAGCTCTTGATGTTTTTGGCAGCAATTGGGTCAGCTCTGATTGGCTATTGGTGGGAAGGCGGCATTTTGATTTTTATCTTCTCACTAAGCGGGGCGCTTGAAACCTATACAAATAATAAAAGTAAGAAAGAAATCTCGGCTTTGTTTGACCTCCAGCCTGAAACGGCTACGCTTTTGGTAGATGGAATGGAAAAAGTGGTTTCAGTCGGTGAACTTGAGATTGGGGACCGAATTATTGTCAAACCGGGTGAACGGATTCCAGCAGATGGTGAGATCATAAAAGGGGAAACAACCATTGATGAAGCGGCTATTACAGGAGAATCCTTACCAGTACGAAAAGGCTTGAAGGATAACATATTTGCAGGGACTATAAATATTAACGGGTCAATTGTGGTTGAGATAACGAAAAAGAGCACGGAAACCCTTTTTCAGAAAATCATTGATCTTGTTCAGACTGCTCAAAGTGAAAAATCACCTTCACAGCTTTTTATCGAACGCTTTGAAGATACGTATGTTAAACTCGTCCTCTTAATCGTTCTTTTAATGATGGTTATTCCCCATTACCTTATTGGGTGGAATTGGACGGAAACCCTTTATCGGGCTATGGTCTTGTTGGTTGTAGCCTCACCATGTGCCTTGGTGGCGTCTATTATGCCTGCCACTCTTTCGGCCATTTCCAACAGTGCCAAAAAAGGAATTTTATTTAAAGGCGGTGTCCATTTGGAACGTCTTAGTCAGTTAAAAGCCATAGCTTTTGATAAGACGGGAACATTGACCAAAGGGACGCCCGTTGTCACAGATGTGTATGTTAAAGAAGGGGTGAACGAGGCTGACCTCCTTAGAAAAGTGGCTTCTATGGAGCATTTCTCGAATCACCCGCTTGCGACCGCTATTGTTCGTCATTACAATCTCCAAAGTGATCGGCCGCTGCTTGATGTGGAAACCATTGAGGATGTAACAGGCTCAGGCATTTTGGCACGGTTTGATGGTGATGAATGGCGTGTGGGGACGAAGGATTTCGCTAATCAAACCGGTGATGAGGAAGCGAACAAAGAGAGTATGGTCTTCAAAAATGCAGGCAAAACCGTTGTTTATATTAGTTGCAATAGAGAAGTTCTAGGCATTATTGCTTTGAAGGATACGATAAGAGAAGAAACGAAAAAAACCATTCAGTTTCTTAAGTCCATTGGAATTAAGACCATTCTGTTAACGGGTGATAATAGCGTAACAGCAAAAGCGATTGCTGAAGAAGCCGGCGTAGATGAGTTTGTTGCGGAATGCCTACCAGAAGAAAAGCTCAACCATATTAGAGAATTTCAACAAAAATATGGACTGACAGCGATGGTGGGGGATGGGATTAATGATGCACCCGCACTTGCCATGGCTGACGTCGGGATAGCGATGGGGGCTGGAACAGATGTTGCCCTTGAAACAGCTGATGTTGTCCTCATGAAGAATGATTTAGGGAAAATCAGCCAGTCTATAGAGCTTTCTAAAAAAATGAATCGCATTGTGAAGCAAAACGTGTTCTTTGCCATTGCTGTAATCGTCCTCCTGATCATCTCTAACTTCTTCCAGGCCATTAACTTGCCTTTCGGGGTGGTTGGTCATGAAGGAAGTACGATCTTAGTTATTCTAAACGGTTTACGACTTTTAAAATAAATAGGGGCTTAAATCAATGAGAGGCCCATTAATGTAGGCACCTGTCTCTTATTGAGAGACAGGGCCTTTTCTTTTGTTTAAAATGTAGGATTTTGGGTCGTCCGAAAGATGATGGATGTGTTTACCGTGAGAGCGAATCCATTGTTCGACTTGCTTGGCTGTCTGTTCTTTACCTCTGTATTTAAAACCGCCTTTGGCACGGGTGGCATCGATATCCTCCCAGATCGCCTCCACCCAAGTTCTTGCCTGGTCTTCTGTTAGCTGATCATTGACTTCCAACAAAAGGTTGGTCAACCACTGAGGAATCCATTCCATTCTCATCTCTTCAGTCATAAAGGTCATCTCCATTTTTGAAAATTACATACCTATAGTTTAACAACCATAAAATTTTCGGTAAAGCATATTTCCTTCAAGCAACGTTCATACTAACAGTACCCCATAAAGAAGGGTGGTTTTGGGATTGGTCGATCGCGGTGAAAAGAGATACTCCGTTCAAAACGAAAACTCCATACAGCCGAGAGCAAAAGCTGAATATGCTTCTAAACGTGCCGATGGCTCGACAAACGATCATCCTGCAGAGCGGATGCTAAAATCGAACCAGCGTGAAGAAGGAGATTTCTAAGGGGGATATCGCATTGAACAGTAGACAACGAGCAGATGGACTGCCGCAATATTCAGATGTCTTTCAATCACCACGTTCTAGTCCGAAACACGCTTCTCACCAAGTCAATGGGGAAACACAGATGAGGCAGCATGACATTATTACGCTCGTCAACAAGCGTAAAAATGGAAGATGGTAAAAAGAGGGGGGCATGTTTCCCCCTCTTTTTACATATCTAGATAATGAAACCTCTCTGCGTTTTAATTCGTAGTACATATTAACGGTTAAACCAATGGAAAAATGGTAAAAGTGAAGATTAATGATAGACAAGTAAGAATAGAAAGGGTGTTAGGAATGGATACGGTTATCCAAACGCGCAAAGGGAGTCCCTTCGCCAAGTTTTACGCTGCTTTATTTTCAGGATTGTTAGTGGCAACGGCCGGGTTATTTATTGGACAAAGCATTCCAAGAGGCCTCTTTTTACCGTTAGCGATCGTTGAAATTATTATGATTACCATGATGGTTTTTGCTAGAAAACAAAAGGCAATCGGCTATCCTTTAATGTATGTATTTATGCTGATTTCTGGGGCAACTTTATATCCAGCGATTAGCTATTATGTAAGTATGCTTGGTGCCGATGTCGTTTTTAGAGCCTTTGCAATAACAACCATTTCCTTTGGGGCAATGGCCATCTTTACAACGGTTACGAAACGAGATTTTTCCTTTCTCGGGGGTTTTTTGTTTGTTTCAGTTATAGCTCTTATTGGACTTCAAATTTTAAACATGTTTATTCCAGCTAACGGAACGGCACAACTGATCCTGTCAGGTTTCGGGATTTTGGTTTTCGTTGGCTATACCCTTTATGATTTCAGCCGAATTACACGTTACGGCTTTACGGATAGCGAGATTCCTTTCATCGTGATCGCTATTTACTTAGATTTTGTGAACCTTTTCCTTTATATCCTCCAATTTTTAGGGGTGTCAAATCGGGATTAATGGTAAAAACTAATAGTAACTAAAAAGGCTGCCTTAAATAGGAGGCCTTTTTTTCTAAAATTTTTCGCGAAATTTGTCACAAAATAATTTGAAAAAAGAATTGAACAAGGTATAATGAATCGATTTAATAAAATATTTAGGAGGGTTTACAACAGCCTATGTCACAGCGCGTGATTCAGGTCGATGAACGGCCACCATTTTCTCAGAGTTTGCCATTAAGTTTACAGCACTTATTTGCTATGTTTGGGTCTACTGTTCTTGTACCACTTTTATTTGGGGTTGACCCGGCAACCATTCTTTTGCTAAACGGGTTTGGAACGCTGTTATACCTGTTAATCACAAAAGGGAAGATTCCAGCTTACTTAGGATCAAGCTTTGCTTTTATTGCCCCCGTTTCGGCTGTTATCAAGAGCGGCGGTTACGCGGATGCTCTTGGCGGTTTTATCGTATGTGGGATTATCTTTATCGTTATCTCAATTATTATTCGGTTTGCAGGAACAAACTGGATTGATGTGGTATTTCCTCCTGCCTCAATGGGTGCTATTGTTGCCGTTATTGGTTTACAGCTTGTGCCGAGTGCAGCCCAAAATGCTGGTTTAATTGCCCCTGCCAATGCCGGTGCTCATTGGAGTCCTGATGCAACGTCTGTAACCGTTTCTTTATTAACACTTATTATTACGGTTGTCGGCTGGGTCATGTTTAGAGGCTTTATGAAAATTATCCCGATTCTTTTTGGGATTGTTGCAGGGTATGTGATTGCTGCGATTGCTGGGATTGTGGACTTCTCTCATGTAGAGTCAGCGGCTTGGTTTTCGGTTCCAACGTTTTATGCCCCTCATTTTAGTTGGAAGAGCATTGCCATAATTGCTCCAGCTGCTCTTGTTGTTATTGCCGAGCATATTGGCCACTTGCTCGTGACAAGTAAAATCGTCGGACGTGATTTGCAGAAGGATCCAGGTCTTAGCCGCTCTGTATTTGGAAATGGTTTATCCACGATTATTTCTGGTCTAGTTGGTTCAACGCCGAATACCACATATGGGGAAAACATTGGCGTGTTGGCTATAACTCGAGTCTATTCAACATGGGTAATTGGCGGGGCTGCTATTATTGCGATGATTCTCTCCTTTGTTGGCAAGTTGTCTGCTTTGATTCAAGCAATTCCATCGCCAGTAATTGGCGGAATATCTCTATTGCTTTATGGGGTCATTGCCGCTTCAGGGATTCGAATTCTCGTGGAATCTAAGGTAGATTATTCCAGATCACAGAACATGATCTTAACCTGTGTTGTCTTAGTTGTGGGACTAAGCGGGGCTGCCATTAACATTGGACAAGTGGCTTTATCCGGTATGGGACTCGCAACAGTAGTGGGAATAGTACTTAGCCTCTTCTTCAAACTCCTTAATATTACGAAGATCGCAAACGATCTAGACGAATCGAAATAAACAAAAACAGCCTAATTAAAGCCTCAGGGCGATCGGCAAATCCTAAAAAAACGGATGAGTCGATCGTCCTTTTTATATCTAATTTAAAACACGAAGGAAGGCTAAGTACGGTTGTCGGTGGAAAGGGAGTTAAACACTATTTACGACAACCGCCTTTAAGAAAGAGTTTTAAAAAAAGCTTGTCAAGAAAGCGATTTAAAGGGGACACAAAGAAATAAAAGTAAAAAAACAGCCCCTTTTTAGAAAAAAAAGATTTTAACCTAATCCATTGAAAATAAGGAAAAACCCCTGTATACTTTAACTCGCTAATGAGATAAAACAAATAAGTTCTTTGTTCAAATACATCGTGTTAAGTCATCCGAAAGGGGAACATATTTATGTCATCAAAGGGCAAATTAAGTGTCTGGGTTTTAACCGCACTTGTTGTTGGTAATATGGTAGGTTCGGGTATTTTCATGTTGCCTAGGGACCTTGCTTCTGTCGCAAGTCCAGGAGGCGTTTTGCTCGCATGGGTTTTCACGGGGGTTGGGGTATTATTTCTTGCCTTCGTTTTTGGTAATTTAGCACTCAGGCGTCCAAATATGACCGGAGGCCCGCAAGTCTTTGCAGCGGGGCTCTTTAAAAAGGGATCGCGTGCTTCCCATTTGTCTGGATATTTCGTTTCATGGGGGTATTGGGTTGCCAATTTTGCTGGAAATGTCGCCATGATTACAACTTTTGCTGGTTATCTTTCTACATTCTTTCCAATCCTAGTTAGTGAGGCCCCGATAACAATTTTAGGCATTCATACTCAAGTCGGGCATATTCTTACCTTTATTGTTTGTTCCATTCTTCTATGGGGGGTCCACTTCCTTATTCTGAATGGGATTGAAGGAGCAGGAAAGGTTAATTTAATTGCGACTGCTACAAAAGTCATTGGCTTTTTCTTATTTATCATTGCGACTTTGTTCGCTTTTCAAATGAGTCATCTTATTCCGTTTGTTGCACCAGTTGACAATGGAAGCGGACCTGCTATTAGCCTGTTTGGACAACTTAAACATGCGGCTTTGGCAACCTTGTGGGCTTTTGTCGGTGTGGAATCAGCAGTTGTCTTTTCTTCCCGTGCCAAAAGCGGTAAAGATGTAAAAAGAGCAACCATCTTTGGTCTATTAATTGCGACGGCGATCTATATAGCCATTTCTTTGTTGGTGATGGGTTCGCTTAAGCAATCTGTCTTGGTTAATTCTAAGAAGCCCCTTGTTGACGCCCTATCCTCTGCTATTGGCAGCGGTGGCGGATACTTGCTTGCAGGACTTGCGGTTATCAGCCTATTTGGATCGGCTATTGGCTGGATTTTATTAAGCGCAGAGGTTCCCTATCAATCGGCTAAACAAGGTATTTTCTTGAAAGTTTTTGCTCAGGAAAGTAAAAAGGGAGCACCGACGAAATCGCTCCTTATAACCAATCTTGCAACACAGGTCCTTATATTTTCGACTGTTCTAAATTCAATTGATCAGGCTTTTTCCTTTGTCTGTACAATAGCGACACTATCGTATCTCTTGCCTTATCTTGTTTCAGCCCTCTTCCAAATACGAGTGGTATTTGAAGATCGCTTGGATAATAAAGGAATAAACTGGAGAGAATTAATCATCGGCATATTAGCTGCTATTTATTCGATATACGTGGTCATTGCAGGGACTTCCGATATTAAAACCTTTTTATGGGGAATTTTCTTCGTTGGGATCGGGATCGTTTTATATCCGTTCATGTTCTTGAATAAGAGTAAGGCCTCGAACAAGAAAAAGGCAGCATAATCTAATAAGGCACTTTATAGGGTAAGCAGTTCCGAAAACGTGGAGACTAAAGCTTGGGGTTTTTCCCAAGCTTTTTTCTTTAAACTTACCGTAAATAAGCGGAAAAATTTCTCTTATTTAGGAATTCGCACTGAAAACAGCTTAAATAGACGGATAAATTCCGGCTATTGACTCCAGAAAGCGTGGATCGGAGCCCTTTTGCCTTGCTTAACCGGAAAACCTCCTCTTATATTCCCGCATCTGAGCTCGATTCTGTTGTTTAACCGGAATTCCTCCGTTTATTTCTGGTACGCCATTACCTGCTTTAGTAAAAAAATTAACAACCTAATCATTAGCGCGTTGACACCAACAATGGTCAGGAATTTTTTTGGTGGCGTTTTACTGACTAATTGAGGATTAAAAAACCTTGGCTTGTCTGCCATTTAGCATACGATTTGGCTGGTTTCTCCACCGAAACGGAACTTCTTACTTTTAGGGGGGCAATATCAAAGCCTGTTTAGAGCTTTCTAGCTTGCGCCTATTGAAAATTGATATAATAGATGAAAGGTGCACTTAATATAAAACTTAAGAGGTTGGTTATGGACGGAATGAATAGTTGTCAACATGAAAAGTGGATGACTCTAGCCCTTGAGGAAGCGGAAAAAGCAAAAGCGTTAGGGGAAGTGCCAATCGGGGCTGTTATTGTAAAAGATGGAAAGTATGTGGCTTCAGCTTATAATCTAAGAGAGACCAATCAGGATCCACTGGCACATGCTGAGTGTTTGGCAATCAAAAAGGCAAGTGAACGATTGGGGTCCTGGCGACTAACCGATTGTAATCTATACGTTACCCTCGAGCCTTGTCCAATGTGCGCAGGGGCGATTCTGCAAGCTCGTCTTTCAAAGGTCATTTACGGGGCACAGGACCCAAAAGCGGGCTGTGCCGGAACGCTTATGAACCTTTTACAGGACGGACGTTTTAATCATGAAACAGAAGTCATTCGAGGGGTTAAAGAAGAGGCATGCGGGGCTATTTTAAGTGATTTTTTTAAAATGATTAGAGAAAACCGAAAAAAAGCAAAACAAGCTCATTTAAATCAAAAAGAATAAACATACAATGGTTAGAGATATAATGAGTAATAAGATGTTCAGCACTCTGGAATCATTGCAAGGTTTTATAAAATGTGTTATAGTTGGTTACGTCGCAATTCGGAGGCGTACCCAAGAGGCTGAAGGGGGCTGACTCGAAATCAGCTAGGGCGTCAATCGGCGTCGCGGGGGTTCAAATCCTCTCGCCTCCGCCATTTAATTTTTGTGACACAACTAACTTTGTTATCAACATTGCCGTGCTAGGCGGGGAGGTAGCGGTGCCCTGTACTCGCAATCCGCTGTAGCGAGGCTGAATTCCTTTTCGAGGTTTTATATCTGTGGGGTCCGCCTCAAGTAAGTGGTGTTGACATCTGGGTCCTGCGCAACGGAAACTCATGAACCCTGTCAGGTCCGGAAGGAAGCAGCAGTAAGTGAGACCTTCCGTGTGCCGCAGGGCTGCCTGGATCGAGCTAACTGCTTGAGAAGCGCTCATGGATATAAAATCGACAAAAGGTGCACGGCATATTAAAAAATACATGAAGTGAACCGCAGCGTTTAGTTGAATAAATGCTGCGGTTTTTAATTTTTTTCTAGGACAAAATTAAAAACGGTTTGTTTGTGACATTCAGTTAGAGACCGTGCTGGGATGAAGCTTTCAATCCTTATTTATAAAATAACCAGGCATAAAAAATCGGTTATAAAAAAGGGAGTTTTCCTTTTGTATTCGCTGATTTTTAAAGGTATAATGAAAAGGAATCTTCGCGGAATTAGGTGAAAAAGATGGTCTATCAAGCCCTATATAGAGTGTGGCGTCCGCAGCGGTTTGAAGATATGGCCGGTCAAGAGCATATCACTCAAACCTTGCAAAACGCATTGGCCAAAGAACAATTTTCACATGCTTACTTATTTAATGGTCCTCGTGGGACTGGGAAGACAAGTGCGGCCAAAATTGTTGCCAAGGCGATTAACTGTGAACATGCCCCAACCTCAGAGCCTTGTAATGAATGCCCATCTTGCATCGCGATTTCAGAAGGTCGGCTTCCGGATGTTATCGAAATTGATGCGGCCTCTAACAATGGTGTCGATGAAATTCGAGAAATTCGAGAAAATGTAAAATATGCGCCAAGCTCAGCACGCTATAAAGTTTATATAATCGATGAAGTCCATATGCTATCACAAGGGGCCTTTAATGCTTTACTTAAAACATTAGAAGAACCGCCTGAACATGTCATTTTTATTTTGGCAACAACAGAACCTCACAAAATCCCCTTGACGATCATTTCAAGATGTCAGAGGTTTGATTTTAAACGAATTCCTTTAAAATCAATTGTGGACCGAATGGTGTATATTGCAAATGAGCAGGGAATCAATGCTTCTGTTGAATCACTGACTCTTATTGCCAAAGCCAGTGATGGTGGAATGCGTGATGCACTTAGCATTTTGGACCAAGTGGTGGCTTTTGCAGCAGGTGAGGTTACAGTAAATGATGTCCTAGAGGTTACGGGCTTAGTCTCGCAGAACCTAATCTCTAAAGTGGTCCATGAAGTAACCGAACAAAACGCTTCTGAAGCAGTCAGAGCGGTAAATGATTTGATAGATCGAGGCAAAGACCCCGAAAAGTTCACCGAGGATCTCATGCATTATTATCGAGATATCTTATTGTATAAGACTTCAAAAGAACTAGGAAATCAGCTTGAATGGGTCCAGGTAGACGAAAGATTCACTGAAACAGCTGATACCCTTGAAATTGAGGCCATTTATTCAGCCATACAAAGCTTAAATGAAGCCCAGCAAGCGATGCGCTGGTCTAGTCAACCAAGGATTTTACTAGAAGTAACGATGGTAAAGCTGTGCCATGGGAATCAATTAGTCGAACGTAAGCCAGCGATTCCTGCCGCCAATGAGCAAGAGATTAGTGGCCTTTTAAATCGAATTGAGAGTCTTGAAACAAAGCTTGCCTCTCTAGAAAGAACTCAGTCCGCTACGTCCAACAGCAGCACATCGACTGAACAAAAGCGATCAAGGCCAGCCCAAAAGAGAGCGACTGGAGGAAAAGGATTATCCTTGCCGCTTAATGAAATGCGTCATGTCTTAAAACAAGCCTCCAAACAAGAACTTAATTCCTTGCGCGGCTCATGGGCTGATATTATGGAAAAGGTGAGGAGTACTCACGTTGCAGCACATGCTTGGCTTCTTGAAAGTAAGCCGGTAGCAAGCTCTGAGTCGGCCTTCCTGCTTTCATTCAAATACGATTTTCATTGCCAAATGGTATTAGAAAATAAAAACAATGTTTTAAATATGGTCGAGCAAATTCAAAAAGAGGTCACAGGAAGGTCTAAACACCTTTATCCGATTCCGCATTCCGAGTGGGAAGCGTTAAGAAGAGATTTTATTCAGCACATGGATGGTGGAGGAAGTTCGGATGATGACCACCCCGCAGCAGAAGAAAAAGACCCGCTAATCACAGAGGCCGAAAAATTAGTTGGCCCTGATCTATTAGAAATTAGAGATTAAAAGGAGGCGCTTTTAAAAATGCGTGGAAATATGAATAACATGATGAAGCAAATGCAGAAAATGCAAAAGCAAATGATGGAAGCTCAAGAAAAATTAAAGGATGAAGTGGTTGAAGGAACCGCTGGTGGTGGTGTTGTTACGGTAAAATGTAACGGGCATAAAGATGTGTTAGAAGTGCAAATTAAAGAAGAAGCCGTTGATCCAGATGATGTTGAAATGCTTCAAGATCTAGTGTTAGCAGCAGTGAATGAAGCATTGAAAAAAGCGGATGAGCTTGCCAACAGTCGCATGGGTCAATTTACTAAAGGACTCAACATCCCTGGTTTCTAATTTTTAGGGGGAACAACATACGTGCAGTATCCAGAACCGATAGCAAAACTAATTGACAGTTTTATGAAACTGCCAGGTATCGGGCCGAAAACAGCGGTTCGTCTGGCTTTTTTTGTCATTAATATGAGAGAAGACGACGTAATGGAATTTGCACGGGCGCTTGTCAATGCTAAGAGAAAGCTTATTCACTGTTCGATATGCCAAAACATTAGTGACCATGATCCTTGTTATATATGTGATGATTCCTCTCGAGATCGCTCACTTATATGTGTTGTACAAGAGCCAAAGGATGTTGTGGCGATGGAGAAAATGAGAGACTATCGCGGTTTATACCATGTGCTTCATGGAGCGATTTCTCCCGTTGACGGTATAGGTCCTGAAGATATTAAAGTGACCGAGCTCATTCGACGTTTAGAAGATGAGGAAGTAAAAGAAATTATTCTGGCCACAAACCCAACTATTGAAGGCGAAGCAACCGCTATGTATTTATCAAGATTGATCAAGCCAATTGGCGTCAAAACCTCCCGTATCGCTCACGGCTTACCAGTTGGCGGAGACTTGGAATATGCGGATGAAGTCACTTTATCCAAAGCCCTTGAAGGTAGAAGAGAAATATAACGGGGGGAGAGTTTCGAAGGTATGTTTGGGAGAAAAGGTCGCTTGAGAAGAGAGATGAATGGCTCTTTTACCGAGTTGTTAGAAAGAATGAAAAATGAATGGCTGAAACAGAAACGAATTGTGGAAATGAGCATCGAACCTTCACCTGAAGTTATCTATCAATTAAAGATTGCTGAAGCCAAATACTTTTTTTTATTAAAAGAAGCCCGGTATAAAAATATGACTTATAAGTTCTAACTTGTCCAAGCCCTCCATATATAAATATAGGCCCTTTTCTTTATTTAGGGATTGAATGGTTTCTTAAATCATTCATCCTGTTCTCTGAAATGAGAGTTAAAAGAAAGGCGCTTATATCTTATAAGGGGGGGCTTTTCATTTGCAACAGCCAATCGTTCTGATCTCAATAGCCGTAGGGATCATTGTTTTATTTCTTTTGTTTGGAACAGCGCTAAAGCCGTTTCGGTTCATTGGTAGTTTAGTTGTGAAGCTTCTAATCGGCGGTCTGCTTTTATTCTTTTTAAATATTTTGGGGACAAGCATCGGGTTGCATATTCCTATTAACGCTATTACAACGGTAATTACCGGTATCCTTGGATTACCAGGCCTTGCTGCATTGGTTGTCATCAAACTATTCATGGTTTGAATGAGACTTGTTCATGGATGAATGGAAGAGCTTTATGTACGAGGTTGTTCCTTTTTTTGAAATGGATTATTTTGGAATAAATAAAACCGTTGACTTAAAATGCTGCTTATAGTATATTTATAAGCGTCGCCTCTGACGAGTGATTTTAACAGTGAAAAAAACTTGTTGACATCAACTTGCTGGCGTGGTAAGATATTAAAGTCGTCTTCAAGAGACGGCGATTAGTAGTGAAAGATTAATAGGTTGTTTCGTACATTGAAAACTAAACAAAAACCAAAAGCGCCAGTCAAAGTCATACTTTGAGTTTAACGCTAGGAATCAAACGAACATATTTTTTAAGGAGAACAGACCTCTTTTTATTTAGAAGAGATCTGTTCTCGGCAAAAGCCAGCAGTGCTTTGACTGCACTATTTTGAGAGTTTGATCCTGGCTCAGGACGAACGCTGGCGGCGTGCCTAATACATGCAAGTCGAGCGCGTGAAACTTCCAGATCCCTTCGGGGTGATGGTTGTGGATCGAGCGGCGGACGGGTGAGTAACACGTGGGCAACCTGCCTGTAAGACTGGGATAACTTCGGGAAACCGGAGCTAATACCGGATAATCATTGACACTGCATGGTGTCAATGTAAAAGATGGTCCTGCCATCACTTACAGATGGGCCCGCGGCGCATTAGCTAGTTGGTGGGGTAATAGCCTACCAAGGCGACGATGCGTAGCCGACCTGAGAGGGTGATCGGCCACACTGGGACTGAGACACGGCCCAGACTCCTACGGGAGGCAGCAGTAGGGAATCTTCGGCAATGGACGAAAGTCTGACCGAGCAACGCCGCGTGAGCGATGAAGGTCTTCGGATCGTAAAGCTCTGTTGTCAGAGAAGAACAAGTGATAGAGGAAATGCTATCGCCTTGACGGTATCTGACCAGAAAGCCCCGGCTAACTACGTGCCAGCAGCCGCGGTAATACGTAGGGGGCAAGCGTTGTCCGGAATTATTGGGCGTAAAGCGCGCGCAGGCGGCTTCTTAAGTCTGATGTGAAAGCCCACGGCTCAACCGTGGAGGGTCATTGGAAACTGGGGAGCTTGAGTGCAGAAGAGGAGAGTGGAATTCCACGTGTAGCGGTGAAATGCGTAGATATGTGGAGGAACACCAGTGGCGAAAGCGGCTCTCTGGTCTGTAACTGACGCTGAGGCGCGAAAGCGTGGGGAGCAAACAGGATTAGATACCCTGGTAGTCCACGCCGTAAACGATGAGTGCTAGGTGTTGGAGGGGCCACCCTTCAGTGCTGACGTTAACACATTAAGCACTCCGCCTGGGGAGTACGGCCGCAAGGCTGAAACTCAAAGGAATTGACGGGGGCCCGCACAAGCAGTGGAGCATGTGGTTTAATTCGAAGCAACGCGAAGAACCTTACCAGGTCTTGACATCCTCTGACCACCCTAGAGATAGGGCTTTCCCCTTCGGGGGGCAGAGTGACAGGTGGTGCATGGTTGTCGTCAGCTCGTGTCGTGAGATGTTGGGTTAAGTCCCGCAACGAGCGCAACCCTTGATCTTAGTTGCCAGCATTCAGTTGGGCACTCTAAGGTGACTGCCGGTGACAAACCGGAGGAAGGTGGGGATGACGTCAAATCATCATGCCCCTTATGACCTGGGCTACACACGTGCTACAATGGGTGGTACAAAGGGCAGCGAAACCGCGAGGTCGAGCGAATCCCATAAAGCCACTCTCAGTTCGGATTGCAGGCTGCAACTCGCCTGCATGAAGCCGGAATTGCTAGTAATCGCGGATCAGCATGCCGCGGTGAATACGTTCCCGGGCCTTGTACACACCGCCCGTCACACCACGAGAGTTTGTAACACCCGAAGTCGGTGAGGTAACCGTAAGGAACCAGCCGCCGAAGGTGGGACAGATGATTGGGGTGAAGTCGTAACAAGGTAGCCGTATCGGAAGGTGCGGCTGGATCACCTCCTTTCTAAGGAAACGATTCTTAGCGTTAGGTGCTTTTGGTTATTTGTTTGGTTTTGAGTGTGTGAACACTCGAAATCGTCCCTTGAAAACTGGATAATGAAGTGCAAACAAGACATTAATTGTAACAAGGTTAAGCGAATAAGAGCGCACGGTGGATGCCTTGGCACTAGGAGCCGATGAAGGACGGAACGAACACCGATATGCTTCGGGGAGCTGTAAGTAGGCTTTGATCCGGAGATTTCCGAATGGGGAAACCCACTGCCCTGAACGGGCAGTATCCTTACCTGAATACATAGGGTATGGAAGGCAGACCTGGGGAACTGAAACATCTAAGTACCCAGAGGAAGAGAAAGCAAATGCGATTCCCTTAGTAGTGGCGAGCGAAACGGGAACAGCCCAAACCAAGAGGCTTGCCTCTTGGGGTTGTAGGACACTCATCCCGGAAGGGGAGCTGTAGACGAACCGGTTTGGAAAGGCCGGCCAGAGAAGGTAACAGCCCTGTAGTCGAAACAGACCCCCAACCTGAGTGGATCCTGAGTACGGCGGGACACGTGAAACCCCGTCGGAATCCGGGAGGACCATCTCCCAAGGCTAAATACTCCCTAGTGACCGATAGTGAACCAGTACCGTGAGGGAAAGGTGAAAAGCACCCCGGAAGGGGAGTGAAAGAGATCCTGAAACCGTGTGCTTACAAGTAGTCGAAGTCCTTTTATGGATGACGGCGTACCTTTTGTAGAATGGACCGGCGAGTTACGATCTTAAGCAAGGTTAAGTTGAAGAGACGGAGCCAGAGCGAAAGCGAGTCTGAATAGGGCGATAGTTTAAGGTTGTAGACCCGAAACCGTGTGATCTACCCATGTCCAGGGTGAAGTTCAGGTAACACTGAATGGAGGCCCGAACCCACGCACGTTGAAAAGTGCGGGGATGAGGTGTGGGTAGGGGTGAAATGCCAATCGAACTCGGAGATAGCTGGTTCTCCCCGAAATAGCTTTAGGGCTAGCCTCGAGGGAAGAGACTTGGAGGTAGAGCACTGATTGAGTGAGGGGCCCCCACAGGGTTACCGAGTTCAGTCAAACTCCGAATGCCAAGGACTCATCCTCGGGAGTCAGACGGCGAGTGATAAGATCCGTCGTCGAGAGGGAAACAGCCCAGACCATCAGCTAAGGTCCCCAAGTATACGTTAAGTGGCAAAGGATGTGGCGTTGCCCAGACAACCAGGATGTTGGCTTAGAAGCAGCCACCATTTAAAGAGTGCGTAATAGCTCACTGGTCGAGTGGCGCTGCGCCGAAAATGTAACGGGGCTAAACGTATCACCGAAGCTATGGATCCCAATGGGATGGTAGGGGAGCGTTCTAAGGGCAGAGAAGGTAAACTGGAAGGTTTGCTGGAGCGCTTAGAAGTGAGAATGCCGGTATGAGTAACGAAAAGAGGGGTGAGAATCCCCTCCGTCGAAAGCCTAAGGGTTCCTGAGGAAGGTTCGTCCGCTCAGGGTTAGTCGGGACCTAAGCCGAGGCCGGAAGGCGTAGGCGATGGACAACAGGTTGATATTCCTGTACCACCAGGAGACGTTTGAGCAATGGGGGGACGCAGGAAGGCAAGGCAAGCGCGCTGATGGATATGCGCGTCCAAGCAGTAAGGCTGAAGGTGAGGCAAATCCCGCCTTCGTAAGGCTGAGCTGTGATGGGGAGGGAATTTTAGTACCGAAGTGCCCGTGCTTACACTGCCAAGAAAAGCCTCTAGCGAGTCTCAAGGTGCCCGTACCCCAAACCGACACAGGTAGGCGAGGAGAGAATCCTAAGACGCTCGGGAGAACTCTCGTTAAGGAACTCGGCAAAATGACCCCGTAACTTCGGGAGAAGGGGTGCTTGGCGGGGTGAATAGCCCTGCTGAGCCGCAGTGAAAAGATCCAAGCGACTGTTTAGCAAAAACACAGGTCTCTGCTAAACCGAAAGGTGATGTATAGGGGCTGACACCTGCCCGGTGCTGGAAGGTTAAGAGGAGGGGTTATCCTTTTAGGAGAAGCTCTGAATTGAAGCCCCAGTAAACGGCGGCCGTAACTATAACGGTCCTAAGGTAGCGAAATTCCTTGTCGGGTAAGTTCCGACCCGCACGAAAGGTGCAACGACTTGGATACTGTCTCAACGAGAGACCCGGTGAAATTATAGTACCTGTGAAGATGCAGGTTACCCGCGACAGGACGGAAAGACCCCATGGAGCTTTACTGCAGCTTGATATTGGATGTCTGTATCGATTGTATAGGATAGGTAGGAGCCTTTGAAGCCGGACCGCCAGGTTCGGTGGAGGCGTCGGTGGAATACTACCCTTTCGGTATGGACATTCTAACCCGGGACCGTAATCCGGTTCGGAGACAGTGTCAGGTGGGCAGTTTGACTGGGGCGGTCGCCTCCTAAAGAGTAACGGAGGCGCCCAAAGGTTCCCTCAGAATGGTTGGAAATCATTCGCAGAGTGTAAAGGCACAAGGGAGCTTGACTGCGAGACTTACAAGTCGAGCAGGGACGAAAGTCGGGCTTAGTGATCCGGTGGCGCCGCATGGAAGGGCCATCGCTCAACGGATAAAAGCTACCCTGGGGATAACAGGCTTATCTCCCCCAAGAGTCCACATCGACGGGGAGGTTTGGCACCTCGATGTCGGCTCATCGCATCCTGGGGCTGAAGTGGGTCCCAAGGGTTGGGCTGTTCGCCCATTAAAGCGGTACGCGAGCTGGGTTCAGAACGTCGTGAGACAGTTCGGTCCCTATCCGTCGCGGGCGTTGGAAATTTGAGAGGAGCTGTCCTTAGTACGAGAGGACCGGGATGGACACACCGCTGGTGTCCCAGTTGTTCCGCCAGGAGCACCGCTGGGTAGCTATGTGTGGACGGGATAAGTGCTGAAAGCATCTAAGCATGAAGCCCCCCTCAAGATGAGATTTCCCATGACTTTAAGTCAGTAAGATCCCTTAGAGATGATGAGGTAGATAGGTCCGAGGTGGAAGTGCGGCAACGCATGGAGCTGACGGATACTAATCGATCGAGGGCTTAACCTTAAATTAGTGTTTGTTTGACTTCCTATCTAGTTTTGAAGGTACGATCCTTCAATTGAATACTTTGTCCGGTGGTTATGGCGAAGAGGTCACACCCGTTCCCATCCCGAACACGGCCGTTAAGCTCTTCAGCGTCGATGGTAGTTGGGGGCTTCCCCCTGCAAGAGTAGAACGCCGCCGGGCAATCGATAAAGGAATCGTTTAAATGACGATTCCTTTTTTACATTGGATCATTAATTATTGATAGTGGCCGGGCCCCTGCGCTTAACCTTGGTTTAAAAGAATGAGGTCATGCGCAAATCAACAAGGTGTCAATCGAAGAAGGGGACCCACGAAGTATTCCAAGCGAATAGATTGCCAAGAGTAGAACGCCGCCGGGAAACTGAAAAAAGGAGAATTGCGATTAAGCAGTTCTCCTTTTTGTGTTTATAGGGTGGTGGTAGTGCTGTGTTTCTAACGGACACTGAGTCCATTAGAGGGGCAAATCAACCCATGTAAGAGGCAAAATGTGTCTGTAACGGACTGAGTGTCCGTTACACTCGAGGCAACAGGTACCCGTCAAGGTCTTACACGGTAATTGTGTCCGTTACACTCAAATAACCGGTCCCCGCATGTTCTAACGGAGTCCTCTAGTCAGTGCTGTCTGCTGCTTATTGTTTTTGTAAGGCAGCAGAAGGAGAACTGGGATGGACAATTTCCTAATGTGGGCTTAGGTGCATACTATGTTGAAAGGATTCGCCTTAGCATTTTCATAGGAAAATTCTCTGATAGTGTATAGAATCTAATAGATTAGGGGAACCTATTATTAATTATAAGTTGGAGGTGTTCCTAAAGTGGAAGCAATTAATTTGGATCATGTCCCTGTAAATGATACTTGTATAATCTGTGACGAGAAGAAGGATTCTGGCATTTATATTTGTAATCAATTAATTTGTCATTCTTGTCAAAAGAAAATAGTAGAAACCGATGTTGATGATGCAACTTATGAACTTCTAGTGAAGCAGTTAAAAAAATTATCGGTAACCGTCCATTCAACATTAACGGAGAGCAACTCTTAAGCAGAGGGGCTCTTTTTTTTGTTGGCTGAGTTAATGGTAACTTTCTATTCGCTTATTTTAGGCCATGCTATTTCGCAAAAGTGGTGGGAAGGTGTATCTTTTGATAAGATAATAAGAAAAGGACAAGACAATTATGGATCATAATCGGACACCAATTATGGAGGCCCTTCAGGTTTATGAGCAGAGAGAAATTTATTCGTTTCATGTTCCTGGCCATAAATCGGGGAAAGTCTGGCCCGACCATAAAAAGGCTTACTTCAAAGATATTTTAAGAATTGATGCGACAGAGTTAGAAGGACTCGATGATTTATATGCTCCAGCCGGTGCGCTGCTTGAGGCTGAACTTTTATTAAGTGATTATTATCAAACGAAACATAGTTTTCTTTTAGTGAATGGGTCGACAGTCGGTAATTTAACGATGATTCTTTCTAGCTGTCACCCTGGAGATACACTCCTTGTTCAGCGAAACGCTCATCAGTCTATTTTTAATGCTTTAAAATTGGCGAATGTGAAGGCTGTATTCCTGGAGCCCGTTAGAGACCCTTTTACAAAAATGGGAGTGGGCCTTACGGAAGAGACGCTTGTGCAAGCTTTGCAACAGTTTCCTGAGGCAAAGGGGCTTGTTCTAACGTATCCCAATTATTATGGGCAGACTTTACCGGTAGAAAAAGTGATTCTTTTAGCTAAACAAGCGGGCTTAGGTGTGATGGTAGATGAGGCGCATGGCCCTCATTTTAAATGGGGATTTCCCTTTCCATCCAGTTGTTTGGAATACGGAGCCGATATGGTTGTCCACTCGGCCCACAAATTGCTCCCCTCGATGACAATGGGGGCGTATCTTCATCTGAACTCTGATTGGGTCTCGAAGGATAGGGTTTTAAATACAATAAAGATGCTGCAAACATCAAGTCCATCTTATCCCATTATGGCCTCTCTCGATATCGGTCGTTCTTTCCTGGCAACGCTTGAACCTAGCGGGGTGTCCCAAATCCTTGGGTCCATTAAATGGTTTAAGAAGCAGTTGACTTTAATGGGATTTAGAGTTGACCCAACCCCATTAGGACAGGCTGATCCTTTGAAGCTTGCGATCCAGAGAGAGGGTTATACAGGTTATGAATTAAAAAGGCGGTTTGAATCCGTTGGGTTATACCCTGAGATGGCAGATTCATTTAATCTGTTGCTTGTATTAGGATGGGATCTGCATCCACCATTTGATGATATTATAGATGGCTTGTCTCAAATGGAATGGGAGATTCGACCCTCGAAGCCTGAAAGACCAACTGTCCCATTACCTCTCAGGTTACAGGCCATTCCATTTACTAGGATGGCTTCTGAGGAGACGGAACTCATACGGTTAACAACAGCTAATGGGAAACGAACGGCAGAGAATGTTGTCCCTTACCCCCCAGGTGTCCCCGTACTGATAGAGGGTGAGGAAATTACTGAAGAAGCCATCCAAGCTATTTATGGATGGAAGCAGAATCAAGTGGTGATCCATGGTTTAATTGAAAAAGAGGGGGACCTGTGGATCAAAATTAACAAAAGATAAGCTAAATGAATATTTTAATATATATGACATTTTGAGGTTTGTTGTTTTTTTTCAAAAAAAGTAAGTTTAAATAAGTGCTTATAGATAAAGGGGAATTTTTTGTGGCGGGTATATTTATTACACTAGAAGGTCCAGATGGAGCAGGAAAAACAACACAAGTTAAAAAGTTGGCTGATTGGCTCAAAGAACTAGCTGTCCCGCATGTGGTGACGCGAGAGCCGGGTGGAACGCCAATTAGTGACGCAATACGGGCATTGTTATTAGACCCCAACCACAAGGAAATGGCCTCTCCGACAGAGATTTTACTCTATGCCGCTTCTCGTGCCCAGCATGTGGAAGAAAAGATAAAACCAGCGCTTGCCAAAGGATGGGTGGTGCTCTGCGATCGGTTTGTAGATGCTTCAATCGCTTATCAAGGCTACGGATTAGAAATGCCTGTTGAGGAAATAGAAAAAATCAATCAATTTGCTACTGGCGGACTCAAGCCGACTCGGACGTATCTCATCGATCTTTCACCCGAAGTTGGAAAGCAGCGCCTTCAAGCAAGAGTAAGTCCTGGTGGTGCCGAGCTCGATCGAATTGAACAGAAACAAATCAGCTACCATGAAAGGGTTCGTGAAGGGTTTTATAGAATATATAAGGAAAATGAAGAGCGCATGGTTCTCATTGATGGAAATAGGCAGCAAGAGGAGCTTTTTGAGGTCATAAAGGAAGATCTTGAGGCGTTATTAAGACAAAATCAATTTTTGAAATAAAATCTATTAAAAGGGGCGATCAAAAGTTGAAACTGATTATGGCGGTGGTTCAAGACAAGGATAGTAATCGGTTGTCCAGTGCACTAGTAAAGGCTAACTTTAAGGCGACAAAATTAGCAAGTACAGGTGGATTTTTACGCTCTGGTAACACAACCTTTCTTATTGGGACAGAAACCCCTAGAGTGAATCAGTTGCTGAATGTAATCAGGGAAAATTGTGAAAGCCGGGAGCAAATGGTGGCTCCAATCTCCCCACTGGGCGGGAACGCTGATGCTTATGTTCCCCATCCAGTTGAAGTCGAAGTGGGAGGCGCTACTGTTTTCGTATTAGCTGTCGAAGATTTTAAACAATTTTAGGTAAGAGGCTTGTTTTATAAATGGATAGAAAGCCTTCTGAAGCCTCTTTTATTGGAGGAAGGGACTGATTTCCACCAATAAAGGAGGCTTCGTTGTCAACTCACCTTAAGGAAAGCGGGCATTGTAAATTCCTCTGGAAATGGCTCAGGAGAGATTTTATAAAGGAAAGTGAAGCGATCATGGACTGGCATTCATTAATGCAACGCCAAGCAACGGTAGGACGTATTTTAATAAAAGGGCTTCGAAATGAGACCCTATCGCATGCTTATCTTTTTATAGGACAAAAAGGGACAGGCAAGCTTCAGGCTGCCCGATTACTCGCCAAAAGCTTTTTTTGCCCGCATCGAGAGGGGGAAAACCCGTGTGACATCTGTCCAGATTGCAGGCGGGTGGATTCAGGAAATCACCCTGACCTTGTCCTTGTCCAACCAGACGGAAAATCAATAAAAAAGGAACAGGTGACTGGCCTCATAAAAGAATTTTCATATAAAGGCATGGAATCCTCTAAAAAATTCTTTATAATCGAAAGTGCTGAATCCATGACAACCCAAGCTGCTAATAGTTTATTAAAGTTTATTGAAGAGCCGCAAAATGAGACGATAGCTGTCTTAATCACCGAAAGCCAGCATCAACTGTTGGATACCATTGTGTCACGCTGCCAAACGTTAACCTTCTCACCTTTATTGTCAAAGGATCTTGAAGACCAACTTCGAGAAAAGGGGTATGGATTCACCATTTCCAGAGTATCAAGTGTCATAACACAGAATATTGATGAAGCAGAATTGCTTTGCCAGCAAGATTGGTTTGCGAAAGCCTGTTCGATCGTGATAAACTTAATGAAAGAGGCTCACTCACGCCCCGATCAGGCGTTCATTTATCTTTATGATCAGGTCATTCCCCTTTTTCAGGAGCAGGATCAGGCCCCATTGGCTTTAGGTCTCATTCTTTTGTGGCTAAGAGATTGTATGAATGCGCACTTAGGCCATGATGAACAGATTGTATTTAAAGACCAAGAGGAAATCATAAAAGATCAAGCGTTAAGGAGTTCTCTTACTAATCTAGCAGAGCAAATGACTTTTGTAATGTCTGCCACGAAACGCTTGGGCTCGAATGTTCAATTTACAAGTGTTCTGGAGCAGCTTCTGTATAGACTTCAGGGAGGGTTGTAGGCCCCATGTATCAAGTAGTAGGTGTCCGTTTTAAGAAAGCGGGTAAAATATATTATTTTGATCCAGGAGATCTGGAAATCGAAACCGATTCCTACGTCATCGTTGAAACAACGAGAGGCGTCGAATATGGAAAAGCGGTTATCGGCTGTAAAATGGTAGAAGAATCAGATGTTGTCTTGCCTTTGAAGAAAGTCCTCCGGTTGGCAACGGCTGAGGACCGTATACAGGTCGAAACCAATCGTCAAGAGGCGAGGGAAGCATTAGAGATTTGCATAGAAAAGGTCAATGAACACGAGTTGGATATGAAGCTTGTGGATGTTGAGTACACATTTGATCGAAATAAAATTATCTTCTATTTTACTGCTGATGGACGCGTCGACTTCCGGAATCTCGTCAAAGATTTAGCGGCTATCTTCAGAACAAGGATTGAATTGAGACAGATTGGAGTTCGTGATGAGGCCAAAATGTTGGGCGGAATTGGTCCTTGTGGACGAATGCTCTGCTGTTCAACCTTTTTGGGTGATTTTGAACCCGTCTCAATTAAAATGGCCAAAGACCAAAATCTTTCTTTAAATCCTGCAAAAATTTCAGGAGTCTGCGGTCGGTTAATGTGTTGTTTGAAATACGAGAACGATCATTATGAATTGGCAAAGAAGGAGCTCCCTGATATTGGTGAGTCCATTACTGTTCAGTATGGTAAGGGTCGTGTAGTCGGACTAAACATCTTAGAACGCCTTGTTCAAGTGGAGCTTGCTGAACAGGAGCGTGTTGTAGAATATACTATCGACGAATTGATCAAGGAAGGTGCTGTTCAGGCTCGGAGCCACTAAATAAGAGGTGGTCATTGTGGACAAGAAGGATATTTTTTCACAAGTGAGTCGATTGGAAGAGCGAATCGGTGAATTGTACCGAGAGCTTGGGGATCTAAAAGAGGAGCTGGCTACCGTTTTAGAAGAAAACCAACAGCTCGTGACTGAAAATCGTCACCTTAGAAACCGATTAGATCGATTTCATTCCAAAAAGAAGGACTTAAAAAAGAGTCAGGGTGAAGAGGAAAGCACCCCTCCTATTCTAGATGTAGGTGAAGGCTATGATAACCTCGCCCGGCTTTATCACGAAGGTTTTCATATATGCAATGTTCATTATGGGAGCCTGAGAGTCGATGGGGATTGTCTTTTCTGCCTGTCTTTCCTAAACAAAAAATAAGGCTCTTCCTAAAAGGGAAGGGCTTTTTTCTGTTCTTACAAAATAGATAAAGTGTGCTTGAATGATAAAAGGAGCGTTAACGAGATGGTCCTACTTCAAGAAAATGAACGCATTGATACGCTTTTTGATTCAGACTTAACAATTATACAGAGCCCTGAGGTTTTCAGTTTTTCCCTTGATGCAGTACTTCTTGCCCATTTTGCCTCTGTCCCCATACAGGGTGGTGAAATGGTTGATTTATGCTCGGGAAACGGAGCCGTCGCTCTTATGCTAACGGAGCGGAGCAAAGCTCATATAACTGAAATTGAGCTTCAGCCCAGACTCCATGATATGGCCGTTCGAAGCGTGCAGCTTAATAAGCTTGAACATCAGGTGACCTGTAAGCTTGGGAATGCAAAGGATAGCCCGAGTGAGTTGGGTTTTAGTCGGTTTGATGTGGTGACATGCAACCCACCCTATTTCTCACGAGCACAGACTGAGCGGATTAATCCGAATCCCCATTTGGCTTTGGCGCGGCATGAGCTTGAGATCACATTAGATGAGGTCGTTCAAGTATCGAGTCAACTGCTTAAACAAAAAGGGAAGGCCGCCTTTGTTCACCGACCAGAACGATTAGTGGATTTGCTTTTCGCCATGCGTAAATATCGTTTAGAGCCAAAACGTCTTTGCTACGTTTATCCGAAAAAGGGACGCGATGCTAACATCATTTTAGTCGAAGGGATTAAAGATGGTAAGTCAGGCCTTAAAGTGCTTCCACCACTTTTGGTTTACGGTGAAGATGGGCAATATACCAAGGAGTTGTCAGCATTCGTCTCATGAAAGAACATATGGTCTATATATTGGAATGCAAGGACGGGACGTATTACACAGGTTATACAAACGATTTTGATAGGAGGATTAAAGCACACGAAACGGGTCGGGGAGCTAAATATACAAGAGGTCGAGGCCCATTTATTGTTCGGCATCAAGAAACCTATTCAACGAAAGAAGAAGCCATGAAACGGGAAGCATTTATAAAAAAATTCACAAGAGCTGAGAAAGAGAAGCTTATTCGAGAAGGGAGCCATCCTAATGGAACAGAAAAGCTTTCAGAATGAGGAAGAGGGATGCCTTTATTTAATTCCCACCCCAATCGGGAATTTAGAGGATCTGACTTTCAGAGCTTTACGTCTCTTAAAAGAAGTTCATGTCGTGGCAGCCGAGGATACAAGGCAAACAAGAAAGCTTTTTAATCATTTTGAGATTGCAACCCCGTTAGTAAGCTATCATGAACATAACAAAAGAACGAGTGGAGAAAAACTCATTGAAAGAATGAAGTCAGGGGAAAAGGTGGGACTTGTGACGGATGCCGGCACGCCTGGTATATCTGACCCTGGTCAAGACTTAGTACAATTATGTGTAGAGGAAAGCGTTCCGGTCATACCGCTTCCCGGTGCCTGCGCGGCGACGACAGCCCTCATTGCCTCAGGCCTTTCAACGGATCATTTCTTATTTTATGGGTTTTTACCTCGACAGAAAAAAGACAGGCAGAAAGCATTAGAAGAGCTTCAGAATCAGCCTTACACACTAATATTTTACGAAGCACCGCATCGCCTTAAAGAAACAATTTCAGCCATGGCGAGCACTTTTGGAAGCCGACCTGTTGCTCTTGCTCGGGAATTAACGAAGCGTTATGAATCGTTTGTTAGAGGGGCGTTTGCTGATCTTCATGACTGGCTCAGAACACATGAGGTAAAAGGAGAATGTTGTATAATTGTCGAAGGGAATCAAGCTCCCATCGTTGAAGAGGAGCAGCCTTTTTGGGAAGAGATGAGTGCGCTGGATCATATTAAGTTTTATATAAAAAAAGGAATGGATAAGAAAGACGCCATTAAGATGACTGCAGCAGACCGGGGATTGCCGAAACGAGAGGTATATAACCTGTATCATCAGGAAGATTAAGGTTGAGGGCTATATAGTACATAAAAAATGACCTTCTTCTTTAGGGAAAAAGGTCATAAAACACCATTTAGAAATTAACTTACGCTTTTTCTAAATAGGATTTGATTTCATTTAAGACAAGTTCAGCGCCTTCTCGGCTTAATACTAGTTTGCCATTAGCAAGTGAAAGATTCTCATCGGAAATTTCACCTGTAATTTGGCAAGTCATGCCGGCCTTATACTTCTTTAGGACGATGCGGTCATCATCCACATAAATTTCAAGGGAATCTTTTTCATTAATACCCAGGGTGCGACGGAGTTCAATCGGAATGACCACCCGGCCAAGCTCATCAACTTTTCTTACAATCCCAGTAGATTTCAAAGACATTCTCCTCCCAATAAATAATAAACTACAAAATTCGACATTTTTCTCTATATATAAGTTTATGATACCAGTGATTTCCAAACCAGTCAATTTATTTTGTTGCAATTATTGGATATTTCCCTTTAATTAAGGGGAAAATAGAAGATTAGCTGTATGGGACATAGGCCAAAAGTCGTATATATTTTTCAAAGGGATTCACTTGGAATTAATTAAAAATTTGATTATACAATCTTATCCATTTTATAATAGAGTCACTGCGTCTAATAAGTGGTAATCGACTATAATTAGTTTGAAATATATGAGATGCTTAAGAAAATAAAAAGAAACAACAAAAATTCAGGAATCGGTTCATCTGAAAAAGGAGGATGCTGGGATATGGGAAATGAAAAGAACACCTTCTATTTAACCACCCCCATTTATTACCCAAGTGGAAGATTACATATAGGACATGCTTATACGACTGTAGCAGGTGATGCTATGACGCGCTATAAGCGTTTACGAGGTTTCGACGTGATGTATTTAACAGGGACCGATGAACATGGCCAAAAGATAGAGGAAAAAGCGCAGGAAGCAGGGACTTCCCCTCAAGAATATGTAGATGGTATCGTATCGGGCATTCGTACACTGTGGGATAAGTTAGATATTAGCTATGATGATTTTATAAGGACGACCGAACCTCGCCATACAAAAGTAGTTGGAAAAATTTTTAAACAGCTATTAGATCAAGGGGATATTTACTTAGGGGAATATGAAGGCTGGTATTGTACACCATGTGAGTCTTTCTATACAGAAACGCAATTAGTGGATGGGAAATGTCCGGATTGCGGTCGCGAGGTCAAAAAAGTTAAAGAAGAATCTTACTTCTTTAAAATGAGTAAGTATGCGGACCGGCTACTCAAGTATTATGAAGAAAACCCAACCTTTATTCAGCCTGAATCCCGGAAAAACGAAATGATTAATAATTTTATTAAGCCAGGACTTGAAGATTTGGCTGTTTCTCGAACGGCCTTTGAATGGGGAATTAAAGTACCGGGCAATCCAAAGCATGTCATCTATGTGTGGATTGATGCGTTAAGTAACTATATAACAGCCCTTGGTTACGATACAGAGAACGATTCCAAATTTAAAACATTTTGGCCGGCGGACGTTCATCTAGTCGGAAAAGAAATTGTGCGGTTCCATACCATTTATTGGCCAATCATCTTAATGGCGTTGGATCTCCCACTGCCTAAAAAGGTCTTTGCCCATGGCTGGCTCTTGATGAAGGATGGAAAAATGTCCAAATCAAAGGGGAATGTTGTGGATCCAGAACCGATTATTGATCGCTATGGATTAGATGCCTTACGTTATTATCTACTCCGAGAAGTGCCATTCGGCTCGGACGGTGTCTTTACCCCTGAAGGCTTCGTTCAACGTTTGAACTTTGATCTTGCTAATGATCTTGGCAATTTGTTAAACCGGACAGTTGCCATGGTAGATAAATATTTCGATGGCCAGATTCCGGCGTATAAGGGGTCTATTACTCAGTTCGATGAGGATTTAAAGACCTTTGTTCAAGACACGGTTGAAAAAGTAGAGTCGGAAATGGAGAATCTGCAATTCTCAGTTGCCTTAAGCGCGCTCTGGCAGCTCGTATCGCGCACGAATAAATATATTGATGAGACAACCCCTTGGGTGCTTGCCAAAGATGATTCAAAGAAAGAGGCATTAGCTTCTGTCATGACCCATCTTAGTGAATCCCTTCGTGCGATTGCGATTATGCTCCAGCCATTTTTGACTTCGGCACCTGGGAAAATGGTTGAGCAGCTTGGTATTTCCGATAAAGCAGATCAATCTTGGGACAGTCTTAAAACGTTTGGTATGAGCAAGGGAACATGGAACGTGCAAAAAGGGGAGCCGATCTTCCCGCGCCGCGATCCTGAAGAGGAAATTGCTTATATTGTAAGTAAAATGAGAGGCGGTACGCCAGCACAGGATGAGGCAAAAACCGATTCTAAACGAGTAGAAGCTGAACAGGTAAATGAAATAACTATTGATGATTTTAATGCGGTTGAGCTTCGAGTTGCAGAAGTCTTGCAGTGTGAGAAAGTCGAAAAAGCAGATAAACTATTGAAATTCCAGCTTGATCTCGGGACTGAAAAGCGCCAGGTTCTTTCAGGAATTGCTAAGTTTTATGCGCCAGAAGAATTAGTGGGTAAAAAGGTGATTGTTGTAAGTAATTTAAAACCTGTGAAGCTGAGAGGAGAACGTTCTGAGGGAATGATTCTGTCAGGTGAGGCAGACGGTGTTCTTAAGGTCATAACGGTTGATCCTTCTCTTCCAAATGGAGCAAAAATTAAATAAATGCTATAAAAGAAAAAGAGAGGATCGTTCTTGCATTTATGCGAAGAACGGTCCTCTTTTTGTTCTAGATTAAGAATTTAGCCATCGACTTATGGGGGGGGTTTTAGGAACTAAGTGAAAGTGGCAACTAGGCTCCAGCCTTCGTCAATGGGCTTAGCGCGAACGTTGTTTCCTTTATTGGTGAAGGGTGTCGTTTTGGTCATTTTTACGTCGGAAAGCGTCAAAAAACCTGTCGCGGCGCGGTTTTGTAACGGAATTGTAATCTGACTGACATCCCGCTGTTGTATGTTTAATAGATTTCAATGGTACACTATCTAAGGACTAAACTGATAGATAAGTAGAGGGATTCTATGTTATTTGATACTCACACACATTTAAATGCTGACCAATTTGAAACGGATTGTGCAGAAGTAATTGAACGCGCCAAACAAGAAGGTGTGTCAAGGATGGTGGTTGTTGGCTTTGATCGCCCTACGATCACAAGGGCCATGGAGATCATTGAAGAATACCCAGAGATCTACGCTTCGATAGGCTGGCACCCAGTTGATGCCATTGACATGACGGAGGGAGATTTGAATTGGATTGCCTCATTAACGAAGCATCCAAAGGTTGTGGCTCTTGGAGAAATGGGTTTGGATTACCACTGGGACAAGTCGCCTGCAGAAGTTCAAAAAGTTGTTTTTAGAAAACAAATTCAGTTAGCCCGTAAACTAGACCTTCCTATTATCATACATAATCGCGAAGCAACCAATGATGTATTAGCGATTTTGGAAGAGGAAGGAGCTCGTGATGTAGGAGGGATTATGCACTGCTTTAGCGCAGATTGGGAAGCAGCAAAAAGGACTCTTGATTTAGGTTTCTATCTGTCATTTGGAGGACCGGTTACCTTTAAGAATGCGAATGAGACTAGAGAGGTTGCGAAGAACGTGCCGCTTGATCGCCTGCTTATCGAAACGGATTGTCCATACTTGAGTCCACATCCTTATCGAGGCAAGCGGAATGAACCCGCGCGCGTGAAACTTGTTGCTGAACAATTAGCAGAACTCCATCAACTGTCATTGGAAGAATTGGCGGAGATCACCATGAGAAACGCCAATCAGCTATTTAGAATTTAACTAAAATATATATACAGGGTAATTGTCACATTATTGTCTGTTGTTTAAAAGGGGGAATTGGATGACACCCAGATTGAAAAGCCTTCTCTCCCATCACGGGAAAAAGCTCATCATGGGACTCCTATTCATAATTATTATATCAGCATCTTGTTTAACAGCATATGCTGCTACAACGAAAAACATTACGATAGATGCAAATGGTAAAACGATTCAAGCTTCAACACACGGGAAAACCGTTGCTGATGTTCTAAAGGAAAATGGAATTACGGTTAAACCGCATGATGCGGTGACACCGAGCCTGTCTTCATTAGCTAAGGATGGGACAAGCATTAAGTGGCTTCCGGCCATTCAAGTAGAAGTCAATCATTATGGTAAAACTGAGAATTTATGGACGACAGCAAAGAATGTTGGGGACTTTTTAAGTCAAGAAGGCATGACAGTGGCGCCTCACGATACCGTCTCACCTTCACCCGATACACCACTAACGGAAGATTTGATCATTCAAGTGAAAAAAGGCATACAAGTGACTCTTAATGTCGGTGGTAAAGCCCAAGATGTATGGACTACTTCCAAAAGCGTTCAAGAGCTTCTTGACCAGCAAAACATTACACTAGGAAGTAAAGACAAGGTAAAACCAAGCCTGGATTCCATAGTGGTTGAAGGATCACACATCTTAGTTACGCGCGTGACGACAAAGAAAAAGGTCGTAAAAAAATCGGTTGATTACAAAGTCATCAACAAGAATGATTCCTCTCTTAAGAAAGGGCAATCGAGGGTTCTGCGCGAGGGAGAAAATGGCGAACAGGCCAAGACTTACGAAGTGACTTATGAAAATGGAAAAGAAGTCAAAAGAGATCTGATAAAAACAGAGTTGATTAAATCACCTACTAACAAAATTGTAGCAAATGGGACGAAGGTTGTGCAGCGGGCTGTTTCAACTTCACGAAGCCTTGCAAGCAGCGGGAAAACAATTGAGATGGTGAGCACGGCCTATAGCTCGGATTGTAAGGGATGCTCCGGGCATACGGCATCAGGTGTGAGCCTCCATTCAGGAGCGAAGGTGATTGCTGTTGACCCGCGTGTGATTCCGCTTGGAACAAAAGTCTACGTGGAAGGCTACGGCTATGCGGTTGCGGGAGACACGGGCGGAGCCATAAAAGGTAATCGCATTGATATTTATTTTAGTTCTCATTCTGAAGCGAAGAATTGGGGCTATCGACGCGTTCAAGTTCGTGTATTAAATTAATCTAAGAGGATGCGAAAGAAGTGCAGAGGAAGTATGCTGCGCTTCTTTTTTTTGGTTTACATTAAATTAGACGAAGATACTAATAGAAATGTTTCAAAAAAGCATAGGGTTGTTAAAAATATTGTTATAATGGTGTTTTGAAGCAAAAAGAACGTGGTTAAAACAACTACCTTTTTTTATATGAGGGGATAATGGATGAAAATTAAAGAAATCATTGTAGTAGAAGGAAAGAGTGATACTCAAGCAATACAAAGGGCGGTAGAGGCCGATACGATTGAGACAAACGGCTCGGCAATAAATCGGCAAACACTGGATATGATTCAGCATGCTCAGCATATAAAAGGCGTGATCATTTTCACGGATCCCGATAACCCCGGTGAACGTATCCGAAAAATTGTGAGCCAAAACGTTCCAGGCTGTAAACATGCCTTTTTAACTAGACAGGAGGCATTTGGCGGAAAGACACGAAGCCTTGGCATTGAACATGCGTCCCCAGAAGTCATCCGTTCGGCACTCGAGAAGGTTTATACGGAAAGCGATGAGCAAGAGGAGCTTATCTCCATGAGTCAGTTAAGGGATTATGGGTTGATTGCCGGAGAAAAAGCGAAGTCCAGACGTGAGAGACTGGGAGAACGCTTGAAAATAGGGTATACAAATGGTAAGCAGCTGTACAAACGCCTTAATATGTTTCGAATTTCACAGGCTGATTTTGAATCGGCCTATCAAGCCATTTTGCAGGAGGAACAGCATGGTTAAAGACTCAACTTCAAAGATGACCCATGAGGTTATGAAACACTATGATTTACACACGAAAAAAAGCTTGGGGCAAAATTTTCTAACCGATGACAATGTTTTAAGAAATATAGTGGATGCCGCTTCATTGAACAAACATACATCTGTCATAGAGGTGGGGCCAGGAGTGGGAGCATTGACCCGTCATCTGGCGGAGGATGCCAAAAAAGTATTAGCTTTGGAAATTGATCAGAGACTCATCCCTATTTTAAAAAAGACACTTAGCGACTATTCCAATGTTGAAGTCGTTCATCAAGATGTGCTAAAAGCAGATTTACACCAATTGATAGCGGACCATTTTGAACAAGGGGAAGACATCATGGTTGTGGCGAATCTCCCTTATTACATCACCACACCGATTTTAATGCGTTTTTTGACCGAGGATCTCCCGATTAAAGGGTTGGTTGTCATGATTCAAAAAGAGGTCGCAGAGAGGCTTCAGGCTTCTCCTGGTGAGAAAAGTTATGGGTCTCTTTCCATTGCTGTTCAATATAAAGCTATCCCATCTATTGTTATGACGGTTCCAAAGACAGTCTTTGTCCCGCAACCCAATGTCGATTCAGCCGTTCTAAAGATGGAGGTATTGAAGGAGCCGCGAGTCCATCTAAGTGATGAAGACTTTTTTTACAAAGTCGTTCGGGCTGCCTTCGCCCAAAGAAGGAAGACCTTACAGAATAACCTCATGAATAACTTGCTTCAAAAGAATCAAAAAGAGGCACTGTTAGCTGTTTTGTATAAGATCGGGATAGACCCAAGACGCAGAGGTGAAACCTTAACTATTGATGAATTCGCTGCTTTAAGTGAAGCGCTTTTGCATCTATAGGCGTTCTCTTACAGCCCTTTTCAAAAACATGTCATGAGATGGTGACCCCTGCATAGGCTAATAGTAAGGCACTTTTGTCTAAGGCTTCCGGGAGGGGTCATCTTGAAATTTAATAAAGGAAACATAGTGGCTAGGAAATCTTATGGCTATGATGTGATCTTTCGAGTGGTAGCGGTCAATGAAGAGACAGGACTAGTAGAGCTATCAGGAGAAGATCTACGACTTTATGCGGATGCGCCTATAGATGACCTTAAGTTAATATCCGATTCGGAAAGGGATCAAAATCAGGTTCGGCAGAAGAAACTAGAGGATGAATCCAATCGTCTGTTCCGACAAGACTATAAGCTATTGAGGGCAAAGCGGGAGTATACGTCGACGAATGGTTTCCGACAGCGTCAAGCGTATTTTGAAATGCCGGGGCGTGTTTTGCACATTGACGGGGATCCCTATTATTTAAAGAAATGTCTGCATGTTTATGAGAAGCTGGGAGTCCCTGTGCTAGGTAAACATGTTAAGGAAGAAGACATGCCTAATGTGGTTCCTAATTTGGTTCGTCATATTCGCCCGGATATTTTAGTTTTAACGGGTCATGATGCTTTTATGAAAAGTAAAGGGGATGAGTCGGAATTAAAAGCCTATCGTCATTCGGCTCATTTTGTTCGAACGGTTAAGGAAGTACGTTATTTAGTTCCACATCTTGATCAACTCGTTATTTTTGCGGGTGCCTGTCAGTCTCATTTTGAATTGCTTATCCGTTCAGGTGCCAACTTTGCAAGCTCACCAACCCGTATTAATATCCATGCGTTAGATCCCGTCTATTTGGTTTCAAAAATTAGTTTTACGCCTTTTAGCGAGCAAGTGAATGTGTGGGATGTTCTTCGCAATACGTTGTCCGGAAGCGATGGAATTGGCGGTGTGGAAACAAAAGGGATTTTACGTACTGGGATGCCGTTTTACCCTAATGAATGAATTGCAATTAACCGTACATATTTTCCCGAAAACAAACCATACTAACAACATTCTGATCGAGAAAAATCAATTGACAATACTCCGGTAAACTTGCTATAATAACAATTTTACCTCGGAGTTTGACAGATGGACTCGAAACGTGTTATAATATGGGTGAAGCGAGGTGGGTTGATTGATGGAAAAAACAATTAAGGACATTAAAATCGCCTTAGACGAACGAGTTGGCAGACGCCTTACATTAAAGGCTAATGGAGGAAGACGCAAAACAATTCAACGCGTGGGTGTTTTAGAAGAGACTTATCCATCCGTGTTCATTGTAAAGCTTGATGAGGATTCAAATGCTTATGAACGCGTATCTTATAGCTACACCGACGTTTTAACTGAAACGGTAGAAATTACTTTTATGGAAGAAGCAGCAGCGAGCGGACAATAGAGAAACGCAATCGGGCGTTTTATAGTACTAGAAGCGGAGGCCATCTTTACTGGTTTTCGCTTTTTATTTATATAAATGCTGATCTTGAATAATTCTTTCTTAACCATCTCATACTAAAAAGGCTTCACCTAATGAGTGTTTTTCAAAGGAGGTTCTTCCCTTGGGCAGAAGACGTGGCATCATGTCTGATCAACTAAAGGAAGAAATTGCAAAGGAGCTCGGGTTTTATGAGACCGTCCAAAAAGAAGGATGGGGCGGTATTCGCTCTCGTGATGCCGGTAACTTGGTAAAAAGAGCGATTGAAATCGCCCAAGCCCAACTCGCTGAGAAACCAGTCAAATAACAGTTCTGATGGCTGCCTGACTCCGTTACACTGGATGCTCAGGCGGTCTTTTTTGTAGTTTTCTTTCAACATGTTATGCTATAAATTAGAATTTGATAATGGAACTGTGTTTTCAGATGTTATTATGTTGTTATAATAAGATATAAAAGATCTGACAAGCTTCAGACTGTCAAAAAGAGCAGGTGGAACATTGAAAACAATAGAGAAAGCACCAGCCAAGATTAATCTTTCTTTGGATGTTTTACATAAAAGGCCCGATGGCTATCATGAAGTTGAAATGGTGATGACAACCGTTGATTTATCTGACCGTCTTGAATTGCAAGAAATAAGGGATTATGATCAGATTTTAATTCGTTCTTCAGCTCCATTTGTCCCTGAGGATGAACGGAATCTGGCCTATCAGGCGGCCAAGCATATCAAGCAAAAATATGGTGTTAAGACAGGTGTCAGAATTAATATAACCAAGGATATTCCGGTTGCAGCGGGTCTCGCTGGAGGGAGCAGTGACGCTGCCGCCGTTATTCGTGCACTTAACCGGCTTTGGTCACTTAATATGACACTTGATGAGATGATGGAGATTGGGGAGAAGATAGGGTCGGATGTTCCATTCTGTATTGTTGGAGGGACCGCTTTGGCGACAGGAAGAGGGGAACGCTTAGAAATGCTTTCTTCCCCTCCTCCGTGTTGGGTGGTTTTGGCCAAACCATCTATTTCGGTATCGACAGCCGATACATATAAAGCATTAAATTTGGAAGGTGCCGCCCATCCGAATGTGAGTGAAATGGTAAGGGCAATAGCGAATCGTGATTATAACGAGATGTGCAGCAAGCTTGGGAATATCCTTGAGTCAGTGACCCTTTCCAAGGTTGCTGAAGTGGAGCAATTAAAAACACATATGGAGCAAATGGGAGCAGACGGTGTTCTAATGAGTGGAAGCGGACCAACTGTATTTGGTTTGACTCAATATGAGTCGCGTGTTAACCGAATTTATAACAGTTTAAAGGGGTATTGCCCAAATGTGTTTGGTGTTCGTTTACTTGGGACTCCCAATAGCCTTGATTAAAGCCGAATAATTGTGTAATATCATACTAACATTATTCGGCCTTTGGGGGATTTTTATGAAATTAAAACGAAGTCACCGCTTAGTAGCGATGACCAACATTCTTTTGAAACAGCCTCACACAACGATTCCATTAACTGTGTTTGGTGAGCAATTCCAATCCGCCAAGTCTTCTATTAGTGAGGATTTGGTTATTATTAAAGAAACCTTTGAAGCACAAGGGATTGGAAAATTACTGACCACTCATGGTGCTTCAGGCGGTGTGTCTTTTGTCCCCTTTGCTTCGAAACAAGCAACGACCGAATTTCTGAATCAACTTGGAACTATTTTGTCAGACCGGGGAAGGGTTCTCCCTGGCGGCTATCTCTACATGACGGATATTCTAGGTGATCCATCTGTTATAAACGAAATTGGACGCATAATAGCCACCCCATTTTGGGATAAGTCAATCGATGCGGTTATGACGGTTGAAACAAAAGGCATTCCGCTTGCTTATGCGGCGGCCACCCAGCTTCAGGTTCCTGTTGTCATCGTGAGAAAGAGCAGCCGTGTGACAGAGGGATCGACAGTCAGCATCAATTATGTATCGGGCTCTTCCAAACGGATTCAAACAATGGTCCTGCCAAGAAGAAGTCTAAAGGCTGGGGAAAATGTCCTGGTGATTGATGATTTCATGAAGGCAGGAGGGACGATGCTTGGTATGACCAATCTCATTAGTGAGTTTGAAGCTAACTTAGCAGGAATGGCAGTTCTGGTTGAAACAAAAGAAGCCACTCCCAAATTAGTAGACAATTATTTAGCTTTATTAAGATTAAATGATTGGAATGAAGATCGCGATCTTCAGATAGAGTCTGGTAACTTTTTAGATTTTTATAAGGAGGAGTTTTGAATGAGGACAATCCTTACAGATAAAGCCCCAGCGGCGATCGGACCGTATTCACAAGGCGTGATCGTTAATAATATTTTTTACAGTTCTGGGCAAATCCCATTAACCCCAGAAGGTCAACTAGTTGAAGGCGGAATTGAAGAACAGGTCCATCAAGTGTTTTCAAATATTAAAGCTGTATTAGCAAGTTCTGGGGCATCGCTTAACTCTGTTATAAAAACCACTCTTTTCATCAAAGATATGAATGATTTTCCTGCCATCAATTCAATCTATGGAACTTACTTTACGGATCATTTACCCGCTCGCTCCTGTGTCGAGGTTGCGAGATTGCCAAAAGATGTAAAAGTAGAAATGGAAGTTATTGCACTGGTAAGAGAGTAGTAACCAATTTAATAACTAGTGCCAGATTCCTGTCGAGTAAGAGGTGTTTAGTTGGTAAAAATTTACTATCACCTGTAACTCGGCAGGTTTTTTAAATTTTTTTAATAAATTTTGATTTTTTTATGAATCTTTGAAGGATTTTGGTGTTTTGTGTTGAATGTTTGTAATAGTCTTTCTATCTCGGTATAAGGTGGTGTCTCATTAAATGGAAGTAACAGATGTAAGATTGCGTCGAGTTAATACGGATGGCCGCATGCGTGCGATCGCCTCTATCACCATTGACCATGAATTTGTCATTCATGATATTCGTGTCATTGATGGTAATAATGGTATGTTTGTCGCTATGCCGAGCAAAAGAACACCTGATGGGGAATTCCGTGATATAGCCCACCCTATTACTTCAAGCACTCGAGAAAAGATCCAAAACGCAGTATTAGAAGAATATACTCGCGTTGGACAAGTCGAGACGTCTTTTGAGGAAGCTGGCGCATCATAATTTATTTGAAAGAGACCTAATCGCCTTTTGATTAGGTCTCTTTCTTTTAGAATGTGAGGATTTGATGAACTTTTCATAAGCTTCCTTCACAAGCTCGTTGATTTTCAAAGGATTTAGCGAGGAGGACATGATTGTATTGTTGAAAAGGCCTTTTTTTTAGGCTATAGTCATAGATGGAACGAACGAATATGGAGGGTTCCCATGATAAACACATATGCGATTATTCTGGCTGCAGGTCTTGGCACAAGAATGAAATCGAAGTTATATAAAGTGCTCCATCCGGTTTGCGGAAAACCGATGGTCGAGCATATTGTTGATCAAGTTGAAGCATTGAATCTTGATAAGATCGTCACGGTTATTGGCCATGGCGCTGAAAAGGTAAAAGAAAAACTTGGGGATCGTGTCGAGTTTTGCCTTCAAGAGGAACAGCTTGGTACAGGGCATGCTGTCATGCAGGCAGAAGTCATTTTGGGTCATTCCTCTGGAACCACTGTCATTTTGTGCGGAGACACCCCTTTAATTTCCAAGGAAACATTGGCAAAATTAATTCAGTCCCACAAGAATCATCAGGATGCTGCGACCATCTTAACAGCGATTACTGATAATCCGACGGGGTATGGACGAATTATCCGAAATGCGGAAGGGAACGTCGAACGCATTGTTGAGGAAAAAGACGCCAATGATGCGGAGCGTTCTATTAAAGAGGTCAGTACAGGATTATTCTGTTTTGATAACGAGAAGCTATTTGCTGCCTTGAAGCGCATTAATAATGACAATGCGCAAGGGGAGTTTTATTTACCGGATGTGATTGAAATTCTCCAGGGTGATGGAGAAACGATTCACGCCGTTCCAGCAGATTCCTTTGATGAAACACTTGGAGTCAATGATCGGTTGGCCCTCAGTCAGGCGGAAGCATACATGCGAAACCGTTTGAACCGCAAGCATATGCAAGAAGGCGTGACCATCCTTGATCCATCTACAACCTATATTGATGCAGATGTTAAAATAGCACGTGATGTCGTGATCTATCCAGGGACAATACTCAAGGGCCAGGTGTCCATAGAAGAAGATTGTGTGATTGGTCCTAATACGGAGATAAAAGATAGTCAGATTGGTAAAGCTTCTAATATCAAGATGTCCGTTGTCCATGACAGCACGGTTGGCGAACAAGTCAACATTGGACCTTTTGCCCATATAAGGCCTTTATCTCATATTGGCAATCATGCAAAAATAGGCAATTTCGTTGAGATAAAGAAATCAACGATGGGAGAAGGCAGTAAGGCGTCTCACTTAAGTTATGTGGGAGATGCAGAAGTCGGACGAGATGTGAACTTAGGATGCGGATCGATTACAGTCAATTATGATGGGACAAATAAGCACTTAACCAAAATTGGAGACGGTTCTTTCATCGGCTGCAATGTTAACTTAATAGCCCCTGTAACGATAGGCGATGGTGCTTTCGTTGCAGCAGGTTCTACCATCACAGATGATGTCGATCAAGAAGCATTAGCCATTGCCAGAGAAAGACAAACGAACAAACCGAACTATGCAAAGAAGCTTAAGCCAAAGAAAAAATAATGGAGGGACCAAGTAATGCCCAGCTATATGGACCCCAATCTCAAGGTGTTTTCATTAAATTCAAACCCAGACTTATCTAAAGAAATTGCAGATCATATAGGTGTTAACCTTGGACACAGTTCTGTCACGACATTCAGTGATGGTGAGATTCAGATCAATATTGAAGAGAGTATTCGAGGCTGTGATGTATACGTCATTCAGTCAACCTCCGCCCCTGTTAATCAGCATATAATGGAACTATTGATCATGATTGATGCTCTGAAGAGAGCGTCGGCAAGATCTATTAATGTTGTTATGCCTTATTATGGATACGCAAGGCAGGATCGGAAGGCACGTTCTCGTGAGCCTATCACAGCTAAGCTTGTGGCTAACTTACTGGAAGTTGCCGGGGCAACACGGATACTCGCAGTAGATCTCCACGCTCCTCAAATACAAGGCTTTTTTGATATTCCAGTCGATCAGCTTTTAGGGGTCCCTATTTTAGCTGATTACTTCAAATCAAAGGAACTTGAAGAAGTTGTTATTGTATCTCCGGATCACGGAGGAGTTGTTCGAGCAAGAAAAATGGCCGATCGCTTGAAAGCGCCGATTGCCATTATTGATAAAAGACGTCCGCGTCCAAATGTTTCTGAAGTGATGAACATTATCGGAAACATTGAAGGTAAGACATGTATTATTATTGATGACATCATTGACACAGCCGGAACCATTACTCTTGCTGCCAATGCGTTAATGGGAAGTGGTGCCAAGCGTGTGTTTGCTTGCTGTACACACCCTGTTTTATCAGGTCCAGCCATCGAGAGGATCGAGAATTCAAGTATTGAAGAATTAGTTGTTCTTAATACCATTCCTCTTCCTCAAGAGAAGAAAATTGAAAAAGTAACCCAATTATCAGTTGCTGAGTTGATGGGTGAAGCTATTATTCGGGTACATGAGAAGCTTTCAGTCAGCACGTTATTTGATTAAAAACAGCTTGCTTATTAATGAACAGCGGTTGTTTATAGAACGATTTTAAAAATCTGTTTAGTTCACGGTTTAAGCACTCCTTTTTTCGGACAAAGTAATAGTAGGAAAGGAGTGTCTTTATGGTTGTTGAACTAAAGGCAGAGATTCGTGAGTCCACGAAAAAATCAGTAACAAATCAGTTGAGGAAAGCAGGAAAGGTTCCTGCCGCCGTATATGGAAAAACCGTTGGTAACCAGAATGTAGCGATCGATGAAGGGGCACTTATTAAGTTGTTTTATGATGTCGGTCGAAACGAAGTCATCCAGCTTCAAGTGGATGGTCAGCAAACTACCTCTGTCATGACACAAGAGCTTCAAAGGGACCCTATTAAAAGACATTTGGTTCATGTTGACTTTAAAGAAGTCAATATGAATGAAGAGGTCGAAGTCGCTGTTCCGCTTCATGTTGTCGGAGAGGACGCGGTTGAAAAGCGGGACGGTGTGGTTCAACTTCATTTAAACGAATTGCATGTCCGAGCCTTACCGGGACACATTCCAAGCCATATTGACCTTGATGTGACAGAACTGCAAGTAGGAGATTCTATCAAGGTCGAGAATCTCAAACAAGCGGCAAGTCAGGACTACGAGATTCAGAACGATGAAGACGTCGTTTTGGTGACGATTAACCATCCTCAATTAGCCGCTGATGAACCGGTCACAGAAGAAGAGGGAAATGAGGCTGAATCTGGGACTGACGAAGAGAAAGCTCAGGAAACTGAACAAGAGTGATCCATAAGCGAATGAAAGTTAAGGAAACAAGGCGTAACCAAAAGGGGTTACGCCTCTCTTCACTATCATTTAGGACCTAAGGCTTAGCTTAAACATATAATGGAGTGAATGTCAGCGTTAGGAGCTCTTTGTTGTGAAGGGTGATAAGCGAGTGAACCCTTCCAAAGCATTTATTCATAAGATAATAGGGGTTTATTAGGATTAAAAGCAATTAGGAAATAGGTAAAATAGAGGGTTGTTTTGGGGAAGGAGAGGTGACTCTTAACATGAAATTGATTATTGGATTAGGAAATCCCGGTTCTGAATTTGCAAAGACTCGACATAATATAGGTTTTGAGGTAGTCGATGCTATTAGTGATACCCATCACTTTCCGTTAGATAAATTAAAGTTTAATGCCCAATTTGGCAAAGGAAAAATCAATGGCGAAGATCTCGTTTTGGTAAAGCCATTAACTTATATGAACTTATCTGGAGAAGCAGTCGCGCCATTGATGAAATTTTATCAAATTCCGGTTGAGGATATTTTAGTGGTATATGATGATATGGATCTGCCACTAGGAAAAATTCGTTTGCGGGAAAAAGGAAGCGCAGGCGGACATAACGGGATTAAATCCTTAATTCAGCATTTAGGGACTCAAGAGTTTAAGAGAATTCGAATTGGAATTGGCCGACCAAATGGACGAGAGCCAGTTGTCGATTTTGTATTAAAGCGATTTTCTAAAGAAGATCAACCCGTCGTGGAAAGATCTGTAGAAGAAGCACAAAAAGCGTGTGAAGCGTGGTTGACTCAACCTTTTCTTCAAGTAATGAATGCGTTTAATGGGTGAATAATAGATGGGAATCTTGGTGCATACTAATCCTAGCTAAATGCTGGGAGGTAGGAACATGGAAGTTCGTTATAATTGTCGTCATTGCGGTAAACAGGTGGGAACCATTAGCAGTGATGTCTTTCATACGGAGAGATTAGGGCTCGATTCACTTAATAGTGAAGAACGCACTCAATTTGTAACCTATGATGACGCTGCCAACGCGATGAACGTATCAACGATCTGTGAGGATTGCCAAGAAGCCCTTGAAAGAAACCCTCATTATCATGAATTAGATACTTGGATCCAATAATTGCTTTAGTTAAATACCGAGGCAATTTTCCTTAAGGGGGCAAGGCAAGTGCAAGGCTTAAAACGTTATTTTTCAGATCACTTAAATGATTTAAAAGCAGTAAGTGAAGGATTAAGCGCTGGGATGAAACAACAAGTTGTTTACGGCTTAGTTGGAAGCGCCAAATCTTTATGGATCCATTCTTTGTACCAGTCGCAGCAGGAAACCGTTGTTGTGGTTTCTAATAATTTGTTTCAAGCGCAAAAACTGTATGAAGACTTGGTTGAAATCCATGGAGAGAAAGAAGTGTTCTTATACCCGGCAAATGATTTAATCGCGGCGGAGATGTCGATATCGAGCCCTGAACTACTGGCAAGTCGCTTAGAGGTTCTGAATCATTTCTCAAGGGGGAACAAAGGAATTATTGTTGTTCCAATAGCAGGCTTAAAACGATTCTTATCACCGCCAAAGCTTTGGGCAAAAAGTCTTTTAAGTTTTGAAATGGGACAGACAAGAGATATTGATGAACTTAACAGACAACTCATTGCGATGGGATACGACCGAGAGGATATGGTTGGAAGTCCAGGTGAATATAGTATTCGGGGGGGCATTGTGGACATTTATCCGTTGACAGAGGCCCACCCTATTCGCATTGAATTTTTTGACGATGAAGTGGATTCACTTCGCTATTTTGATAGTGATACCCAAAGATCAATAGAAAAGCTCCAGTCGATTACCATTGGTCCAGCTAAGGAATTGCTTCTGTACCCAGAGCATTATGAAAATGCTTCTGTTGCGCTTGAAACGAAGCTTGCCGCAACTTTGAAAGTGGTGAAAAAGCAGGCGGTCAAGGAAGCACTCGTAGAAGGTGTTGGACAAGAAATCAGTCGGCTTAAAGAAGGCATGTCATTCCCCGGTATGGCAAAGTACGCGTCATTATTTTATGAATCACCATCAACTCTATTAAACTATATTGGATCGAAAGCTGTTGTGGTCGTAGACGAAATTAGCCGGATTCATGAAATGGCAGAACAGCTTGATCAGGAAGAAGCAGAATGGGTGACAACGCTCATTGAAAAAGGGGAGGCCGTTGCCGATCTTTCTTTATCTTTGTCTTGGGAAGAGGTGGAAACCTTTGCCCATCATCCTTGTTTATATTTATCTTTGTTTTTACGTCATCATCCTAATATTCAACCGCAGAATATTTTAAGCGTGTCTTCGCGTACGATGCAGAGCTTCCACGGTCAAATTCCGGTCTTGAAGAATGAGTGTACACGCTGGCAGAAAGGACATTACGCGGTTGTTTTCTTAGCCGAAACAGTTGATCGGGCCAAACGAGTCGAAAGTGTATTGGCCGATTATGGGATCAAAGCTGATTTTGTGGATGAAAAAACGTATCCTAAGCCTGGGGAACTCCAGATAATGGTAGGATCGGTATCCAACGGTTTTGAGCTCCCGCAGCAGAAAATCGTGGTTGTAACGGATAAAGAAATTTTTGCCAATAAATCGGTTCGAAAGCAGCGTACCAATAAGAAAATCTCAAATGCTGAACGATTAAAGAACTATAATGAATTGAAAGTCGGCGATTATGTGGTTCATATCGACCATGGGATCGGTCGGTACATTGGCATTGAGACTTTAGAAGTAAATGGGACACATAAGGATTATCTTCACATCCTTTATAAGGGAAATGACAAGCTGTATGTGCCTGTTGAGAAGATTGATCTTGTCCAAAAATATGTGGGCTCTGAAGGGAAGGAGCCTAAGCTCTATGCGCTTGGAGGAAGTGAATGGAAACGGGTTAAGAAAAAGGCCAGTTCCTCCGTCCAAGATATTGCGGATGACTTAATCAAACTCTATGCTGAACGTGAAGCGAGCGTTGGTCATGCCTTTCAGCCAGATGGACCTGAACAGAAGGCATTTGAAGATGCCTTTCCATACCAAGAGACGGAAGACCAGCTTCGAGCCATTAAAGAAATTAAAGAGGACATGGAACGCCCAAGACCAATGGATCGGCTCCTTTGCGGGGACGTTGGCTACGGAAAAACAGAGGTTGCGCTTCGAGCTGCGTTTAAAGCGATCATGGAAGGCAAACAAGTGGCTCTCCTTGTTCCGACTACTATTTTGGCACAACAGCACTATGAGACGGCCAGAGAGCGCTTTGAGGAGTTTGGAATCAGTGTCGGTGTATTAAGTCGCTTCAGAAGTCGAAAAGAGCAACAAGAAACACTAAACGGCTTGAAACGGGGAACGGTTGATATCATCATTGGGACCCATCGTCTTTTGTCCAAAGATGTTCAATTTAAAAGCCTCGGTCTTCTAATCGTCGATGAAGAGCAGCGTTTTGGAGTTACACATAAAGAAAAGATTAAACAGATGAAAGCCAATGTGGATGTCTTAACTCTTACTGCCACACCTATTCCACGGACCTTGCATATGTCAATGCTGGGTGTCCGAGACCTTTCTGTAATTGAAACACCTCCGGAAAACCGATTCCCGGTTCAGACTTATGTGACGGAGTACAGCGGCGCTTTAATAGGAGAAGCCATCGAGAGAGAGCTTGCACGCGGCGGTCAGGTCTACTTTTTATATAACAGGGTAGAATCGATTCAGAGAATGGCTGAACAAATTTCTGCACTTGTTCCAGAAGCTCGGGTCGTATTTGCCCATGGCCAAATGAAAGAGAATGAACTTGAAAGCGTCATGTTAGATTTTCTAGAAGGACAGTCTGATGTATTGGTGAGTACAACCATTATTGAAACGGGTGTAGACATTCCAAATGTTAATACATTGATTGTTTATGATGCCGATAGAATGGGGCTTTCGCAGCTGTATCAATTAAGAGGACGGGTTGGTCGATCAAACCGGGTTGCTTATGCTTATTTCACTTACCAAAAAGATAAAGTCATAAACGAAGTAGCTGAAAAGCGCCTGCAAGCGATTCGCGAGTTTACAGAATTAGGCAGCGGTTTTAAAATTGCGATGCGGGATCTGTCTATTCGCGGGGCTGGAAATCTCCTTGGTGCCCAACAGCACGGCTTTATTGATTCTGTCGGATTTGACCTGTATTCTAAAATGCTTAGAGATGCCATCGAAGAACGAAAAGGGACTGTACAGAAAGAGCGTCCAGTAGAAGTGTCAATTAATGTGGAGGTCGATGCCTACATTCCGGATACTTATGTGTCGGACTCTCTGCAGAAAATCGACCTTTATAAAAAGTTCCGTTCTGTCACTTCTCTTGAGGATCTTGAAGAACTGCGAGAGGAATTAGTGGATCGCTTTGGCGACTATCCAAAAGAAGTCGAGGATCTTTTAACAGTAGGCAAATTAAAAGGAATGGCCACCCGGTTAGGCATTGAATCGATTGATCAAGAGCCTGCTCGTTTTGTCATCTTATTCAGCAAGCAAGGAACCGAACAGATCAATCGCCCGCGGCTTTTTGAAACGGTGTCATTGATTGGCAAAGAAGCGGGCATAGGAGCTGAGGGAGATCGAATTAAATTAACCTTAAAACCTAAGAGTCAGTCGGTTAGCATGAGACTCAATGAACTGTCTAAGATGCTTGAAAAAATCTATAAAAATCAATATGAGGAAGTAAAGGTCAGCTAAATAGAGATTGTTTGCGGTATGAACCACATGACGGCTTGCTTTCTTCCTAAAATAGCATGCATAGAAACGGAAGGTCCTCCCAATAATATAAATGGATACTTGGAATCATCTTACATCCACTCGTTGGATAGTACAATTTCATGAAAGTGAGGGCATCTAAGATGAAAGCAACAGGAATCGTACGTCGTATCGATGATTTGGGACGTGTGGTCATACCCAAAGAAATTAGACGCACCCTGCGCATTCGTGAGGGCGATCCTCTAGAGATTTTCGTGGATCGCGATGGTGAGGTCATTTTGAAAAAGTACTCACCGATAAACGAACTAGGCGATTTTTCTCAAGAATATGCGGAATCATTGGCTGAAAATTCAGGGTGCCTTGTGCTCATAGCTGACCGTGATGCTATAATTAGCGTTTCTGGAGGCCCTAAAAAGGACTATTTAGATAAAACAATTGGAGCAATGGTGGAAAAAGCCATGGATTCACGTTCGACGTTAACTGAAAAGGATGGAAAAGATGTTCTCGATGGCCAAACGATGGAGGAATTCGGTGGCACTGTCATTGCCCCTGTCATTGCAGGAGGCGACCCCATTGGAGCCGTTATTTTGGTCGGGAAGGCCCAAGAAGAAGTTGGAACCGTTGAGCAGAAGTTAGCCGAAACAGCAGCCGGTTTCTTAGCACGGCAAATGGAACAATAAAAAAGGATCCACGTGTCCATCTTTAAGGGTATCCAAGTTGTCTTTTTTAGAACATTCATACTTAATTTTTTTTAAACAATATTGGGTCATGGTCCTCATAGACATTCAGATGTGGGGGAGTGACCCAATTTTAATAGAGGAGGAAAACCATGTCGGGAAGAATTACGGTGGTTGGCTTAGGAAGCGGAGAGATCGATCAACTGTCCCTTGGAATATATAAGTTGTTAAAGAAGGCCAAAGCTCTGTACATAAGAACAGAAGATCATCCGATTGTCCAGGATTTACGAGAAGAGGGATTCGCCTTTTTTACTTTTGATGAGGTCTACATACAGCATGATACTTTCGAGAAAGTGTATGAGGAAATTGTCGATAGGCTAATTCATGCAGCAAATGAAACGGATATTGTCTATGCGGTTCCAGGACACCCTATGGTCGCAGAGAAAACAGTCCAGCTTCTTTTAGAAAAAGGGCCTGAAGTGGGAATTGAGGTTGATGTAGCGGGAGGCCAAAGCTTTTTAGATCCCCTCTTTACGGCTTTGCAAATTGATCCCATTGAAGGTCTGCAGTTCGTTGATGCTTTATCGCTAGATGCAGATTTGTTAGCCTTTCACAATCATTTGGTTATCTGTCAAATCTATGACGGGTATGTCGCATCAGAAGTGAAATTAACTTTGCTGGAACAGTATCCGCCAGATTATGAGGTGACCTTGGTGCAGGCAGCAGGCGATCAAGATCAGATTATAAAGAAGGTCGCGCTTTCTGAGCTTGATTATGACTGGACGCTGGATAATCGAACAAGTCTCTATGTACCGCCAATTGAGAATGCCCAATTAACCAATCATAGTTTTCCAAGATTAAGGAAGATCATTCAGACACTCCGTTCACCTGAAGGTTGTCCATGGGACCGGGAACAGACTCATGAATCACTTAAGAAATACTTAATTGAAGAGGTTTATGAGGTCATTGAAGCCATTGACGAGCAGGATGATGAGCATCTTGCTGAAGAATTGGGAGATGTGCTTCTTCAAGTCATGCTGCACGCCCAAATTGGGGAAGATGAAGGCTATTTTAACATTTATGATGTTATCAAGGCCCTTTCCGATAAAATGATCCGTCGTCATCCACATGTGTTTGGGGACGTAAATGTTCAGTCCTCCAATGAAGTTGTGGTGAATTGGGAAGCAATCAAAGCAAAAGAGAAAGACGAACAAGATCCAGCTGTCTCCCTTTTGGAAAAGGTAGGAAAGGGATTGCCTCCATTGATGCAGGCCACGGAACTTCAAAAGGAAGCAGCAAAGGTTGGGTTTGATTGGCCAGAAATAGAAGAGGTTTGGGCCAAAATCTATGAAGAATTAGAAGAATGTCGGGAAGAGGAACAATCAGGGGATCGGAAGAAGCTAGAATCCGAGATTGGGGACGTATTGTTTTCAATTGTTAACTTGGCAAGAAAGCATCGGATCGACCCTTCCATTGCCTTACTTTCAACCATCCTTAAATTCAAGAAGCGATTCGAAAACATTGAGGAGGCAGCAAGGGATGAAGGTAGGGATCTTATGGAGTTAACTTTAGAGGAAATGGACAAAATTTGGATACAAGCTAAGGAAAATTTGAAATAAAGGTGTTTTTGATGTTTAATAGAGAATGAGTTTTGGTAAAATAGTAAGAGCTTGAAATTGTACATATTTCTAGCAGGATTTTAAGGAGGAAACAAAACTATGAACAAGAACCAAATTATTGATAACATTGCAGGTAAAACAGGTCTTACAAAAAAAGATGTGGAAGCAGTAGTAAACGGACTCTTTGATGAAATCACTTCTGCACTCCAAAATAAAGATAAAGTTCAATTTGTAGGCTTTGGAACTTTTGAAACTAGAGAGCGTTCTAGCCGTACAGGCCGCAATCCCCAAACTGGTGAAACAATTGAAATTGCTGCTTCTACTGTTCCAGCTTTCCGTGCTGGCAACAAGCTCAAAGAAGCTGTTAAGTAATTATGCGCATTGACAAGTTTCTCAAAGTTTCCCGGTTAATTAAAAGAAGAACGGTCGCTAAAGAATTAGCTGATCAAGGTAGAATTTTAATTAATGATTCGGTAGCCAAAGCAGGTTCTACCGTTAAAGTTGGGGATAAGCTGTCGATCCGATTTGGTCAAAAGACCGTTGTGGTTGAGGTAGCAGACTTGAAAGAGACGGTCAAAAAGGAAGAGGCAGAATCCCTCTACAAGGTATTGAGTGAAACGGCTCATCCAAGATCAGAGGACTAGTCCAAACATTTTAAAAGGGTAACTCCATCGTGACCAGCATTGCTTTTGAATGCGGCCGGAAGGGAGGCCCTTTTTTTATTGGAATTTAACTCAGATTGAAACTCTCCGGCCTTGAAAACGGAAGTGGGATTGCCAAAATGACGAGGAAAAAGAGTGTGATAACAAGGAATAGTGGAACGTCTACCCCGATCATTTTAGCGTTCATCCCCTCGATGAACGCCCCTCCGGCCGCCATCCTTGCTCATTTTAGCGTTCATCCCCTCGATGAACGCCCCTCCGGCCGCCATCCTTGCTCATTTTAGCGTTCATCCCCTTGATGACCGCCCCTCCGGCCGCCTCATCCGCACATTTTGGCGTTCATCGCCTCGATGACCGCCCCTCCGGCTGCCTCATCCGCACATTTTGGCGTTCATCGCCTTGATGACCGCCCCTCCGGCCGCCTCATCCGCACATTTTGGCGTTCATCGCCTTGATGACCGCCCCTCCGGCCACCATCCTTGCTCATTTTGGCGTTCATCGCCTCGATGAACGCCCCTCCGGCTGCCTCATCCGCACATTTTAGCGTTCATCCCCTTGATGAACGCCCCTCCGGCCGCCTCATCCGCACATTTTGGCGTTCATCCCCTCGATGAACGCCCCTCCGGCCGCCATCCTTGCTCATTTTAGCGTTCATTGCCTTGATGACCGCCCCTCCGGCTGCCATCCTTGCTCATTTTGGCGTTCATCGCCTCGATGAACGCCCCTCCGGCCACCATCCTCGCTCATTTTGGCGTTCATCGCCTTGATGACCGCCCCTCCGGCCGCCATCCTTGCTCATTTTGGCGTTCATCCATGCGTCTTGCAAGCCAATGCTTTGATGCAGGCTTCTTCGGGACAAGCCAGCGCAGAGCTTATTACGAGGTTGTAAATTCAAGAGGGCACTTCAAGCAGTAGGCTTGGTTCTAAAATCATGTCCGTCCTCATATCTATTAAACGAAGAGGAGGGACGACCAGTATGGAAAACATTTATCCAAACGGATCATTAAATAAAAATCGATCAGAGCCTAATCATGACATTATTATGAAGGGTCGGAAAAAAGTTGAAATAACTGGGGTTAAACATGTGGAGAGCTTTGACCATGAAGAATTCCTGCTCGAAACCGTGATGGGGTTTTTGGCTATAAGAGGCAGTCATTTGAAAATGCAAAATTTAAATGTTGAACAGGGTGTCGTGGTAATTGAGGGGCATATCTTTGATTTAAGCTATATCGAGGACCACTCGGGTGACCATGGCAAAGGCTTTTTCAGTAAGCTGTTTAAATGACACTCACTGAACAGTTCTATTCGATGCTTGCCATGTGCGGTATGGGCATATGGCTAGGCGCGAGTTTAACCACCTATCACCGGTTTTTTCCCCAAAGGAAAGTTTGGCAATGGCTTCTTTTTGTAACCGATCTTCTTTTCTGGTGCCTCCAAGGTTTAATTATCTTTTATGTACTGTTACTTGTTAATCAAGGGGTACTGCGCTTTTATTTATTTATAGCCCTTCTTATTGGTTTTTCCGCCTATAAGGGACTCTTTGAGACAACTTATTACAAAATTTTAGATACACTCATACATTTTATAGTCGGGACGGCTCGTTTTTTGAGAAAAATGGTCAAACTTTTTTTGGTACAACCTTTGCTTTTTCTATTGAAGCTTCTATTCTCTTTGGTTAAGATGATAAGTAGGATGCTATTAGCAATCCTGTTATTTATTGGGACTGTTATTTATACCCCTCTCAAATGGCTCTTTGGATTAATCATTCCGAAGACCTGGATTCAGAAGGGGGTTGCTTTTCTTACTAAAATGAAAACCATTTTGAGTAAGCTTTTTAAAAAGTGGAGGTAGGTATTAATGAGGTCAGGAGGCCAAGGCGTATCCGTTATACACACCGATTATGTATCATCTAAGGAACTTTCAGAGAAGATTCGCAGCAAAAGACGCCGCGGGTTGATCCGCCGCCTGATGGCCTTTTTTATCTTGCTTTCGCTTATGGTCGGGAGTCTCTATTCGGTTGTTTTCTCCCAGCAACAGAAGATTCAAACATTGCGGCAGCAAAAGAGTGCGGCAAAAAGAGAATTGGCCAAGGTGACGAGTGAACAACAAAGCCTAAGTCATCAAGTAAGTCTCCTGCATAATGATGAGTACATCGGCGATCTTGCCCGTCAAAAATACTTCATGTCAAAAAAAGGTGAAATTATATTTGCTTCGCCAAAAACGTCTGAACATTGACATGCTCAATTTTGTCTAGGTATAATAAAATAAACTATATAAGACTTTTTTAGGAGGAGCATTTTTTTTATGTCAATCGAAGTTGGCAGCAAACTACAAGGGAAGGTATCGGGTATTACCCATTTCGGTGCTTTCGTAGAACTTCCAGGAGGCCAGACTGGTCTGGTTCATATTAGTGAAGTAGCAGATCGTTATGTAAAAGATATTAACGAGGTATTAACTGTAGGAGATGAAGTGACGGTCAAGGTACTTCAAGTTGAGTCCGATGGGAAGATTGGCCTTTCCATTCGCAAAGCTGTCGATAATCCAAGACCAGCTCGTCCAGCCCGCCCTAGTCATAATGGCGGGAAGCGGGGAGGCGGCGGCGGTGGTAGAAAAGATCTTACTTTTGAAGATAAAATCAGTCGCTTTTTAAAAGACAGTGAAGATCGCCTTTCGACACTCAAACGCCAAACCGAGTCAAAACGCGGAGGCCGGGGTGCTAGAAGAGGTTAATCCACTAGTCATTAAATAGTTTATAAAATATAAATGATTACTAAGAATAGATATTAAGCAACCAATATTAGATTGGTTGCTTTTTTACGTTTATGGGGTTCATAGAAAAATGAACCTGTTTTTTTTCAGCTAAAAATAAAAGCCCTTGTCGAGTGTCCCTATTTTTCGACGCATTTTGAGATGAACGCCCTTCCCCTTTATAAAGAGAGTTATAAGGGGACAGGATTAGGCGAACATAGCATCCCTTTTCGAGGGTTAAAAAATGACTTTTTGTAACGAATGGCGTCGAACGTTTTTAGGAAATTCCCGCTTTGTTTTGACAAAAAATGAAGGTCTACTGTGATTAAATGATACATACAATAATCTTTTAGGGGTGGTGAAGGTCTTGCAGAACGTACATGTTCATTCCGTAAATCGTCCGGTGGAAGCCTCCAAAACCCAAGGATCGGGACTTGGGTCCAAATGGGCTAATAAGAAGTTAAAAGCCACTATTATATCAAGTCTATTCAACTGGGAAATGGCCTGCTTGTTTATAGGGTTTTTACTTGGACGAGCTGTTATTCTTGCTGACATGTCGCCTTTTGGACTAGCCTTCTTTGCGACAGCTTTATTTGTAAAGCCGAAACGTAAATTATTGGCCTTGCTTAGTCTTGTAGCCGGGGGATTAACCCAGTCAATTCTTCAAGCAAGTTATTTGGTGGTCTCCATTGGTCTTTTTGTTGTCCTTAGAGCGATTGCGATCCGTTTCATTAAACAAGAGGAGGGGAAATGGCTGCCTTATCTAGTCTTTGGCGGTGGACTTATAACGCGCTTAGGCTTTGATTTTATTCAGCAGGGAACCTTAACGCTTTCTGATGACATGATGAGTGCTGTTGAAGCCGGATTGGGATTCCTCCTCACTCTCATTTTCCTCCAAAGTCTCCCTTTGTTTACTCCGGGCATTCGAAAAAGAACGCTTAGGAATGAAGAGATCGTTTGTCTCATCATCCTTTTAGCTTCTGTTCTAACTGGCTCTATGGGATGGGAAGTTAAAACCTTGTCGGTTGAACATATTTTATCCCGCTACTTTGTTCTTGTTTTTGCTTATGCAGGTGGTGCCGCGATTGGGTCCACTGTTGGGGTTGTTATCGGATTAATTGTTTCCCTAGCTAATGTGACCAGTTTGTATGAGATGAGCTTATTAGCTTTTTCAGGGCTGCTTGGCGGTCTTTTAAAAGAAGGAAGGAAAATTGGAGTCAGTCTTGGACTCATTATTGGAACATTGTTAATAGGGCTCTATGGGAATGGGTATCAGCACTTACTCGGGACAACGGCCGAGTCGCTCGGAGCAATTGTTTTATTTTTCCTGACTCCACATAAGATATTTAAAAAATTGGAGGCTTATGTCCCTGGAACCAAACAATATAATCAAGAGCAGCAACAGTATCTCAAGAAGCTAAGAGATGTAACGGCTAGTCGTGTTGAACAATTTTCAAGTCTCTTCCAGGCACTTTCAACCAGTTTTTCGAGTGATCCGGTGCAAACGGAGGAGGATGACTTGATTCATGAGCAAGATGTGTTTCTTAGTCGTGTAACTGAACGAACTTGCCAAACTTGTTTTAAAAAGGATTACTGTTGGGCTAAACACTTTGATGAGACGTATGGACTTATGACAGAAATCATGTCAGAGACGAATGATCGACCTTCAATTACGTCTACTCGGCTAAACCGGGATTTTAGACGGCATTGCATTAAACCAGATCAGGTCGTTAATACGATTTATGAAGAACAACAACACTTTTATGAGGAGCTGAAGCTTAAGAAAAAAGTAAGAGAGAGCCGTCGCCTAGTTGCCGACCAGCTTCTCGGGGTCTCCGAAGTCATGGGTAATTTTGCAAAAGAAATCCAGAGAGAACGGGAAACGCATCACTACCATGAAGAACAAATTTTATCTAGGCTCCAGGAAATTGGTTTAGATATAGATAATTTGGAAATCTATAATCTAGAGGAAGGGGCTGTTGATATTGATATGTCTATTCCTGGGGATTATCACGGGGAGTGTGAGAAGATTATTGCCCCCATTCTTTCGGACATACTCAATGAAAATATTGTGGTCAAAAATTACATTGAGCCCGTTATCCCAAATGGTTATGGCCAAGTGACATTTGGCTCAGCAAAGGCCTACGTCATTGAATCAGGTGTTGCTCACACAGCCAAAAATGGCGATTGGATCTCAGGGGATAATTACAGCATGTTTGAGCTTGGAGCCGGAAAATATGCCATTGCTATTAGTGATGGAATGGGAAATGGCGAAAGGGCTCACAGGGAAAGTATGGAGACGCTCAAGCTTCTATCAAAAGTGTTAAAATCAGGGATCGATGAAACCATTGCAATCAAATCCATTAACTCTATTTTGTCGCTTCGAACAACAGATGAAATTTTTTCAACGCTTGACCTGGCCTTAGTAGACTTGAAGGATGCCAATTGTAAGTTCTTAAAAATAGGCTCTAATCCAAGTTTTGTTAAACGAGGAGATCAAGTCATGATGATTGAGGCTGGTAATCTACCAATGGGTATTATTCAGGACGTTGATGTAGATGTGGTGGGCTACCAACTGAAGGCAGGAGATCTGTTGATTATGATGAGTGACGGTATATTCGAATCACCGAAAAGTGTTGAAAATCAAGAGGTTTGGCTGAAAAGAAAGATTCGAGAGATGAAAACGAGCCATCCGCAGGACATTGCCGATTTAATATTAGAAGAGGTCATTCGGACAAGTAATGGTGAAATACGGGATGATATGACCGTTGTCGTTTCAAAAATAGAACACCATATTCCTAAGTGGGCAGCCATACCTGCTGCTTATTCTGGAAAGAAGCAAAACATTCGGAAAGCACAGTAGAATGGTATAAAAAGAGTCTCTTTTGTCGATGATGGTAGCGAGACAAAGGAGGGGCTTTAAATGAGCAAGGGGCATTTAAAACAAATTCTGTTGATTACAGATGGTTGTTCTAATCAAGGAGAGGACCCGGCAGCGATGGCCGCACTGGCCAAAGAGCAGGGCATCACGGTGAATGTGATAGGTGTCCTCAATAATGATGAAACCTCAGACGGCGGCTTGAGAGAAATCGAAGACATTGCTCTTGCTGGAGGCGGCATCAGTCAGATCGTCCAAACCAAACAACTTTCCCAGACTGTCCAAATGGTCACGCGTCAGGCTATGACCGAAACCATTAAAGGTGTGATTAACCAGGAATTACAAAGTATTCTTGGCGAAAATGAATCCATGGAAGATCTTCCTCCAGAGAAAAGAGGACAAGTCATGGAAGTGGTGGATGATTTAGGAGAGACAATTGACTTAGAGGTTTGTATTCTAATAGATACAAGTGCCAGTATGGAAAAGAAATTGCCAACTGTTCATGAGGCACTCTTGGATTTATCAGTAAGTCTCAACTCGCGTATGGGAAGCAACCAATTCTGCCTATACACATTTCCCGGGAAACGGAAACCAATAGATAAGCTTATGTCATGGACACCGAAGATAGAATCCATAAGCAGAGTGTTTTCAAAACTGGCATCAGGGGGTATTACCCCAACTGGTCCTGCTATAAAAGAGGCATTGAACGCATTTAATAAACGAACGAGAAGAGGAATGCTTGAGTATGGAGAAACAGCATACGAAGAGACCGACTATTAATATATCTCCTGGAACAGTCATTCATGGTAAATGGCATCAAAACGAATATAAAATCATTCGGTCGCTCGGCTTTGGGGCTCAGGGAACTGTCTATCTGGCTCAATCGGCTAAGGGCAGAGTCGCTTTGAAATTTGGATTGAATAATGCCACTGTCACTTCGGAAGTGAATGTTTTAAATAAATTAACAAAGGTCCAAGGTGAATCCCTCGGACCTTCTTTATATGATGTGGATGATTGGGAAACTAATATTGGGCTGTTGTCTTTTTACGCTATGGAGTATTTAAAGGGCGCTCCTTTAATGGAGGCCATTCAAGTTCGAGGAAGAGAATGGGTCAATATCTTTATACTCCAACTGCTTAAAGAACTTCACCGGTTGCACTCGGAAGGATGGGTGTTTGGGGATTTAAAGCCAGAAAACTTAATGGTCACGGACTCACCGCTTAGGGTCAGATGGCTTGATGTGGGTGGCACCACTCAATTTGGCCGGGCAATTAAAGAGTATACGGAATTTTACGATCGAGGATATTGGGGGCTAGGTTCAAGAAAAGCAGAACCATCCTATGATTTATTTGCGGTGGCGATGATCATGATTGAAGCAGCAGAGGGACACCGTTTTGAAAGAGGGAAAGAGGCAAAAGAGAGCCTATTTCAAGTGCTGAATCGAAATGCCAAATTGAGCAAATTGAGAGGGATTATTCGAAAGGCATTGGAAGGACAGTATTCAGAGGCGAACCAAATGAGGCAAGATTTATTAAATGAAATTAATGAAACCAAAACGAGTTACATACGTATAAATAAAGACAAGCGAAAGAAAGCACCCGCTCACCCGCAAGGAAGTTCGTTAAATAACAGAAGGAGGGGTCAGACGGTCCATCCTGTCAACCAACAGCCGACTCAAAAAAAGACACAAGCTAGGGGTCAGCAGCGGACAAAGAAAAAGGAATGGAAGGGAACGTTGATTCTTGCGACTACCTTAATTGTAGCCTATGTCATGTATATCACTTTATTTGTCATGTAACGTTCAAAAAATTCAAATCAGTACTGAATGACATGCGCTATGATTTGACATGACCGCTTCTTTTTTCTATTCTACATAATAACTTAAGTAAAAATTGGAAAAATGCTATAATTAGTTTAGGTATTGTCTATAAGTGTTTATTTGCGAAGCTGGTGATAAAAGGTGGATCAAAGAGTGGAAAAGAAAGTGGAGCAATTTATTGAGAAACATCATCTCATTCCACGAGGTGCCACTCTAGTTGTTGGGGTATCTGGCGGGGCGGATTCTATGGCGCTCTTCCATTTTCTTAACCAACGAAAAGAAAAGTATGAGATACAACTAATTTGCTGCAGTGTGGATCATGGATTAAGAGGAGAAGAGTCTGAAGAGGAAGTTCTATTCGTCAAAGACATAGCGGACCGCTTTGGGGTTCCTTTTGAAGGGGCACAGGTCAATGTATTAAGACTCAAATCCCAAGACAAAATCGGTACCCAACAGGCCGCTAGAGCTTTACGCTTCGAAGTGTTTGGTCAGGTTCTTAGAAAATACCGCTCCAAAAGTTTAGTCCTCGCCCAACATGGAGATGATCAAATAGAGTCCATGTTAATGCAGCATGTAAGAGGCGGGAATTCAACGAGTCTTTCAGGGATGCCTGTAAAGCGACAGATGGAGTGGGGAACCATTTTGCGACCGTTTCTTTGTTTAACGAAGGAAGATATCTTGAATTATTGTCAAAGATATCAGATTGCCTTCAGGAACGATCCATCTAATCAAAGCGATGACTACATGAGGAATCGTTTTAGGCATCATATTTTACCCTTGTTAAAAGAAGAAAATCCTTTAGTCCATGAACGGTTTCAGCAACAAAGTGAATGGCTCAGTGAGGATGAGGCGTTTTTAAATCAACTCGCTGTACAGCGTTTGGCTCAAATAAAACGTTCCCAGACAGTTGAACACTGTGTTTTATCTAAATCCGGTTTATTAAGTTCACCTGTTCCTTTACAAAGGAGAATGCTTCATCTAATATTGACTTATCTGTATAATAGTCAAACTTCTAAACAACTTCATCAATCTATACATATTGATTCTCTGCTTTCTTGGTTGAAACAAGAGAGTGGCTCAGGAGAATTTTCACTTCCCGATCCTTTGATTGCCCGCAAGCATGAGGACAATTTAGTGATTAAGAGCGGTTCAATTTCTTTTATGCCTAAATCGATTGAACCAAAAAAAATCCCTTTTCCAGGGCATCTTTCTACTACAATTGGGGAATTTAAAACAGAGATACTTGATCATTGGGTAAAGCCATCAGACGATCAACGGACCTTTATTGCTGATAGGAAAGGTTTAAATCTCCCTTTGAGTTTGCGGTGTTTTCAATCCGGTGACCGCATGACATTACTCGGTCATGGCGGAACAAAAAAAGTGAGCCGTCTCTTTATTGATTCAAAAGTGCCAAAGGAATGGCGAGCATCCTGGCCTATTATAGTGGATGGAAATGGTCATATAATTTGGGTTCCTTTATTACATCGAAGCGGGGAAGCCCTTTGTGATGAAAAGACGACCTCATTTATGCAGATAACATTTATTCCTAGTAAAGGCTTTGGGAGGATTTATTAATGAAGGAAGATTTGCAGGAAATACTTTTTACTGAAGAAGAAATTCAAGCCAAGATTGCAGAACTGGGTGCACAGCTGTCAAAGGAATACCAGGACCAGTTTCCATTAGTGGTCGGGGTGTTGAAAGGCGCTCTTCCTTTTATGGCGGACCTTATCAAACGTGTAACGGTACATTTAGAAGTTGATTTTATGGATGTTTCCAGCTATGGAAATTCAACCGTTTCGTCTGGAGAGGTCAAAATTGTTAAAGATCTAAATACATCAGTTGAAGGGCGAGATATCCTCATTGTTGAAGATATTATCGACAGTGGTTTAACGTTAAGTTACTTAGTGGATTTATTTAAATACCGCAGAGCGAAGTCGATAAAAATCGTGACATTACTAGATAAACCGTCTGGGAGAAAAGTGGATATTGTCCCTGATTTAGCTGGATTTACTGTACCTGACGCCTTTCTTGTAGGCTACGGACTCGACTATGCAGAAAAATACCGAAATCTCCCCTGTATAGGTATATTAAAGCCCGAAGTTTACTCAAGTTAATTATTTGAGGCATTAAATTCAGGTGTGATACTATATAATATGGTTCCCTTTTAAAGTGGGAGGAGGTAAGGGATGAGTCGAATATTCCGCAACACTATTATTTACTTGCTTATATTTTTGGTAATTATAGGAATCGTTAGCTTCTTTAATGGCTCAAATAAACAAGTGAAGACGATGACCTACAGTGAGTTTGAATCTCACCTTGAAAAGGGTGATATTAAGACCATTGATTTGCAGCCAGAAGGCAGCGTCTTTATTGTTCATGGACAATTAAAGAGCTACAACGATAATACGACATTCAAAACGTATATTCCTTATAGTGAAAAGTCTATAACTGAAATTCGGACTATTGCTGATCAATCAAACGTCGATTATAAAGCACCGCAACAGTCAAATGGTTGGGTCAGCTTTATTACGTCGATCATCCCATTTATAATCATATTTATCCTCTTTTTCTTTCTTCTGAATCAAGCTCAAGGCGGCGGGAGCCGAGTCATGAACTTCGGGAAGAGCAAAGCGCGCCTTTACTCTGAGGAGAAAAAGAAGGTTAAATTTAGAGATGTTGCTGGGGCAGACGAAGAAAAACAAGAGCTTGTTGAGGTTGTTGAGTTCTTGAAAGATCCGCGTAAGTTCTCTCAATTAGGAGCACGTATTCCTAAAGGGGTTCTTCTTGTCGGACCTCCAGGGACAGGTAAAACCCTTCTTGCTCGTGCAGTTGCAGGAGAAGCAGGAGTGCCTTTCTTTTCAATCAGCGGTTCTGACTTTGTTGAGATGTTTGTCGGGGTCGGTGCATCCCGCGTTCGTGATTTGTTCGAAAATGCTAAGAAAAATGCTCCATGTATTATTTTTATTGATGAAATTGATGCGGTTGGACGTCAGCGTGGTGCCGGATTAGGCGGCGGCCATGATGAACGTGAACAAACCCTCAACCAATTGCTTGTTGAAATGGATGGCTTTGGAGCGAATGAAGGAATTATCATCATTGCGGCAACTAACCGCCCTGACATTTTAGACCCTGCTTTATTACGACCAGGCCGTTTTGACCGTCAAATTCCGGTTAATCGTCCAGATGTGGTTGGGCGTGAAGCTGTCTTACGCGTTCATGCTCGAAATAAACCATTGGCTGAAGAAGTGGATCTTGAGACAGTTGCTAAATTAACTCCAGGTTTCTCAGGTGCTGATCTTGAAAACCTTCTGAATGAAGCCGCACTTGTCGCTGCTCGTTCTGACAAAAAGGTTATCGATATGGAAGATATTGACGAAGCGGTTGAGCGGGTTATTGCCGGGGTTGCGAAGAAAGGTCGCGTGATCTCTGAAAAAGAGAAGAACATTGTGGCTTACCACGAATCCGGTCATACCATTATCGGACTCAATTTGCAAAGTGCGTCAACGGTTCATAAAGTTACTGTTATTCCTCGCGGTCAAGCCGGTGGTTATGCAGTCCAACTTCCTAAAGAAGATCGCTATTTCCTAACGAAGCCTGAACTGCTTGAAAGAATCACAGGTCTCTTAGGCGGCCGTGTTGCTGAAGAAATTATCTTTGGTGAAGTCAGCACAGGTGCAAGCAATGACTTCCAGCAAGCAACGGGATTGGCACGCCGCATGGTTACTGAGTTTGGTATGAGCGATAAGCTTGGTCCAATGCAATTCGGCCAAACTCAAAGCGGTCAAGTTTTCCTAGGCCGTGATATTCAAAACGAGCCAAACTATAGCGATACCATCGCTTATGAAATTGACTCTGAGATTCAGCGCATCATTAAAGAATGCTATGCGCGGGCTAAGGAAATTCTTACCGAACAACGCGATAAGCTTGAGCTTGTGGCAAAGACACTGCTTGAAGTGGAAACTCTTGAAGCGGATCAAATTAAAGCACTTGTTGAAACAGGTGAATTAATTGAGCCAAAAGCAAAGCGCCGCAAAAAAGAAAATGACTTACGGGTCAACATTACGAAAAAAGAGGATATCGTCAATGAACCAACAGGTATTGACGATACGCCAAAAGATCCTACCAATGATCGTTTATAAATTTTAATATAAGCCCCTGTCCACTTAACTTGTGGATGGGGGTTTTTGTTGTACATATACTACTATGGAGTAGGCAGGTTAGACGTTGGCTCATCTAGATCACACAGGCGAGACGGCTGTGTAGATGTCGTACAAAATTAATGAACGGCAGAGTGTTTAAGATAGGTAAGGAAACGAGAATATGTTAAGATAATTTAAGATTTAAACGATGTGGAGATAGGTGAAGAAATGATTTTTGTTTGTGATGTCGGCAATACTAATATTGTTTTAGGTATTTATAAGGATGCTGAGCTTATCCACCATTGGCGAATTGCGACGAGCCGGGAAAAGACGGAGGATGAATTTGCCATGCTGATTGGTGATTTGTTTAAGCACGCTTCCTTGTCGTTTTCGGATTTTAGCGGTGTGATTATTTCATCCGTTGTTCCGTCCATTATGTTTTCTCTTGAACGAATGTGTGAGAAATATTTTAAGCAAAGGCCATTGGTTGTGGGACCCGGTATTAAGACGGGTCTGAACTTAAAAGTGGATAACCCTCGTGAAATTGGCGCTGACCGCATTGTAAACGCCGTGGCGGGAGTCCATTATTACAAGGCACCTCTAATTATTGTGGATTTCGGGACAGCAACCACGTTTTGCTATATTGATGAAGAGGAACGTTATCTTGGAGGAGCCATCGCGCCGGGGATCAACATCTCGACAGAAGCCCTGTATGAATCGGCGTCAAAGCTCCCTAGAATTGAGTTGTCTAAGCCGGATCACATTGTGGGAAGCAATACGATAAGCGCGATGCAGTCGGGCATCATCTATGGCTATGTAGGCTTGGTAGAAGGAATTGTCTCTCGTATGATCAAGGCAGCCAGGCAGAGGCCCAAAGTTGTAGCAACAGGGGGCTTGGCTCCGTTTATTGCGAAAGAAACAGCTTTAGTGGATTTTATAGATCCTTTTCTAACGTTGAAAGGACTCTTTTTGATTTACCAAAGAAACCAAAATCAGGGTAAAATTTAGTAAGCAGTTAAATAAAACAATCAACATGATTCAAACAAAAATGAAGTTATAGGGTGTGAAAACCATGTCCGATTATTTAGTTAAAGCTCTTGGCTACGGAGGGCAAATTCGTGCCGAAGCCATTCGATCTACAGAAATGGTATCCGAGGCCCAAAGGAGACAGACCTCTTGGCCGACTGTCTCAGCAGCTCTTGGAAGAACCATGACAGCAGCCACCATGATGGGCGTTCAACTGAAGGGGGACGGTCGACTAACGGTCACAGTTGAAGGCGGCGGTCCTGTTGGGGCTATCATTGTGGACTCTAATTCAAAAGGGGAAACAAGGGGCTATGTCACCAATCCACATGTTCATTTTGAATTGAATAAACACGGGAAGCTTGATGTGGCAAGAGTGGTTGGAACAGACGGTTATTTAAGTGTCGTAAAAGATCTTGGTCTTAAGGACACCTTCACCGGCCGAGTGCCAATTGTTTCTGGTGAAATTGGTGAAGACTTTACGTATTACTTTGCTTCCTCTGAACAAATTCCATCAGCTGTTGGAGTTGGCGTGCTTGTTAATCCGGATAACTCCATAAAGGCAGCTGGCGGATTCTTGATTCAAGTCTTGCCGGGAGCCGAGGACCACGTGATTCAGCAATTAGAAACACGGTTGAAAGAAATCCCTGCTATTTCAAAACTGATTGACCAAGGTTTGACCCCTGAGGAAATCCTTGAAACCATATTTGGAAAAGAAGATGTTAAGATTCTTGAGACTATGCCTGTTACGTTCAAATGCCAGTGCTCAAGGGAAAAACTTGAAAATGCTTTGATTGGACTCGGCAAAGAGGAAATTCAATCCATGATTGAGGAAGACCACGGAGCAGAGGCTACCTGCCATTTCTGTAACGAGGTGTATCGATTTTCTGAAGAAGATTTGAGAGAATTAATTAAGGATTAAATAAAGTTCATTAATAGAGGTCTTTATACCCCAATCATTTTTTGATATGATGAGACTAATTAGTTTAGAGTAAGAAAAGAGCTTAGTTTAGCATGAGCATAGGAGGAGACGAGAATGATTCTTATCATTGACAATTATGATTCGTTTACGTACAATCTCGTTCAATATTTTGGTGAAATGGGCGAACAGGTTGAAGTCATACGAAATGATGAGTTGACAGTTGATGAATTAGCGGATTTGCAGCCCGATTACTTGGTTTTATCACCCGGGCCGTGTACCCCAAATGAAGCTGGTATTACATTAGAGGCTATTGAAGCCTTCGGTGGTAAAGTTCCTATTTTAGGTGTGTGTTTGGGCCATCAATCGATTGGCCAAGCGTTTGGCGGCCAAGTGATACGTGCTTCTAGACTTATGCACGGGAAAACGTCTCCTGTCTTCCATTCTGGTCATTTTTTATTTAATGGGATTGACAGTCCGTTTGAGGCCATGAGGTACCACTCTTTGATCGTGGAGGAGTCAACCTTGCCCGATTGCCTGGAGGTCACCGCCTGGACAGAGGAAAATGAAATCATGGCTCTGCGTCACAAAACCTTGCCTATTGAGGGGGTTCAGTTTCATCCTGAAGCCATCTTAACCAAAACGGGTAAGCTGTTATTAAAGAACTTTTTAGAGCATTACTCGGTAAAAGTATAAAAAATGGGGCCGCTCTTGTCGACGCGGCCTTTTGCTATACGTTAAATCATATAAACTAGACTCGCCGCTCAATAAGGCATGGCGATTCTCTCTGTTTGTGGCTTTTTTCAGAGGACACATCAGTCGTTCCTTAGGGCAGGACAAGTTTTATCTAAAAGGTGGTAAGCCTAATGGCTATAGAGTTAGAAGAAAGACGTCAGCATATTCAACTTCGCAATCGATCTCTGGATTACTCTAAGAAAACGTTGGTGATGGGGATATTAAATGCTACACCCGATTCCTTTTCAGATGGCGGCCGGCATTTAACGATTGAGGCTGCTGTTCAACAAGCTCAAAAAATGATCAAAGAGGGTGCCGATCTAATTGATATCGGTGGGGAATCAACTCGTCCAGGATTTGAACCGGTCCCTCTAGAAGTAGAGCTTGAGCGTGTCATCCCAGTTATAGAGGCCATTAGAGCTTTTTCTGATATTCCAATCTCTATAGACACCTACAAAGCCGAGACGGCAAGACAAGCGATTAAGGCAGGGGCGGATATCATTAATGATATTTGGGGAGCTAAGGCGGACCCCGAGATGGCTTATGTGGCGAAAGAGACAAAGGCCCCAATCATTCTTATGCATAATCGAAAAAATAAGGACTATCGGGATCTTATCGAGGATATGAAGGCTGATTTACTTGAAAGTGTTGAAATTGTTAAGCAGGCAGGGGTGACTGACCAACAAATTATATTGGACCCTGGTATAGGCTTTGCCAAAACTTATGCCGATAATCTTAACGCCATGAACCACCTGGAGGCATTCCATGATCTCGGGTTTCCCTTACTTCTTGGAACGTCCCGGAAAAGATTTATTGGCCTTACTTTAAATGCTGAGGTTCACGAACGTTTAGAAGGAACAGGGGCGACGGTTTGCTTAGGCATTTCCAAAGGGGTCCAAATTGTGAGGGTTCACGATGTCGGTCCAATAAGTAAAATGGTGAAGATGATGGATGCCATGGTCAAGAGGTGAGAGCAATGGATAAAATGTATCTCAATAAACTAGCTTTTTACGGCTATCACGGGGTGTTCCCTGAAGAAAACAAATTAGGCCAGCGTTTTATAGTGGATTTAATTTTAGAAATGGATATGTCCCAAGCGGGTAAAACAGATAATCTGGAGCATTCCGTGAATTACGCAGAGGTTTATGAAGCGGTTCGTCAAATAGTAGAAGGCCCGCCGAAGAAGCTGGTGGAAAGTGTCGGAGAGGCGATCTCCTCAGAGCTTCTGGAGGGATTTCCGCTTATACAAGCCTGTCAAGTGAAGGTGATTAAACCTGATCCGCCCATTCCCGGTCATTATGAATCCGTGGCAATTGAACTGAGAAGGACACGAGCATGAATCTTGTCTATCTTGGACTTGGTTCCAACATGGGAGATCGGTTCGCCTATCTGAAAGACGCCATCCGTTATCTCTGTGCTAATGACCAGATTCAACTGATAAGAGTGTCATCCATTTATGAAACAGACCCTTATGGACCTGTCGAACAGTCACCCTTTCTGAACATGGTGGTGGAGATTGAAACCAATATGTCCCCACTTGAGCTGTTACAAGTCACTCAATCGATTGAGCAGCAGTTAAAGAGAGAAAGACTCATCCATTGGGGGCCGAGAACCATAGATCTTGACATTTTAATCTATGCCGATAAAATAATAAAAATGGAAACCCTAATCATTCCGCACCCTGAAATGACAAAAAGACTGTTTGTTTTAATTCCTCTTGCTGAATTAAACAGGTCTCTTGTTATTCCAGGACGAAATAAAAGCATCCAGGACTTATGCGACGTGTTTATGGATAGAGAAGGAGTTCGTTTATGGAAGCAGATCAATGGGGCAGACGAATTCGAGCCTTTCGAAAGCTAAAAGGTCTTACACAGGCAGAGCTTGCCAAGTCCATTGGCGTCTCTTTATCCATTTTGGGAGAGATAGAACGGGGAAATCGGCTGCCAAACGATACAGTTATTCAAAAAGTAGCTGAAGCACTAAATATAACACTTGAGGAATTTACTCATTTTTAAAACGTATAAGAGGATCACCTTCTAAAATCTCATAAAGTGATCCTCTATGAAAGGGTGATCCTCATTGTTGATGCTGTTGATCGCTCTGTTACCGTCAAAGTAGGTAACGGCTGGGATGAGGATATAGCTTTGCGGTTGAAAATTGCAGACAGGAGAGGCGTTTCGTTACCAGGGAGCACACGTGTCCAATTGAATGTCTGCGAGCCCCTTCAAGTTATGATTCATTAATGGAAGAACAAGAAGCGGGTGTTCTGGACTCCTAATAACTTTAGAAAAGGTGTATAGGTTGACTTTCAGGTTCGCGTTTTCTATAATTCGTCTCATAAATTGAGCTGCCAGCAGATGACTGGCGGTTTTTTATACATCCAGGGTACTTAGGCAACCGCATTCTTTATTCGTGCCTATTGTGATCAAGATGTATTTTATGAAACTTTTATTTTAGTTCGCCTTTTGTTTGGGAATGCTGAAGAAAAAAGCCTTTGTTTATGGTAAAGTACTCAAAGAGAGTGATTACATAGAGGTTCTTCAATATTTGGGATAGATAGAGCTGTTATATGTTTATTGAAGCCCGGCAGTTTATAAGGAGTGAAGAGGGATGAGTCAGGAGATTGAATTAAACGATCAAATGCTTACTAGGAGAGAAAAACTAAAAAATCTCCAAGAAAAGGGGATTAACCCATTTGGTCAAAAGTTTGTACGCAGCCATAATGCCGAAGAAATGGTCAAGCAATTTGCTGACTTAACGAAAGAAGAATTAGAAGAAAAAAATATCGAGGTCACGCTTGCTGGTCGCGTCATGACTAAGAGAGGAAAAGGCAAAGCAGGATTCGCTCATATCCAAGATCAAACAGGCAAGATCCAAATCTATGTGAGAATGGATGCTGTTGGTGAGGAACAATACGAATTGTTCAATACTATTGATATTGGTGATATCGTCGGGATTACGGGTACTGCCTTTAAGACAAAGGTGGGAGAGCTTTCAGTAAAAGTGACAAACTTTCAATTATTAAGCAAGTCATTACGACCACTTCCCGATAAGTTTCATGGTTTAAAAGACATCGAACAGCGCTATCGCCAGCGTTATGTCGATTTAATCATGAATAAAGAGTCCCAGGAGACGTTTATTTTAAGAAGTCGTATTCTTCACTACATGCGTGAATATTTGGATTCAAAGGGCTATCTTGAAGTTGAGACGCCAACCATGCACAGCATCCCAGGAGGGGCAGCAGCGCGTCCATTTATTACACACCATAACGCCCTTGATATTCCTTTGTATATGCGTATTGCCATTGAACTCCATCTAAAGCGTCTCATTGTTGGAGGTCTGGAGAAAGTATATGAAATCGGTCGTGTCTTCCGTAATGAAGGCGTGTCGACTCGTCATAATCCAGAGTTTACAATGCTTGAGCTATATGAAGCCTATGCTGATTTCCATGACATCATGTCTCTAACGGAGAACTGTGTTGCCTATATTTGTGAAAAAATACATGGGACAACTACTATCCCATATGGAGATTATCAGGTTGATCTTAAGCCAGAGTGGCGCCGTGTTCACATGGTAGATGCGATTAAAAATGAAACAGGTGTTGATTTCTGGCCGCATATGTCCGATGAAGAAGCGCGGAAGTTAGCCAAGGAGCACCATGTAGAAATTACCGAACACATGACCTTTGGGCATATTGTAAATGAGTTTTTCGAACAAAAAGTTGAGGAAACCTTAATTCAGCCTACGTTTATTTATGGCCATCCATTAGAGATATCGCCGCTCGCTAAGAAAAATGCGGAAGATTCACGCTTTACCGATCGCTTTGAGCTTTTCATTGTCGGTCGAGAACACGCTAATGCCTTTAGTGAACTCAATGATCCAATTGATCAGAGAGAACGCTTTGAAGCCCAAATGCGCGAGCGTAGTGCAGGAAATGATGAAGCTCATTTGCTAGACGAGGACTTCCTTGAAGCATTAGAGTATGGAATGGCTCCAACTGGGGGCTTAGGAATCGGTATAGACCGTCTTGTTATGCTCTTAACCAATTCCCCTTCTATTAGAGATGTTCTCCTCTTCCCTCAAATGAAACGCAGAGAAGATTAATTAGAATTAAACAATGACGAGGCTGGCCATCCACGGTGATGACCAGCCTCTATTAGTTTTATAGACTATAAAGCTGCGGCTAGAATAATCCGTTTAGATGTTTAACCGTTTAAAGGAGGAAGCCAAAGCACCTGATGATCAATACTATGACTTTAGTTTTACCTTTTTAAGGTTAACAAAGTTTTTTGTGAGAAAGTGTTGACGGATAGGTGCAACCATGATATTATTACAAATGTCGCTTCTGAAGAAACGAACGGCACGTTAAAATAAGTGTTGACAAGCCTTTTGAAGCATGTTATATTATTAAAGTCGCTGTTGAGCGATAAAATAAGTTTCGTACATTGAAAACTAAACAAAAACCAAAAGCGCCAGTCAAAGTCATACTTTGAGTTTAACGCTAGGAATCAAACGAACATATTTTTTTAAAGAGGACAGACCTCTTTTTAAAAGAGATCTGTCCCCGGCAAAAGCCAGCAGTGCTTATAAACTGCACTTTTTTGAGAGTTTGATCCTGGCTCAGGACGAACGCTGGCGGCGTGCCTAATACATGCAAGTCGAGCGCGTGAAACTTCCAGATCCCTTCGGGGTGATGGTTGTGGATCGAGCGGCGGACGGGTGAGTAACACGTGGGCAACCCGCCTGTAAGACTGGGATAACTTCGGGAAACCGGAGCTAATACCGGATAATCGTTGACACTGCATGGTGTCAATGTAAAAGATGGTTCTGCCATCACTTACAGATGGGCCCGCGGCGCATTAGCTAGTTGGTGGGGTAATAGCCTACCAAGGCGACGATGCGTAGCCGACCTGAGAGGGTGATCGGCCACACTGGGACTGAGACACGGCCCAGACTCCTACGGGAGGCAGCAGTAGGGAATCTTCGGCAATGGACGAAAGTCTGACCGAGCAACGCCGCGTGAGCGATGAAGGTCTTCGGATCGTAAAGCTCTGTTGTCAGAGAAGAACAAGTGATAGAGGAAATGCTATCGCCTTGACGGTATCTGACCAGAAAGCCCCGGCTAACTACGTGCCAGCAGCCGCGGTAATACGTAGGGGGCAAGCGTTGTCCGGAATTATTGGGCGTAAAGCGCGCGCAGGCGGCTTCTTAAGTCTGATGTGAAAGCCCACGGCTCAACCGTGGAGGGTCATTGGAAACTGGGGAGCTTGAGTGCAGAAGAGGAGAGTGGAATTCCACGTGTAGCGGTGAAATGCGTAGATATGTGGAGGAACACCAGTGGCGAAAGCGGCTCTCTGGTCTGTAACTGACGCTGAGGCGCGAAAGCGTGGGGAGCAAACAGGATTAGATACCCTGGTAGTCCACGCCGTAAACGATGAGTGCTAGGTGTTGGAGGGGCCACCCTTCAGTGCTGACGTTAACACATTAAGCACTCCGCCTGGGGAGTACGGCCGCAAGGCTGAAACTCAAAGGAATTGACGGGGGCCCGCACAAGCAGTGGAGCATGTGGTTTAATTCGAAGCAACGCGAAGAACCTTACCAGGTCTTGACATCCTCTGACCACCCTAGAGATAGGGCTTTCCCCTTCGGGGGACAGAGTGACAGGTGGTGCATGGTTGTCGTCAGCTCGTGTCGTGAGATGTTGGGTTAAGTCCCGCAACGAGCGCAACCCTTGATCTTAGTTGCCAGCATTCAGTTGGGCACTCTAAGGTGACTGCCGGTGACAAACCGGAGGAAGGTGGGGATGACGTCAAATCATCATGCCCCTTATGACCTGGGCTACACACGTGCTACAATGGGTGGTACAAAGGGCAGCGAAACCGCGAGGTCGAGCGAATCCCATAAAGCCACTCTCAGTTCGGATTGCAGGCTGCAACTCGCCTGCATGAAGCCGGAATTGCTAGTAATCGCGGATCAGCATGCCGCGGTGAATACGTTCCCGGGCCTTGTACACACCGCCCGTCACACCACGAGAGTTTGTAACACCCGAAGTCGGTGAGGTAACCGTAAGGAACCAGCCGCCGAAGGTGGGACAGATGATTGGGGTGAAGTCGTAACAAGGTAGCCGTATCGGAAGGTGCGGCTGGATCACCTCCTTTCTAAGGAAACGATTCTTAGCGTTAGGTGCTTTTGGTTATTTGTTTGGTTTTGAGTGTGTGAACACTCGAAATCGTCCCTTGAAAACTGGATAATGAAGTGCAAACAAGACATTAATTGTAACAAGGTTAAGCGAATAAGAGCGCACGGTGGATGCCTTGGCACTAGGAGCCGATGAAGGACGGAACGAACACCGATATGCTTCGGGGAGCTGTAAGTAGGCTTTGATCCGGAGATTTCCGAATGGGGAAACCCACTGCCCTGAACGGGCAGTATCCTTGCCTGAATACATAGGGTATGGAAGGCAGACCTGGGGAACTGAAACATCTAAGTACCCAGAGGAAGAGAAAGCAAATGCGATTCCCTTAGTAGTGGCGAGCGAAACGGGAACAGCCCAAACCAAGAGGCTTGCCTCTTGGGGTTGTAGGACACTCATCCCGGAAGGGGAGCTGTAGACGAACCGGTTTGGAAAGGCCGGCCAGAGAAGGTAACAGCCCTGTAGTCGAAACAGACCCCCAACCTGAGTGGATCCTGAGTACGGCGGGACACGTGAAACCCCGTCGGAATCCGGGAGGACCATCTCCCAAGGCTAAATACTCCCTAGTGACCGATAGTGAACCAGTACCGTGAGGGAAAGGTGAAAAGCACCCCGGAAGGGGAGTGAAAGAGATCCTGAAACCGTGTGCTTACAAGTAGTCGAAGTCCTTTTATGGATGACGGCGTACCTTTTGTAGAATGGACCGGCGAGTTACGATCTTAAGCAAGGTTAAGTTGAAGAGACGGAGCCAGAGCGAAAGCGAGTCTGAATAGGGCGATAGTTTAAGGTTGTAGACCCGAAACCGTGTGATCTACCCATGTCCAGGGTGAAGTTCAGGTAACACTGAATGGAGGCCCGAACCCACGCACGTTGAAAAGTGCGGGGATGAGGTGTGGGTAGGGGTGAAATGCCAATCGAACTCGGAGATAGCTGGTTCTCCCCGAAATAGCTTTAGGGCTAGCCTCGAGGGAAGAGACTTGGAGGTAGAGCACTGATTGAGTGAGGGGCCCCCACAGGGTTACCGAGTTCAGTCAAACTCCGAATGCCAAGGACTCATCCTCGGGAGTCAGACGGCGAGTGATAAGATCCGTCGTCGAGAGGGAAACAGCCCAGACCATCAGCTAAGGTCCCCAAGTATACGTTAAGTGGCAAAGGATGTGGCGTTGCCCAGACAACCAGGATGTTGGCTTAGAAGCAGCCACCATTTAAAGAGTGCGTAATAGCTCACTGGTCGAGTGGCGCTGCGCCGAAAATGTAACGGGGCTAAACGTATCACCGAAGCTATGGATCCCAATGGGATGGTAGGGGAGCGTTCTAAGGGCAGAGAAGGTAAACTGGAAGGTTTGCTGGAGCGCTTAGAAGTGAGAATGCCGGTATGAGTAACGAAAAGAGGGGTGAGAATCCCCTCCGTCGAAAGCCTAAGGGTTCCTGAGGAAGGTTCGTCCGCTCAGGGTTAGTCGGGACCTAAGCCGAGGCCGGAAGGCGTAGGCGATGGACAACAGGTTGATATTCCTGTACCACCAGGAGACGTTTGAGCAATGGGGGGACGCAGGAAGGCAAGGCAAGCGCGCTGATGGATAGGCGCGTCCAAGCAGTAAGGCTGAAGGTGAGGCAAATCCCGCCTTCATAAGGCTGAGCTGTGATGGGGAGGGAATTTTAGTACCGAAGTGCCCGTGCTTACACTGCCAAGAAAAGCCTCTAGCGAGTCTCAAGGTGCCCGTACCCCAAACCGACACAGGTAGGCGAGGAGAGAATCCTAAGACGCTCGGGAGAACTCTCGTTAAGGAACTCGGCAAAATGACCCCGTAACTTCGGGAGAAGGGGTGCTTGGCGGGGTGAATAGCCCTGCTGAGCCGCAGTGAAAAGATCCAAGCGACTGTTTAGCAAAAACACAGGTCTCTGCTAAACCGAAAGGTGATGTATAGGGGCTGACACCTGCCCGGTGCTGGAAGGTTAAGAGGAGGGGTTATCCTTTTAGGAGAAGCTCTGAATTGAAGCCCCAGTAAACGGCGGCCGTAACTATAACGGTCCTAAGGTAGCGAAATTCCTTGTCGGGTAAGTTCCGACCCGCACGAAAGGTGCAACGACTTGGATACTGTCTCAACGAGAGACCCGGTGAAATTATAGTACCTGTGAAGATGCAGGTTACCCGCGACAGGACGGAAAGACCCCATGGAGCTTTACTGCAGCTTGATATTGGATGTCTGTATCGATTGTATAGGATAGGTAGGAGCCTTTGAAGCCGGACCGCCAGGTTCGGTGGAGGCGTCGGTGGAATACTACCCTTTCGGTATGGACATTCTAACCCGGGACCGTAATCCGGTTCGGAGACAGTGTCAGGTGGGCAGTTTGACTGGGGCGGTCGCCTCCTAAAGAGTAACGGAGGCGCCCAAAGGTTCCCTCAGAATGGTTGGAAATCATTCGCAGAGTGTAAAGGCACAAGGGAGCTTGACTGCGAGACCTACAAGTCGAGCAGGGACGAAAGTCGGGCTTAGTGATCCGGTGGCGCCGCATGGAAGGGCCATCGCTCAACGGATAAAAGCTACCCTGGGGATAACAGGCTTATCTCCCCCAAGAGTCCACATCGACGGGGAGGTTTGGCACCTCGATGTCGGCTCATCGCATCCTGGGGCTGAAGTGGGTCCCAAGGGTTGGGCTGTTCGCCCATTAAAGCGGTACGCGAGCTGGGTTCAGAACGTCGTGAGACAGTTCGGTCCCTATCCGTCGCGGGCGTTGGAAATTTGAGAGGAGCTGTCCTTAGTACGAGAGGACCGGGATGGACACACCGCTGGTGTCCCAGTTGTTCCGCCAGGAGCACCGCTGGGTAGCTATGTGTGGACGGGATAAGTGCTGAAAGCATCTAAGCATGAAGCCCCCCTCAAGATGAGATTTCCCATGACTTTAAGTCAGTAAGATCCCTTAGAGATGATGAGGTAGATAGGTCCGAGGTGGAAGTGCGGCAACGCATGGAGCTGACGGATACTAATCGATCGAGGGCTTAACCTTAAATTATTGTTTGTTTGACTTCCTATCTAGTTTTGAAGGTATGATCCTTCAATTGAATACTTTGTCCGGTGGTTATGGCGAAGAGGTCACACCCGTTCCCATCCCGAACACGGCCGTTAAGCTCTTCAGCGTCGATGGTAGTTGGGGGCTTCCCCCTGCAAGAGTAGAACGCCGCCGGGCATATTATATGGAGGATTAGCTCAGCTGGGAGAGCACCTGCCTTACAAGCAGGGGGTCGGCGGTTCGATCCCGTCATCCTCCACCATATTTTTTAAAAAAAGGCTTGACATAAAAGTTGAAAGCCTGTAAGATATAAGCCTCAACGTTTTAAATCAGTTGTTAAATGACTGCCGGCCTAGCTCAATTGGTAGAGCAACTGAATCGTAATCAGTAGGTTGGGGGTTCAAGTCCTCTGGCCGGCACCATTAATATAGCATCTTAGTAAGAGCCATTAGCTCAGTCGGTAGAGCATCTGACTTTTAATCAGAGGGTCGAAGGTTCGAATCCTTCATGGCTCACCATCTTAATTTAATATATATGCGGGTGTGGCGGAATGGCAGACGCGCTAGATTTAGGATCTAGTGTCTTTGACGTGGGGGTTCAAGTCCCTTCACCCGCACCATGCGGAAGTAGTTCAGTGGTAGAACATCACCTTGCCAAGGTGGGGGTCGCGGGTTCGAATCCCGTCTTCCGCTCCATTCTTATCGTAAATTGCGTATGCCGGGGTGGCGGAATTGGCAGACGCACAGGACTTAAAATCCTGCGGTAGGTGACTACCGTGCCGGTTCGAGTCCGGCCCTCGGCACCAACTCGAATAAATTGAATACTTTAAGCGCCCTTAGCTCAATTGGATAGAGCGTCTGACTACGGATCAGAAGGTTGGGGATTCAAGTTCTCCAGGGCGCGCCATTTACGGGAAGTAGCTCAGCTTGGTAGAGCACTTGGTTTGGGACCAAGGGGCCGCAGGTTCAAATCCTGTCTTCCCGACCATGTTTATGGGGCTTTAGCTCAGCTGGGAGAGCGCCTGCTTTGCACGCAGGAGGTCAGCGGTTCGATCCCGCTAAGCTCCACCATTTTTTGTGATCGTACATTGAAAACTAAACAAAAACCAAAAGCGCCAGTCAAAGTCATACTTTGAGTTTAACGCTAGGAATCAAACGAACATATTTTTTAAAGGGGACAGACCTCTTTTAGAAGAGATCTGTCCCCAGCAAAAGCCAGCAGTGCTTTAACTGCACTTTTTTGAGAGTTTGATCCTGGCTCAGGACGAACGCTGGCGGCGTGCCTAATACATGCAAGTCGAGCGCGTGAAACTTCCAGATCCCTTCGGGGTGATGGTTGTGGATCGAGCGGCGGACGGGTGAGTAACACGTGGGCAACCTGCCTGTAAGACTGGGATAACTTCGGGAAACCGGAGCTAATACCGGATAATCGTTGACACTGCATGGTGTCAATGTAAAAGATGGTTCTGCCATCACTTACAGATGGGCCCGCGGCGCATTAGCTAGTTGGTGGGGTAATAGCCTACCAAGGCGACGATGCGTAGCCGACCTGAGAGGGTGATCGGCCACACTGGGACTGAGACACGGCCCAGACTCCTACGGGAGGCAGCAGTAGGGAATCTTCGGCAATGGACGAAAGTCTGACCGAGCAACGCCGCGTGAGCGATGAAGGTCTTCGGATCGTAAAGCTCTGTTGTCAGAGAAGAACAAGTGATAGAGGAAATGCTATCGCCTTGACGGTATCTGACCAGAAAGCCCCGGCTAACTACGTGCCAGCAGCCGCGGTAATACGTAGGGGGCAAGCGTTGTCCGGAATTATTGGGCGTAAAGCGCGCGCAGGCGGCTTCTTAAGTCTGATGTGAAAGCCCACGGCTCAACCGTGGAGGGTCATTGGAAACTGGGGAGCTTGAGTGCAGAAGAGGAGAGTGGAATTCCACGTGTAGCGGTGAAATGCGTAGATATGTGGAGGAACACCAGTGGCGAAAGCGGCTCTCTGGTCTGTAACTGACGCTGAGGCGCGAAAGCGTGGGGAGCAAACAGGATTAGATACCCTGGTAGTCCACGCCGTAAACGATGAGTGCTAGGTGTTGGAGGGGCCACCCTTCAGTGCTGACGTTAACACATTAAGCACTCCGCCTGGGGAGTACGGCCGCAAGGCTGAAACTCAAAGGAATTGACGGGGGCCCGCACAAGCAGTGGAGCATGTGGTTTAATTCGAAGCAACGCGAAGAACCTTACCAGGTCTTGACATCCTCTGACCACCCTAGAGATAGGGCTTTCCCCTTCGGGGGACAGAGTGACAGGTGGTGCATGGTTGTCGTCAGCTCGTGTCGTGAGATGTTGGGTTAAGTCCCGCAACGAGCGCAACCCTTGATCTTAGTTGCCAGCATTCAGTTGGGCACTCTAAGGTGACTGCCGGTGACAAACCGGAGGAAGGTGGGGATGACGTCAAATCATCATGCCCCTTATGACCTGGGCTACACACGTGCTACAATGGGTGGTACAAAGGGCAGCGAAACCGCGAGGTCGAGCGAATCCCATAAAGCCACTCTCAGTTCGGATTGCAGGCTGCAACTCGCCTGCATGAAGCCGGAATTGCTAGTAATCGCGGATCAGCATGCCGCGGTGAATACGTTCCCGGGCCTTGTACACACCGCCCGTCACACCACGAGAGTTTGTAACACCCGAAGTCGGTGAGGTAACCGTAAGGAACCAGCCGCCGAAGGTGGGACAGATGATTGGGGTGAAGTCGTAACAAGGTAGCCGTATCGGAAGGTGCGGCTGGATCACCTCCTTTCTAAGGAAACGATTCTTAGCGTTAGGTGCTTTTGGTTATTTGTTTGGTTTTGAGTGTGTGAACACTCGAAATCGTCCCTTGAAAACTGGATAATGAAGTGCAAACAAGACATTAATTATAACAAGGTTAAGCGAATAAGAGCGCACGGTGGATGCCTTGGCACTAGGAGCCGATGAAGGACGGAACGAACACCGATATGCTTCGGGGAGCTGTAAGTAGGCTTTGATCCGGAGATTTCCGAATGGGGAAACCCACTGCCCTGAACGGGCAGTATCCTTACCTGAATACATAGGGTATGGAAGGCAGACCTGGGGAACTGAAACATCTAAGTACCCAGAGGAAGAGAAAGCAAATGCGATTCCCTTAGTAGTGGCGAGCGAAACGGGAACAGCCCAAACCAAGAGGCTTGCCTCTTGGGGTTGTAGGACACTCATCCCGGAAGGGGAGCTGTAGACGAACCGGTTTGGAAAGGCCGGCCAGAGAAGGTAACAGCCCTGTAGTCGAAACAGACCCCCAACCTGAGTGGATCCTGAGTACGGCGGGACACGTGAAACCCCGTCGGAATCCGGGAGGACCATCTCCCAAGGCTAAATACTCCCTAGTGACCGATAGTGAACCAGTACCGTGAGGGAAAGGTGAAAAGCACCCCGGAAGGGGAGTGAAAGAGATCCTGAAACCGTGTGCTTACAAGTAGTCGAAGTCCTTTTATGGATGACGGCGTACCTTTTGTAGAATGGACCGGCGAGTTACGATCTTAAGCAAGGTTAAGTTGAAGAGACGGAGCCAGAGCGAAAGCGAGTCTGAATAGGGCGATAGTTTAAGGTTGTAGACCCGAAACCGTGTGATCTACCCATGTCCAGGGTGAAGTTCAGGTAACACTGAATGGAGGCCCGAACCCACGCACGTTGAAAAGTGCGGGGATGAGGTGTGGGTAGGGGTGAAATGCCAATCGAACTCGGAGATAGCTGGTTCTCCCCGAAATAGCTTTAGGGCTAGCCTCGAGGGAAGAGACTTGGAGGTAGAGCACTGATTGAGTGAGGGGCCCCCACAGGGTTACCGAGTTCAGTCAAACTCCGAATGCCAAGGACTCATCCTCGGGAGTCAGACGGCGAGTGATAAGATCCGTCGTCGAGAGGGAAACAGCCCAGACCATCAGCTAAGGTCCCCAAGTATACGTTAAGTGGCAAAGGATGTGGCGTTGCCCAGACAACCAGGATGTTGGCTTAGAAGCAGCCACCATTTAAAGAGTGCGTAATAGCTCACTGGTCGAGTGGCGCTGCGCCGAAAATGTAACGGGGCTAAACGTATCACCGAAGCTATGGATCCCAATGGGATGGTAGGGGAGCGTTCTAAGGGCAGAGAAGGTAAACTGGAAGGTTTGCTGGAGCGCTTAGAAGTGAGAATGCCGGTATGAGTAACGAAAAGAGGGGTGAGAATCCCCTCCGTCGAAAGCCTAAGGGTTCCTGAGGAAGGTTCGTCCGCTCAGGGTTAGTCGGGACCTAAGCCGAGGCCGGAAGGCGTAGGCGATGGACAACAGGTTGATATTCCTGTACCACCAGGAGACGTTTGAGCAATGGGGGGACGCAGGAAGGCAAGGCAAGCGCGCTGATGGATAGGCGCGTCCAAGCAGTAAGGCTGAAGGTGAGGCAAATCCCGCCTTCATAAGGCTGAGCTGTGATGGGGAGGGAATTTTAGTACCGAAGTGCCCGTGCTTACACTGCCAAGAAAAGCCTCTAGCGAGTCTCAAGGTGCCCGTACCCCAAACCGACACAGGTAGGCGAGGAGAGAATCCTAAGACGCTCGGGAGAACTCTCGTTAAGGAACTCGGCAAAATGACCCCGTAACTTCGGGAGAAGGGGTGCTTGGCGGGGTGAATAGCCCTGCTGAGCCGCAGTGAAAAGATCCAAGCGACTGTTTAGCAAAAACACAGGTCTCTGCTAAACCGAAAGGTGATGTATAGGGGCTGACACCTGCCCGGTGCTGGAAGGTTAAGAGGAGGGGTTATCCTTTTAGGAGAAGCTCTGAATTGAAGCCCCAGTAAACGGCGGCCGTAACTATAACGGTCCTAAGGTAGCGAAATTCCTTGTCGGGTAAGTTCCGACCCGCACGAAAGGTGCAACGACTTGGATACTGTCTCAACGAGAGACCCGGTGAAATTATAGTACCTGTGAAGATGCAGGTTACCCGCGACAGGACGGAAAGACCCCATGGAGCTTTACTGCAGCTTGATATTGGATGTCTGTATCGATTGTATAGGATAGGTAGGAGCCTTTGAAGCCGGACCGCCAGGTTCGGTGGAGGCGTCGGTGGAATACTACCCTTTCGGTATGGACATTCTAACCCGGGACCGTAATCCGGTTCGGAGACAGTGTCAGGTGGGCAGTTTGACTGGGGCGGTCGCCTCCTAAAGAGTAACGGAGGCGCCCAAAGGTTCCCTCAGAATGGTTGGAAATCATTCGCAGAGTGTAAAGGCACAAGGGAGCTTGACTGCGAGACCTACAAGTCGAGCAGGGACGAAAGTCGGGCTTAGTGATCCGGTGGCGCCGCATGGAAGGGCCATCGCTCAACGGATAAAAGCTACCCTGGGGATAACAGGCTTATCTCCCCCAAGAGTCCACATCGACGGGGAGGTTTGGCACCTCGATGTCGGCTCATCGCATCCTGGGGCTGAAGTGGGTCCCAAGGGTTGGGCTGTTCGCCCATTAAAGCGGTACGCGAGCTGGGTTCAGAACGTCGTGAGACAGTTCGGTCCCTATCCGTCGCGGGCGTTGGAAATTTGAGAGGAGCTGTCCTTAGTACGAGAGGACCGGGATGGACACACCGCTGGTGTCCCAGTTGTTCCGCCAGGAGCACCGCTGGGTAGCTATGTGTGGACGGGATAAGTGCTGAAAGCATCTAAGCATGAAGCCCCCCTCAAGATGAGATTTCCCATGACTTTAAGTCAGTAAGATCCCTTAGAGATGATGAGGTAGATAGGTCCGAGGTGGAAGTGCGGCAACGCATGGAGCTGACGGATACTAATCGATCGAGGGCTTAACCTTAAATTATTGTTTGTTTGACTTCCTATCTAGTTTTGAAGGTATGATCCTTCAATTGAATACTTTGTCCGGTGGTTATGGCGAAGAGGTCACACCCGTTCCCATCCCGAACACGGCCGTTAAGCTCTTCAGCGTCGATGGTAGTTGGGGGATTCCCCCTGCAAGAGTAGAACGCCGCCGGGCAATCGATAAAGGAATCGTTTAAATGACGATTCCTTTTTTACATTGGATCATTAATTATTGATAGTGGCCGGGCCCCTGCGCCTAGCCTTGGTTTAAAAGAATGAGGTCATGCGCAAATCAACAAGGCGTCAATCGAAGAAGGGGACCCACGAAGTATTCCAAGCGAGTAGATTGGCAAGAGTAGAACGCCGCCGGGAAACAGATAAAAACGAGAATTGCGATTAAGCAGTTCTCGTTTTTTCGTTTATAGAGTGGTTGAGTGTTTCTAACGGACACTGAGTCCATTAGAGGGTCAAATCAACCCATGTAAGAGGCAAAATGTGTCTGAGTATCCGTTACACTAATAAAAATATCAAAAATCGGCCTGTAATGGACTGTATGTCCGTTAGAATTAAACATTCATGAGGTGCTTTCAAGCAGTATTCTTTTAAAGTACTATCAACTGCTTGCCGTAAGAAGCATAGTATATAACAACAGTCTGATTTAAAATACCGCTTAGTTCCAATAGAATGATCTCCATTCTTCAAGCATTAAGAAAACGATTTAATAATTTTCATTTTCATTGAAGCGTATGATATAGAAATACATATATTATAAAGGGTCAGGAAAGTAAAGAAACGGGAGAACCGTCCCCACGTTCCACCCCCACGTTCCACCAGGAAAGTAAAGAAACGGGAGAACCGTCCCCGCGTTCCACGCTTTTCTTGGGTTTCTCTAGGTTTCAAAGTGTGGAGTTTGGGAGATGCTTAGGGTAGTGGTAATGTCAGGGAAGGTGTAATGGGGGGATCGGAGGAATTTTTGTAAAAGGAGAGTATCTTATAAAAAAATTGAAGCATGTTGCTTTAATCCCTCATAAAAATGTTATATAATTTACGTCAAAGATAGTCAAAGTCAAAAAGCGGGTGAGAGGAATTTGAGAAATATATCAGACATTATAGAAGAACATATAAAGAATATTCTAAAGCAAAAAGCTGAGGTTGAACTTAAACGTAGCGAACTTGCTGAGAAATTCCAATGTGTTCCCTCTCAGATTAATTATGTGTTGAAGACCCGTTTTTCTATTGAAAGAGGGTATGTTGTCGAGAGTAAGCGCGGTGGCGGGGGATACATTCGAATTATAAAAGTAACAAAGAACGATGACCGAGAACTCATTAATCATATAGAAGCCCTAATTGATCAACGCCTGACCCAAAATCAAGCACATGCCATGATCTTGCACCTTTTAGAAGAAGGGGTCATTAACAATAGAGAGGCACGCTTAATGATTAGTGCAGTTGATCGGTCGGTAATCGATTTAAGTATTCCTGTTAGAGACCAATTGCGGGCCAAAATAGTAAAGGCCATGCTTCAATCCTTAAAATTTAAATTATAAAGCGTGATTACTAAAGGGAGGAGATTAATGTGGAATGTCAAGAATGCCATATCCGTCCTGCAACGCTTCATTTTACACGTGTGATTAATGGGGAGAAGCAAGAATTTCATTTGTGTGAGCAATGTGCGAAGGAAAAAGGTGACTTAAGCGATATGATGGTGGGCTCAGGCGCTTTTTCCATCCACAATCTTTTATCAGGTCTGCTCAATTTTGATCAACCCATGAGTGAATCTAATTCGCACGCAAGTAAACATGAAGAGCTTCAATGCGAGAAATGTGGTCTGAGATATCGCGAGTTTACTAAGATTGGGAAGTTTGGTTGTGATGAATGCTATCAGGCGTTTGAATCCAAATTAGATCCGATTTTAAGAAAAGTGCATAGTGGGAATACTGTCCATTTAGGGAAGATTCCTAAACGGACAGGAAAATCAATAGGTGTTAAGCGTAGAATAGCCGAGCTTAAAGACCAGCTTAAGCAGCTCATTATAGAAGAGGAATTTGAGAAGGCAGCCTCTGTTCGTGATGAAATCAGGGCTTTGGAAAATAGGGGGGATGTATGATGTCTCTTCAAAAATTCATTAATCAAGCCGTAAGTAATTGGATGCAAGGAGAAGGGCCAGATTCTGAAATTGTCTTAAGCAGCCGAATTCGTTTGGCACGGAATCTAAAAGATTTTGCATTCCCTGTTATTTCTTCTGTGGATCAGGCCCAAAAAGCCTTAACCTTTATAAAAGATAAACTAGAAGGAGAGGATTATGGAAAGATTGGCCCGTTTGAGTGGGTAAACATGAATGAACTAAAACCGGTCGAAAAGCGTGTCCTGGTTGAAAAGCATTTAATCAGTCCAAATCTTGCTGAGGATGCCGAGTACGGGGCCGTCTTAATTAATGCGAACGAATCGGTTAGCATTATGGTGAATGAAGAGGATCATATAAGAATCCAATGCTTATTTCCAGGCTTTCAATTAAATGAAGCTTTGACGCTTGCAAATGGCATTGATGATTGGATTGAAGAAAAGTTTGATTACGCGTTTGATGAGAAGCGCGGGTACTTAACAAGCTGCCCAACAAATGTTGGAACCGGGCTTCGAGCATCAGTAATGGTTCATCTTCCAGCTCTGATGCTGACGCAAAGAATGAATCGCATCGCACCTGCCATTAATCAGTTTGGTTTGGTGGTTCGTGGGATTTATGGTGAAGGCAGTGAAGCATTAGGAAATGTCTTTCAAATCTCCAATCAAATGACACTTGGGAAATCAGAGGAAGACATTGTGGAGGACCTTCGCGGGGTTGTCATGCAGTTGATTCAACAAGAGAAGCTCGCACGCAAGGATCTTTTAAAAATGTCAAAGATTCAGCTTGAAGATCGAATTTTCCGCTCTTATGGCGTTTTGGAGCATAGCCGAATTATTCAATCAAAAGAAGCTGCAAAATGTTTATCTGATGTCCGACTAGGAATTGACCTTGGACTAATTAAAGGGGTATCTCGTTCTATATTAAACGAATTAATGATTCTCACTCAACCTGGTTTTCTGCAACAGTATTTTAAAGAAGTGCTGACACCTGATGAGCGTGACATAAAAAGAGCAACGCTTATCCGAGAGCGACTTAAATTAGAAGAATGCCATGGAGATTGAATAGGGAGGCGGACAGAATATGATGTTTGGACGATTTACAGAACGCGCACAAAAGGTATTAGCACTCGCTCAAGAAGAAGCAGTGCGTTTAGGGCATAACAATGTTGGGACAGAGCATATTCTGCTCGGTTTGATTCGTGAGGGTGAAGGCATTGCAGCTAAAGCTTTAAAGGCCTTAAATCTTGACCCTGAGAAAATCCAGAAAGAGGTCGAGACATTAATTGGTCGTGGAAGTGATACTTCCCAAACGATTCACTATACACCTAGAGCCAAGAAGGTCATTGAGCTTTCCATGGATGAAGCGAGAAAAATTGGCCATTCATATGTTGGGACAGAACATATTTTATTAGGGCTTATTCGTGAAGGAGAAGGTGTGGCAGCACGAGTTCTGAACAACCTTGGTGTCAGCTTGAACAAAGCGCGTCAACAGGTTCTTCAACTTCTTGGCAGCCACGAATCCGCTTCTTCCCAGCAAGGACGCGGCAGCTCAGGGGCCAATACACCAACTTTGGACAGCTTAGCTCGAGATCTAACCGCTCAGGCTAAAGATGGCGGTCTTGATCCAGTTATTGGTCGAGGTAAGGAAATTGAGCGTGTGATAGAGGTGCTCAGTCGCCGTACCAAAAACAACCCGGTTTTAATTGGGGAGCCTGGTGTTGGTAAAACAGCGATAGCGGAAGGGCTAGCCCAACAAATTATTAATAATGAAGTTCCTGAGATTCTGCGTGACAAGCGTGTTATGACCCTTGACATGGGAACCGTTGTAGCGGGAACCAAATATCGTGGTGAGTTTGAAGACCGATTGAAGAAAGTGATGGACGAAATTCGCCAGGCTGGTAATATTATTCTTTTTATTGATGAACTTCACACCTTAATTGGTGCAGGGGGCGCAGAAGGGGCCATTGATGCGTCTAACATATTAAAGCCATCCCTTGCACGCGGTGAGCTTCAATGCATAGGGGCAACAACTCTCGATGAATATCGTAAATATATTGAAAAAGATGCAGCCCTTGAGCGACGCTTCCAGCCTATTAAAGTGTCAGAACCGACGAAAGAGGAGTCTATTCTTATACTAAAGGGCTTAAGAGATCGTTATGAAGCTCATCACCGAGTAAAGATTACAGATGATGCCATTGATGCCGCTGTTCAATTATCAGATCGTTATATTGCGGACCGCTTTTTGCCAGATAAAGCGATTGATTTAATTGATGAGGCAGCGTCCAAAGTCCGTCTAAGATCTTATACTGCTCCGCCAAATCTTAAAGAGCTTGAACAGCACTTGGAAGAAGTAAAGAAAGAAAAGGATGCAGCAGTACAAAGTCAGGAATTCGAGAAAGCCGCTTCACTAAGAGATACCGAGCAGAAGCTTAAAGAAGAGCTTGAGCGAAATCAGCTTGAATGGAAGCAAAAGCAAGGCAGAGAAAATACAGAAGTCACCCCAGAGGACATCGCTATTGTTGTATCCAACTGGACGGGAGTGCCTGTTCGTAAGCTTGAAGAGGAAGAGAGTGAACGCCTTCTTAAGATGGAAGAGATTTTGCATGATCGAGTGATCGGTCAAGAAGAAGCAGTAAAAGCAGTATCTCATGCCATTCGGCGTGCTCGTGCAGGTCTTAAAGATCCAAAGCGTCCGATTGGATCCTTTATCTTCCTTGGCCCAACTGGTGTGGGGAAGACAGAACTTGCCCGTGCGGTAGCGGAAACTCTATTTGGTGATGAAGACGCCATTATACGTATTGATATGTCTGAATTCATGGAGAAGCACACAACGTCTCGCTTAGTCGGATCGCCTCCTGGATACGTCGGTCATGAAGAAGGCGGCCAATTGACAGAAAAAGTTAGGCAGAAACCTTACTCTGTGATTCTTTTAGACGAGATTGAGAAGGCCCATCCGGATGTCTTTAATATCTTGCTTCAGGTATTGGATGACGGTCGTTTAACCGATTCAAAAGGTCGTACCGTTGATTTTCGTAATACGGCTATAATTATGACTTCAAATGTGGGCGCCAGTACTTTAAAACGAAACCGAAATTTAGGTTTTACAGTTGGTACAGAAGGTGAAGCCTATAATGAAATGAAGTCGAAGGTATTAGATGAACTTAAGCGCTCATTCCGTCCGGAGTTTCTGAACCGGATCGATGAAATTATTGTGTTCCACGAATTGAACAAGGATCACCTTAAGAAAATTGTTGGCTTACTTGCTGACAACTTAAAAGACCGCTTAAAGAACCAAGGTATTGAGATTCATCTAACCGAGGCAGCAAAAGAAAAAATTGCCGAAGAGGGTTATGATCCAGAGTATGGAGCGCGCCCGCTCAAACGTGCGCTTCAAAGAAAAGTTGAAGATAAACTATCAGAGGAATTGTTAAAAGGGGCTATCTCAAAAGGTGAGAAAGTCACTATAGATTACGAGAGCAATGAGTTTGTTGTTAGGAAATAAGGAATAATGAAGTTACAGAGGGACCCGGTTAGCCGAGTCCCTTTATTTTTTAGGAGCTTCAATAAAAAAAGGTTCGACTCTTGCGGAGAGCGGTCCTATTTTCATTGATAATCAACACCGTTTTTTAGTAGAGCCAATTTTTTAAGAAGTTTGATTAAATTAACAGGTTTTTCCAACAAAAAATAATCCCGAAAAGTGAATCTTTTTTAGGCTCAAACTCGTCTTATAGGAAGGCGCGTTTTATTGTTTGGAGCGCCTCCGAACAGAAAAGAGTCATTTAAATCGAATCTTTAAGTAAAAGCGGTATTATACATTTATCACACAGTTAGAAATTTGAATTAGGTACAATGAATGGATGGGCAAACATTATTCTAAGGTTATTTTAAATTTAAAGGATGAATCACATGGCTAAGAGCAAGTCAGTCTTTTTTTGCCAGGAATGCGGGTATGAGAGCCCAAAATGGATGGGGAAATGTCCGGGCTGCAAGTCTTGGAACAGTATGGTGGAGGAAACGATCAAAGCGTCAAGCGGTCGGGTTGAGCGGAATGCCCAGCGTGAGACAAGCCGTCCCATCCCTATTACAAAAATAGAGAAAACCAATGAACGCCGTATCTTAACGAAGATGAGTGAATTTAATCGTGTTCTAGGCGGAGGGGTGGTTGAGGGGTCTCTTGTTTTAGTTGGCGGTGACCCGGGGATAGGAAAGTCAACGCTTCTTCTGCAGGCATCGGATCAATTAGCGCAGACTGGGCAAAAGGTCTTATATATATCGGGTGAAGAATCGGTCCGACAGACAAAAATGCGTGCGGAAAGATTAGGGATTCAGTCGGACAACTTATATGTTTTGGCTGAAACGGATATATATGAAATAGAGAATCGTTTAAAGGATTTAGATCCTGGTTTTCTTATTATAGATTCGATACAAACCATCTATAACCCTGAAGTAAGCTCAGCTCCCGGAAGTGTTTCTCAGGTTCGGGAGTGCACGGGCCATTTAATGCGCCTTGCGAAAACGAGGGGTGTGGCCACTTTTATTGTTGGACACGTCACGAAGGATGGGGCTATTGCAGGTCCGCGTCTCCTTGAACATATGGTTGATGCTGTTCTCTATTTTGAGGGGGAGCGTCATCATACGTTTAGAATACTAAGAGCGGTAAAAAATCGGTTTGGCTCCACGAATGAAATTGGTGTTTTTGAGATGAAGGAGGCAGGCCTTTCTGAGGTCTCCAACCCATCGGAAATTTTTCTGCAGGAGCGTACCGCCGGAACTGCCGGCTCAACGGTAGTGGCAGCGGTGGAGGGGACGCGAACGGTCTTAGTTGAAATTCAGGCCTTGGTCACCCCGACAAGCTTTGGCAACCCGCGAAGGATGGCGACAGGTGTTGATCATAACCGAATCAGTTTGCTTATGGCCGTCTTAGAAAAAAGGGTGGGGCTACTTCTTCAAAACCATGATGCTTATGTAAATGTTGCGGGAGGGGTCCGGCTAGATGAACCCGCTACAGATCTGGCTGTTGCCTTAAGCATTGCCTCGAGCTTTCGTGACCGCTCAACTGAAGCAACCGATATTGTAATCGGTGAAGTAGGCCTGACGGGAGAGGTGCGCCGCGTTTCGCGTATTGAGCAGAGGGTGACAGAAGCAGTAAAGCTTGGGTTTAAGCGGGCTTTTATCCCAAAGCAGAACATAGGAGGATGGACAGCACCAAGTGGCATTGAAATCATCGGTGTATCGACTGTAAAAGAGGCCATGGAGCAAGCTATGGGAGGCTCAAAATATGGGTCCGCAACAGCGAAGAATTATCAATGACATTTTAAAAATGGTGGCACCAGGGACCAAGTTAAGAGAAGGAATTGATAATGTTCTCCGAGCTGGAACAGGAGGCCTGGTAGTGATTGGTTATGATGAAAAGGTCAAAGAAATTGTGGAAGGCGGCTTTAGAATCCAGTGTCCTTATACGCCGGCCAATCTTTATGAACTCGCTAAAATGGATGGGGCAATCATCCTAAGTGAGGATGCTTCGACCATTTTAAGAGCCAATACACAGCTCGATCCTCATTCGTCCATTCCGTCTGATGAGACAGGTATTCGCCATCGGACGGCTGAACGAACCGCCAAGCAAACAGGGAAATTAGTTGTTTCCATCTCACAGAGAAGAGGAGTCATTACCTTATACAAAGGCAATATTCGGTATTCGTTGAAGGATATTGGTGTGATCTTTACGAAAGCTAACCAAGCGATGCAAACACTGGAAAAATACAGAAGAGCGATGGATAGAGGTTTGGTGAATCTTGGGGCACTTGAATTTGAAGAACTAGTGACGTTTCAAGAAATTGCCCAAGTCATACATCGAATGGAGCTTGTTCTGCGTATAAGGGATGAAATCTATCATTATGTCAATGAGCTTGGAACCGAAGGCCGGCTTATTTCGATGCAGCTATCGGAGCTCGTTGAAAATATCGAGGATGAGACACGCCATTTAATTATGGACTATGCAGTCGAAGGAATTGATGTGGAGTCAGTCCTTCAGGAACTACGTGAAAATGGCGGTGCAAATTTTATCAAGCTTTTAGGATATGAACCTAGGGACGGGACTTATGACGACATTCTTTTTCCTAGAGGGTACCGAATTCTAGGGCGTATTCCCCGCCTTCCACAGTCCATAATTCATAATCTCGTCCAGAAATTTGGGAATTTAAATGAGATTGCTAAGGCTACAATTGAGGATTTAGACGAGGTTGAGGGTATTGGTGAAAAGCGAGCCCATAAAATTAAAGGCGGGCTGGAACGTATTCAAGAGCAATTATTTATCGATCGAATGTTTTAAAAATAAATTTCTGTTGACTAATTATTAATATTTGGTGTAAGATTATATGTTTCTGTTGACTATCGATTTTTCCTGTGATACGGTAAGGTAAAACCCAAATTGCCAAGGCTTAAAAGCAAAAGAATCGGTTTTATCAACCATCTGCTCACATGAATTGGAAATGTTCTTTCGGTGTGACTTAGTAAAATGAAAATTCTTTTTTAAAAAATAAGTTTCAAATTTAATAAACTGTCAATAATGGTAAGAGGAGGTGAACAAAAATGATGAAACGATTAATCCAGTTATTTTTCATCATTATTGGCGGTACACTCGGATTTGTTGGTATTCCGAAGTTGATCCATGCTTTGAATTTTGGGAGAGAAGTAAGTTGGCTTTTGTCTCCTTATACGGGTGCTGTTCTAGGAGCAATTATTTTCTTTTTACTCACTTTTTGGTTTGTGGACTCCCTTGTTCATTTTATAAAAGTTGTTGAGGAAAAGATCATTAAGGCACCTGTTACGGATGTCCTTTTCGGAACAATCGGATTAATTTTTGGTTTGGTTATCGCCTTTTTAATTCAAATTCCATTGAATAATATTAATCTTACGGCTGTAAACACGGTGCTTCCCTTATTTATCTATTTATTTTTAGGGTATTTTGGTTTTCGAATTTTGTTCAAGAAACGAGATGAAGTGATAGGGTTATTCACGGCTCGTTCTAGGGACAAGAAAAAGGATATTGAAGATCCTGTAAAAGCAACAGGTAAGAGTTTAAAAATCTTGGATACAAGTGTTATTATTGACGGTAGGATTGCGGATATCTGTCAAACCGGTTTCTTAGAAGGAACACTTGTCATTCCGCAGTTTGTTTTGGAGGAACTCCAGCACATCGCTGATTCGTCTGATGTGTTAAAGAGGAATCGCGGGCGCCGCGGGTTAGACATCTTAAATAAGGTGCAAAAAGAATTGGCGATAAAAGTTGAAATTTACGAAGGAGATTTTGAAGATATTTCTGAAGTAGATAGTAAACTGGTGAAACTCGCTAAGCTTGTTTCAGGCGTTGTGGTCACAAATGATTTTAATTTAAATAAGGTATGTGAGTTACAGGGAGTTTCTGTCTTAAACATTAACGACTTAGCCAATGCGGTAAAGCCGATCGTTCTTCCAGGAGAAGAGCTTAAAGTACAAATTATTAAAGATGGTAAAGAGCATAACCAAGGTGTAGGTTATTTGGACGACGGAACGATGATTGTGGTTGAAGATGGCCGCGGGCATATTGGAAAGACCATCGACGTCATCGTAACAAGTGTTTTACAAACGTCTGCGGGTCGCATGATTTTTGCGAAACCCAAGCTACTAGAGCAGGCTCTTTAATTGTATGAGGATGTGGAGCGAATGAATTATCAAGTCGTGATTCCAGCAGCTGGAAGCGGGAAACGAATGGGCGCGGGTCAAAACAAATTGTTTTTATCCCTATCCGGCACACCTATAATCATGAGGACGCTCCTCGTCTTTGAACAGGACTCTTGGTGCAAGGGGATTATTCTCGTTATCAAAGAGACTGAGAGAGAATGGTTTGAACAGCAGATTCATAAGCATCATCTGACAAAAGTCTTGTCTCTGATTTCGGGAGGGAAGGAACGTCAGCATAGTGTGTATAATGGGTTGCTTCAAGCAACGAGTGATATTGTTCTGATCCACGATGGAGCACGACCTCTGATTGGGCAAGAGGCAATTCATAGAGTTGTTTTACAAGCCTATGAGAAGGGTGCTGCTGTTCTCGCTGTTCCAGTTAAGGATTCAGTAAAAAAAGTAAATCAAACGAGGATCACTGAGACGGTTGAACGGGAAAGCTTGTGGGCAATGCAAACGCCCCAAGCTTTTCGTTTGCCTCTAATATTAAAAGCGCATGAAATAGGGGCTAAGAGCGATAAACCGGCAACAGATGATGCGGAACTCGTAGAATGGCTTGGTGAGGCGGTCTTTATCGTAGAAAGTTCCTATACGAATATTAAAATGACTACCGCAGAAGACTTGGTGATTGGTGAACGACTGCTTTTATGGGAAGAAGAGAAGAGAGGAAGTTGAAAGCTGTGAGAATCGGTCAAGGCTTTGATGTACATAAGTTAGTTGAAGGACGACCTTTAATTATAGGCGGTGTGACGATTCCTTATGAGTTGGGCTTGGAGGGGCATTCTGATGCAGATGTTCTTTTGCATGCGATAACAGATGCGGTACTTGGAGCGATCGGTGAGGGGGATATCGGCCGGCATTTTCCGGATACGGACCCTCAATACAAAAATGCAGACTCAAAAGAGTTGTTGAGAGATGTTTGGGGAAAAGTAATGGAAAAAGGTTATGTTTTAGGAAATGTAGATGCTTGTATCATTGCTCAAAAACCAAAGATGGCACCTTACATAGAATCTATGCGTATGACGACGGCAGAGCTTTTAAATGCGGATGCAAGCCAAGTCAATGTTAAAGCAACCACAACCGAACAGCTTGGTTTTACAGGCAGAGGTGAGGGGATCGCAGCACAGGCCGTTTGTTTATTAGTCAAAAAGTAAGGGTTCCTCCTTGACCACTGTTTTAGAAGTGGTACAATGGGACAAGAAAATTAGTGGTGGTGAATGGCAGTGAGTGAGAAGATACGGGTACGTTATGCACCGAGTCCAACGGGGCATTTACACATAGGAAATGCTAGAACAGCGTTATTCAATTATTTGTTTGCAAGAAGCCAAAATGGTTCTTTTATTGTTCGCATTGAAGATACGGATGTTAAAAGAAATGTAGAAGGCGGCGAAGAGAATCAGCTGAACTATTTAAAATGGCTGGGCATGGATTGGGATGAAAGCATTGATGTCGGAGGCGACTATGGTCCCTATCGTCAATTGGAGCGCCTGGATATTTATGAGACCTATTCGAAGCAACTGCTTGAGAATGGCCAGGCTTATAAGTGCTATTGTACGGAGGAAGAGCTTGCCGCAAGTCGTGAAGCTCAGCTAGCGCGCGGAGAAGCACCGAAATATGATGGGCATTGCCGCCATTTGACGGAGGAAGACCACAAACGGCTTGAAGCAGAAGGACGAAAGCCTAGCGTGCGCTTTAAGGTGCCTGCAGGAAAGGTTTACTCGTTTGATGATATCGTGAAAAAACAGGTAACCTTTGAATCGGATGGTATTGGTGATTTTGTCATTGTCAAAAAAGATGGCATTCCAACCTATAATTATGCGGTAACAATCGACGACCATTTGATGGCCATGACTCATGTTCTTCGCGGGGAAGATCATATATCCAACACACCTAAACAAATGATGATTTATGAAGCATTCGGATGGGAACCGCCTGTTTTTGGTCATATGACTCTCATTGTGAATGAGAATCGCAAAAAGTTAAGCAAACGGGATGAAAGCATTGTTCAATTTATTGAGCAGTATCATGAATTAGGCTATTTACCAGAGGCTTTGTTTAATTTCATTACGCTTTTGGGCTGGTCGCCTCAGGGTGAGGAAGAGTTATTTACAAGAGAAGAATTTATTAAAATCTTCGACCCAAATCGCTTGAGTACTTCTCCGGCTGTCTTTGATCCTAAAAAGCTCGCTTGGGTCAACAACCAGTACATTAAGAAGGCGAGCTTAGAAACTGTCATTGAACTTGCTATGCCGCATTTAATTAAGGCCGGCCGGCTTCCTGAAGGGTATTCTAAGAAGCAAGAGCAATGGGCACATAAATTAATTGCTCTTTACAAAGAACAACTGCAGTACGGGGCAGAAATTGTTGAGTTAACAGAGTTGTTTTTTAAAGAGGATATCTCGTATAATGAAGAAGAATTAAACGTCTTGAAGGAAGAGCAAGTGCCAGAGGTTTTGGCGGCTTTCCTTGAACATTTAACAGCGCTTGAGAATTGGCAAGCGGATGAAATCAAGGCACAAATTAAGGCCACCCAAAAGGCGACTGGGCAAAAAGGAAAGAAATTATTTATGCCAATTCGCATTGCAACAACGGGGCAAGCGCACGGGCCGGAGCTGCCGGATTCCATTGAATTGCTTGGAAAAGAGGTCGTAACGAAACGACTTGAAAAAGCTTTGGAACTGTTAAAGTAAGATAAGAAATGAGATTCGCAGGTTTATATGAAAGTTAAACCATTCATATAAATAGCTTAACTTATAAGCTGTTAAAGTGATGAAAGGGAAAAGTAGATAACTTTCTTTATTTCAGAGAAAACCACCTTGGCTGTGAGTGGTTATAAAGAAGTGACTCGAAGTGCCCCCTTGAGCCTTTTGTTGAACATTGGAAGTAGGCAAAAGCGGTTGACCGTCGTTATTCGGTTCAAAGCGAAGGATGGGCGATTAATGGAGATGGGAATTAATGCCATTCTTAAGCAGAGTGGAACCGCGTTATAGGAGCGTCTCTGTGCCAATGGCATAGAGACGTTTTTTTTTTACATTAAGAAAGCATAAATCTTTAGCAATGTAGAAAATCGATGTGGGGAAAATTCTTAGGGTCTAAGTATAAGTAAACTACGGCTTCCGCCATTAAGGACTGGGCACTAAGGCAAGCTTTTCTAATATGACAAGGATATTAAAATGGGGAAAAAATTAGGAGCGTGACGGCATGTTCAAGTCATTGCGTGAAGATATAGCGGTTGTGTTTGAACAAGACCCAGCCGCTCGTAACTCATTGGAGATTATTTTAACGTATTCAGGCCTTCATGCGATTTGGGCGCACCGCCTGGCGCACTGGCTGTGGGTGAGGAGACGCCGCTTTTGGGCCAGAGTGGTTTCACAGTTCAGTCGGTTCGTAACGGGGATTGAGATTCATCCGGGTGCCGTAATAGGCAAACGCTTTTTTATTGATCATGGCATGGGAGTCGTAATTGGAGAAACCTGTGAAATTGGTGATAATGTGACCTTGTTTCAAGGGGTGACATTAGGGGGAACTGGAAAAGAGAAGGGAAAACGTCATCCAACTTTAGGGAATAATGTATTAGTTGCTTCAGGGGCGAAGGTGCTTGGGGCGATCACAATTGGAAACAATTCAAAGATAGGAGCAGGCTCAGTCGTGTTAATGGATGTTCCGGAGAATTCAACAGTTGTAGGTATTCCCGGGAAAATTGTACGGCAGGATGGTAAGAAAGTCAGCCGGGATTTGAACCATCGTGATTTACCGGATCCTATTGATGATATATGTAAAACCATGCAGGGAGAAATCGATGCCCTTAAGAAAGAAATCAGCGAGCTAAAAAGGAGATTGGATGTATGACTTTAAAGGTATTTAATACGTTGACCCGAAAAAAAGAGACCTTTGTGCCAATTGAACCAGGGAAAGTAAAAATGTACGTTTGTGGACCTACTGTATACAACTATATCCATATTGGAAACGCGCGTCCTGCCATCGTTTTTGATACGGTTCGACGTTATCTCCAATTCTTGGGGTTTGATGTGGAATTTGTTTCCAATTTTACAGATGTTGATGATAAACTGATAAAAGCATCAATGGAACGCGGTGAGAGTGTTCTTGATATCGCAGACCGGTTTATCAATGCCTACAAAGAGGATGTTCGGGCGTTAAATGTACAGGAAGCGACGGCCAATCCTAGAGCGACTGAAACGATGCCTGAAATCATTGAGTTTATAAGTAAGTTAGTGGAAAAGGGCTATGCTTATGAATCGGGCGGTGATGTGTATTTTCGAACCAAAACCTTCAAAAACTATGGGAAGCTTTCTCATCAATCCATTGATGAATTAAAAGTCGGGGCACGAATTGACATTGGTGAAAACAAAGAAGACCCGCTAGACTTCACTTTATGGAAAGCCGCTAAGCCAGGTGAGATAAACTGGGAAAGTCCTTGGGGGATCGGTCGCCCGGGTTGGCATATTGAATGCTCAGCGATGGTAGAGAAGTTTCTTGGGGATACGATCGATATTCATGCAGGCGGACAGGATTTAACGTTTCCTCACCATGAAAACGAAATTGCCCAATCGGAAGCGCTTCATGATGAAACAATGGCTAATTATTGGATCCACAACGGATACATTAAAATTAATAATGAAAAGATGTCTAAGTCTATTGGGAATGTCGTATTAGTTCATGACTTAATAAAGGCATTTGATCCGAATGTTCTTCGCTTTTTCATGTTGACGGTTCACTATCGAAATCCAATTAACTTCAGTGAAGATTTGTTGAAAAGTGCTGAACAATCGTTCGACCGCTTGAAGACAACGTATGGGAATTTGAAGCATCGCTTGTCACTCAGCGCGAGCCTGTTGGAGACTAAGGATGAGGACTTTGACAGAATTGACTCCTTCCGTTCTGCGTTTCTTGAGGCCATGAATGATGACTTTAATACAGCAAATGCGATTACGGTCATGTTTGATGCAGCTAAAGAAGCCAATATCATGCTCCAAAAAGAAAACTCTTCGAAGGCACTATTAGAAAGTTATATTAAACTCTTTGAATCATTTGGTGAAGTCCTTGGTCTTTCCTTCAAAGCAGAAGACATCGTGGATGAAGATATTGAGGCGTTGATTAACAAACGTCAAGAAGCCCGAAAGAATCGAGACTTTGCATTGGCAGATGAAATCAGGGATGAACTGAAAAATAAAGGGATAATACTAGAAGACACCCCACAAGGTGTTCGTTGGAAACGGGTTTGAGGTATGGAAATTAATCAAGTGTCTAGAACACGTGTACAGGATATCAATGTACTCGCATTAGCCTATTTGGGAGATGCAGTTATTGAACTGCATGTGAGAGAACATTTATTATTGAGTGGTTTAGTTAAACCTAATGGCCTTCATCAGGAAGCGATTCGTTATGTTTCGGCAAGGGGGCAGGCAGACTTTTTGCATCACCTGATGGAACAGGAATTCTTAACTGAAGAAGAACTGTCCGTAGTACGACGAGGAAGAAATGCAAAGTCTGCCACGGTCCCTAAGAATACGGACGTACAAACCTATCGCTATGGAACAGCGTTTGAAACGCTCATTGGGCATTTATACTATGAAGGTTATGAAGACAGAGTAGAGGACCTTTTGAAGAGGCTTATGGTGTTTCATTCTTCTAACTAAAGGGAAGCCGTATTTTTGTCTTCAAAAAAAGCAAAGTTAAGTAAATGACTTAATATCGATCAACAGCATGAATGGGTATTCATAGAAAGGAGGGCGGTTGACATGGCAGATGAATGGATTATTGGCCGGCATCCGGTAGCAGAAGCTATTGAATCCGGGAGAGAAATAAATAAGATTTGGATTAATAAACAAAGCCAGGGACTAAGCCAAGATTTAATGAATAAAGTGAAAGAACGAAAAATCACGGTTCAGTTTGTCCCTCGTCAAAAGCTCGATCAACTCGCGGGGTCGGAGCGTCACCAGGGGATTGTAGCATCGGTGGCTGCTCATGAATACGCAGAAATAGACGATTTGTTTGATAGAGCTAAGGAGCGTGGGGAAGATCCATTCTTTATTTTATTAGATGGGTTAGAAGATCCTCACAATCTAGGGTCTGTTCTGCGTACGGCAGATGCGGTTGGCGCTCACGGCGTCATTATTCCTAAGAATCGGGCGGTTGGCTTGACATCGGTAGTCGCAAAAGCGTCAACGGGAGCTATTGAGTATATTCCTGTTACGAGAGTGACCAATTTAGCGAGGACGATGAAAGAGTTAAAGGAGCGAGGCGTTTGGTTTGTTGGAACAGCAGCGGATGCTCCAAAGGATTATAAGAAAATGGAGGCGAAGCTCCCGCTGTGTCTCGTGATTGGGAACGAAGGGAAAGGAATATCTCGTTTAGTCCGTGAGGCATGTGATTTCCTTGTCAGCATTCCGATGCGAGGTAAAGTAACCTCACTGAATGCTTCGGTGGCAGCGGGTCTATTGCTTTATGAAATTCAACGTATCAGAGAGACTGAATCCTAAATGGACGTGCTGTTAGTTGATGGTTATAACATAATCGGTGCCTGGAGAGAGTTAAGTGAGTTGAAAAACCATGATTTTCATGCCGCTCGAGAGCGATTAATTGATGAGCTCTCGGAGTACCAAGCTTATAAAGGCTGGCGTCTAATTGTGGTTTTTGATGCTCATCTCTCTCAAGGGATTGAGAAAAAGGCTAAACAATCACGTGTCGAAGTGATTTATACAAAAGAGAAAGAAACAGCTGATGAGCGTATTGAAAAGCTAGTCTCTCACTATAAAAATGTAAAGACGAATGTGTATGTCGCAACATCGGATCTAATGGAGCAATGGACCATTTTTACACAAGGCGCTTTACGTATTTCGGCACGAGAACTTATAACGGAAATTTCCCAAATAAAAAAACAAATAGCCTCGAAAGTGATAGAAACCAATAACGTGAAACAGCGAGGGACGATCCCTTTGTCAAAGGAGATCTCGGATCATTTTGAAAGGTTGCGCCGAGGGAAATGAATTGGTTGACAATTCTAAAAATTGTTGTATAATTAAAATCAAGCGTCTCTATGCGGGGGGATAAGTTTTGATTGACTATTCAGATACATATGAGGTTGATTTAGCCGCGATGGAAGACGAGGATATAGTTAAGAATGTTCATAAAGGTGATCATCAGGCGCTTGAGTATATGATTTTTAAATACAAGAATTTTGTTAGAGCCAAAGCCAAATCCTATTTCTTGATTGGGGCTGATCGAGAAGATGTCGTTCAAGAAGGGATGATTGGACTCTATAAAGCTATTAGAGACTTTAATGGGGACAAGCTCACAACATTCAAGGCGTTTGCGGAATTATGCATTACTCGTCAGATGATTACAGCTGTTAAGACGGCGACTCGGCAAAAACACATCCCTCTAAATTCCTATGTGTCATTGGACAAGCCTATTTATGATGAAGAATCAGACCGTACCTTAATGGATGTTGTTTGCGGCTCAAAGGGTTTGGATCCCGAACAACTCCTCATTAATCAGGAAAAGTATGATGACATTGAAGGGAAAATGTCAGAGGTTTTGAGTGATTTAGAGCGAAAGGTTTTAATGCTTTATTTGGACGGCCGCAGTTATCAAGAAATATCGGCTGATCTCAAACGTCATGTGAAGTCGATTGATAATGCTTTGCAACGCGTGAAACGGAAATTGGAGCGCTTCTTAGAGTTGAAAGAAATAAGTTTATAAAGAAGTTTAGCTTATAAAATGCTAGAGTAGAGATCGAGACAGGGGAACTCCCCTGTTTTTTGTTGCGTTGACAGGGTTTGTCAGCCTATGATAAAGTTTAAGCAATATGGCAATAATAGTTTAATGTATTTTTAATAAGATTCATATCGTATCATGCATTCTTTTAGATTGAATGGTTGAATTGAAGGTGGCTCAATTGGCGGAGAAGCTTAGCCTCGAGTGCGAGGTTTGCAAACAGAGGAACTACACGACGTTTAAGACGAAAGACACAGCGTCCGTTAGGGTGGAACTTAGGAAATTTTGTCAACGTTGTAATCGTCACACCATTCATCGCGAAACAAAATAATAGCGGGATGATGTTGGAGGGTCTTTTTATGGTAGGCATTTTTAAAAGGTCAGGTCAATTTTTCCACCATGTATTGTTAGAGCTTAAACGCGTAAAATGGCCGACTCGAAAGGAACTTGTCAGTTATACTTCGACCGTTTTAATTACGGTTATTTTATTAACCGTTTTTTTTGCTTTGATTGATTTAGGTGTGTCAGCTCTGTTACGCTTGATCACTAATCAATGATAATTGTTGAGTTTTATTAGTTCTGGTATTGACGTGTGTGGTTAGGGAATAAGGTTTGGAGGAAATGAGACTCATGGAGAAGAACTGGTATGTTGTTCACACATACTCTGGTTATGAGAATAAAGTCAAGGCAAACCTTGAAAAACGTGTTGAGTCGATGGGAATGTCAGATAAAATTTATCGCATTCTTGTTCCGATGGAAGAGGAAACCGAGTATAAGAATGGTCAGAAGAAGTCAGCAATGAAGAAGGTATTTCCAGGTTATGTGCTCACTGAAATGATCATGACCGATGATTCTTGGTATGTGGTTCGCAACACGCCGGGCGTAACGGGGTTTGTCGGTTCGACAGGAGCAGGATCAAAGCCAATCCCTTTATTGCCTGAAGAAGCAGAAGCTATTCTTAAGAAAATGGGTATTAAAGACAAGCGGGCTGAGTTTGGCTTTGAACTCAAAGAACAGGTCAAAGTAATCGAGGGACCATTCGCAGATTTTGTGGGTTCTATCGAAGAAATTGATTCTGAAAAAGAGAAGGTTAAGGTCCATGTAAATATGTTTGGACGTGAAACCCCTGTCGAGCTCGATTTTGATCAGATTCAAAAATTATAATCTGATCTTGCATTTAAAGCTCATAGATTGTATAATTTTAATGTTTGCATCTAAAGTTTCGTATCGTTATAATAAACAGGTGCGAAAAAATACTAGGCTGAAGGATCAGTTTAGTGCTTAATAAATGTAAGAGTGGGAGGAGAACAACTCCGTACCACATCACGGACTAAGGAGGTGTGTCTCGTGGCTAAGAAAGTAATTAAAATGGTAAAACTTCAAATTCCAGCAGGTAAAGCGAATCCAGCTCCACCAGTTGGTCCAGCTCTTGGTCAAGCGGGTGTTAACATTATGGGATTCTGTAAGGAATTCAATGCTCGTACGGCAGATGAAGCTGGTATGATTATCCCTGTAGAAATCACGGTTTTCGAGGACCGTTCTTTTACATTCATTACCAAAACTCCACCAGCAGCTGTTCTTTTGAAGAAGCAAGCTGGAATTGAATCTGGATCTGGTCAGCCTAACCGCAACAAAGTTGCTACTGTTAAGCGTGATCAAGTTCGTGCGATTGCCGAACTTAAAATGCCAGATTTAAACGCAGCAAGCGTTGAAGCGGCTATGCGTATGGTAGAAGGTACAGCTAGAAGCATGGGTATTGTCATCGAAGACTAATTTTTTATGAATTAAACGGTATGTATGAAGCTAGTTTCAAATGTTTTTGGACTAGTGTCCGAGCGAGGTTGCAGCTGTTGGCTTGCAACCTTGTTTTAAGGTGGGAGGTTCTACCGTTATAACCACAAAGGAGGAAATTAAAATGGTAAAAAAAGGTAAGCGTTACACAGCTGCGGCTGAGAAAGTTAATCGTGAAGCAGTTTATTCGCTTGAAGAAGCTGTGAAGCTTGTAAAAGAAACATCATCTGCTAAATTTGATGAGTCCGTCGATATTGCAATCCGTCTTGGTGTTGATACTCGTAAAAATGATCAACAAGTTCGTGGTGCTGTTGTCCTTCCAAACGGAACGGGTAAAACACAACGCGTTCTCGTGTTGGCTCGCGGTGAGAAAGCTAAAGAAGCAGAAGCTGCTGGCGCTGATTACGTGGGTGACCAAGAGTACATCGCTAAAATTAACCAAGGTTGGTTTGAGTTTGATGTAATGGTTGCAACACCGGATATGATGCCTGAAGTAGGTAAATTAGGACGTGTGCTTGGACCAAAAGGTTTAATGCCAAACCCTAAAACTGGCACCGTGACAATGGATGTTACTAAAGCAGTGAATGAAATCAAAGCTGGTAAAGTTGAATTCAGAGCGCACAAGGACGGCAACGTTCATGCTCCGATCGGTAAAGTATCTTTTGACGATCAGAAGCTCATTGAAAACTTTAACACATTTCTTGAGGCGATCCTAAAAGCGAAGCCAGCGGCAGCAAAAGGTGTTTATGTACGTAACATTGCCGTTTCTTCAACTATGGGTCCTGGCGTGAAAGTTCAAACTCCAGGTCGTTAATATATATTGACATCGATTTAAGAATCGTATATAATACAAGATGTTGTTTTGAATATCGACATACCGTAGACCGTAGGTGCTCAAGTATGAGCTTAATTTCCTACCGAGGTGATGTGATTGGTGAAAGATCTAATTTTGAACCAATACGCCTTCATGTCTGCGACGTGAAGGCGTTTTTTATAACCCCCTCGGGCATGTTGATTTTTCAGTGGACATTGAATTCAGGAGGTGGAAATCGTGAGCGTTCTCGAACAAAAGAAACAAGTTGTTGATGAGATTACAGAAAAACTACGTGCGAGCCAAACAACTGTTGTTGTTGACTATCGTGGACTTAATGTATCTGAAGTGACTGAGCTTCGCAAACAGCTTCGTGAAGCAGGCGTTGAGTTCAAAGTATACAAGAACACAATGCTTCGCCGCGCAACAGCTGCATTAGAATTAACTGGGCTTGATGAGTTCTTAACAGGTCCGACTGCTGTAGCTTTTAGTCCAGAAGATGTTATTGCTCCGGCTAAAGTGCTTCATAAGTTTGCAAAAGAGCACAAAGATCTTGAAATTAAAACAGGTGTGATTGAGGGTAAGGTAGCAACAGCTGATCAAATCAGCGCGTTGGCTGAACTTCCATCACGCGAAGGTTTGCTTTCTATGTTGCTTAGCGTTCTTCAAGCGCCAATCCGCAACTTGGCACTTGCTGTTAAAGCAGTTGCTGAGAAAGAAGAAACAAGCGCCTGATAAGGGTTTTGATTTTATTGAAACAGTTCTGATATGAATGTTTCTGAAACATAAAACGAAAAAAACAAAATATGAGGAGGATTTCCTAAAATGACTAAAGAAGAAATGATTAGTGCGATTAAAGAAATGTCCGTTCTTGAACTTAACGATCTTGTTAAAGCAATCGAAGAAGAATTTGGTGTTACTGCTGCTGCTCCAGTTGCTGTAGTTGGTGCTGCTGGCGGCGACGCTGCTGCTGAAGAAAAAACTGATTTTGATCTTGTTCTTGCTAGTGCTGGCGCAAGCAAAATTAAAGTTATCAAAGTGGTTCGTGAAATCACAGGTCTTGGCTTGAAAGAAGCTAAAGAACTTGTTGACAACGCACCTAAGACTCTTAAAGAGGGCTTAGCTAAAGAAGAAGCTGAAGAAATGAAAGCTAAACTTGAAGAAGTTGGCGCCGTTATCGAGCTTAAATAATTCCTGTTAAATGTAAGCCCGCGGATATCAGCGGGCTTTTTTCCCCATTATTTTAAACTTTCCTCATTGAAGATTTGATGGCTTAGTGTCAGACAGTATCTCATAAGCCTCAGATTCAATAAACGTGTATTATAAGAGACCTCGGTGATCCTGATTTTTCGAAAAGCTTATCTTTTAAGCTCCAGGTGTAAACGCCTGGCTCATGATGACAAGTAAGGAATGAGGATGAAATTAGTGTCTCAGCATTATTATAGCCAAACCCCAAAAAGTGAAAGTCATCCCAATAATATACAGGTTGATATTTGTGGACTGAAGTTGAAGCTTATTACTGATGCAGGTGTTTTTTCAAAGAATGGATTAGATTATGGATCTCGAACTCTTCTGGAAGCCTTCAGAGAACCGGATGGTGTTAAAGGGCCTCTATTAGATATAGGATGCGGGTATGGTCCTATTGGGATCACGCTGAGTCTTTTATATCCAGAACGCCCAGTTACCATGATTGATGTGAATGAGCGAGCGGTCCAGCTTGCGAAAAAGAACGCTGAAGCTAATCAATCTAACGCAAATGTGCTCCAAAGCAATCTTTTTGAAAACGTGCATGGGACCTATGCGGCAATTATCTCGAATCCTCCTATTCGGGCAGGTAAAGAGATTGTTCATCAGATATTAGAAAATTCATCTGATTATTTGTTGGAGGGCGGAGAACTTTGGGTGGTGATCCAAAAGAAACAAGGAGCTCCTTCAGCTATTAAGAAATTAGAAATGATTTATCAGGATGTAGAAATAAAAAAGAAAGACAAAGGTTATTATGTGATTTGCGCAAAACGCTAATTAATTGACTGGCAAAAAACGCAATGCTATTATTATATAATGCCAATAATTTAAGTTGGTTTTCTTATGTATGGAAACGCCAGGAATTGGCAATAGTAGAATAATACGGAAAAGTCTCGGGAAACACAAAGTTTGCCGGCTTCAATATGCTTGATTTTGAGGGGTGAATGAGAGTTGACAGGTCAACTAGTGCAGTATGGACGTCACCGCCAACGCAGGAGTTATGCTCGCATCAAAGAAGTGTTAGAACTTCCCGATTTGATCGAAATCCAAACTTCCTCCTATCAATGGTTTCTTGATGAGGGAATTCGCGAAATGTTTCAAGATATTTCGCCGGTTGAAGATTTTACGGGGAACCTTGTATTGGAGTTTGTGGACTACAGTCTTGGCGAACCCAAATACAGTGTAGACGAGTCAAAAGAGCGTGATGTAACTTACGCTGCGCCGCTGAGAGTGAAAGTGCGTCTCATTAATAAGGAAACGGGTGAAGTGAAAGAACAGGAAGTCTTCATGGGAGATTTCCCTCTTATGACTGACTCGGGAACTTTCGTTATTAATGGAGCCGAACGGGTTATTGTCTCGCAGCTTGTTCGGTCACCGAGTGTCTACTATAACCCTAAGTTTGATAAGAATGGCAAAAAAGGGTTCACAGCAACCGTGATTCCAAACCGCGGAGCATGGCTGGAGTTCGAAACGGATGCGAAGGATGTTGTTTATGTCCGGATAGATCGAACACGTAAACTACCAATTACTGTGCTTTTAAGAGCATTGGGGTTTGGGTCTGATCAAGAAATCATCGATTTGCTTGGCGAAGATGAGTATTTACGAAACACCCTTGATAAAGACAACACTGAGGGAACGGAAAAGGCCCTAATCGAAATTTACGAAAGGCTTCGTCCGGGCGAACCACCTACAGTGGAAAACGCAAAGAATCTTTTAGAAACCCGATTCTTTGATCCTAAGCGTTATGACCTTGCAAGCGTTGGACGCTACAAGATGAATAAAAAGCTTCACATAAAGAATCGATTATTTAACCAAAAATTAGCGGAACCATTAGTTGATCCTGAAACAGGCGAGATCATCGCTGAAAAAGGAACTCTTTTGGATCGTCGTACTTTGGATCGTCTCTTACCTATGATTCAAAAATCGCTCGGCTTTAAAACCTATCAACCAACACAAGGTGTCATTGAGGGGCAAGAGGTCCTATTACAGTCCATTCGTGTTTTTGCACCTGATGACGAAGAGGGTGAGCGCGAACTCAAGATCATAGGTAATTGCGAAATTGAAGAAGAGATTAAGCATATTACACCAGCAGATATCATTGCGTCTATTAATTATTTCTTTAATTTATTGCATGGTGTAGGCACAACAGATGACATTGACCATTTAGGGAATCGTCGTTTGCGTTCAGTTGGTGAACTCTTGCAGAACCAATTCCGAATTGGATTATCTCGTATGGAGCGCGTGATTCGTGAGCGTATGTCCATTCAAGATACGAACTCGATTACACCGCAAGCACTCATTAACATTCGCCCTGTCATTGCGTCTATTAAAGAGTTCTTTGGTAGTTCACAGCTTTCTCAATTCATGGATCAAACCAATCCGCTCGCTGAACTTACTCACAAGAGAAGATTGTCAGCCCTTGGACCAGGCGGTTTGACTCGTGAACGTGCGGGTATGGAAGTGCGAGACGTTCACTATTCCCACTATGGTCGTATGTGTCCAATCGAAACGCCAGAAGGTCCAAACATTGGATTGATTAACTCGCTTTCATCATTTGCCAAAGTGAATAAGTTTGGGTTTATTGAAACGCCTTATCGACGCGTTGATCCTGAAACAGGTCGTGTGACAGGTCATATCGATTATTTAACCGCCGATGAGGAAGATAATTATGTAGTGGCCCAGGCGAACGCAAAGCTTGATGATGAAGGGAATTTTATTGATACCGATATCGTATCTCGTTTCCGTGGTGAGAACACTGAGGTTAAGAGAGAACGAATTGATTATATGGATGTTTCGCCGAAGCAGGTTGTGTCGGCAGCGACTGCTTGTATTCCGTTCTTAGAAAATGACGACTCAAACCGTGCCTTAATGGGAGCGAACATGCAACGTCAAGCGGTACCGCTTTTAATTCCTCGTTCTCCATTAGTCGGTACAGGTATGGAACACGTTTCGGCTAAAGATTCAGGGGCTGCTGTTCGTGCCAAAATCCCAGGTCGCGTTGAATACGTATCATCCAGATATGTAAAAGTTAGAACCATTCAAGAAGTGGACGGCCGGGAAGTAGAAGGTGATTTAGTCACTTACAAGCTCCTTAAATACGTGCGTTCAAACCAAGGAACGTGTTATAACCAACGCCCAATCGTCTCTGTCGGGGACTATGTAACAAAGGGCGAAATATTGGCGGACGGTCCTTCAATGGAAAAAGGAGAACTTGCTCTTGGTCAAAACGTGCTTGTTGCCTTTATGACATGGGATGGCTATAACTATGAAGATGCCATTATCATGAGTGAACGTCTTGTAAAAGATGATGTTTACACATCTGTTCATATTGAAGAATATGAATCAGAAGCTCGTGATACTAAGCTTGGACCTGAAGAAATCACAAGAGATATTCCAAACGTTGGTGAAGATGCTCTTAAGAACTTAGACAGCCGCGGGATTATTCGAATTGGCGCGGAAGTTAAGGATGGAGATATCTTAGTTGGTAAAGTAACGCCAAAAGGTGTAACTGAACTAACAGCTGAAGAACGTCTCTTGCATGCTATCTTTGGTGAAAAAGCACGCGAAGTTCGTGATACATCTTTACGTGTGCCTCATGGCGGCGATGGGATCATTCACGATGTAAAAATCTTTAATCGTGAAGATGGCGATGAGCTTCCTCCTGGTGTGAATCAATTAGTGCGCGTTTATATCGTTCAAAAGCGTAAGATTCACGAAGGAGATAAAATGGCGGGCCGTCACGGAAACAAAGGGGTTATCTCCCGGATTCTTCCTGAAGAAGATATGCCATTCATGCCAGACGGAACTCCAGTTGATATCATGTTGAATCCACTTGGTGTGCCATCTCGTATGAACATTGGTCAGGTGCTTGAACTCCACTTAGGAATGGCAGCAAGACAACTAGGCATTCACGTTGCGACGCCGGTATTTGACGGAGCCCGTGAGGAAGATGTTTGGGAAACTCTCGAAGAGGCTGGTCTTCCTAGAGATGGTAAAACCGTTCTTTATGATGGAAGAACCGGTGAAGCTTTTGATAACCGTGTCTCTGTGGGTGTCATGTACATGATTAAACTTGCTCACATGGTTGATGATAAGCTTCATGCACGTTCGACCGGACCATACTCACTTGTTACGCAGCAACCATTGGGTGGTAAAGCTCAATTTGGTGGGCAACGTTTTGGTGAGATGGAAGTATGGGCTCTCGAAGCTTATGGTGCGGCGTACACGCTTCAGGAAATTCTTACGGTCAAATCAGATGATGTCGTTGGTCGTGTGAAGACTTATGAAGCCATTGTTAAAGGTGAGAATGTCCCTGAGCCTGGTGTACCTGAATCATTTAAAGTATTAATCAAAGAACTTCAAAGTTTGGGAATGGATGTTAAGATTCTTTCAGGTGATGAAGAAGAAATAGATATTCGCGGCATTGAAGAAGAAGAAGAAGCACAAAACGAAACCATTAATGTCGGTGTTTAAAGCACAGTTTAGTGCTTGTTATGGAAATGCCTTTCTCTTATAAGTATCGATGCTGAACCCAATGTGTTCAGCATCGGTGTTTTGGGGGAATTAGTAGGGGATTATCGGTTCGACCCAAACTAAATGGAAATAAGGGAGGTTGCCCCCTTGTTAGATGTAAATAAATTTGAGTTTATGAAAATTGGTCTTGCCTCACCTAATAAGATTCGCTCTTGGTCTAGGGGTGAAGTCAAAAAGCCAGAAACAATCAACTATCGAACATTAAAGCCAGAAAAAGATGGTCTCTTTTGTGAACGCATTTTTGGACCAACTAAAGACTGGGAATGTCATTGCGGTAAGTATAAACGTGTTCGATATAAAGGGGTTGTCTGTGATCGCTGCGGAGTTGAAGTAACGCGTGCAAAAGTCCGCCGTGAGCGGATGGGTCACATTGAACTCGCTGCACCAGTCTCTCATATCTGGTACTTCAAAGGTATTCCAAGCAGAATGGGTCTTCTTTTAGACATGTCGCCTCGTGCATTGGAGGAAGTTATTTACTTTGCCTCCTACGTGGTAACAGAAGCAGGTGATACTTCTTTAGAAAAGAAACAACTTCTTTCTGAAAAAGAGTATCGTGCCTACCGTGAAAAATTTGGCAATAGCTTCAAAGCGGGTATGGGTGCCGAATCCATTAAAAAATTGCTTCAAGACATAGATTTAAATAAAGAAGCAGACATCTTAAAAGAAGAATTGAAGACGGCGCAAGGACAAAGACGTACGCGTGCTATTAAGCGCTTGGAAGTTCTTGAAGCCTTCCGTAATTCGGAAAATGATCCTTCTTGGATGATTTTAGATGTTCTGCCGGTTATCCCGCCTGAGCTTCGTCCTATGGTTCAATTAGATGGCGGTCGGTTTGCTACAAGTGATCTAAATGATCTATATCGCCGTGTAATCAACCGGAACAATCGTCTTAAACGCCTGCTTGATTTAGGCGCGCCTAGCATTATTGTTCAAAATGAAAAGCGGATGCTCCAAGAAGCTGTAGATGCATTGATTGATAATGGTCGTCGCGGGCGTCCTGTTACTGGACCGGGTAATCGACCTTTGAAATCACTTTCTCACATGCTTAAAGGTAAACAAGGACGTTTCCGTCAAAACTTGCTAGGAAAACGTGTTGACTACTCTGGTCGTTCAGTTATTGTTGTTGGACCGAACCTTCAAATGTATCAATGCGGTCTTCCAAAGGAAATGGCGCTTGAACTTTTCAAGCCATTTGTTATGAAAGAGCTTGTAAGTAAAGGGATTGCTCATAATATTAAGAGTGCCAAACGGAAAGTTGAAAAAGTTCACCCAGATGTTTGGGGTGTCTTAGAAGATGTAATTAAGGAGCATCCAGTACTCCTTAACCGTGCACCGACTCTTCACCGTCTTGGAATTCAGGCGTTTGAACCAACTTTGGTTGAAGGACGCGCCATTCGTTTGCATCCACTCGTTTGTACGGCATATAATGCGGACTTCGATGGTGACCAAATGGCTGTTCACGTTCCTCTTTCGGCAGAAGCTCAGGCAGAAGCACGTTTGCTCATGCTTGCTGCTCAAAACATTTTGAACCCGAAAGACGGGAAACCAGTTGTTACGCCTTCACAAGACATGGTATTAGGAAACTATTACTTGACGATTGAAAGAAAAGGAGCAATTGGTGAAGGGAAAATATTCAGAAATGCTGATGAAGCCCTTATTGCTTACCAAAATGGGTATGTTCATTTGCATTCTCGTATTGCTGTTCCTGCAGCAACGCTTAATAATCTTTCTTTCACTGAAGAACAAAATAAGCAATATTTAATTACAACCGTAGGGAAGCTTATTTTTAACCGCATTTTGCCGGAGTCATTCCCTTATATAAATGAACCAACTCACTACAACCTTGAAGTTGCTACTCCAGAGAAATATTTTGTTTCTCCTGGTACGGATATTCCGGCTGAAATTCAGAAACGTGAAGAAGTTTCGCCATTTAAGAAGAAGATTTTGGGCGATATTATTGCTGAGGTCTTCAAACGATTTAAGATTACAGAAACCTCAAAAATGCTTGACCGTATGAAGGCGTTAGGTTTTGCTCACTCAACAAAAGCCGGGATTACGATTGGGGTAGCCGATATCGTTGTTCTAAAAGAAAAACAAGAAATCCTTGCAGAAGCGGAAGAAAAGGTTAACAAAGTGCTCAAACAATTCCGCCGCGGTCTCATCACCGAGGAAGAGCGTTATGAGCGAGTGATCTCTATCTGGAGTGGTGCGAAAGATACGATTCAAGATAAACTAATGGGATCCTTGGATAAATTCAACCCAATCTTCATGATGCAGGACTCAGGGGCGCGTGGTAACGCCTCAAACTTTACTCAATTAGCCGGTATGCGGGGTCTTATGGCGAATCCGTCGGGACGAATTATTGAACTTCCAATTCGCTCCAGTTTCCGTGAAGGGTTAACCGTATTGGAATACTTTATTTCCACTCACGGTGCGCGTAAAGGTTTGGCGGATACAGCTCTGAAAACAGCTGACTCTGGATATTTGACACGTCGTCTTGTAGATGTTGCCCAGGACGTCATTGTTCGTGAAGAAGATTGCGGAACGGACCGCGGACTTCTTGTTAGTGCAATTAAAGAAGGTAATGAAGAAATTGAAAGTTTATTTGACCGCTTAGTTGGCCGTACAGCTCATGAAACGATTTGTCATCCTGAAACAGGGGAAGTCTTCGTTGAAATCGGCAATGTGATTACTGAAGATCAAGCCAAAGCGATCACGGATGCGGGAGTAACAGAGGTCATTATTCGCTCAGTCTTCATGTGTGAGACACCACACGGAGTATGTAAAAAATGTTATGGCCGTAACCTCGCAACTGGTTCTGAAGTTGAAGTGGGTGAGGCAGTTGGTATTATTGCAGCACAATCGATCGGTGAACCGGGTACTCAGTTAACCATGCGTACATTCCATACTGGTGGTGTTGCAGGGGATGATATCACGCAAGGTCTTCCTCGTATCCAAGAGTTGTTTGAAGCTAGAAATCCAAAAGGTCAAGCCACGATTTCTGAAATCAGTGGTACGGTAACTAATATTACTGATCAAAAGGATAAGCGTGAAGTCACTGTTCAAGGAGCTATCGAAACCTTGTCTTATAGCGTCTTGTTGAATTCTCGTCTCAAAGTTAAAGAAGGCGATGAAGTTCATGCTGGTCAAGTGTTGACTGAAGGCTCAATTGACCCTAAAGAATTATTAAGGGTTGCTGGTATGGAAGGTGTTCAAGAGTACCTTCTGCGCGAGGTTCAAAAAGTTTATCGCATGCAGGGTGTTGAAATTGGCGATAAGCACGTTGAAGTAATGGTTCGTCAAATGATGAAAAAGGTTCGCGTGGTTGAATCTGGTGACACAGATGTTTTACCTGGCGCTTTGATGGATATTAACAACTTTAAAGAAGCCAATAAACAAGTTCTCCTAAATGGAGGAAGGCCAGCAACCGCTCGTCCAATCTTGCTTGGTATTACAAAGGCATCTCTTGAGACGGAATCGTTCTTATCAGCTGCGTCATTCCAGGAAACAACACGTGTGTTGACCGATGCAGCGATCAAAGGAAAACGTGATGAATTACTAGGTCTTAAAGAAAATGTTATTATTGGTAAACTTGTTCCGGCTGGTACAGGTATGCCGCGCTATCGCAAGGTTGAATTCCAAAGAGTAGATGAAGAGGGAGAAACAACTCACGCTTCTGATGACAATTTGGTTAACCAAGAAAGCTAAGAAGTATTGACAAGGCAGGGTACCCAATGCTATTATGATTGGGTGCTCTGAAATACCTTGTTGCTTTGGAGGATCTCCAATGTCTTATGAAAAAGTAACACAGGCCAAAAACAATATTGTTATAGGCACCAAACAATCCCTTAAGGCTTTAAAAGAAGGGCGTGTATCTGAGATCGTCTTTGCCTCAGATGCTGACAATCACGTGACGAATAAGGTTCTTGAACTCGCTCAGGAGAAAGGCATTACCATCTCTGAAGTGGATTCAATGAAGAAGCTTGGTCGTGCATGTGGCATAGATGTCGGCGCTGCTATTATTGCCTTAGAAAAATAGGGCGGCTTGGGTTTTTCTTATGTCCTGTTTTTTTGCCAAAAAATGATTCACCTGGATCTGTGGGTCTAGATTTATATATTTGAAAGGAGGAAATAATTCATGCCAACTATTAACCAACTTGTCCGCACTGGACGTCAATCCAAAACAAGAAAGTCTGACTCTCCTGCTTTAAATAAAGGGTACAACAGTTTCAAGAAATCCTTGACTGATCTTTCTTCACCGCAAAAACGTGGGGTTTGTACTCGTGTAGGGACGATGACTCCTAAGAAGCCAAACTCAGCATTGCGTAAATATGCGCGTGTTCGTTTGACTAACGGGATTGAAGTAACAGCTTATATTCCTGGTATTGGCCATAACCTTCAAGAACACAGTGTAGTTCTTATTCGCGGAGGCCGTGTAAAAGACCTTCCAGGGGTACGTTATCACATCATTCGTGGTGCGCTTGATACTGCTGGTGTTAACAACCGTATGCAAGCTCGTTCTAAATACGGCGCTAAGCGTCCTAAACAAAAATAAGGTTCTCTTTTAAAAGAAAGCCTGTAGATGAATTAACCAATCTTGAAAGGAGGGGAACCTATGCCACGCAAAGGTCCTGTTGAAAGAAGAGATGTTTTACCAGATCCACTATATAATTCGAAATTGGTTACACGTTTAATCAACCGTATTATGGAAGATGGAAAGCGCGGAAAAGCCCAAACCATTCTCTATAAAGCATTTGATTTGATCAAAGAACGCACCAGCCAAGATCCGATGGAGGTATTTGATCAAGCTCTTAAAAACGTTATGCCAGTTCTAGAAGTACGCGCTCGTCGTGTTGGTGGTGCTAACTACCAAGTACCAGTTGAGGTGCGTCCTGAACGTCGTACAACTCTTGGTCTGCGTTACCTTGTAAACTATTCACGTCTGCGCGGTGAGAAGACAATGGTTGAGCGTTTAGCTAATGAAATCATTGATGCTTCTAATAACACTGGTGCATCTGTTAAGAAGCGTGAAGATATGCACAAAATGGCAGAAGCGAATAAAGCGTTCGCGCATTATCGCTGGTAATACAGAACATAAGAGAAAGGAGAGAGACCCATGGCAAGAGAATTCTCCCTTGAGAAAACAAGAAATATCGGGATCATGGCACACATTGATGCTGGTAAAACAACGACTACTGAGCGTATCCTATTCTATTCTGGCCGTATTCACAAGATTGGTGAAACACACGAAGGTGCTTCCCAAATGGACTGGATGGAGCAAGAACAAGAACGTGGGATCACGATCACGTCAGCTGCTACAACCGCTCAATGGAATGATCACCGAGTTAATATTATTGACACCCCAGGACACGTAGACTTCACAGTTGAAGTTGAGCGTTCATTGCGTGTGCTTGATGGTGCGGTTGCTGTACTGGATGCACAATCTGGTGTTGAACCTCAAACTGAAACAGTTTGGCGTCAAGCAACGACCTATCACGTACCTCGTGTTGTTTTTGTTAACAAAATGGATAAAATCGGTGCCGATTTCCTATTTTCAACGAAAACATTGCACGATCGCTTGCAAGCAAACGCTCATCCAATTCAACTTCCAATCGGTGCTGAGGATGAGTTTAACGGAATCATTGATCTTGTAGAAATGAAGGCTTATTTCTATGAAGATGACCTAGGGACAAACATTACTCAAGGTGACATTCCTGATGAGCACAAAGAACTTGCTCAAGAATGGCGTGATAAGCTAGTTGAGGCTGTTGCTGAGCTTGACGAAGAGCTTATGATGAAATACCTTGAGGGTGAAGAAATTACTGTAGAAGAATTAAAAGCAGGTATCCGTAAAGGTACTTGTAATGTTGAATTCTACCCAGTACTTTGCGGTTCAGCCTTTAAAAACAAAGGTGTTCAATTAGTATTGGATGCTGTTATCGATTACTTACCATCTCCACTCGACATCCCTCCAATTAAGGGTGTGTTGGTTGATACGGAAGAAGAAGTAACTCGTAAAGCAGATGATAATGGTCCTTTCTCTGCTCTTGCATTTAAAGTTATGACAGATCCATTCGTTGGTAAGTTAACTTTCTTCCGAGTGTATTCTGGTAAGGCAGAAGCAGGTTCATACATCATGAACTCAACAAAAGGTAAGCGTGAGCGTCTTGGACGTATTCTCCAAATGCACGCAAACACTCGTGCTGAAATAAAAGAAGTATTCTCGGGTGATATTGCAGCGGCAGTTGGTTTGAAGGATACAACTACAGGGGATACGCTATGTGATGAAAAGAACCAAGTTATCTTGGAATCCATGCAATTCCCAGAGCCAGTTATTTCGGTCGCAATCGAGCCAAAATCGAAAGCAGACCAAGATAAGATGGGTCAAGCACTTGCTAAGCTTGCTGAAGAAGATCCTACATTCAGAACTGAAACAAATGAAGAAACAGGACAAACGATCATCTCTGGTATGGGTGAACTTCACCTTGACATCATTGTTGACCGTATGCGCCGTGAATTCAAAGTTGAAGCTAATGTAGGTGCACCACAGGTAGCTTACCGTGAAACAATCCGTCAAGCTGGTAAGTGTGAAGGTAAGTTCGTCCGTCAATCCGGTGGTCGTGGTCAATTTGGTCACGTTTGGATTGAGTTTGAACCACTTGAAGAAGGCGGCGGTTTTGAGTTTGTTGATAAGGTTGTTGGTGGTGTTGTTCCGCGTGAATACATCCCAGCGGTTGGTGCTGGTGTAGAAGAAGCGCTTCAAAATGGTCTTCTAGCTGGATACCCTGTTATCGACGTTCGCGCAACTCTTTATGATGGTTCTTACCATGATGTTGACTCAAATGAGATGGCGTTTAAAATTGCAGCTTCTATGGCTCTTAAAAAAGCTAAAGAAGTGTGTAAGCCAGTTATCCTTGAGCCAGTCATGAAGGTAGAAGTCGTTATTCCTGAAGAATATCTTGGGGATATCATGGGTGACATCACAAGTCGCCGTGGCCGTGTTGAAGGTATGGAAGCACGTTCCGGCGCTCAAGTGGTTAAAGCTATGGTTCCACTATCTGAGATGTTTGGATATGCTACAACTCTTCGTTCTGCAACACAAGGTCGCGGTACTTACACAATGCACTTCGACCACTATGAAGAAGTACCAAAGTCCATTGCTGAAGAAATTATCAAGAAAAATGCCGGCGGTCGCTAATTCATAGATTCAAATGTTGTGAAACACCTAACATTATTGTAAGCTAGGGTGGGAGTGCATAACGCGCCACCACCTTAGACACATATAAAATTAACTTTCTTTATTTAAAAGGAGGACATCCATAATGGGAAAAGCTAAATTTGACCGTTCTAAGCCACACGTTAATATCGGAACAATTGGTCACGTTGACCATGGTAAAACTACTTTAACTGCTGCTATCACTACTGTTCTTGCAAAGAGCGGTAAAGCGGAAGCTCGCGGTTATGATCAAATCGACGGTGCTCCAGAAGAAAGAGAACGTGGTATCACAATCTCTACTGCACACGTTGAGTACGAAACTGATGCACGTCACTACGCACACGTTGACTGCCCAGGACATGCTGACTACGTTAAGAACATGATCACTGGTGCTGCTCAAATGGACGGCGCGATCTTAGTTGTATCTGCAGCTGATGGTCCAATGCCTCAAACTCGTGAGCACATCCTTCTTTCTCGTCAAGTTGGTGTTCCTTCGATCGTTGTTTTCTTGAACAAAGTAGACATGGTTGATGACGAAGAACTTCTTGAATTAGTAGAAATGGAAGTTCGTGATCTTCTTTCTGAGTACGACTTCCCTGGTGACGATGTACCAGTTGTTGCAGGTTCTGCTCTTAAAGCTCTTCAAGGCGATGCTGCTTATGAAGAAAAAATCATCGAACTTATGACTCAAGTTGATGAGTACATCCCAACTCCAGAACGTGATACTGACAAGCCATTCATGATGCCAGTTGAGGACGTATTCTCTATCACTGGACGTGGTACTGTTGCTACTGGTCGTGTTGAGCGTGGTGTGGTTAAAGTTGGCGATGTAGTTGAGATCCTTGGTCTAACTGAAGAGCCTAAGCAAACTACTGTAACTGGTGTTGAAATGTTCCGTAAGCTTCTCGACTTCGCTGAAGCTGGCGACAACATTGGTGCTCTTCTTCGTGGTGTTGACCGTGAAGAAGTTGAGCGTGGACAAGTGCTTGTAAAGCCAGGTACTGTAAAAGCTCACACTAAGTTCAAAGCAGAAGTTTACGTTCTTTCAAAAGAAGAAGGTGGACGTCACACTCCATTCTTCTCTAACTACCGTCCACAATTCTATTTCCGTACAACTGATGTAACTGGAACAATCATGCTTCCAGAAGGTACTGAAATGGTTATGCCTGGCGATAACGTTGAAATGACTGTAGAATTGATTGCTCCAATCGCGATCGAAGACGGAACTAAGTTCTCTATTCGTGAAGGCGGCCGTACAGTAGGCGCTGGCGTTGTAGCTTCAATCATTGCATAATTAAATCTTTAAAAGGAAGACGCCTCTCGGGGCGTCTTTTTTGTTTATAAATAAATGAAGGGACAGACCTCTTTGTATATTTGAGAGAACACACCTCGGCTGAAAGAATAACTGCCCAAAAAGGTGTGTTCCCACCATAGTAAGCGGTAAGTAAGACTTCTTTAATAGAACTTATGATTAGCTACTTGATTTTTATGCATAAAATCTGTATACTTAGTTGGTCTGTTGCTAAACAGAAATGTGAGATGCTAACTGTTAAATACCAATTGATTCCTAGTGTAATAACCCCTATAATGTTCAAGAAAAACTTGATTTTGCCTAGTTTTTTTTATATAATAGGAAATGTTGGTTTTAGCGATGATGCGGAAGGTTGCGGATACACCCGGCCCCTTTGCCATGGCTAGTGTATACGGGAAATTTTCGCGGAGTTAGTCTATTTCATAAAATGGGCGATAAAGGAGGGAATACAATGGCAAAGCAAAAAATACGCATTCGTTTGAAAGCTTATGATCACCGTATTTTGGATCAATCAGCAGAAAAGATCGTTGAAACAGCAAAACGTTCTGGTGCAAAGGTATCTGGACCAATTCCGTTACCTACTGAAAAATCGATTTATACGATTTTACGTGCGGTCCATAAATATAAGGATTCTCGTGAACAGTTCGAGATGCGCACGCATAAGCGTTTAATCGATATTGTAAATCCAACACCGCAAACAGTGGATTCACTTATGCGTTTAGATTTACCATCTGGTGTCGACATTGAAATCAAATTATAATACAGAAATTAAGTTATTTTTAGGAGGTGTTTACGGATGTCCAAAGGAATCTTAGGCCGCAAGCTCGGCATGACGCAAATCTTTACTGAGGCAGGGGAAGTTGTTCCTGTAACAGTTGTTGAAGCTACGCCAAACGTTATTCTTCAATTAAGAACGGTTGAGAATGATGGTTATGAGGCTGTTCAGCTCGGTTTCGACGACAAGAAAGGAGTGCGTTCAAACAAACCTGAAAAAGGCCATGCTGAAAAAGCAAACACAACACCTAAGCGCTTCGTTAAGGAGTTCCGTAACGTAAATCTTGGTGACTATCAAGTAGGCCAAGAAGTTAAGGTGGATATTTTTAATGCAGGAGACGTTGTTGATGTAACAGGGACTTCCAAAGGTAAAGGGTTCCAAGGTTCAATCAAACGTCACAACCAATCAAGAGGACCTATGGCTCACGGTTCACGTTATCACCGTCGTCCTGGTTCTATGGGTGCAATTGATGCAATGCGTGTATTTAAAGGTAAAGCATTACCAGGGCGCATGGGCGGAGAAAGAATCACTGTACAAAACCTTGAAATTGTTAAAGTAGATACAGAACGTAATCTTCTTTTGATTAAAGGGAATGTACCAGGCGCTAAGAAAAGCTATATCGAAATCAAAACAGCTGTAAAAGCAAAAGAAGCTAAATAAGAAAGGGGGATGCTTTCATGCCAAAGGTTCAACTTTTAGATCAAACCGGTAAAGCGGTTGGTGATATTGAATTAAACGATTCCGTTTTTGGAATTGAACCAAATGAACATGTTGTCTATGATGCAATCGTCATGCAACAAGCTTCACAGCGTCAAGGAACACATGCTACCAAAAATCGTTCGGCAGTTCGAGGCGGCGGCCGTAAACCATGGCGCCAAAAAGGAACAGGACGTGCTCGTCAAGGATCTATTCGTTCACCACAATGGGTAGGCGGTGGTACGGTTTTCGGACCTACACCAAGAAGCTACAGCTACAAACTTCCTAAGAAGGTTAGACGCTTAGCAATCAAATCCGCTTTATCTTCAAAAGTAAAAGACAACGAAACGATCGTTCTTAACTCAATCTCAATCGAGTCGCCAAAAACTAAGGCTTTTGTTCAAATTTTAAGTGATCTTAAAGTCAATGAGAAAGCATTAGTTGTGACTGGAAAACCTGATGAAGCAGCAGCCTTATCTGCACGCAACATCCCATCAGTTAAGCTGATTTCAGCTGATCAAGTCAACGTTCTTGATGTAGTTAACTACAACAAGTTGATTTTGACTGAAGAAGCTGCTCGTCATTTAGAGGAGGTGCTTGGTTAATGAAAGATGCTCGCGATATTATCCAAAGCCCTGTAATTACAGAACGTTCCACGCAATTAATGGCTGAGAAAAAATACACTTTTATTGTCGACAAGCGTTCTAATAAATCCGAAATCAAACGTGCAGTTGAAGAGATTTTCGGAGTGAAAGTGTCAAATGTGAACACTTTGACTACAAAAGCAAAACCAAAGCGCGTTGGCCGTCACAGCGGTTATACGTCTGTTAAGAAAAAAGCTATTGTTACATTAACGCCGGACAGCAAAGAACTCGAGTTCTACGAAGGCGTCTAATCAACAAAGAAGGAGGTAAACGTTCATGGCGATTAAAAAATACAAACCGACATCTAACGGTCGACGCAACATGTCATCATTAGATTTCAGTGATATCACTACTGATAAGCCGGAAAAATCCTTGCTTGCTCCTCTTCCAAAAAAAGCAGGACGTAACAACCAAGGTAAATTAACAGTGCGCCATCAAGGTGGCGGTCACAAAAGAAAATACCGTATCATCGATTTCAAACGTAACAAGGATGGCATTCCTGGACGCGTTGCTACGATTGAGTACGATCCAAACCGTACTGCTAATATTGCTCTTATTCACTATGTAGATGGTGAAAAGCGTTATATCTTAGCACCAAAGGGTCTTACTGTCGGAACAACCATCGTTTCTGGTCCAGATGCTGACATCAAAGTGGGTAATGCACTGCCACTTAAAAACATCCCTGTGGGTACTGTTATCCACAATATCGAACTTAAGCCAGGGTTCGGCGGTCAGCTTGTGCGTTCAGCAGGTGCTGAAGCTCAAATTCTTGGTAAAGAAGATAAATATGTACTTGTTCGCCTTAACTCTGGTGAAGTGCGTATGATTCTTGAAACTTGCCGCGCAACTGTCGGTCAAGTCGGGAACTTAGAGCACGAGCTAGTTGTTGTAGGTAAAGCAGGTCGTTCGCGTTGGAAAGGTATTCGTCCAACTGTCCGTGGTTCTGTTATGAACCCTAACGATCACCCGCATGGTGGTGGTGAAGGACGTGCACCAATTGGACGTAAATCACCAATGAGTCCTTGGGGTAAACCAACTCTAGGTCTTAAAACACGTAAAAAGAACAAGGCTTCAAATAAATTTATCGTTCGTCGCCGTAAGAAGAAGTAATAACCCGAATCCGAGCAGTGGAAGGAGGTTGACCAAATGGGTCGCAGTTTAAAAAAAGGACCATTCGTTGACGATCACTTGATGAAGAAAGTGGAAGCAATGAATGAAAACAGTGAGAAAAAAGTTGTAAAGACATGGTCAAGACGTTCAACTATTTTTCCGGAATTTATTGGTCATACACTAGCTGTATATGACGGTCGTAAGCATGTTCCGGTTTATGTAACTGAAGATATGGTCGGTCACAAATTGGGTGAATTCGCTCCAACTCGTACTTATCGCGGACACTCCAAAGATGACAGGAAAACAGGTCGTTAACGAGAGGAGGCACATGCATGCAAGCTAAAGCAATTGCTCGACAAGTTCGAGTCGCTCCACGTAAAGCACGCTTAGTCGTTGATCTTATTCGTGGTAAGCAGGTTGGCGAGGCCTTTGCGATTTTGCGCAATACGCCAAAAGCAGCATCTCCAATTGTAGAGAAAGTCTTAAAATCTGCTGTTGCGAATGCTGAACACAATTATGAATTAGATGCTAATAATCTTGTGGTAGAAAAAGTATTTGTTGATGAAGGTGCTACTATGAAACGTTTCCGCCCTCGTGCTATGGGACGTGCAAGCCGTATTAACAAACGTACAAGCCACATTACCGTTATTGTTTCAGAAAAAAAGGAGGGATAATGCGTGGGACAAAAAGTTCATCCAATAGGTTTGCGAATTGGTGTCATTCGTGATTGGGAATCAAAATGGTACGCTGATAAAAACTATGCAGATTACCTATTAGAAGACATCAAGATTCGCGAGTATGTTGAAAATCGTTTAAAAGACGCTGCTGTTTCAGGGATTGAGCTTGAGCGTGCAGCTAACCGAATTAATGTCACCATCAGAACAGCTAAGCCAGGAATGGTTATCGGTAAAGGTGGTTCCGAAGTCGAAGCACTTCGTAAATCCCTTAACGAATTAACAGGCAAACGCGTTCACGTTAATATCTTTGAAATCAAGCAAGCTGACCTTGATGCAAAGCTTGTTGCTGAAAATATTGCACGTCAACTTGAAAGTCGTGTTTCTTGGCGTCGTGCTCAAAAGCAAACACTTACTCGCGCTATGCGTGCTGGTGCTAAGGGGATCAAAACGCAAGTTTCTGGTCGTCTAGGCGGTGCTGATATCGCGCGTTCAGAGGACTACAGCGAAGGAACTGTTCCGCTTCATACGCTTCGTGCAGATATTGATTACGGAACAGCAGAAGCCGATACTACTTATGGTAAGCTCGGTGTTAAAGTCTGGATCTATCGCGGTGAAGTCCTTCCGACGAAAGGAACGAACAACAAGGAAGGAGGCCAATAATCATGTTAATGCCTAAACGTGTAAAATACCGTAGACAACACCGTGGAAAAATGCGCGGGAACGCTAAAGGCGGTACTGAGGTTTCATTCGGTGAATATGGTCTACAAGCTACAACTGCTTCTTGGATCACATCTCGCCAAATTGAAGCTGCCCGTATTGCCATGACACGTTACATGAAGCGTGGCGGTAAAGTTTGGATTAAAATTTTCCCACAAAAGCCTTATACTAAAAAACCTCTAGAGGTTCGTATGGGTTCCGGTAAAGGTGCTCCAGAAGGCTGGGTTGCTGTTGTAAAACCAGGTAAAATCATGTTTGAAGTTGGCGGCGTATCTGAAGAAATTGCAAGAGAAGCGCTTCGTCTTGCTTCACATAAACTTCCTGTAAAAACGAAATTCGTTAAACGCGAAGAAATGGGTGGTGACGTCTGATGAATGCAATTGAAATCCGTAATTTGACCACTGCCGAGATTGAACAACAGCTCAAGACTTTAAAAGAAGAATTATTTAATCTTCGTTTCCAATTAGCAACTGGCCAATTGGAAAACACAGCCCGGATTCGCGAAGTGCGCAAGTCAATTGCGCGTGCGAAAACCGTTGTTCGTGAACGTGAATTAAACATCCAAAACGGTTAATCTGAAAGGAGGATCCTTTGAATGGCTGAAGAGCGTAATAGCCGCAAAGTATATGTAGGTCGTGTTGTTTCAGATAAAATGGATAAAACAATTACTGTTTTAGTTGAAACTTACAAAAAAGATACTTTGTACGGAAAACGTGTAAAGTATTCTAAGAAATATAAAGCTCACGATGAAGAAAACAAAGCGAAAATCGGCGATATCGTCCGCATTATGGAAACTCGCCCGCTTTCTAAAGATAAACGTTATCGTCTCATTGAGATAATTGAAGAAGCAGTTATTATTTAATTTTGTTTCTCTACCCGAAGGGAGGTCTTTTGAATGATCCAACAAGAAACTCGCTTGAAAGTAGCGGATAATTCAGGTGCCCGTGAGATCCTAACCATCAAAGTTTTAGGTGGATCTGGTCGTAAAACGGCTAACATTGGGGATGTGATTGTTGCAACGGTGAAACAAGCAACACCCGGAGGCGTTGTTAAGAAGGGTGACGTTGTGAAAGCAGTTATCGTTCGCACACGCCGCGGCGTTCGTCGTGTTGATGGTTCTTATATCCGTTTTGATGAAAATGCAGCGGTAATTATCCGTGATGATAAGAGTCCACGTGGTACTCGTATTTTCGGACCAGTGGCTCGTGAGTTGCGTGATAAACAATTTATGAAAATTGTTTCGCTCGCTCCGGAAGTACTATAAAGTTCGATTTTGAACAAAGAGGAGGTGCGTCAACCACCATGGCTAATAAATTGCATGTTAAAAAAGGAGATAAAGTTCAAGTTATCTCTGGTAAAGATAAAGGCAAACAAGGCGTCATTCTTGAAGCTTATCCAGGCCGCGAACGCGTATTAGTAGAAGGAATTAACATTGTTAAGAAGCATGCTAAACCTTCTCAATTAAATCCACAGGGTGGCATCATTGATATGGAAGCTCCAATTCATGTTTCTAATGTTATGCCATTAGATCCTAAGACCAATGAGCCTACTCGAGTTGGTTATAAAGAAGTGGACGGCAAAAAGGTGCGCATCGCGAAAAAAACCGGCAACCCGTTGGATAAATAAGTCGACGTGAAAGGAGGTTAAATGAATGAATCGCTTGCAAGAAAAGTATACAAAAGAGATTGTTCCTGCATTGATGGAGAAATTTAATTATAAAAGCATTATGGAAGTACCTACCATCGAGAAAGTTGTCATCAACATGGGTGTTGGTGAAGCTGTTCAAAATGCAAAAGTACTTGACAACGCTGTTGAAGAACTAAATGCACTTTCTGGGCAAAAGCCAGTCATCACTCGCGCAAAGAAATCAATTGCTGGTTTCAAATTGCGTGAAGGGATGCCAATCGGAGCAAAAGTAACGCTTCGTAAAACAAGAATGTTTGAATTTCTTGATAAGCTTGTCTCAGTTTCACTACCTCGTGTACGTGACTTCCGCGGTGTTTCTTCTAAAGCTTTTGATGGTCGCGGTAACTACACACTAGGCGTGAGAGAACAACTTATTTTCCCAGAAATTGATTATGATAAAGTCGATAAAGTCCGCGGTATGGATATCGTTATCGTTACTACCGCTAAAACAGATGAAGAAGCTCGTGAGTTACTCACATTACTCGGGATGCCATTCAGAAAATAACGGAATGCAAGGAGGGAAAGTATGGCTAAGAAATCGATGATTGCTAAAGCAAATCGACCTAAGAAATATGATGTTCGTGAATATACGCGTTGTCAACGTTGCGGTCGTCCGCATTCAGTTCTTCGCAAATTTAAACTATGCCGTATTTGCTTCCGGGAATTGGCTTACAAAGGACAAATACCGGGCGTTAAAAAAGCCAGTTGGTAAAGCGAAGTTAAGGGAAGGAGGTCATTCGAATGGTCATGACAGATCCAATCGCAGATATGCTTACACGTATCCGAAATGCAAACAATGTGCGTCATGAGTCTCTAGAAGTGCCAGGCTCTAAGTTGAAAAGAGAAATTGCTGAAATCCTCAAACAAGAAGGTTTCATTAAAGAAGTTGAATATGTTGAGGACAACAAACAAGGCATGATTCGCATTTTCTTAAAATATGGTCCAAACCAAGAGAAAGTAATCTCTGGATTGAAGCGTATCAGTAAACCAGGTCTTCGCGTTTATGCGAAAGCCGATGAAGTACCACGCGTACTTGGCGGATTAGGAATTGCAATTGTGTCAACTTCCAAAGGGATCCTCACAGATAAGGATGCTCGCAAACAAAGCGTTGGCGGAGAAGTCCTTGCATACGTTTGGTAAAAGCTAAAAGAGAATGGAGGTGTCACGATGTCTCGTATTGGTTTAAAACCTACAGAAGTACCAAATGACGTGACCGTTACAATTGGTGAAGATAATGCAGTTACTGTTAAGGGGCCAAAAGGTGAACTTTCTTTCAACTTTCATCCAGAAATGAAAATTGAAATGACTGACAATACCATTCAAGTTTCACGCCCATCTGATTCTAAGGCTCACAAATCATTACACGGAACAACTAGCAGCTTGATCAGCAATATGGTTCAAGGTGTTACAAAAGGTTATGAGCGCAACCTTGAGCTTGTAGGGGTCGGTTATCGTGCAAGCAAACAAGGAAAGAACCTCGTCCTTAACGTGGGTTACTCCCATCCTGTTGAAATCGTTCCAGAAGAAGGAATTGATATTGAAGTACAGGGTAACAACAAAGTATCCGTTAAAGGGATCAGCAAAGAGCGCGTTGGTGCAGTAGCAGCAAACATCCGCGCTGTACGTCCTCCTGAACCTTACAAAGGTAAAGGGATTCGCTACGAAGGCGAAAAAGTACGTCGTAAAGAGGGTAAAACTGGTAAATAAAGCCTGTTGAAAGGAGTGACTAAAGGCTATGATTACTAAGCCTAACAAGAACGCTGTGCGTAAAAAGCGTCATCAGCATGTGCGTACGAAAGTAGTCGGAACTGCAGCACGTCCACGTTTAAACGTGTTCCGCTCTTCTAAACACATCTATGCGCAATTAATAAATGACGAATCAAGCTCAACGATCGTTTCTGCTTCTTCATTAAAGCTTGAAAAAGGTAATGATGTTGAAGCTGCTAAAAAAGTCGGTGAAGCAGTTGCTAAGCTTGCCGTTGAAAAAGGCGTAACTAAAGTCGTTTTCGACCGTGGAGGCTATCTCTATCATGGACGTATCCAAGCACTAGCTGATGCAGCTCGTGAAGCGGGTCTTGAATTCTAATAAAAGGAGGGGAATCCATGCAAAACCGTGATCGTAACAAGTCAGAATTTGAAGAACGTGTCGTGACGATCAACCGTGTTGCTAAGGTTGTAAAAGGTGGTCGTCGTTTCCGTTTTGCTGCCCTCGTTGTTGTTGGTGACAAAAAAGGGCAGGTTGGCTTTGGAATGGGTAAAGCACAAGAAGTTCCAGAAGCTATTCGTAAAGCTGTTGAAGATGCGAAAAAAAATCTTATTACTGTGCCAATCGTAAAAACGACAATTCCACATCAGGTAACGGGTCGTTTTGGTGCCGGCAATGTTCTATTAAAGCCAGCTCCAGAAGGTACAGGAATCATCGCTGGTGGCCCTGTTCGTGCGGTACTTGAGCTTGCAGGTATTGGTGATATCGTTTCTAAATCACTTGGCTCGAACAATCCAATTAACATGGTGCGTGCGACAATTGAAGGTATCAAAGGCCTTAAGCGCAAAGAAGATGTTGCGAAGCTTCGTGGCAAATCAGTAGAAGAATTGTTAGGATAAGGGAGGGACCATTATGGCTAAAAAATTGGAAATTACCCTCACTCGTAGTGTCATTGGACGCTTACCAAGTCAACGTGTGACAGTAAGAACGCTTGGTCTTACTAAGACTAACCAAACTGTTGTCCACGAAGACAATCCGTCCATCCGAGGTATGATTAATAAGGTCGCTCACTTGGTGAAAGTGAACGAAATCGACGCATAAAAAGTAATTTTCGAGGAGGTGCCAATATGAAACTTCATGAGTTACAACCTGCACAAGGTTCCCGTAAAGAACGCAAGCGTGTCGGACGTGGTAACGGCTCTGGTTTAGGTAAAACAAGCGGTCGTGGCCAAAAAGGACAAAAGTCTCGTTCTGGCGGCGGTGTACGTCCTGGTTTTGAAGGAGGACAAATGCCTTTGATTCAACGCTTACCTAAGCGTGGATTTACAAATCCGAACCGTAAAGTGTACGAAATTGTTAACCTTGAAACACTTAATCGCTTTGCTGAGGGTACAGAAGTGACTCCAGAACTTTTGCTAGAAACACGCGTAATTAAACAAGTTAAAGACGGTGTAAAAATTCTAGGCAGCGGCCAATTACAAGTCAAATTGACTGTTAAGGCTCATAAGTTCTCTGACTCCGCAAAAGCGGCTATTGAAGCAGCTGGCGGTCAAGCAGAGGTGATCTAATGTTTCGTACGATCTCCAATATTGTGCGTGTGGCTGACATTCGAAATAAAATCATCTTCACATTGTTGATGCTTGTTATTTATAGAATAGGGACATTTATTCCTGTTCCAGGTGTCGACGCATCTGTTATCTCGTTTGCGGATAACTCTGTTTTTGGATTCCTTAACACCTTTGGTGGTGGAGCCCTACAAAACTTTTCCATTCTCACAATGGGGATCATGCCTTACATCACGTCATCCATTATCGTGCAGCTCTTGCAAATGGATGTAATACCAAAATTTACTGAGTGGTCAAAACAAGGTGAGATGGGAAGACGTAAGCTTGCCCAAGTCACACGCTATGGGACCGTTATTTTAGGCTTTATTCAAGCCTTAGGTATGTCCATAGGTTTTAATGCGCAATTCCCAGGATTGATTAAAAGTCCGGGTATTGCCTCTTATCTTTTAATTGCTTTAGTTCTTACAGCTGGGACCTCATTCCTCATGTGGCTTGGTGAACAAATCACTTCACATGGTGTAGGCAACGGTATTTCCGTTATCATCTTTGGAGGGATTGTGGCCCGTATACCTGGAGCAATTAATCAGATATATGCTCAGAAATTTACCAGCGCAAGCAATATATTCTTGGAAGTTATTTATGCGTTAGTGTTTGTTGCAGTTATTCTAGCTGTCATTATTGGGACGATCTACATCCAGCAAGGTTATAGAAAAATTCCAATTCAGTATGCCAAACGAACAACTGGGACATATGGTGGCGAGACCACTCACTTACCAATTAAAGTGAATGCTGCAGGGGTTATTCCGGTCATCTTTGCGATATCACTTTTAATCACTCCTAGAACAATTGCTCAGTTTTTTCCACAAAACAATGTAACACGCTGGATTATTAATACTTTTGACTATACTACCATTACAGGGATGATCCTTTATGCCCTGTTAATCATAGCCTTTACGTATTTTTACACCTTCGTACAGGTGAATCCGGAGCAAATGGCGGATAACCTTAAGAAGCAAGGCGGTTATATTCCAGGTATTCGCCCAGGTAAAAGTACTGAGAAATATATCACAAAAATTTTGTACCGTTTAACGCTTGCCGGCTCAATCTTCTTAGCTATCATTGCTGTCTTGCCGATGCTTTTTGTCGACATAGCAAACCTTCCAGCTAACATCAGAATCGGTGGAACGAGCTTGCTCATTGTGACAGGTGTTGCACTTGATATCATGAAACGGATTGAAAGTCAGCTTGTTAAGCGCCATTATCGCGGCTTTATTAAACGGTAAGTCGTTTTAAATGATGCTGACCAGAAATGGAGGGGTAGTATGAACCTCATATTAATGGGATTACCAGGCGCAGGAAAAGGGACACAAGCTGAACGCATCGTTGAAAAGTACGGTCTGCCCCATATCTCAACCGGTGACATGTTTCGTCAAGCGATCAAAGATGAAACAGGACTTGGTTTAGAAGCCAAAAGGTATATGGATAAAGGAGAGCTAGTTCCGGACGAAGTCACTGTTGGCATCGTCAACGAGAGACTTGCGAAGGATGATTGTAAGGAAGGTTTTCTTCTTGACGGTTTTCCTAGAACAGTCGCTCAAGCCGAGAGCTTGGAACGAATTCTAGCGGATACCGGTCGACGCATAGATGCTGTTCTTTATATTAAGATGGATCAAAGTAAACTGATGGCTCGTTTAACGGGGCGTCGGATCTGCAGTCAATGTGGAGCTACCTACCATCTAGTCTTTAATCCACCCGCTAAAGAGGGCGTTTGCGATAAATGCGGCGGTGACCTGCATCAACGACCTGACGACAAAGAAGAAACCGTCACAGCTCGTCTTGAAGTAAATGCCAAACAACAACAACCTTTGCTTGATTTTTATAGTCATCAAGGGTGTTTACAAGAAATCGACGGCGACCGCGACATTGAGGACGTATTCGAGTCGATTGAAACGATTTTGGGGAGCTTGAACGTGTGATCATCCGAAAGACTCCGAGGGAAATTCGCATCATGCGTGATGCCGGGCGAATTGTCGCCCTCACGCATCAGACGTTAAAACCCCATCTTCAACCAGGTATCACAACAAGTGAGTTAGACGCCATTGCCGAGCGATTCATTAAAAGCCAGGGGGCTTCCCCATCTTTTAAAGGTTATAATGGGTTTAAAGGAAGCATCTGTACCTCGGTAAATGAAGAAGTCGTGCATGGGATTCCTGGAAATAGGGTATTAAAGAACGGAGATATCATCAGTATTGATATCGGCGCTCTTTATAATGGTTACCATGGTGACTCAGCGTGGACGTATCCAATTGGAACCATTTCAAGTGATCATGAAAGGCTGCTTCAAGTAACTGAAGACGCCTTGTATGCTGGTCTTGAACAAATCAGACCTAACACACGTCTCACGTCAATTTCTCATGCAATTCAGCAGCATGTTGAAAAGCATGGGTTCTCCGTAGTTCGTGAGATGGTTGGCCATGGTGTGGGAAGAGACTTGCATGAAGATCCTGATGTTCCAAATTACGGTCCACCTAATCATGGTCCTAAACTTGTACCGGGAATGGTTCTCGCTGTGGAACCAATGGTTAACAGTGGTCGTCGTTTGATCAGTTTGCTTGATGATGAATGGACGATAGTAACAGAAGATGGCAGTTGGTCTGCTCATTTTGAGCACACCGTTGCGGTAACCGAAGATGGGTTTGAAATCTTAACTAAGCCGTAAGCGAAGGTGATGAGGAATTGGATAGTATTCCTGAACCGAGTCCCAAACCAGGGCATGTTGTCCGTGTTTTAAAAGGTAGGGATGCTGGAAAATACTGTGTAATAGTTAAAGTGTTGAATGAGCGCTTTGTGGAAATTGCAGATGGTGATAAGCGGAAGTTCGATAGAGCGAAGCGGAAAAATCTCAACCACTTAGAAATTCAGCCCTTTATCTCTAACGAAGTAAAGAACAGCATCTATGAAACCGGAAAAGTCACGAACGGCAAGTTGAGATTTGCCATATCCAAGTTTTTGGATGAACAAGTCAGTGACCAAAGGAAGGGTGAATCGATCGATGGCTAAAGAAGATGTCATTGAGTTAGAAGGCACCGTCATAGAACCTTTGCCTAATGCAATGTTTCGTGTAGAATTAGAAAACGGGCACAAAATTCTTGCTCACATCGCAGGTAAATTAAGGATGCACTACATTCGTATTTTACCTGGAGACAAAGTTAGGGTAGAATTATCGCCGTACGATTTAACTCGCGGTCGAATTACCTACCGTTTAAAGTAGGAGAGACCGCCTTTTAAGGAGGTTTTAACAATGAAGGTTAGACCATCAGTAAAACCTATTTGTGAAAAATGCAAGGTTATTCGCCGAAAAGGAACCGTTATGGTTATTTGCGAAAACCCAAAACATAAACAAAAACAAGGTTAATGATTTAAAAAATAAGGAGGTGTCACTCTTTGGCACGTATTGCTGGTATTGATATTCCGAGAGAAAAACGTGTAGTAATTTCTTTAACTTACATTTACGGAATCGGTAAAACAACAGCTCAACAAATTCTTAAAGCTGCTAATGTTTCTGAAGAGACTCGTGTTCGCGATCTTACTGAAGAAGAACTTGGCCGTATTCGTGAACAAATCGACAGGATTAAAGTGGAAGGAGATCTTCGACGTGAAGTATCTCTTAACATTAAACGTCTAATTGAAATTGGTGCTTACCGTGGTCTTCGTCATCGTCGCGGCTTGCCTGTTCGTGGTCAAAATACAAAGAACAACTCACGTACTCGTAAGGGCCCACGTCGCACAATCGCTAATAAGAAAAAATAAGAAGGAGGTATAAGCTTTCATGGCAAAACGTAAAGATACTCGTAACCGTAAACGTCGTGTCAAAAAGAATATTGAAAATGGAATTGCGCATATCCGTTCAACTTTTAACAACACTATTGTTACTATTACGGATGCACATGGTAATGCCGTTTCTTGGGCAAGTGCAGGCGGACTTGGTTTTAAAGGTTCTCGTAAATCGACTCCATTTGCTGCACAAACTGCTGCTGAAACAGCCGGTAAAGCGGCTCAAGAGCATGGCTTAAAATCTCTTGAGGTTTCAGTAAAAGGCCCTGGCGCTGGTCGTGAAGCTGCGATTCGCGCACTTCAAGCAGTTGGACTCGAAGTCACCGCCATTCGTGACGTAACTCCTGTTCCACACAACGGATGTCGTCCACCAAAACGCCGTCGCGTATAGTATTATTTGGGTATATTTTCTGCAAATCTGTCAATAATGGTAGCTATGCTTAGAGATAGGTTCGAATAGTTAGGACTCACAAGCATGTGAGTCTCCAACATTTGAACATTCTCGTTAGGACGAGACAGTTTATTAGGAAATAATGCATGCCCATAGGGAGTTACGGGAAATCTTGGGTTTTAAAAAGATATTAACCTTAGATTTCGACGTTTGAAGGAGGGTTTATTGGAATGATAGAAATCGAAAAGCCAAAGATCGAAACGATTGAGATCAGCGAGGATGCCACATACGGAAAATTTGTGGTAGAGCCTCTAGAGCGTGGCTATGGGACCACTTTGGGCAATTCTCTTCGCCGTATACTCTTATCATCCCTCCCAGGTGCTGCCGTGACATCCGTTCAGTTTGATAATGTTTTACATGAGTTCACCACGATGGACGGGGTCGTTGAGGATGTGACCGCCATTATTCTCAACATTAAAGGCCTAGCTATGAAGCTCTACTCCGATGAGGAGAAGACATTAGAAATTGACGTTCAACGTGAAGGCCAAGTCACCGCGGCTGACATTATTCATGATAGTGATGTCGAAATATTAAATCCAGATCTAGTCATTGCGACGCTTTCGGGTGATACTCGTTTCCATGCGAAGCTTATGGCCAAAAAGGGTCGAGGATATGTACCTGCGGAAGGCAACAAGCACGATGAATTGCCAATTGGAGTTATCCCAATTGATTCGATCTATACCCCTGTAAAAAGGGTCAACTATCAAGTTGAAAACACGCGTGTCGGTCAAGTAACTAACTACGACAAATTAACCCTCGATGTTTGGACTGACGGAAGCATTAGACCTGAAGAAGCTGTTTCCCTTGGCGCAAAAATTATTACTGAACACCTTAATATTTTTGTTGGTTTAACGGATCAAGCCTTAACTGCTGAAATTATGGTTGAGAAAGAAGAAGACCAAAAAGAAAAAGTGCTTGAAATGACAATTGAAGAATTGGATCTTTCCGTCCGTTCTTACAACTGTCTCAAACGTGCTGGCATTAATACGGTGCAGGAATTAACGCAAAAATCCGAGGAAGATATGATGAAAGTGCGTAATCTAGGTCGTAAATCCTTGGAAGAGGTTCAAGAAAAACTAGCGGATCTTGGCTTAGGGTTAAGAGACGAAGAATAAATTACCTGACTTTCTTTTTTGCGCAAAAAAGAAATTAAGACTTCAAAGAAGGAGGATTTGTCATGGCATACGTAAAATTAGGCCGTGTCACGGGTGCTCGTAAAGCTTTATTCCGTGATTTGGCTACAGACCTCATTATTAATGAGCGCATCGAAACGACTCATGCAAAGGCAAAAGAATTGCGTTCAGTCGTTGAAAAATTGATTACTTTAGGAAAGCGTGGGGATCTTCACGCTCGCCGTCAAGCGGCTACTATCGTACGCAACGAGGTAGCTAACGAAGAAACGGGTCAATTGGCGCTTCAAAAATTGTTTGATGAGATCGCAACTCGTTATCAAGATCGCCAAGGCGGTTACACACGTGTCCTTAAATTAGGACCTCGTCGTGGTGATAATGCTGAAATGGCGATTATCGAACTTGTATAATTAAGAACAACAAGGGCAAGAGAGCGAGGTCTATAAGGCTGCTTCTATGCCCTCTTTTTTTATTTAATAAAGTTTTTTCTTAAATGATCTTTGGACCTCATTGGAGTGATTGTGATGAAAACAGAGCCGATCATTCAAGTGAACAAATTGGGCTTTCGATATAGTCAAGAACAACCGGATTGGTCTTTAGAGGATGTCTCCCTAGAAGTATATAAGGGAGAATGGCTCGCAATCATTGGCCATAATGGGTCAGGCAAGTCGACATTGGCCAAGTGTTTGAATGGATTGCTGGTTCCTGAAAAAGGGGATATTTTAGTCAACGGATTAAATACCAAAGAGGGTGAAACGCTTTGGGAGATTCGGCGGCTGGTCGGCATGGTCTTTCAAAACCCAGATAATCAATTTGTTGGGGCGACGGTCCGAGATGATGTCGCTTTTGGCATGGAGAACCATGGTATACCTCGTGAAGAGATGGTGATTCGGCTTCAAGAGGCACTTGATTGGGTGGGGATGTCTGATTATGTGGAGCAAGAGCCGCATCGGCTTTCAGGCGGTCAGAAGCAGCGCGTTGCCATTGCGGGAATTATCGCCTTAAGACCGTCTATTATTGTTTTGGATGAAGCGACTTCTATGCTCGATCCAAAAGGTCAAGCGGATATAATCGAAATTATGAGACGTTTAAATAAGGAACAGGGGATTACCGTTCTTTCTATTACACACGATCTAGAAGAGGCGTCTCATGCCGATCGAATTGTGGTTATGAACCAAGGCCATGTTTTGGGTGAAGGGACACCTAGAGAGGTGTTTAAGGATCCTGAGCAACTGTTGTCGATTGGACTTGATCTCCCTTTTTCTGTGAAATTACGAGAAGGTTTAACAAACCAACAGGTCAGAGTATCAAAAGAGATATTTTTGGAAGAGGAATTGGTGGAAGAATTATGGACATTAAGATCTCGTCATTAAGCCATGTATACCATCCTCGTTCCCCTTTTGAGCGCGTTGCCCTTGAGGATATAAGTGTGATGATTTCATCAGGTTCATTTGTCTCGATTATTGGTCATACCGGGTCCGGGAAATCCACTTTGATTCAGCATATGAACGGACTTTTAAAGCCAACAAAGGGAAGCATTGTAATTGGGGATGCTCGTATTGAGTCTGGAAGCAAGGCAAAGGAATTAAAGCAGCTTCGCAAACGGATTGGCATGGTGTTTCAGTATCCTGAGCATCAGCTTTTCGAGGAGACGGTTGAAAAAGATATTTGTTTTGGTCCCCTTAATTTTGGAATGACACTTGAAGAAGCCCAAAAAAGAGCAAGAGAAGTTCTTGAACTTGTTGGGCTGCCTGAGAAAATTTTAACAAGGTCGCCATTTGAATTAAGCGGCGGTCAAATGCGCCGCGTGGCGATTGCCGGTGTTCTTGCCAGCAACCCAGAGGCCATTATTTTGGATGAGCCAACTGCTGGTCTTGACCCAAGAGGGCGTGAAGAGATGATGTCACTCTTTTCGACTCTTAACCGTGAACAAGGGCTCACGACGATCATGGTGACTCACAGCATGGATGATGCCGCTTATTATTCTGACCAAGTTCTAGTTATGGATCAAGGCAAGCTTGTCATGAGCGGCCCGCCAACAGACATTTTTAAGAACAAAGAAACACTCCGTTCTTTAGGGTTAGATATACCAAAAACAATGGCTTTTTTGGAGCGCCTAAGTCAAAAGTGGGGCGATGATCAGGTTCTTACCACTCTTTTTTCAGTGGAGGAAACGAGTCGTCATCTGGCTTCCTTCCTCAAAAAGAAGGAGGGGGTCTAATAATGTTTAATGTAATTATTGGACAATATTACCCTGGGAAGTCTCCCATACACAAAATGGACCCAAGATCGAAACTTCTTGCCGTTTTATTGTTTGTTATTATTATATTTTTAGCTAATAATTGGTTGGCATATGGAATGGTTGCGCTATACTGCCTCTTGGCACTTTCATTTGCACAAGTGCCACTTCGTTATATTTATAAAGGGTTAAAACCGGTTATTCTGATCATCCTTTTTACTCTCATTTTAAATTTGTTGTTTACGCAACAAGGCAAGGTGATTTTTGAGTGGAGATGGTTTCAGTTAACAACAGGGGGCATTCGCCAGTCTATATTCATTTCTGTTCGCTTGTTAGCGATTGTCTTGATGACGACGCTTCTGACGTTAACGACGACGCCTATTGAGATAACGGATGGTCTTGAAACACTTCTGGCACCGTTTAAAAAGCTTAAATTTCCTGTTCATGAATTTGCGCTCATGATGTCGATCTCGCTTCGCTTTATTCCGACTTTGATGGAAGAAACCGAGAAGATCATGAAAGCTCAATCGGCTCGAGGCGCGGAGTTTACATCCGGGTCCTTTATACAACGGGTAAAAGCGATCATTCCGCTTCTTGTTCCTTTATTTGTAAGTGCCTTTAAGCGGGCAGAGGAATTAGCGATGGCAATGGAAGCAAGGGGATATCGCGGAGATGTGGGCCGTACGAAGCTTAGAGCCCTTGTTTGGGAAAAGCGGGACCACCTCTTAATGATAAGCATGATTCTTTTTACAGGTGTACTATGTGCTTTGCATTGGTTTTCTTTGTAAGAGAGGTGTAGGAAGTTGCCTAGATTTAAAGCAATCATAGCCTATGATGGCACTCATTTCTCAGGTTATCAGGTTCAACCGGGAAAACGAACCGTGCAGTTAGAACTTGAAGAAGCCCTGAAAAGAATGCATAAGGGTGAGGCGCATCGTGTCACGGCATCTGGGCGCACGGATGCGGGGGTCCATGCATTTGGGCAAGTTATTCATTTTGACTCCTCCCTCAACGTTCCTGCACCTAATTGGGTGAGGGCGTTAAATTCACTTCTTCCCAAAGATATTTTGATCAGAAGTGTTGAGGATGCAGCGGATGACTTCCATGCTCGCTTTGATGTTCAAGAAAAGGAATACCGTTTTAAAATCTTGAACCGAAAAGAACCGGATGTCTTTCGCCAAAATTATAGTGTCCATGTGCCTGATCAACTCGATCTAAGCCAGATGAGAGAAGGGGCAAAGTGGGTGATTGGCACTCATGATTTCACTTCCTTTTGTGCAGCCAATACCTCGGTTGTTGATAAAGTCCGTACCGTTTCATCTCTAGACATCTGTGAAACACATGAAGATGAGCTAGAGGTCCGGATTGCTGGTAATGGGTTTCTGTATCAGATGGTTCGGATTGTTGTTGGACATTTAATCGCGGTTGGGAGAGGAAAGGCTGCCCCTATTGAGATTAAACAGATCCTCGAAGCAAAAGATCGAACAGTAGGGTATCCCACAGCCCCACCGCAAGGCTTGTACCTGTGGAGAGTGACTTATTAAGCGTTTGGCGAGTCACACGTGCCTGCTTAAATCCTGGGTCTAGTAGCGGGCTCAAACCTGGCCAATAAGGAATCGTCGTTACACAAAAACCAAATAGGCGTAACGAGAAAACGCTAAGGCCCGGGAAACGGCGAAAAATTAGGAAATAGAGAAATGCCGTTACACCTAAAGAAAATAGCTGTAACGAGAATACGCTAAGGTAAATCAGCACGTCAATCATTTATGTGTTATATTGGAGTGGACCATGGCAATTGGAATTTGTCCAAAATCCATGTTTAAAACCTTTGGATTCATGGCAAAACTACATGTTGCAAATCTAAGAAGTAAGACCATGAAGGGGTTTCAAGTAGTAGGTTTCCTATTGACATTAGGGCATATTTGCGATATAGTATTCTTTGGCATTTCTATTAAAGACCACTATCGCCCCGTACACATAGATGGATTTTATGAGAAGTGAACAAATACTCAAGGAGGGTACATCGTGCGTACAACGTTTATGGCTAAGCCGCAAGAAGTAGAACGTAAGTGGTACGTGATCGATGCGGAAGGACAAACGATTGGTCGTCTTGCTAGTGAAGTTGCAACTATTCTTCGCGGTAAGCACAAACCAACTTATACCCCGCATGTCGACACGGGTGATCATGTGATCATCATCAATGCAGATAAAGTTCATTTTACAGGTAAGAAACTGTCAGATAAAAAATATTACAACCACAGTGGTTGGGCTGGCGGTCTTCGTGTCAGAACAGCTCAAGAAATGGTTTCAAAATACCCGCGTGAGTTGATTGAGCGTACAGTTAAAGGGATGCTGCCACACAATAGCCTTGGTCGTCAAATGGCTAAGAAACTGCATGTATATGCAGAAGGTACTCACCCGCATCAAGCTCAACAACCTGAAAATTACGTATTAAAAGGTTAATAAAGGAGGAGGGAAAGCATGGCACAAGTTCAATATATCGGCACTGGTCGTCGTAAGAAATCTGTAGCACGTGTTCGTCTTGTTCCAGGTGATGGACGTATTGTCATCAACAAGCGTGACATCGATGAGTACATGGACTATGAAACACTTAAAGCGATTATCAAGCAACCGCTTGTTGAAACGGATACTCTTGGTAAATATGATGTACTAGTAAACGTTGAAGGCGGCGGTTACACTGGTCAAGCTGGCGCAATCCGTCATGGTATTGCTCGCGCACTTTTACAAGCTGATCCTGAATACCGTCCATCTCTTAAGCGTGCAGGGTACCTCACTCGTGACCCTCGTATGAAAGAACGTAAGAAATACGGTCTTAAAGCAGCTCGTCGTGCACCACAATTCTCAAAACGTTAATATATCTATATCTACGTTTCAAGGCTCTCAACCATTTGGTTGGGGGTCTTTTTGTTTTTGGAGGGCAGACCTCTGAAGTGAAAAAACTCTTTGTTGAGGTCTGTTGCCAACCATTTTGGTTTTCGGGGACAAACCTATACAGTAAGGAAATCTGCCTCCAATCATTTGCAGTAGGTCTTTGGTCCTTTAAAAGGGATGTGAATTTCCCGAATTAATTAATAGTTTTTACATAAGACTAACAAAACCTTTGCATAGCCGTAATTAAAGTCTAACATTTCTTCTCTATAATTTAACTGTAAGTTTAGAAAATTATGGAGGTCGGTTAAATGAAGAAGAAAATGTCCACAGCTTTAAAAGTTCTTAGTGCCGCGGCGTTAGGTTCGGTGTTCGCATTTGCACCCGCTATCAGTTCCTCTCTGCAAGGAGCTAATGCAAAATCAACTCATCAGAAGCCAGTTGCAAACTCAGGTCATAAAAAAGCTTCATCCACTCAAACTCCAATCAAGCATGTTGTCGTTATTTTCGATGAGAACGTCTCTTTTGATCATTATTTCGGTACATACCCAGTTGCGCAAAACCCTAAAGGTGAGCCGGAATTTACGGCAGCTAAGAACACACCGACAGTTAACGGTTTAAGTGGTCCATTATTAACGAATAACCCAAATGGAGCTAACCCAGAGCGTCTTGACCGTTCTCAAGCGGTTACCGCAGACATGGATCACAGCTACGCCGCTGAACAAAGCTCATTTGATGGTGGGAAGATGGACAAGTTTGTGGCGAATAGCGGCCACGGCTCCAACCTTGTTATGGATTACTATGATGGTAATACGGTAACGGCAATGTGGAACTATGCGCAGCATTTTTCACTAAATGATAATTCCTTTGGTACTAACTATGGTCCTTCTACTCCCGGAGCTCTCAATCTTATTTCAGGTCAGGACCATGGAGTAACACTTTATAACGGGAACAGCACTAACGGTGGAACAGTAAGTAAATCCCAGCCTTCAACAGGAACTCTTTCTGGAGATACCAATCCCTATTACGATAACGCATCTGGAACAGGTTCAACCGCTAAAATGACCGATTCAAATAAAAACATTGGTGACCTGCTAAATGCGAAAGGCATTACATGGGGCTGGTTCCAAGGCGGCTTCCGAAATTCGTCTGAGCAGCACCAAAACGTGGCAGGGGGATCTTCCGTAGATTATAGCCCTCACCATGAGCCATTCCAGTATTATAAATCTACGTCTAACCCAAATCATTTGGCACCGTCAAGCCCATCTATGATTGGTAAAACAGATCAAGCGAATCATCAGTATGATTTAACCGATTTCTGGACAGCAGCGGATTCTGGCAACCTTCCTGCAGTCAGCTACTTGAAGGCTCCTGAATATCAAGATGGACATGCCGGTTACTCTGATCCACTCGATGAGCAGACCTTCTTCACCAATACAATTAACCGAATTCAGTCACTTCCAGAGTGGAAGGATACAGCTATTGTTATTGCCTATGATGATTCCGACGGTTGGTATGACCATGTAATGGCTCCGCTCGTGAACGGATCTAATGACCCTGCATTGGATACACTTAATGGCCAAGGAAGTGCGGGTACTTCAGGTCTCGATGGCTCCCTCGACCGCGCAGGTTATGGTCCTCGTTTGCCATTGCTTGTTCTCTCGCCTTATGCCAAGCAAAATTATGTGGATAACACGTTGACTGACCAATCTAGTATCTTGAAGTTTATTGAAGATAACTGGAATCTTGGACGCATTGGAAACGGCTCATTTGATGCCATGGCAGGCTCAATCGAAAATATGTTTGACTTTTCAAATCATGGGAAAACTGCGCCTGTTTATTTAAATCCTTCTACAGGTGAAGTCGAGAATAAGGCACAAGCATTAAAACAAAGTGATTTTTACTTAAAAGCTTTGTACAAGGATGCGGGAGTAACAGAACCTAAGCAAAAATAACGATCAAGATCTAATCGGGTTAGGCGTTGAGGGGCAGAGCGAAGCGCCTAACCTAAATTTTTTTACTGAAATTTTAGGAGGACGTGGTAAAAATGGCAGCTAGATATTTTATTTATTTTTTTCTTTCGTTAGTGATAATAGGAAGTGTCTTGTTTTTGCCTCGGTTTCTCTCTTCTTCTTTTTTTATAGGGACGTTTAAAAAAGGTCGTTTAGGAAGTAAAAAGGCGCTGTTTTTTAAGGGTCTCGTTATTGTGGCAGGGTTGTCTATTTTGATCGTTGAGGTATCCATTAATCACACTGTGCCAACTGCCAAGGCAGATGGAGAGACGACCAACCAAAAGGACTCCATGCAGAACATGCCAGGGATGACTAACACTTCCCAAATGGCAACATCAAGCACGGCGTCGACGCCCCCTGCTACGAACTATAATTTGAACAAAGGCGAAATTAAAGCAGAGAATCAAGCGGCTGTCGATATCATGAATGAAAAGGCGCTAAAGCCCACCCTATTGCCGGATGGGACCAAAAAATTTACACTGAAGGCTTCTACATTTGGTTGGGCGCTTTATCCTGGAAAGACGATGGAAGGATGGGGGTTTAACAAGACGGTACCTGGCCCACTCATTCGTGTTAAAGTAGGCGATAAAGTTGAAATAGATGTTTCGAATCAATTAACCGAACCGATGACGGTTCACTGGCATGGTTTTCAGGTCCCAAATGATATGGATGGTGTGCCAGGTATGCCAACCCCTGCTATTAAACCTAATGGGACGTTCAAATACAAATTTACTGTCACCAATCAGATGATAGGCACACATTGGTACCATAGTCATTATGATGATGACTTCCAGGTGGATGCGGGGATGTATGGGGCTATAATTGTGGGCCCAAAAGAGGATTCATCCAAAAATTATGATGTTGATAAATTGTTTGAACTAGGTTCGACAAAGGTTGACGGCTCTGATCCAGAAAATGTTTTTATGATTAATGGAAGGTCTTATCCTTACACGCCGCAAATGACTCTGAAAAAAGGTCAGCGTGTTCTCCTTCGCCTCGTTAATGCGAGTTCTGAGAATTATCATTCGGTTTCCCTCGATGGTTATTCACTGAAGATAGTAGCGGAAGACGGCGCACCATTACCTGTCAAGCAAACGGTAAATGTCGTCTCGATTGCACCTAGTGAGACGATGGATGTCATGTTTACAGCGAACCGGACGGGGGATTGGTGGTTCCACAGCACCATTGGAAGCGAGATGGAAAACCCGGATGATACACAAGATCAGCTTGGCGGCATGATGACACTGATTCATGTTAAGTAAGGAGGGAGCGGCTTGATTCAATTTGTAGGAGCGCTGGCCATCGTTTTTATAGCAGGCTTGCTCATTTTATTTTTCATAATAAGGATTTTTAAAAGGGACTTTTCAAAAGGGGTAAAAACCGCGTCAATAGTAGCAGGCATTCTTGTTGTGGTGTTCATGGTTGGAGCAGAAATAGGCCTATCGGCAAAAGTCTCGAATGCTGAACCTTCAAAATCAATTCCCGCCAAGGAAACTAAACAGGAAAAAAGCACGATTTCTCCAGAGTTATTAGCAAGTTATGGGGATATGCCAGGCGTGATGGATGCAAGAACCGATGCACTAACCAAGAAAGAGATCGAGCAGCAAAAGAAAACCGCAAAGGATATGATGAATGAGAAAGCCATGGCCCCGAAGCTATTAAAGGATGGGACTAAGCAGTATACATTAACAGCAAATCCGATTATATGGAATCTATACGAACAGAAGAATGTCAATGCCTCTGGCTATAATGGACAAACCTCTGGTCCCTTAATTCAAGTCAAAGTAGGGGACAAGGTTAGGATTGTATTGAAAAATAAACTCAATGAACCGACTAGCTTAAGGTTTCAGGGCCTCTCCGTTCCTAAACAGATGGGTGGGCTCCCCGATCAATCCGTAAAGCCTGGAGACTCCAAAGTCTATGAGTTTACGGTAACACAGGATATGGTGGGTACGCATGACTATTTTAGCGGGACAGACATGGACGAGCAGATTGATTATGGATTACACGGAGCCTTAATTGTGGATCCAGCTAAAGGAAAGGAATACCCGGATGCGGATGTAGAAGCCTTATTCGATATTGGTTCATTCAAGGTGGATCAGAAGTTTGACGAGAATGTTTTCACGTTAAACGGTAAGCCGAGCCCTAATTCACCTAACTTTTATATTAAAAAGGGGCAACGGGTTGTTGTGAGGTTGATTAACAGCAGCAGTGAGAACTATCACGCCATGCATCTTCATGGATACACATTTAAGCTGATATCAGAGGATGGGCATCATCTAAAGAAACCGATGCCGATGAATGTCGTCTCCTTAGCTCCGGAAGAAACAGCTGATATCGAATTTATCGCTAATGCGCCCGGTACCTGGATGTTCCACTGCCATATTTTAGATCATACGATTAATCCTGATGATGATGTTGATGCCATGCAAGGCTTGATGACCAACTTTATCGTTAAATAACTTCTTCATAATAAAAAAGGGCGGGTACTGATTTACCCATTAATAATGATCTAATTTGAAAAATGTCTTTATTGGGATCAGCAGAACGCCATTTAGTTGAATAACAGATGCTTATTAAAAAGATGGCTGTACTCTAAGAATGTATCTGGAGGACAAGCCTTTTTTTTGCACTAAAAATTTACAAACTATTTAGAGATTTAAAATTCATTTACAAGGAGTTAATCGATTCTTTACCTCTTCTCAATACCTGCTTCACAATTGCGACTTATACTATCGAGGTAGGAGGTGAGGATTTCTGGGTACTAAAAATTACAGTCATATGTATTCAATTGAACAGGCATCCCTCTATAGACTACCAAGGTTATCCATTTATTATCTTGTTTATAAACGAGTCTTAGATCTCGTTCTCGGAATGGTTGGTCTCTTATTTTCATTACCAATCATTTTATTTTTTTCATTACTTATTCGATTAGAAACACCCGGATCTCCAATTTATGTTCAGGAAAGACTAGGGAAAAATGGAAAAATATTTAAAATAATAAAGCTCCGTTCCATGAGAAGTGATGCAGAGAAAGAGGGAGCGAGATGGGCAGCTTCTAATGATTGCCGGGTGACACGCATTGGAAAGTTTATCAGGAAAACACGAATTGATGAACTTCCCCAATTTTTTTTAATTATAAAAGGCGATATGTCCATTGTTGGACCTCGTCCAGAAAGGCCAATGTTCACAGAACAATTTGCCAGAGAGATCAGCGGGTTCGAAAATCGCCTCCTTGTTAAACCGGGTCTTACAGGCTTAGCTCAAGTGCGTGGAGGCTATGATATTTCACCTGAAGAAAAATTTAAGCATGATATGGAGTATATAAAACATGTCTCGTTTTTGTTAGACTTGAAAATTATTATTCGGACATTTTCAGTCATTATAACGGGCGAAGGTGCCCGTTAAAAGAGAAGGGAACAGACAGAATGGCGGGTATAAGAAGTCAGATGCTCCTAGGAGTGAAATGGACGAGTCTGTCAACCATCACCATCACGTTTATTCAAATCGTTCAGTTCGGGCTTCTTGCTCACCGATTGAGTGTCGCTCAATTTGGATTGGTCGGCTTGTTGACAACCCTTACGCTATTTTCACAAATCCTATTGGATATGGGAATCGGTTCGGCTGTCATACAAAAAGAAGACGTTGCTCCCCACATCCTTTCAACATTATTTTGGCTGAATATTATAATGGGATTTTTTCTCTTTGTATTTTTAACCGTAGCAAGTCCCTTGATTGCGGATTTCTTTCACAGAGAAGAATTAGTTCATTTACTCAGAGTGCTCTCGTTTATGTTTCTCATTGCGCCAATAGGTCAGCAGAGTCAATACCTACTTCAGAAGGAGCTGCGGTTTCAGGAATTGGCCATCATAGAAATGGCATCAACGATCCTTGCTTTTATTGTCTTGATCGTTTTTATGTTCATTGGTGACCCTGTCTATGCTTTTGTTCTATCGCAAGTTATCTTATACGGGATAAAGAGCCTCCTTTATTTTCTTTGCTACATAAACACATGGCGACCCTCTTTTGTTTTCAATTTGTCAGGGTGTAAGGACGTTCTTAAATTTGGTGTATACCAATTGCTATCTCGGGTGGTCAATCGAATAGGGTCCAATATGGATGTGATCTTAATTGGCCGATTTATGGGAGCAGAGGCATTGGGTGTCTATAACCTGGTTTATCAGGTAATCACGATTCCGGTTTTAAGGATTAATCCAATTATGACTCGTGTCGCCTTTCCTGTTTTCTCCAAGAATCAACATGATAATACGGCTCTAAACGATGGCTTTTTGCACATGACCGAACTCTTAAGTCTTGTTACGTTTCCGATTCTTCTTGGCTTAACAGTTGTTTCCAAAAGCTTCATTATCACGTTTTTCGGTGACAAATGGGTGGGGGCGACCGAGATCATGAGCATTATGTCGATCGTTGGAATCCTTAGAGTCCTCATGAATCCTAATGGGTCGGTCATTCTGGCAAAAGGCAAGGCAACCATTGCTTTCTATTGGGATGCGGGGGTTCTCCTTATTTATGGGATAGGCCTGTACTTTGCGGTAAAGACAGATGATCTCCAGATTGTCGCTTGGACCTATGCTGTGGTCAGTCTTGTGAACTTCTTTATTGGAAGATGGCTCTTGGCTTGGTTAATTGAATTGAGGTGGAAAGCCTATATTCGGACTATTGCACGTCCTCTTGGGCCTTCCCTTCTGATTACAGCTGCCGCTTATCTCTTGACACTAAGCTGTACATCCTTGCGATTAGAGGCGGTGTGGTCGCTCGTCTTACCGGTAATGGTTGCCGCCATTCTCTATGTATTTCTTTTAAGGCGAGCGTACCCCTCTTTTTTTCAAAGGTTTAAAAAGGGGGCTCTAAAATCATGAAGGTTTTGTGGATGACGAGTGTCTATCCGAGTGACCGATCACCTAGTGCTGGCGTTTTTCATGAGACCCAGGCACGGGCTGTAAAAAAACAAGGCGTCGAGGTCAGTATCGTATGTCCATTGCCCCAAAATACGGCTCCTCTTCGTCATCTTAAGAAAGCTTACAAAAATAACGTTGAAATTCCAGAAACCTATGAGCGGAATGGAATCAAAGTGTATCGCCCTCCTTATTTAGCTCTGCCAGGTCAATTAAGGTGGGCCCAGCCGGATAGGAGAATCGCATCAGCCGCTCTTAAAACGATTCAGCGGTATAACTTAGAACCGGATCTCATTCATGCCCATTTTGCCATGCCGTCTGGCGGAGCAGCAAGGCATGTGGCTGACGAATTGTTCCGCCCATGGCTCTTAACTTTGCATGGAAGTGATGTGAATGTCTATCCTTCTTACAGTCGTTTAAGCAAGAGAGCCTTTATAAAGTCTGTCCAATCGGCGGATACAGTCTTAGCGGTTGGCGGAACCCTGAGAGACCGAACCAAAGACATGACCGATAGAGAGAGCCTTGTTCTACCTATTGGGATTGACCTTGGACGATTTCATCCTGCTAATGAGACTAAACAGGATTTAAGAAAAAAGCTTGGATTACCTTCTGACAAAAAAATAATCGTTTTTGTGGGAAGATTAACCGCTGCAAAGGGTATTCATGAGTTGATCGAAACTTTGGATTTCTTACCAGATGAGGTAGCCGTCGTCATGGTAGGTGAGGGACCTTTAAAAGAAAAAGGGACTCAGCATCCTGAGATAGACAAGCGGCTCTTCTTACCGGGGCAGGTTGAGAACGAGACAATTAGGGACTATATACAGGCAAGTGATGTTTTTGTTTTACCTTCTTATACAGAGGGCATGCCAACTGTGATCATCGAAGCACTGGCGCTTAAATGCCCAGTGATCTGTACAAAGGTCGGCGGGGTTCCTGAATTATTTGGTCCTTATCAAGATCTATTAATTGATTCAAAGTCCGTTTCCGGTCTTGTGAAGCAGATAAAGGGTGTTTTATTTGAAGACGTTTATACAGAAGTGATCATTGAGGCGTTATATAGGAAAGTGCAAACTCACTATAATGTGGAAACAAATGCTGCTGAATTAGTGAGGATTTATAAAAAATTAATGCCGAAAATTTTAAACAAGGATAATCCATTTCTTTATGAGTAGGGAGACCATCTCGAATATGGCAAATAAATTTAACCGTCACAACAAGTCGGGATTTTCCTACTTGAAGCGGCTTCGTGTAAGAGAGGCAGCTATTAAGGCTGTCGGGGCTTTGATCTTCTTGCTTTTGGCGTTTCTTCTCATACACAAAGCAAAAGATTGGCAAACCCTCTTTGTTCTATTCATTTTCTTTATGCTTGTTGTGGTTCTGGTCATTGTCCAGAAGAGGCATACAGAAAAATTATTCATCAGTATGATGTATCTTTTGGTTGCGGGGACCTTCTTGAATCAATTACTTTTAAATCTGTCCTTTTCTTTCTTTAATCTGTTTCTTTACCGGCTTATGCTGCTCCTATCCATCGGTGTCTTTTTCTTAATGTTGCTCACAAAAAAGAAGATCTTGTCCCAATATTGGGAGGAGATCCAAGTCAAAGGCGTTCTCTTGTTTCTTGGCTATTGGCTGGCTTATGCGATGGTGAGCCTGCTCTGGGTGAAGTCCTTTGTTGATGGCGTGAAATATCTCTTTCTTTTAGTTCTTGGGATTTCTTTTGTTTATTTAAGTGTCGTTGCTTTCAACAAACTCATTCGATTGTATTGGTTCTATGCGATTTGGCTAGTGATGACCGTTGTATTACTGCTAATAGGTCTTATAAATAATGTGATGCATGTCCAGTTGCCCACCTCTACATTGTATGGAGCGTCAGCCGGAAAACTAGGCTATCCTACCACCGTTTTCTTTAATCAGAATGACTTTGCGACGTTCTTGACGATCTCAACCAGTTTTTATTTTGTGGCGGTCAAAAATGTTAAAAAGGTTTCTTTAAAGGTGATCACGCTATTACTTGGATGTTTAGCTGTTTATGAGATTTACTTGACGGAATCTCGTGCCAGTCTGTTAGGTGTTATGGTCGGTTTAGGGGTCTATGCGTTTCTCTTTTTCTCAGCCCGCTTAAAAAAGTGGTCTCTGATAGGCGGAGCATGTTTCATCGTGCTCTTCATATTAGCGTTTTGGGGAAAACTGACCCACTATATTCAGTTAAAGCTTGCGCTGGCCACCCATCCTCCAATTGGGGCCGTCATGTCTTCAAATAGTGTAAGGATTAATCTTCTAAGAGATACGCTTCATTATTTTATAAACAGCTATGGATTTGGAGTAGGGGCGGGTAATCTCCCCTTTTACTTTGCTCATGACCCGGTCTATGCGACCAATGGTGTCGTGGAGGCACATAATTGGATAGCTGAAATCACAGGGGATTTTGGCCTTTTTATCGGGTTAGGCTATCTCTTGCTGTTTGTTTATTTATTCTACAGCTTATATATCTTATTTTCGCAAAAGCCCAAACACAGGGTCCTTCTGGAAGCGGGAATGATTGGACTTGTCTCTTTTCTAGTGTCGAGTATCAGCCCAAGTTCCGTAAGCAATCTTTATTTTCACTGGGTGTTTCTCGGCTTTACGGCATCCGTCGTTTCGGTCTTTAAAAAACGGTATCCGCAATTAGTGGTTAACAAAGGAGAAGAATGAAACATGACTAATATCCAAAGACGGTTGATCAACAAAATAAAAAAGCAAATTCTTGTTCTTTTGTTAATTCCGATTGCACTTGGTTTGATCGGTTATATGCTTCCCGGAAGCAAAGTGCCCACTACTTATACAGCCGAGGCTACACTAACCTTAGGCAACTATGGGGATACAGATCTAAACGATGCCAAAAGTGTGTCGACCTTGCTTATGACTGCCCCTTTTTATATAGAGAACTTGCCTGATTTATGGGCACAAAAGGAAGCTAAATTGGAAAATGACCTTAAGGTTGTAACGAGTCCAAACAGTCAATTATTGACTGTTACGTACACGGATGCTTCTAAGACAGATGCGGTAAAAATTCTCAATCAAATCACAAACGCCTTCATGTCGCTTGATAAGAAAAATTATGACCAAAGAGTGAGTTTGATACAGGACTCGATTTCAGCGGTACAAAAGAAATCAGTGGCTTCTGATGCCATCGTGGACCAGCAGCGTTTTTTATATGACCAAAAAATGAGCTTGCTCAATATGAAGCCAGCCGTTTTGTTAAAAGTACCGGATTCTGAGGCCAATAGTGTTGATCAATCCCTTTCCTCTAAAGAAAGAGGGGTATTAGGGGTTTTACTAGGAATAGCGTTTGGCTTTATATGGATTGTCGTTCCAGAACTGGTTCGAAAACAATAGGAGGCTTGTCTTATGAGACATTCTGAGCTACTTGTATCAGTCATCACCCCTACGTATAATGCCAGCGCCTATATCGTTGACACCATTGAATCGGTGAGAAGCCAATCGTGGACGAATTGGGAAATGGTGATCGTGGATGACTGTTCAACAGATGACACACGTGAGAAGCTGAAGTATTACTCCGAATTAGATGATCGGATCCATATTCACTTTCTGAAGGAAAACGGCGGTGCGGCCATTGCCCGAAACACAGCTTTGCACCACGCACGAGGCCGCTATGTTGCCTTTCTGGATAGTGATGATTCCTGGAAACCAGCCAAACTTGAAAAACAGCTGCAATTTATGCAATCAGGAGATAAGGCTTTTACATTTACCGGCTACGAATGGATGGATCAAGAGGGGGAGTTTCTTAATAAAGAAGTCGGGACTCCGCGCCAAATGACCTATGATGATTTATTAAAAAATACAATTATAGGCTGCTTAACCGTTATGATTGACCGTGAAAAAGTAGGGCCCTTCCAAATGCCTAATCTTCGAACGAGACAGGACTTGGCGACATGGCTTTCGATTCTTAAGAGAGGCTTTGTGGCATACGGACTTAATGAGAATTTAGCGAATTACAGAGCAGGTAATCCCTCTATTTCAAAAAATAAGTGGAAAGCCTTAAAAATGAATTGGCATGTGTATCGACAGGTAGAAGAACTGAATTTAGTGAAGGCAGGATGGTGCTTATCGCACTATGCGTTCAATGCTTTAGCCAAAAGGCTATAAAAAAAGAAGGATGGCGCCATGAAAACCATACATGTAATTGTCGCGACAGGCGAATGGGAGCAAGACAGACTTCGTTACAGAAGGCATCGACTGGCAGAGTATTTACAAGGTCACGATCATACCGAGGAGGTAATTTGGCTGTGCCCAGCTCCCCCAAAACAAGAAACTCAATCGTCAGTGCTAACAAATGGTGTGAAACAATGGACCGTAATGGATATCCATTCTCATAAATTATTCCGCTTTGGGCGTTATATTAGCCTCTTTTATAAGCGGAAGTTGGGACCTTTGGTGGACTATCTTCAAAAAGCTGAAGGCAAGTACCAGCTCATTCTTTGGTATACCTTCCCGGGATTCCCTAAAGTTTTGGAAATGGTGAAATGGGATCAGGTGGTTTATGATTGCAGCGATTTGTGGGCAGCTCCTATAAGCGGCAGGCAAACACCGCTTTCTAAAATCCGGCAAGAGGTTATTGCGAAAGCGGAAACGTTTATTATTCAAGAGGCAACGACCATTTTCTGTACTTCTGATTACCTTAGAGAACGTGTGGTTTCCCAGTTAGGATCAGGAGAAAAGGTGGTGACGTTTGAAAACGGCGTTGAGTTTGCGCTGTTTGCGAGTGAAATATCTCAAAAAGAAAGTGTCTTGCCGGCTGACTTCTCTGGAACGGTCTTAGGCTATATTGGGGGAATCAAACCAAAGCTGGATTTTAAACTTATTTTTGAGGCGGCTAAGCAAAAGAAAGACGACCTTTTTATGTTTGTCGGCCCAGACCAAACCAATGATAACTCTGGATTCAAACAGCTCTTAAGCCTTCCAAACGTTATATGGACGGGAAGTGTACCTCCAATGGATGTGCCCATGTACATGAATTTAATCGATATAGGGATTATGCCGTATAAGGATTCACCATATAACAAAGCCGTTTTTCCATTAAAGCTTTTTGAATTTATGGCTGCCGGGAAACCTGTTGTAGGGCTTCATCTACCGTCAACAACAAAGTTTGTGGAGGAAGGCGTCTATCTTCAGGAAGAAGGAATCGAAGGCTTTCTCAAAGCGATTGAACAGCTGAACCAAGTAAAAGGAGAGGAAAAATGCTTGGAGGTTCGAAAGCAAAGAGCGAAGGCCAAAGATTGGGAAGATGTCTTTAAAGGCATGCTCTTGGTGTTGAATAAGAAAAGACAGATCGGGCAAGAATAACCACCTACCTCGTGGCCATTCTGTCCTTATTCTTTTTATCGGAATACCTTTAACCTGTGAGAAAGTCCTTGAAATTCCTTTTCTTGTTGTTGGCTGATGGGCGGCCAAATGGCATTTGGACAATGAGCTTCCAGCTTTCTGGAAGCTGCCAATTGTCACGAACGCGTTCATCAATCAAAGGATTGTAGAGCTGAAGGTTAGCGCCCAGCCCTTCGCTTTCCAATGTCATCCAAACCATGAGCTGGTGCATGGCATTGTGTTCAGCCCAGATTGGGAAATTCTCTTGATAAAGCGGATAGTCTCGTTGCAATCCTTCAATAGTTGTATAATCCTCAAAAAACAACACCGTGCCATGTGCAGCGCGGAACCGGTGCATCTTTTCTTGGGTCGGTTGAAATTGATCTTCAGGAACCACTGTACGCAGGACCTCTGTCGTCATGTCCCAGAGTTTCTCATGGTGTTGACCTATGAGCAGAACGATCCGGGTTGAATGGGAATTAAAAGATGTATATTTTATTATATCCTTTAGCAAATCTTCAATCCGTTCCATCGAAATAGAGGAATCTTTCGCTAATCCATAAATAGATCTTCTTTGTTTTAACCCAGTTAAGATAGCTTGTTTCGTCCCCCTATCAATCCCCAATGGAAATCCCCCTTCTATCGAAAAAAGTGAAATTTAATGATGAACCATAATTAGTGTCTCCATATGAATGAGCCTTATCACCCCAACTAGAGGTAAAGGGATAAAAAAGCCAATAGACCGTGGCTTCAAATTGAAACTCGCCCAGTGCAAAAAAAATGGAAGCAGAAGCAACCTATGGAGAACAAAGTAGCCCATTCCCTCAATTTTGGTCCTTCTATAAATGCTTGAAAGAATTACCGATAATGAAGAAAAGCTTAATTTATCTCTGATTTTGAACGTTCACAAAGTGTCTCCAAATATTGTTAGGATGCCTCTTTCAGGATTGTTGGAAGATAAGAAGGAAAGGAGGCGTTAGTTTTGGGAACCGTAACACATTTTCACGAAAAGTATCGCCATAAACAAATCGATTTTGAAAGAAAGACATTGCGTGATTTATCCATACAAAAAATTGAATCCAATGTAGAGATGTATTTCGAAAATTTCCTGAAGCCGATGGGCGAATACCAACAAACGATCTGTGATATGTGTATGGATTATGGGATTGAAGCGTATTTGTTTGGGGCCTCTTTTGGCAGAATGGGGTATTACGGAGAAACCGAAACATCCGTCTACTTAAGAAGTGAAAAGCGTTTAAAGGAATTAACTGAGGATTTGTTTGATTTCTGGACCTTTTGGTATGGAGCGGAGGATTTGGTCTATGAATCGCTCTATTTCTCCTGTGAGGCGTTCCTTTATAGTTGGTGGAAGGAAGGCTTTCAGACAACCATAAAACGATTGAGAATGCGACTGCATTAAAATCGACATAAATTAAATCTTGTCCCATATATATATACAAGTATGGCTGACTTGGAGGGACAAGATATTATGAAAAGCCGCTCAAGAAGATGGATTATTATTGCAGGAATTTTGTTGCTTATTATCATTTTAAATTATGAGATCCTCTCTCGATATTCCTGGTCGCATTGGAATATGCCTCTATCAGGGCGGGTTATTGTCCTCGATGCAGGTCACGGTGCACCAGATGGGGGAGCAGATTATGGCAACCTTTATGAGAAAGACATTGCCTTAAAAATCACTAAATACCTTAAGGACTACCTCCAAGAACAAGGGGCACTTGTTCTCATGACGAGGGAAGGGGATTCCGACTTAGCCGATCCGGATCAAAAGGGCTACAGCGCACGGAAAGCCGTTGATTTACAGCGTCGCGCGACCTTTATTAACAATTCAGATGGAGATTTGTTCGTGAGTGTTCATTTAAATGCCAGCCCATCCGAAACCTGGCATGGCGCTCAAACCTTCTACGATCCCAAATCAGAGAGTAATGAAGAATTCGCCAGCTTTCTTCAGGATTCCTTCAGAACACAATTGGGGAATACCAACCGCTCAGCCAGTGCCACAAGCAGTATTTATCTTCTTAAGGCTTCCAAAATCCCCTCAGCACTTGTTGAAGTGGGCTTTATCACCAACCCAGACGAAAGAAATCTAATGAAGACCGCCGCCTATCAGAAAAAAATCGCAGGCGCCATCTACAACGGCATCATGCGTTACTATACAAACGAAAAAACCCCACCAAAATGAAACGCAGGGACGGATCTCCCGTTTCAATTAAAAAACATGTGCTAAAGTTAGCACATGTTTTTTTGCACCTTTTAGTATGGAAAATAAGGGTAACCATGGAAGTGGTGATGCCATGGGTGGCCATAGTGGGGAATCCCATACCCGCCATACCAAAATGGACGAGGGTATAAGCCGCCAAGAGGATACCCGACTCCTGGAAAAGCCCTTAACTCCGCTGGATAAATAAAATGAGTCATCAAGTCATGTCCTCCTAAATTTCTTTTTATAGATTATGCTATGTATTTCTAGGCAATTTTCTTGGGCGGATGTCAGGGGCTTTAAAAATTTCTAAAGGCACAGGCGTCGGCCCAACGCGCAAAGCATGTTTGTGCAAGAAAAAAGCGGTGATCGCAAGGAGAGTGGTGTGCTAGCCACGTTTACCCACGAAAAAAGCGGTGCCCCCAGGAACGGGGAATAGGTGTTAGTCGTATGCATTTTTACAAAAATGGTAAGACTTTTGTAAAGAATGGCTATAGAATAAGCTTCGTCTGTGCTTTTAAAAGCGTTGTTTGTTATAATTTAATAGATTTATTATTTGGGATATAGGAGGTCTGTGCGATATGTTGACACAAGAGGGCGTACTTGAAGTTCTGAAAACGGTTAATGACCCCCATTTACATAAAAACATTGTGGAAACGAATGCTATTCGGGAAATGAAAATTTCGGATGATTTTGTCAGTCTGAAAATTGCTCTGGCAAAGACACAAACGGCTGAACAAATGAAGGTCCAGCAGGAGATTGTGCAAAAGCTAAAAGCAAACGGGGCAGGCTCTGTAGGTTTACGCTTTGAACCGCTTACCCAAGAAGAAGTGGACAAGCTTGGCGGACTGCCTGATCAAGCAGGCGGTCAAAGTATTTTAGGTAAAGGCAGCAAAACGACGTTTATTGCCATTGCAAGTGGAAAAGGCGGCGTAGGGAAGTCAACGGTCTCCGTTAACCTCGCTGTCGCACTTCGCCGTTTAGGCAAAAAAGTGGGAATCATTGATGCAGATATCTATGGCTTTAGTGTTCCTGACATGATGGGAATTGAAGAACGTCCAAAAGTAGCGAATAAACGGATTTTACCTGTTGAGCGTTTTGGGGTAAAAGTGATTTCGATGGGGTTCTTTGTTGAAGATAACTCTCCTGTTATTTGGAGAGGGCCAATGCTAGGAAAAATGCTCAATAACTTTTTCGGCGAAGTGGATTGGGGAGATCTTGATTATCTCTTACTCGATTTGCCTCCAGGAACAGGGGATGTCGCGATGGACATTCACTCCATGATTCCGCAATGTAAAGAGATTATTGTGACGACACCTCACCCAACGGCAGCCTTTGTTGCGGCTCGGGCCGGTGCTATGGCGGTTAAAACGGAGCACGAGATCCTAGGGGTCATTGAGAATATGTCGTATTTCGAGAGCAAAAAGACAGGCGAGCGGGAATATGTATTTGGCGAAGGCGGTGGAGAGAAGCTAAGCGAAGTTTTAGGTACGGAATTGCTTGGCCAAATTCCATTAGGACAGCCTGATGCCGAAGCGGAAGTATTTGCGCCTTCCGTCTATGCCGGTGAGCACACAATAGGAAAAATTTATTTAGAGATCGCAAGCCGCATTATTGAAAAACTATAGAATCGTTAATAAAAAAGAGCCCTTGGGCTCTTTTTTTTCGTTAGAGGTCGGTTCCCTATTATGAACTGCTGCTACTTCCGCTGCTTTTACTGGAGCTCTGGCTGCTCTTAAGCTGATCTTTAATGACTTTTTGCATCGCATCCTCAAGCTGAGTTGCAAAGAGGGGATTTTGAACCGTTTCAATTAATGTTTTCTGCATTTGCTGGCGGAAGGGCTGTGTTTTCATTAAGTCGAGATAATTTTTCTCCATATCTGGTGATTTTAATATATCCATCATTGAGGCTTGATAAGTTGGATCCTTCATGAGTTCTTGTAAAAGGGCTTTATTTTGCGAGGCCATTGTTTTAGCAAGTTTATTCGAAAAATCGGGGTCACTCAAAAGCGATTCCCAAAAGGCCTTCCCTTTATCAGATGTCATTGTATCAATAATGGTTTGTTTAACGGTTTGATTGTCAAGGACTAGGGTACTCTTAAATTCATCGCTCGACAAAGTATCTTTAAGAGCCTGCTTACCTTCATCGCTTTTAAGCATGTCGACAACCATTTTTTTCGTACTTGAATAATCGGGCGCAGAACCAGAGGACGAAGGAGGCGAAGCGCATCCGGAAAGTAAAAGCAGGAAAGCACTGAGCATCCCGATAGATGTAAGGAATCGGTTCATGGTCGTCACTCCTATATTTAGTAGTCTAACTTTAATATGTGATGAACACTTATTTTTATACTTTTTCTTACAGCCAAAACCGGTTCTTCATTTGGCAGGATTGACGAAATATTGGGACAAAATGAAGATAAGTCATAGCAATTTTGGATGGTCCGGGGTAAAATGGAGCTAACAGAGGAGTGGAGGCATAGCGCGTGAATGTACAGAAATGGGTATCATTCTTTACTAAAACATTATTAATTGGGGCACTTGTCTATTTCTTTGCGGGTCTGTTTACACAATGGCATCATCTGTCTGAATCCATTCATAAGGGTACTTATCTAGGTGCGCTCATTCAAGTGTTTGTGTTAATGGTTTTTGGGGGAATGTTCAGCGTCCTTAGTCAAATGGGCTTCTTTGCCTATCTCACCCTTCACAGGATCGCACTAGGGATGTTTGGTTCGCATTCGCTTTGGGCAAATGTACAATGGCTGCTGATTGCTTTCGCTGTGTTTGATCTGGTTTATTTTAGGCATTTAGCTTTTGCTAAAAATGGAGAATCGATCGTTAGCGACCTCCTCTTGCCTGTTATCCTTTTAGTAATCGCACTGGTGACAGCCTACTATAAAAAACGAGCAACGAACAGCTATGCGTTTGTCCCTACTATATTTTTTATGTTTGTCATTACAACCATTGAGTGGTTGGTCGGCCTTTTCCAAAAGGATTTTAGTCTTGTTTGTGTGATTGGCCTAACCCTAATAGCATGCAACGCTTATCAGATTTTAACCTTACATAAGCTGACCGTCCCGAGAGAGAACTAATTAAAAAAGCGCTCACTAAGTGAACATGAATGTTCAGGCTTAGGTGGGCGCTTTTCTTATCCTCAAGCTACTTCACTTTTTCAAGGGGAGTGATTCCAATATAAAAAGTCCCCATCCTTAAGGGGACTGAAATTAATCATGCATTTTAATGAGGAAGTGCAGAAAGGCTAGTTAATAACGTTAGAAGTGGATTTTGAGTCTGAAATTAATGTGGACAGCGTGACCAATGAATAGCCTTTCTCTTCTAATCCCTTAATGATGAGAGGAAGAGCACGGTCTGTCTGTCTTGCTGAATCCGAAGCATGTAAACGAATAATGGACCCTTTCTTCGCATTATTCATAACGCTTTCCACAATGGCCTTATACCCCGGATTGGTATAATCTTGCGGATCGATATTCCACATAATCACTTGTTGATTCATTTCTGCTGCTGATTGTACGGTGGTTTCATTTACAGCTCCAAGAGGAGGACGAACAAATTTGGGTGTATCGGCACCTGCTTTAGTTAATGATTCATTGGCCAATGATAAATCTCTTTTGATCTCATTAGGCTTTAGAGTCGTATAACTTGTATCATGAGTCATTCCATGTGATTCGATTTCAAACCCGTCCGTTTTCAGTTCTTTTATTAAATCTTGGTGCCGGTCCGCCCATTCTCCTGAAATAAAGAATGTCGCTTTAGTATGGTTTTCTTTTAACACTTTAAGGATCGGCTCAATTTGAACATCCCCCCAGCTCAGATCAAAGGTTAGAGCAACTTGAGACTTACTAGTTTGCACACTAGATATGGCTTGAGGCTGTGCAGAAGCTGAAAACACTGCAATCTGCTGATGTTGAACAAAAGCGATTAAAGCAGCAAAAAATGCCGTAACAAAAATAAAGAGGACTCTCTTTATTTTCCGTCCATTAAGAATCCAAACGAATGGCATAACGTTCCCCCTATAATAATTATTTGTAACAGTTTATTTTATCTTTGGACAGGTTATGCAGCCTTGTACTAATTTCTAGACGAATAAAAGTGTAAAAAAAAGGGAAAAGATAATATGGCTAACACGGGTATACCCCTAGAAAACGAGGTGACGTTATGTTCGGAGCGCTGTTTCAAGAGAAAGAAGTACGAGAAATTGAATATCTCCTTAAAAGAGAGCTTGAAGAATTATTGCTTGATATAGAAGATTCTCGACTAAGTCACGTTGTTCGCCATGCAATGGAAGAACGCTATCAAGTTATCTTTAAAATTCTTAAACGCTTCGCTTCTCCTGAAGAATGTATGAAATACCTGAGAAACAAGAGTAATTATATATAAATTTAAATGTTGAAGAATGGGTCTCTCTCCTAAATTGGATAACTAAAGCCTGAGACATTGTGAACTTGCTTTGGCAAAAGGCGAACAATTTGATTGTGGACTATTTCTGAAGAGGGGGCATCCGGTGCTTGCGCAGAATCCAGATTCCTTTTTTATAGGTTGGTGATCAACTAAGCTAATAACGTCGATCAAACCCGCCTACCGATTGGAATTCATCGTGCCCCTGCTGCTTCGATAGAGCTTCGTGCTTACTTCTTAAACCATTTGTGTAGCTGTACTTAGCTCTGGAGATGCACGGTTGAATCATTGAAAATGAATAAGTTTAATTTAATCGTTGACAAGTGAGGTCAAAACATGATAAATTAATAAACGCCGCTTACAGAGCATCGTTTTTTTGAAAAAGAAACGAATAAAACATCTTAAAAAAAAGATGTTGACTTAAATTCTGAAGCGTGGTATTATATAAAAGTCGCCTCTGAGAGCAAACGTTTAAGAGGATGACGAGTTCGCACATTGAAAACTAAACAAAAACCAAAAGCGCCAGTCAAAGTCATACTTTGAGTTTAACGCTAGGAATCAAACGAACATATTTTTTAAGGAGAACAGACCTCTTTTTAGAAGAGATCTGTCCCCAGCAAAAGCCAGCAGTGCTTTAACTGCACTTTTTTGAGAGTTTGATCCTGGCTCAGGACGAACGCTGGCGGCGTGCCTAATACATGCAAGTCGAGCGCGTGAAACTTCCAGATCCCTTCGGGGTGATGGTTGTGGATCGAGCGGCGGACGGGTGAGTAACACGTGGGCAACCTGCCTGTAAGACTGGGATAACTTCGGGAAACCGGAGCTAATACCGGATAATCGTTGACACTGCATGGTGTCAATGTAAAAGATGGTTCTGCCATCACTTACAGATGGGCCCGCGGCGCATTAGCTAGTTGGTGGGGTAATAGCCTACCAAGGCGACGATGCGTAGCCGACCTGAGAGGGTGATCGGCCACACTGGGACTGAGACACGGCCCAGACTCCTACGGGAGGCAGCAGTAGGGAATCTTCGGCAATGGACGAAAGTCTGACCGAGCAACGCCGCGTGAGCGATGAAGGTCTTCGGATCGTAAAGCTCTGTTGTCAGAGAAGAACAAGTGATAGAGGAAATGCTATCGCCTTGACGGTATCTGACCAGAAAGCCCCGGCTAACTACGTGCCAGCAGCCGCGGTAATACGTAGGGGGCAAGCGTTGTCCGGAATTATTGGGCGTAAAGCGCGCGCAGGCGGCTTCTTAAGTCTGATGTGAAAGCCCACGGCTCAACCGTGGAGGGTCATTGGAAACTGGGGAGCTTGAGTGCAGAAGAGGAGAGTGGAATTCCACGTGTAGCGGTGAAATGCGTAGATATGTGGAGGAACACCAGTGGCGAAAGCGGCTCTCTGGTCTGTAACTGACGCTGAGGCGCGAAAGCGTGGGGAGCAAACAGGATTAGATACCCTGGTAGTCCACGCCGTAAACGATGAGTGCTAGGTGTTGGAGGGGCCACCCTTCAGTGCTGACGTTAACACATTAAGCACTCCGCCTGGGGAGTACGGCCGCAAGGCTGAAACTCAAAGGAATTGACGGGGGCCCGCACAAGCAGTGGAGCATGTGGTTTAATTCGAAGCAACGCGAAGAACCTTACCAGGTCTTGACATCCTCTGACCACCCTAGAGATAGGGCTTTCCCCTTCGGGGGACAGAGTGACAGGTGGTGCATGGTTGTCGTCAGCTCGTGTCGTGAGATGTTGGGTTAAGTCCCGCAACGAGCGCAACCCTTGATCTTAGTTGCCAGCATTCAGTTGGGCACTCTAAGGTGACTGCCGGTGACAAACCGGAGGAAGGTGGGGATGACGTCAAATCATCATGCCCCTTATGACCTGGGCTACACACGTGCTACAATGGGTGGTACAAAGGGCAGCGAAACCGCGAGGTCGAGCGAATCCCATAAAGCCACTCTCAGTTCGGATTGCAGGCTGCAACTCGCCTGCATGAAGCCGGAATTGCTAGTAATCGCGGATCAGCATGCCGCGGTGAATACGTTCCCGGGCCTTGTACACACCGCCCGTCACACCACGAGAGTTTGTAACACCCGAAGTCGGTGAGGTAACCGTAAGGAACCAGCCGCCGAAGGTGGGACAGATGATTGGGGTGAAGTCGTAACAAGGTAGCCGTATCGGAAGGTGCGGCTGGATCACCTCCTTTCTAAGGAAACGATTCTTAGCGTTAGGTGCTTTTGGTTATTTGTTTGGTTTTGAGTGTGTGAACACTCGAAATCGTCCCTTGAAAACTGGATAATGAAGTGCAAACAAGACATTAATTATAACAAGGTTAAGCGAATAAGAGCGCACGGTGGATGCCTTGGCACTAGGAGCCGATGAAGGACGGAACGAACACCGATATGCTTCGGGGAGCTGTAAGTAGGCTTTGATCCGGAGATTTCCGAATGGGGAAACCCACTGCCCTGAACGGGCAGTATCCTTACCTGAATACATAGGGTATGGAAGGCAGACCTGGGGAACTGAAACATCTAAGTACCCAGAGGAAGAGAAAGCAAATGCGATTCCCTTAGTAGTGGCGAGCGAAACGGGAACAGCCCAAACCAAGAGGCTTGCCTCTTGGGGTTGTAGGACACTCATCCCGGAAGGGGAGCTGTAGACGAACCGGTTTGGAAAGGCCGGCCAGAGAAGGTAACAGCCCTGTAGTCGAAACAGACCCCCAACCTGAGTGGATCCTGAGTACGGCGGGACACGTGAAACCCCGTCGGAATCCGGGAGGACCATCTCCCAAGGCTAAATACTCCCTAGTGACCGATAGTGAACCAGTACCGTGAGGGAAAGGTGAAAAGCACCCCGGAAGGGGAGTGAAAGAGATCCTGAAACCGTGTGCTTACAAGTAGTCGAAGTCCTTTTATGGATGACGGCGTACCTTTTGTAGAATGGACCGGCGAGTTACGATCTTAAGCAAGGTTAAGTTGAAGAGACGGAGCCAGAGCGAAAGCGAGTCTGAATAGGGCGATAGTTTAAGGTTGTAGACCCGAAACCGTGTGATCTACCCATGTCCAGGGTGAAGTTCAGGTAACACTGAATGGAGGCCCGAACCCACGCACGTTGAAAAGTGCGGGGATGAGGTGTGGGTAGGGGTGAAATGCCAATCGAACTCGGAGATAGCTGGTTCTCCCCGAAATAGCTTTAGGGCTAGCCTCGAGGGAAGAGACTTGGAGGTAGAGCACTGATTGAGTGAGGGGCCCCCACAGGGTTACCGAGTTCAGTCAAACTCCGAATGCCAAGGACTCATCCTCGGGAGTCAGACGGCGAGTGATAAGATCCGTCGTCGAGAGGGAAACAGCCCAGACCATCAGCTAAGGTCCCCAAGTATACGTTAAGTGGCAAAGGATGTGGCGTTGCCCAGACAACCAGGATGTTGGCTTAGAAGCAGCCACCATTTAAAGAGTGCGTAATAGCTCACTGGTCGAGTGGCGCTGCGCCGAAAATGTAACGGGGCTAAACGTATCACCGAAGCTATGGATCCCAATGGGATGGTAGGGGAGCGTTCTAAGGGCAGAGAAGGTAAACTGGAAGGTTTACTGGAGCGCTTAGAAGTGAGAATGCCGGTATGAGTAACGAAAAGAGGGGTGAGAATCCCCTCCGTCGAAAGCCTAAGGGTTCCTGAGGAAGGTTCGTCCGCTCAGGGTTAGTCGGGACCTAAGCCGAGGCCGGAAGGCGTAGGCGATGGACAACAGGTTGATATTCCTGTACCACCAGGAGACGTTTGAGCAATGGGGGGACGCAGGAAGGCAAGGCAAGCGCGCTGATGGATATGCGCGTCCAAGCAGTAAGGCTGAAGGTGAGGCAAATCCCGCCTTCATAAGGCTGAGCTGTGATGGGGAGGGAATTTTAGTACCGAAGTGCCCGTGCTTACACTGCCAAGAAAAGCCTCTAGCGAGTCTCAAGGTGCCCGTACCCCAAACCGACACAGGTAGGCGAGGAGAGAATCCTAAGACGCTCGGGAGAACTCTCGTTAAGGAACTCGGCAAAATGACCCCGTAACTTCGGGAGAAGGGGTGCTTGGCGGGGTGAATAGCCCTGCTGAGCCGCAGTGAAAAGATCCAAGCGACTGTTTAGCAAAAACACAGGTCTCTGCTAAACCGAAAGGTGATGTATAGGGGCTGACACCTGCCCGGTGCTGGAAGGTTAAGAGGAGGGGTTATCCTTTTAGGAGAAGCTCTGAATTGAAGCCCCAGTAAACGGCGGCCGTAACTATAACGGTCCTAAGGTAGCGAAATTCCTTGTCGGGTAAGTTCCGACCCGCACGAAAGGTGCAACGACTTGGATACTGTCTCAACGAGAGACCCGGTGAAATTATAGTACCTGTGAAGATGCAGGTTACCCGCGACAGGACGGAAAGACCCCATGGAGCTTTACTGCAGCTTGATATTGGATGTCTGTATCGATTGTATAGGATAGGTAGGAGCCTTTGAAGCCGGACCGCCAGGTTCGGTGGAGGCGTCGGTGGAATACTACCCTTTCGGTATGGACATTCTAACCCGGGACCGTAATCCGGTTCGGAGACAGTGTCAGGTGGGCAGTTTGACTGGGGCGGTCGCCTCCTAAAGAGTAACGGAGGCGCCCAAAGGTTCCCTCAGAATGGTTGGAAATCATTCGCAGAGTGTAAAGGCACAAGGGAGCTTGACTGCGAGACCTACAAGTCGAGCAGGGACGAAAGTCGGGCTTAGTGATCCGGTGGCGCCGCATGGAAGGGCCATCGCTCAACGGATAAAAGCTACCCTGGGGATAACAGGCTTATCTCCCCCAAGAGTCCACATCGACGGGGAGGTTTGGCACCTCGATGTCGGCTCATCGCATCCTGGGGCTGAAGTGGGTCCCAAGGGTTGGGCTGTTCGCCCATTAAAGCGGTACGCGAGCTGGGTTCAGAACGTCGTGAGACAGTTCGGTCCCTATCCGTCGCGGGCGTTGGAAATTTGAGAGGAGCTGTCCTTAGTACGAGAGGACCGGGATGGACACACCGCTGGTGTCCCAGTTGTTCCGCCAGGAGCACCGCTGGGTAGCTATGTGTGGACGGGATAAGTGCTGAAAGCATCTAAGCATGAAGCCCCCCTCAAGATGAGATTTCCCATGACTTTAAGTCAGTAAGATCCCTTAGAGATGATGAGGTAGATAGGTCCGAGGTGGAAGTGCGGCAACGCATGGAGCTGACGGATACTAATCGATCGAGGGCTTAACCTTAAATTATTGTTTGTTTGACTTCCTATCTAGTTTTGAAGGTATGATCCTTCAATTGAATACTTTGTCCGGTGGTTATGGCGAAGAGGTCACACCCGTTCCCATCCCGAACACGGCCGTTAAGCTCTTCAGCGTCGATGGTAGTTGGGGGCTTCCCCCTGCAAGAGTAGAACGCCGCCGGGCAAAATATTTTTAAATTTTATGTACAACCGTGTTGTTTCTGTGCTATAATTATTTATGTCAGATAATTTGTTTTTCTTTTAACCAAATTATTCCGCAGTAGCTCAGTGACGAGCATAGCTCCTTTGAATAAGCTGCGAGTTGTCCCGACGCATATGCTTCTAAGATCAAACTAGAAGAGGAAGGGACAGGTACCACATCAATAACAAAGAATAATCCATATTTTAACCAAATTATTCCGCAGTAGCTCAGTGACGAGCATAGCTCCTTTGGATAAGCTGCGAGTTGTCCCGACGCATATGCTGCTTCTAAGATTAAACTAGAAGAGGAAGGGACAGGTACCACATCAATAACAAAGAATAATCCATAGTTTAACCAAATTATTCCGCAGTAGCTCAGTGGTAGAGCAATCGGCTGTTAACCGATCGGTCGTAGGTTCGAGTCCTACCTGCGGAGCCACTGCTTCCATAGCTCAGCAGGTAGAGCGCTTCCATGGTAAGGAAGAGGTCGCAGGTTCAAATCCTGTTGGAAGCTCCATTAAATAGCTTATAATACCGGGGTTTTTCGCTTATGCGAAGCCCCGGTTTTTGCATGTCTGGATCTCATAAAAATACTAAAATACATCTTAATAGGAAAAGTTTACTGTAACAGGCAACGTCCAAATTTAGAGTGGCATAAGCATATATTAGTTTTTCTGAAAAATATCATCTTAAATGGAAACCTATTCAAGCTATTTTTTTCTTCCCTTAGGATAATCTAAAAAAGTACTGATTAATTCGAGAATGGGGGAAGATAGTAATGTCAAAAGCCTGGGTGCCAATTGTAGCCTCTATAGGAATTGGGGCAATGGCTTATCAACTAATGAAACCTCAGAATAAGTTTTCTGGTTTGATAAAACATCGAATGGATCGAATGGCTGAAGAAAAAGAAGTGTTTCCAAATAGCTAATGACAATTTAGGTGCCCGTATTTTAGGCACCTTGATTTTATAGTTTATGAAAAGATGAGCTAACTCTTCATTTAAATAATGGGATTTCGCACAAAAGAATACGGGATAAAGAAAGATAAGTTTATGAGGCCTTTAAGCTGTTGTTTGTTTTTACTATGAAGTTACGGAAGAATTAATTTTTATCTAAAAAGGCTTTACTTTTTTGTGATAATAAAATATAATAAAAAGCGTCGGTTTAATAGCGGCCCCTTGGTCAAGCGGTTAAGACACCGCCCTTTCACGGCGGTAACACGGGTTCGAATCCCGTAGGGGTCACCATTTGGAGGATTAGCTCAGCTGGGAGAGCACCTGCCTTACAAGCAGGGGGTCGGCGGTTCGATCCCGTCATCCTCCACCATCATAATATGGAGGGATAGCGAAGCGGCCAAACGCGACGGACTGTAAATCCGTTCCCGACGGGTTCGAAGGTTCGAATCCTTCTCCCTCCACCATTTAAACAAATAAATAGTATATGGGGCCTTAGCTCAGCTGGGAGAGCGCCTGCTTTGCACGCAGGAGGTCAGCGGTTCGATCCCGCTAGGCTCCACCAATTGTAACTTTAAACACTGTTTAAAGTTTTTTTGCTTTTTTGGAACTGTCAATCAACGTGTGGTGAATAAATTTAAGGATCCAATATCTGACTCTCCACCGTGCTGGACATCTGGTTTCTTGATATCAATGAAGTTTTAGCTTTTCCGGGATGTGGCGGGTATCAGATCTGTTAATTAAGCTATTGCCTGGTTCGTTTTGTGTCCCTAGGCTAGAATAAGGACACAATGTCCGCAACCATGGAAAAAGCTTGGGGTTATTCCCAAGCTTTTGTCTTTAATAGGTTTTTCTTGTATAAGTTCATTAGACGCTAAAGCGGGTTTGATAAATAAGCGGAGATATTTCTCTTATTTTCGAAATAGCGCAGAAAATGGCTTAAATAGACGGAGATATTCCGCCTATTGACTCCAGGAAGCGTGGATCGAAGTCATTTTTCCCTGCTTAACCGGAAAAACTCCGCTTATTTCAGGTAATTCAAAAAGGACACCTAATAATAAAAGGGTCAAGATGTTTTTTAGGTTGCGATTTTGCTGGATAATAGAGGGAAATAAGAGACCAAATCGTCTGGGCTGCGATTTGGTCTGCTGCTTTAGCATACGATTTGATGGAACTTCTTAATTTTTAAGTGTGGTTTTATATTCTAAAGATCAGCTTCAACGCATGCCGTTAATTGACTAATAACTGTAACTGGTTGTTTTAATAACCGCTTTCGATTAGGTTATTTAATAGTTCTTTTTGAATGCGAAGTAATGATTTAATATCTTCATCAGCCATATTTTCTAATGCAGAAAGCATCGCTTTATAAGATATGGAATTCTTACTTGATTTCTTTGATACTTCTTCGCCTTTGGCTGTTAGCTTTAACTTTACTTCCCTTCTGTCATCTTCAGAAAATTTTCTTTCCACTAAACCCATATTAACTAATTTATCAACTCCAACGCTAATCGTACTTTTTGATGAAATAAGCCTTTCAACCAACTCTTGTTGCGTTAATTCTGGAAATGTAAATAAAGTATTAAGTATAGATAATTGTTGTAATGTCAGCCCAAAATTTTCAGCATTCTTTTTCGTGAATTTAGCTGTTGTCTTGTTAATAGCCCAGAATGATTGATAAACCTCCTGTACTTGTCTAACTTTCGGGTCTTTAAAATCTAAGTCCATATAAATCACTCCTAAGCAAATAGTTCATGTGTGAACTGTTTGGTTATGAACTATTTTACATTAGGAAATTGTAAAAATAAACCTTTCAGCATAAACTGTAATTCAAGTGAAAAGAATTCATCTGATTTATTATTTACTAGTCTGAGTAGTATTTAATAAAAAATCTTGAAGTGTATGATTATATTTTTCTTGTTTATTTAGCCCATGGTTGACGTCTTTAATTAGCTGATTTTATTTTATCGTAAAAGGTTTGAACGGTTTGACAAGGGGTATATGGGTCTTTTGTCCTTTGGATTAATAAAATGGGTGTAGTGATTTTTGTGAAACAATTGGCTTTTCCTGATTAGAAAAAACCAAAATAAAAAGGGTTCTATCGCTAGGATAGAACCCCATGAAAGGGTTAAGCTTCTGAGGACGTTCGGTAAGTGTCTTTTGGAGACCCTTCTTTCTTAAAAGAGATTATTGGTTTTAATGGTCAAAGTGACTTTTACAAGTACGCTTTTCCAACGGAACCATCTCCCTAAGATCCGAGTGTCTTTCACTTGCGCCCTTTCATAACTTAGAATGTCCTTTTAAAAAAGAAAGTATACACACGAATTTAATTTTTTTGGAGTGTGTTTTAATTCAGTTGGGAAACAGGGTTCCAAAGCCAATTTATTACATGTAGAATAGATATTAGATGCCTCACTTAGCAATAAGCTGCAGTTAAACGGCTAAAAATAGGAGGTTGGCTATGAATAGACACATTTCAGTGATTGGAGTCCCAATGGATTTGGGGCAATCAAGACGTGGTGTAGATATGGGCCCAAGCGCCATGCGCTATGCCGGATTAATACAGCGGTTAGAATCGTTGGGTTATGAAATTGAGGATTGCGGAGATGTGACGATTGGACGGCCAGAAAAGTCCTCTAGTATTAAAGGGTTAAAAAATTTAAAAGCGGTTTCAGAGGCGAATCAACAATTAGCACAAATTGTTGAAGGAGAAGTTAACAAAGGTCGTTTTCCGTTAGTTTTAGGCGGCGACCACAGTATTGCTATTGGAACACTAGCCGGTGTTTCAAAGTCATATCAGAATTTGGGAGTTATCTGGTATGATGCTCATGTTGATCTTAATACGGCTGAGACATCCCCAAGCGGGAACATTCATGGAATGCCGTTAGCTGCGAGCATGGGGCTTGGCGATTCGTCCTTGATTAACATTGGAGGTTATGCCCCAAAAGTAAAGCCCGAGAACATCGTCATCATTGGTGCGCGTTCCATTGACGAAGGCGAGCGCGAGCTTATTAAGAGAACGAACATTAAGGTTTATACCATGCACGAAATTGATAAAATAGGAATGACAGCAGTCATAAAAGAGACGGTGGATTATCTGAAGGATAGGACCGATGGCATTCATCTAAGCTTTGATTTAGATAGTCTTGATCCCTCTGAAGCTCCTGGTGTCGGAACACCTGTGATTGGCGGTGTGACTTATCGAGAAAGCCATCTCGCTCTAGAAATGTTTGCTCAAGCAAATGTGATCACATCAGCAGAATTTGTGGAAGTGAATCCAATCCTTGATGACAAGAACAAAACGGGGACATTAGCTGTCGATTTGACAGCCTCGCTATTCGGTGAAAAGCTGTTATAAGGAAGCTTTCTTTAAAGAACCAAGGGTCTATTCCTCGGTTCTTTTTTTGTACTATTGAAAAAGCTGTACAGATTTGCGTTTGAAACGCTGCCCGGTTAAAGGAATGGGACTTCGTGCAGCGCGTCCGCATAAGAGTCTTTTCCGGCGTGTATTCCAAAAAAAGCTTTTTCCAAGTGGCATGGCCATTAATATTTATAGATAAGAGAAAGATTTCCAAAAAATCCTTTACACTTTTTCCCTATTTGCAAGGAGAATTTGTTAAACTTATTTTGAAACCTTTTGTTTTTTGATTTCGTATTAGTAATGCCACTGGAATGGGGCCGTGTCAAAATGAATGATGACGTGAGAGAAATTATTATGGATTTGAGGAAGGGTAATCAGGAGGCTTTTCGAGAACTGGTAGACCTTTATAAAAGACAGGTCTATGCCATTTGCCTGAGATTAGTTCATTTACCCACAGAGGCTGAGGACTTAGCCCAAGAGGCCTTTTTACGAGCTTATTCAAACATCGATAGTTATGATATAGATAAAAAGTTTTCAACATGGCTGTATCGGATTGCAACCAATATTTCAATTGATTACTTAAGAAAGCGTCGCCCGAGTGTCTATTTGGATGCGGAGGTTCCGGGAACAGAGGGGGTCACCCTGCAGTCTCAACTGTCGGCAGAGGATTTGAGCCCTGACGAAGAAGCGGTTAAGTCTGAAGAAAGACAAGACCTCTACAATGCCATTGAGTCACTTCCGGTCAAATATCGATCAGCTATTATCTTAAAGTATGTGGATGATTTAAGTCTCAATGAAATTAGCGAGATATTAGAGCTTCCTGTTGCTACAGTCAAAACGCATATTCACCGGGGCAGAGAAGCCCTGCGGAAACGTCTGGTGAAGCACTAAGTGAGGTGAGGGTCATGGCTTGTTCAGAAGAAAGACTGAAAACGATTCATCATATAATTGATGGTGAGGCAACCGAACAAGAAATCCATGAGTTAAAAACACATATATTGAGCTGTGCAAGCTGTCGGGAAGTCTATGAAAGCCTAGTGGAACTTGACCAAGAGCTTAATCAGTTTGCGCTTCCTGAGGTATCAATTCATTTTACAGATAAGGTCATGAATCAATTGCCAAAGCCTGTACAAAGACAGCGATCATTTGTTAATTGGTTGAAGAGACATCCGGTTGTCGTATCAGCTGCTTGTTTTTTGCTCCTTATGTTAGGGTATGTTTTCTCACTCGGACAAGATCAAGCATTTCAGGCAAAAGTTGTTAAAGGGAATGGGCAGTTGGCTTATTCAGGTCACCACACTGTTGTGGTTCCAAAGGATCAAGTCATTAAAGGTGATTTAGTGATTAAGAACGGGGATGTCAAGATTGAAGGTAAGGTAGATGGCAATGTCATTCTCGTTAACAGTCACTCTCTTATGGCTTCTGCTGGAGAAGTGACAGGTCATGTTGAACGCGTCAATCGAGCGGTTGGTTGGGTTTGGTATCAAATAAAGGCTTTTTTCCAAACCGTCTTTTAAATAATAGTTCTAAGAGGCTGTCCCGAAGCCAAGGCAGACCGCTTTCAAATCCCTTTTTATATGCATAAAGAGGAAGTGAGGAAGCCAAACCATAAAGGGGCAGTCTCTTTATATGCTTTAATAACCTCTTTTCCCTTGATTAGAAGGCATGAAATGTTTATATATGGTATAATATAAAAGTTATGGCATCATAATTTTGGAGGCTGACACCATGTATTCATGGTCTGATATAAATATCATTAATTTGTTACGAAATGCTGTAGACATACTCCTTGTCACTTATGTAGTTTACAAAATTATTATGGTGATTCGAGGGACAAAAGCAGTCCAGCTAGTAAAAGGGATTACCGTTATTGTTGTCATTTGGTTTTTGAGCAGTTTATTAGGCTTGAAAACGTTGAATTGGATGCTGACATATGCCGTTACATATGGGTTAATTGCGATTATAATCATCTTCCAACCTGAATTAAGAAGAGCGTTAGAGCAACTTGGGAGAGGCCGGCTATTCTCACGGGATACCCAGCAGGAGGATAAACTCACCAATTCTGTTGATGCCATTGTTAAAGCGACTTCCTACATGGCAAAACGCCGAATTGGTGCGTTAATCTCATTGGAGAGAGAAACCGGTCTAAATGATTATATTGAGACGGGAATTCCAATGAATGCTACTCTCACTTCACAGCTTTTGATCAATATTTTTATTCCTAATACACCTCTTCATGATGGAGCGGTTGTTGTTCGGGAAAATGAAATCATGGCAGCAGGTTGTTACTTACCTTTATCTGAAAGCCCGTTGATATCAAAAGAATTGGGGACAAGGCACAGAGCCGCTATGGGGGTTAGTGAGGTTACTGATAGTATTACGGTTGTTGTCTCTGAGGAAACAGGGGGCATTTCGCTTACAAAAAACGGTGAATTGCATCGAAACTTAACCGAAGAAAGATTGGGTGAGATTTTAACCCAGGAATGGGCCAATCAAGCGAAAGGCACGGTTGCAATTCGTTGGAATTGGAGAGGGAAGAAGAATGGATAGATTGTTTCGAAACAGTTGGTTCATCAGAATTATTTCCTTTCTTATCGCCCTGATGCTCTACACGATGGTAACAGCAGAACAACCAACCAAAAACAGCACGGCGGTTCTGCTTGGAACGAATGATCAATCAACCACAATCAATGAGACATTGGATGCGAAATACGATAAAGATAAAGAAATTCTGTATGGACTTCCAGATACTGTGCAAATTCAGGTAAAAGGCAATAGTGAAGAAATATTAAAGACAAAATACACGACAACGAAGAGCGTGTACATAGATTTAACCGGCAAGTCCCCGGGTACTTATAAGGTACATCCTGAAGTTTCCGGTTTTCCATCGGGAGTTAAGCTGAACATCGTGCCGTCAACAGTCACAGTGACGTTGGAGAAGAAAGTAACGAAAACACTCCCAATAAGTGTTGATTTGCTTAATAAAGGATCATTGCCAGCGGGCTATAAGCTAGGGACACCTGTCCTTTCACCGAAAGAAGTCACAGTAACAGGCGGGCAGAAGCTGGTTGATTCTATATCATTTGTAAAAGGTGTTCTAAATGCGCAGGATGTTACCGGAGCCGTTAATCAGCAAGTTCCATTAAATGCTTATGATGAAAATGGAAATCAATTGGATGTAACACTAAACCCGGCAGTGGTCCGCATCAAGATCCCGGTTGTAAGTCCGTCAAAAGTTGTTCCAATTGATATTCAACCGACCGGTTCACCTCCTGATGGAGAAAGCATAAAATCAGTCACTCTCAGCTCCGAAACTGTTCAAATTTTTGGTTCGCACGACGTGATTGATGGCATTGATAGTATTCATGATATTCCACTCAACTTAGGAAACCTGAATAAAAGCAATCAAGTGGATATAAAGATCCCTGTTCCAAACGGAGCTGAAAAAGTGAATCCAGCGAAAGTAACGGCGACTGTTCAATTTGAAAAGACAGTCACAAAGAAAATAAGTGACATACCAATTATTGTTAACGATTCAACAAGTAAGTCGAGGGACGTTTCGTTTAACGATCCGCAGAATAGGACGGTTGATGTTACCATAAGCGGTGCAAAATCCATTATTAGTCAAATTAAATCATCTGATCTTAAAGTTGTTATAAATATTGGCAGTTTATCAACGGGTGAACATGTTGTTCCGATTCTTCTAACCACGCCTGATTTTGTCGATGGGGTACTGAGTCAAACGACGGCAGATATTGTTATTTCGAATTCGTCATCGGGACAGTAAGAAATGGTCGGAAAACAGGATAACCAAATTTGAGTTGGAATGCAGTCAAGCCTAATAATTGTTTGACAGTCGAGGAGTGTTTTATATGGGTAAATATTTTGGAACTGATGGAGTAAGAGGCATTGCAAATACAGAACTTACGCCTGAACTCGCGTTTCGCTTAGGGCGTGCGGGGGGGTATGTTTTAACTAAAGGACTCGAAAATCCTAAGGTTTTAGTTGGACGAGATACTCGCATTTCAGGAGCCATGCTTGAATCTGCACTGGTTGCAGGACTCCTTTCAATTGGCGTCGAGGTGATGCGTCTTGGTGTGATCTCAACCCCAGGTGTTGCCTATTTGACTAAAGCAATGGATGCAGAAGCAGGGGTTATGATCTCTGCTTCACACAATCCAGTCCCAGACAATGGAATTAAATTTTTTGGCTCAGACGGGTTTAAATTATTGGATGACCAGGAAGCCGAGATTGAGACCTACCTTGATGGGAATGACGCAGATATTCCGCGACCGGTTGGAAAAGATATTGGCATAGTTAGTGATTACTTTGAAGGCGGACAGAAATATTTACAGTACTTAAAGCAGACGGTTCAAGAAGACGATTTCAGTGGACTTAAAATTGCGCTCGATTGTGCACATGGGGCAACATCCTCACTTGCTTCCCATTTGTTTGCTGATTTAGAAGCGGATATCGTGACGATTGGTGCCTCTCCAAATGGAATTAATATCAATGAAGGCGTAGGTTCTACTCATCCTGAAACGTTAGCCAAATTTGTCCTTGAACAAGGGGCCGACCTTGGTCTTGCCTTTGATGGCGATGGGGACCGTTTGATTGCGGTCGATGAAAAGGGTCAGGTGGTAGATGGCGACCACATCATGTACATTTGCGCGAAGTACATGAAGTCTCTCGGCTATTTAAAGAAGAATACACTAGTAACCACTGTTATGAGTAATTTAGGCCTTTATAAAGCGTTGGAAGAGCAAGGAATTGAAACGCGCCAAACCGCAGTAGGCGACCGTTACGTGATGGAAGCGATGCGTGAGGAGGGCTTCTCATTGGGGGGCGAACAATCCGGACATCTGATTTTCTTGGATTTTTCAACAACAGGAGATGGCATGCTTTCCGCTCTTCAACTTGTCAGTACTTTAAAAGCGACAGGGAAGAAGCTGTCAGAGCTTGCTTCTGAAATGATGACCTTTCCACAAAAATTAGTCAATGTTAAAGTAACGGACAAAAACGAAGTGTTAAAAGATGAAGCGATTAAAGCCCTTATCCAAGAGGTTGAACGAGAGATGGAAGGCAATGGCCGGATCCTCGTCCGGCCATCTGGAACGGAGCCTTTAGTTCGCGTCATGGCGGAGGCTCCGACAGAGGAGAAATGCGACGAAATTGTTGATCGCGTTGTAGTAGCTATCAAAGAAAAGTTTAATCCTGTTTCCTAAAAAAAACACATTAAAAAGGGCGTATGCGGCGTGACCATTAACGTTTTCTCTGCATGCGCCATATAAATAGAGAGAACGAAATAGCTTGTGGCTAATTCAGCACATCTATTTTATTTTCATTGACTTTTCTTAGAAGAACCAGTAACATTTAATCGTTCACGTGAGTTAAATAGAGAAAGGTGGGCGTAGCTAAATCCATTCATACAAAAGCGCCTGAACTACTGACGGAAGGTCGAGTAGTTGACGAGGAAGAGGAGAATCGAATTTTTTCGGCGGATGCCTCTCGGGAATGCTTACACCCGAAAGCACCTGTTTCAAAACAGAGGGGTGACTCTTTGCACAAGAACAGGGCGGTAAGCCAAACATTATAAAACAAGTGGGGTAAGAAGCCCCCACGGTTCTTACCCTACATGATTAGGGGGAAGACCAAATGTGCGGTATCGTAGGATATATTGGGCAAAGAAATGCAACTGAGATTTTAATTGAAGGGCTTCGAAAATTAGAATATCGCGGCTATGACTCAGCAGGGATTGCTTTATTAAATACGAATGGTGTACACGTGTTTAAGGAAAAAGGCCGTATCGCTGCATTGGAAGAGCTTCTGGATGAAACAGCTAATGGAACCATTGGGATCGGTCATACGCGATGGGCAACACACGGTGAACCAAGCCGTTTGAATGCACATCCTCACCAAAGCGCCTCTGAGCGGTTTACTTTAGTTCATAATGGGGTTATTGAAAACTATGAACAATTAAAGAAGGCAGAGCTTTCAGATGTCGATTTTGTGAGCGAAACGGATACCGAAGTGGTTGTAAAGCTCATTGAGAAGAAGGTCCAAGGCGGCAAAAGCGTGGAAGAGGCTTTCCGCTCTACTTTAGAGCAGCTTCACGGCTCTTATGCGATTGCTATGTTAGATGCTGACAACTCTGATGTGATTTATGTCGGTAAGAATAAAAGCCCACTGCTAGTCGGTCTAGGTGAAGGCTTTAATGTTGTCGCAAGTGATGCCATGGCCATGCTTCAGGTGACGAATCAGTTCGTTGAATTAATGGACCAGGAAATTGTTCTTGTCACGCGCGATTTCTGCAGAATTAAGAAGCTTGACGGCACCGTTGTTGAACGCAAGCCATTTACGGCAGAGCTCGATGCTTCGGACATTGAAAAGGGCACTTATCCGAACTATATGCTGAAAGAAATCGATGAACAGCCAGCCGTTGTCCGCCGTATTATTTCGGAGTACCGCGATGAAGATGGCGTGATAAAGGTAGAAGATTCTGTTCGTCAAGCCATTAAGGAAGCCGATCGTCTTTATATCATTGCAGCGGGAACAAGCTACCATGCAGGTCTTGTTGGTAAGCAATTATTTGAACACATTGCCGGTATTCCAACAGAAGTGCATATTGCAAGTGAATTTTCTTATAATATGCCATTGGTTTCGAAAAAGCCGCTGTTCATCTTTATTTCTCAAAGCGGAGAAACGGCCGACAGTCGTGCAGTGCTTGTTCATGTTAAAAAGCTTGGCTTTAAGACGCTAACTGTAACAAACGTGCCAGGCTCAACCTTATCCCGTGAAGCCGATCATACTTTACTTCTTTATGCAGGTCCAGAGATTGCCGTAGCCTCGACAAAGGCTTATACAGCGCAAATTGCGGTACTTGCTATTACGGCAGCCGATGCCGCTGTTGAGCGAGGACTCGAGGTCAAGATGGATCTGACACAAGAATTAAGCATTGTGGCGAACGCCATGCAAACTCTTGTGGACGAGAAAGAAAAGATCGAAGCCCTAGCAACCAATTATCTTCAAACGACTCGAAATGCCTTCTACATCGGAAGAGCGGTTGACTATTATGTCTGCTTAGAGGCGGCTCTTAAATTAAAGGAAATTTCCTATGTGCAAGCGGAAGGCTTTGCCGGCGGGGAATTAAAACATGGAACGATCGCTTTAATTGAAAAGGATACACCGGTTATTGCGATTGCCACACAATCTCATGTTAATGGAGCCATCCGCAGCAACGTGAAAGAAGTCGTTGCCCGCGGAGCTAAAGCCCTCATTGTCAGCATGGAAGGTCTCGAATCAGAAGATGATCAGCTTGTATTGCCCGAAGTTAACGATTTACTCACACCACTTGTTTCCGTCATCCCATTACAGCTCCTGGCTTACTACACCGCCTTACATCGCGGCTGTGATGTTGATAAGCCACGCAACTTGGCCAAATCCGTGACGGTTGAATAAGCTTAGATAGATAAAAAGAAAATTGTGTTGCTTTGAAAAAAAGATTGATCATTTAAAACAAAGTTCGATCATTTGAAATAAAGATTGATTATTTATAAAAAAGATTGATTAAAAATAACCTCTATGGCTATGATATCCATAAGAGGTTATTTTTTATTATTTGAAAAAGGTGGAATCAGAATGTTGCCTAAATATAATCCCCAAACCCCCAGGCTATTAGAATCGATAGTTTGTTTTACTGATATTTTAGGTTTTTCAAGTTTAATTATAAACACACCTAACCTACAGTTTGGAAATCAGTTACTTAAAGATCTTCATAAAATTCTTACAAAACAATATGCGTCAATGAGAGAGATGAACCCATATGGTCATTTTAAAACATTTACTGACAATGTCATTTTAGCATATCCAAAGTTTCAAGATGGCGGAGGACAATCAGGAAGTTTGTTTATGTCGTTTATCGATTATCAATTAGAGATGACGTTAAATGGGTATTTCTTACGTGGTGGTATAGCTTTAGGAGATTATTATGGTGATGATGATTTTGCATATGGACCAGCGTTAATCGAAGCACACGATCTAGAATGCAATAAAGCAAGTAATCCTAGAATTATTTTAAGTGACAACATGGTTAAAATGGTAGTTAAACATCTAAATTATTATTCACCACTAACGTTAGCGCCACAGTTTTCTCATTTATTAAAAGACGGTGATGGAAGTTGTTTTATTAACTATTTATATGGCTTGCATGAAAACTTTAATTGTAGTGATAGAAGTGAAGAGGATTTGGATATCTATGTTGAACAATTAAAAAAACATAAAGTAATTGTTGAAGAAAAGTTAAAACAATTTAGCAATGAAGCAAAGCTTTATGCTAAATATGAGTGGGTAGCACAATATCACAATTACTACTGTGAACAATACTTTGAACCAATTGGTATACAACAATTAGAACTAAATATTGAGGGCATACTGCCACGTGATTTTTCTAGAATTGTTGAAAATGGTTTAGTTAATTTTTAAGAAAACCAATTTGGAGGGTTCTTATGTCTAAACGCAAACGTTCATTATCTATTGATAAAAGGCTTAAAGATGGTCGTGGACAAGGGATAGGGGTTGATTACAAACCATGGATTACGATACAAGATGTACCTTCTTTAGGACGAGCAACTCGATTAAAAGGCTTAAAAATACCAAGACAATTCGAATTCCTCTCAGACTTGGAACGAAACTATTTTTATTTACTGGAATACTCCGATGCTGTAATTGATATACGTGAACAATTCCCATTATTGCCGATTGAGGAAACGATTGTCATTGCAGATGAACTAGGTATTAGGCACCCAACTGATCCTAAAACAGGTGAGCCAATTGTGATGACAACTGATTTTCTAGTAACAATTAATAATCAGCAACATCAATATTTAGCTCGAACTTTGAAGTACAAAGATGAATTAATGAATGAGCGTACACTGGAGAAGTTTGAAATTGAACGTGTTTATTGGGAAAGACAAGATATAAATTGGGGAATTGTCACAGAGTTAGAAATACCCAAGGAAATGGCACATAATATTGCTTTTTTTCATGGCTATTGGGATCTCTCTACTATTGAAGGATTTGAAGAAGTGACAGCAAGCGATATAGAAGATATGAGTACTTATTTTATTAGTAAATTGTTGGCCGAGGATAAAACAGTTAAACATCTCGCTAAAGGATTTGAATTAGATTTTGGGATGGTTATCGGTTGTGGTCTTTCGCTATTCAAGCATTTAATCGCAACGAAAGCAATTGAAGTGGATCTACTAGATAAATTAGTTTTAAATAAAATTCAACAAATTAAAGCAGTGCGAAAAGACTTTTCTATTAAGGTGAGAGCGATATGATTTTTTACAATCAAGTTTATCAATATATAGATAAAGAGGAAAAAAATCTAATTCGTGTTATCACTATTGAAGAATCAATTGCCTATCTTGTTGACCTATACGGAGATACATCGATGCCTAAGAAATCTATTTTGTCAGATTTAGAAATTGAAGTTCAGACTGGTTTGCTTATACCAATCCCTGATCCATATTTGAAAAGTTATGTAGATACGGATTTAACAGAAAAGCAAATTCAAAAGCGTGATGAGGACTGGCAAATTGTTTCTGAAGGTTGGAACACATTTAAGGATGAGTTGCTTAACAAAAAAGAACGGGATGCGATATTTGAACAAATTGCACGGCAGAACAGCATCGCTAAAATTAAGGTAAAACGGATTTTTACTCGCTTTTGGCAGCGTGGTTTAAATAAGAACGCACTTCTTCCTGATTATATGTATTCAGGTGGAAAAGGTAAGGAAAGACAATTATCGACGAACTCTAAAGTTGGACGTCCTAGGTTGTATACGTCAACAGAGCAAGGAATTAACATTACGGAAGATGTGAAAAAGCAGTTTGATTATGTAGTGAAAAAATATTATCGCAAAAAGGAGCAGTTATCTTTAACCAATACCTATGAATATATGTTAAGAGAATTTTACTCAGACAAATATTATGAGGGTAACCAGATTAAATATAAGATTTGGGATGATTCTAGAATTCCTACATATCATCAGTTTTACTACTGGTTCAAGAAATTAGAGGACCCAAAACTTGATTTTCAGTTGCGCAATAGCCAAAAAGAGTTCGAATTAAATCATCGACCAATATTAAGTCATTCAGCTTTAGAAACAGATGGACCAGGAACACGATTTCAGATTGATGCAACGATTGCTGACGTATACTTGGTAAGTTCATTTAATCGGAATTTAATTATAGGACGCCCAGTTGTTTATGGAGTAATTGATGTATATTCACGCTTGATTACAGGTGTTTATATTGGTTTGGAAGGTCCTTCATGGATAGGTGCCATGATGGCTTTAGACAATATGGTAGCGGATAAAGTAACGTTTTGTGCGACATATGGTATAGAAATAGATGAATCACAGTGGCCTTCGCATCACTTGCCAGAGATTATTATTGCGGACAGAGGTGAATTTGAAGGCTATTCCGTAGAAAGATTAATCAATAATTTTAATGTGAAAATCGAAAATACGTCTCCATATCGAGGCGATTTAAAAGGAATTATTGAGCGACAATTCCGTACAATCAATGGCAAAATAAAACGAAAAGCTCCGGGTGCTATTCAAAAAGAATATCGTGAGCGAGGCGACCGAGATTATCGCTTAGATGCTAGTTTAAACTTAGAGGAGTTTACTAAAATCGTTATACACCTTGTGCTACATCATAATCAGAAAATCATTGAAAAGTATTCACTGGAAAAAGAAATGATTGCAGATCAATTAACAGCAACCCCAATTAATTTATGGAATTGGGGCATTGCTAATAAAAAGGGTCGTCTTCAAACAGTAAGTAATCAAGATATATTGCGATTAAATTTATTGCCTAAGGGTAAAGCACGTATCACAAGAGCAGGTATTAAGTTTAAAGGGTTAGCATACGGCTCTGATAAGGCACTAACTGAGCAATGGTATTTAAAGATGAAAAACCAAAGTATTGAGGTATTGTATGATCCTCGTTCGATGTATCGAATCTATGTTCCGCATAAAGACGGACAAAATTTTGATACATGTTATTTGTTAGATACAAGTGAGCAATATAGTGGAGATTCTTTAGAGGAAATCGAGTTTTATCAGCAGCTGTTACAAGAAACAAAAAAGCAGGAAGCTATTAAGCAAGTTGAAAGTACAGTCAATTCAGATGCTGCAATAGAATCAATTATTAAGCAAGCGGTCAAACAGAAAAAAGAAGCATCAGTTGAGCCAATTAGTAAGTCTGAGAAGCTAAAAGATATTCGAGTGAATAGAAAAGCAGAAAAGCTGATAAATAGGGAAGAAGAAATGTTTGATATAGCTGAGAAACCAAAAATACAACCTGCACAAGTAATTGAACTCACAAAAAAAGAAGTTGCACCATCAGATACTCAAAAGTCAAACTCACGCTTATTGGATAAATTACGGAAGAAGCGAGATGAGAAGTTTGGAAAAGACCAATAATCTTGTCCTTAAAGGTGATTTTGAGGGGGCAACATATAAGGAACAAGCTTTATCAGAGTATAGTAAAAATCCATTCATTGAAGCTCTACCGCCAATTTTCGATGAAGATAATGTGTTAGAGCGATTCTTGGTAACACCACGAATTACACTGCAAGAAAAGCAAAGTGAAAAAAATATCCGATATCACGTGCTGAAACGCATAAAAAATTTTATTCAGCCTCTGCCAATTCACTTTGATGTAGAACGGAGACTATCCACTCTCATTCGTAGAGGTTACTTAGCTCGAAATCCTTTAGATAAAACGTTTTTAGAACGTATTCGAGAATTACATAAATTGCGCGAAGAAGAAGATTCCCATAAATACATTGATGAGCGCTTGAATTATATTCGTTCTACAGCAGATAGTTTATCTATTATTGGTATCTCTGGTATCGGTAAGACAACGGCAATTGAACGATTGTTACTTATGTATCCTCAAGTCGTTAAGCATGAGACGTATGAAGGTCAGCCTTTTAACCGAACACAAATTGTTTGGTTAAAAATCGATTGTCCATATGATGGTAGTTTATCAACACTTTGTAAAAGCTTTTTCAAAGCAATTGATGATTTATTAGGAACTCGATACTTAGAAAAATACGGCTATCTGAATCGTGTAACATCAACAATGCTATTACATATGACTTCATTAGCGAGTATGTACGGTATCGGTGTGCTTGTTATCGATGAAATTCAGCACCTTTTACATTCCAAAAACGACCAAGAAGAAATGCTGAATTTCTTTGTTACGTTATCAAATACAGTAGGTATCCCAACAGTACTAATTGGTACTTCAAAAGCACAGCAACTATTTAAAGGGAATTTCCGACAAGCTCGCCGTGCAGCCAGTGATGGAGCAATTATTTGGGATCGTATGGCTGAGAATAGTGAGGAATGGGACTTCTTTTTAGAAACTTTATGGGAATTACAATGTCTTAAAAAGCGCTCAGAACTTACAGAAGAAGTGAAAAAGACTTTTTATGAGGAATGTCAGGGTATAACTTCAGTTGCTGTAAATTTGTTTATTTTAGCTCAGGAGCGTGCTTTATTTGATGAATCAAATGAAGAAGAAAGAATTACTTCAAACGTTTTGAAAAAGACAGCAAAAGAGGATATGAAGATTCTTCAACCTATGCTCAATGCAATTCGTAAAAACGACTTAAAAGCAATGTACAAGTATGAGGATATTATGATTAATCTAGATGATCTTATGATCAACCATAAGCAAAATATAGAGTACGAAGGAAAAATCAAAGAAGCAATGAAAGAAAGACAAAATACCTTGGAATATAGACGACAAGATACTATTGAAAATTTAACTGTTGAGGTTGCATCCTTAGGTATTTTTAACAACTTGCAAGTCAATGACCTTAAGAAAATAATAACTAAAATTGTAGAAAATAGTCCAATCGATGCGAATTTCAATGGGCTAAAAGCAGATTCAATTAAACGAGCAATTACTCTGAACCAACAAAAGCAAGAAATAAAAGAACCAAAGCTAAAACAAGGAGAATTATTACCACTATTAACATTAAGAGAAAGAGCAGTTGAAAAAAAGCAGCACTCATATGATCTGCTAAAATTAAAAGGGTTTATTAAAGATCCATTACAAGAATTCTATAACATAAATTAGAAGCTAAGTCATGAGGCGTCTAAAAACCTAGTTTAATCGACATTATAGAAGTAAGGCGATTACAACTAGGAGGACCTTTTGGATGCTACCGTTCTTTACTAACCCATATCTAAATGAATTGATATATTCAGCAATTGCTCGTTACCACTTTTATAGTGGCAATATAGATTACAAAGACACGTTAGATGAATTATTTAAAAATCGTTCGGTGATTCCGAGTGAGGAGATTGGCAGTCACTTCTCTAAATTAGCTGAACAATTGGGTTCTAATTACTCTGTTGAAAGTATTTTAGCGAACTATACAATTTATCCTTACTATTCGTCATTCCTTTCAAAAGAACGTCAAGAAGGAATTTTGCAAGATATTGCGGGAGATGGACAAGGTCTTTATACAAGACTCGGTATGGTGGCTGGAAGCATTTGCAAAAAAGATGGTTTGCAATATTGTGTAGAATGTGTAAAAGAAGATCTAAATCAAAATGGTGAGCCTTATATTCATCGAGAACATCAGTTACAGGGAATAAATTATTGTCCGCATCATGAGCTTCAGCTACGAAAATACGAAAGTGGAACTACTAGCCGTATTGAATATGTTCGTTTTGAAATAGATAAAATGAATCTTTCTCCAATCTATGAAGGTAATCGTTATGAAGAGATATCCATTTATCTAGCTAAGCAAGCCTATAAATTATTATCCATGCCATTAAACCAAATTTCACGTGAGGAAATAACCCTAAAATATCGGGCTATTCTACGTAAAATGAATTTGGTTACAGTTTCTAGTCGAATAAGGCAAAAAGAATTGTATCAAGTTTTTCTAAGTACCTTTCCAAAAGGATTTTTAGAGCATCATGAATGTGCATTGGATATGGAGAAAGAGTATAACTGGCTGAAGGTTATTACTCGTAATTTAAAACGGCATGTGCATCCATTTAGACACTTGTTAATGCTTTATTTCCTAGAATTAGATGTAGATGATCTTATAGATTTTAAAACTGATGCAGGGCCATTTGGAGTTGGACCATTTCCATGCTTGAATCAAGCTGCATTACATTATAAACAAAGAGTTATTCATACAGTAGAAATTACTAGGGATTTTAAAACAAAATTACCTATAGGTACATTTAGATGTTCTTGTGGTTTTGTTTACGCTAGAAAAGGTCCAGATAACTCAGTAAGAGATCAATACAGAATAGGACGAAAAAAAGCATTTGGAGAAGTGTGGCAAGCAAAACTTGAAGAGTTAGCTAGACAAAACTTTAGTATGAGGGAAATCGCTAGGAAATTGGGTGCTGATTCTATAACGGTGAAAAAGTATTTAACAGAAAAAATAGAAATAAATAAAGCGGGCTATGAAATAAATAAATTTCAACTTCAACAGTATAAGAATGAAATCCTTGATGAAATAAAAAAGAATCCATATTTATCAAGAAAAGCGTTACGAGAAAAAATAAAGAAGCAATATATTTTTCTATACCGTCATGACAAACAATGGCTTATGGAAAACTTACCAAACTATAAGAGGAAACATCAGCCCACTAAAAAGGTGGATTGGGAAAAACGAGATAAAGATTATGTTAAGTGTATAAAGAAGCTTTATAAGAAACTATTGAAGGAAGAAAATACAGTCCGTATAACTATATCAGTATTAGGGAACAGACTAGGCATACTTGCCAATTTAGAGAAACATTTAGAGAAGTTGCCAAATACAAAGAAATTGTTAGAAGAAATAACTGAATCTGTAGAGCGGTATCAAATTCGACGTTGCTGTAGAGTGATCGACCAAATGATATTAGAAAATGAACAAGTACATTTATGGAGAATACAACTAATAGCAGCAGTTAAATCGAATCATTTTCATAAAATAAGACCCCAATTGGAATTATATTTACAGGAGAAACAGGTTGTGAAAAAAGATGAACAAACAACAACAGGTTAAATTGAATAATTGGCCATTTAAGATTGGAGAGAAAGCGCAATTAACTTGGATTAGTGCTCCATTTTCTAAAGATAAGAAAATCATGATACACGCTTATTTCCGAGCTAATGGACGAACCAAGAAGATTCTACTTGATTGGGGGACACTACCGGCACTAGCTATTCAGCATTATTATATTAATGGTGATATTAATAAAAGTACTGCATCAACTGATACTGAAGAAGTAGATATTACAATTTCTTCGAATAATGTCACTTTTTCTGAGAGAGAATGGAGTATTTTCGGTACGAATGATAAAGATATTTCTCGTAGCTTTACCGTTTCATATAACGATAAAAAGTACATCCTACCACTCATTGAGGTGGTTCGCAGTATCTTAGCACCTAATCGTTTTTTACTCTATCGTCTATTCGAGGCAAATTCTTTCCCACAGTACTTTATTGAGTATTATGAAACGAATAAACTCCATCTAGACTTCTCGTTACAGTACCATCGCAAATATACAAAAGGTACCTTTTTGTATCAACTTGTATGGCTATTAACAAATCCAGATATAAGAAAAGTATTTGAGGATGTTGCGTTTACATTTATAAATACAGGTATATTAAAGTTTGACTGGATATTTAAGCAACCTATTAACATTAAAGCAGTGGTTAAAACAAGTTCCGGTGGTGGAACAATTCTTCGAATTTAGAATGTAAAAGGTAAAATAATTCCTTATAACGAAATTTCTTTTACTCATCCAGCAAACCTACAATATGAAAAGTCAGGAGAAACTAAGAGATACGCCTTCTATATAAAACCGAATACAGAAACTAATGAATCCAAAATAGAATTGGATGAAGAGGTCGAAGGAACAACAGAAAATTTTGATATAATCGAAATGAACACTCAAATTCATGAATATGTAAAGCTTCCCAAGGTGACAAACATAAAAACTAATTCTAAAAAACAACGAATGCGAGAAGATGAAAATACAAAGAAATACTTTATTGATGATAAAGGGCGTAGAGCTACTTCTGATGTTGGAGGAAGTAAAGTTGCAAGAGGAATTGAAAACAGATCGCTATATGAAATAGAAGCACAAGGTGAATTAAGTGATTTCATAAATATTCTTAAGATTCTAGAAAGTTTTCGAGAGATTAAAGCGGTCAATGTAGCTTCAGGTTTATTACCTAGAGGTAGGGAAAAGAAAAAATTTAGTTACTTAGAAGACGAAATTACTAATCGTAAATACATAGTTGCAATAGTTGAATTATTTAATGGGAAGCGCTACAGAGTTTTGGAAATTGAGCGAGAGAATCGCTCTTTATCAATATTGATATTATCTACAAAGAGTAATGTGGATTGGACATCCATTATTCAAAATGCGCTAATGAGCTTAGTGGATAAGAACGGTACTTGGCTGAAGGAAATAATTACATATATTGAAACTAAAGGAGTTACTGTGAAAAAAATAAAACATAGTAGGAAGAATGTCTATCATAAAGCAGAAAATCTGTTGAAAAAGTTATTAAATACACAATAAATAGAGTCTATTGTAGAGGTATAGTTTTAAGAGGGGGCTATGGAAATTCCGGTAGGATTTCTCATCACAGCTTTAGAACATTTAAACCAACTGTATGGAAAACATAATTAGTTAAAAGCGTTAAATGGCTGATAAGATTGTTCTCAAGGGAAAATATGTATATTGTCGTTTTGATTTGGACTATAACTGCTATAATTAAATTGAATAGCTTTTGTTAGTTTAAAAATAAGTCATAGACTAAAATATGAAGATTTATTCTTTAGTTTTAAAATGGCAAGTGTAGAATTGGGGGGAAGGACATTGCCAAAGGTAAATTTTAATGTGCACGCTTATACAGCTAGATTAATCGGGAGAGAGAATGTCTCAAAGTTAGAGGGGGCAGTACTTGAATTAGTTAAAAACACTTACGATGCAGATGCCTCACATTGTATCTTATATTATGAAAACTCCACTAAAAATCTTTATATTGCCGATAATGGGCAAGGAATGACAAAAGATATAATTGAGGAACATTGGATGACTATAGGAAATTCTTCAAAAGTAATAAATTACAGATCAGAAAAGGGAAGAATTCAAACGGGTGCTAAAGGTATAGGACGCTTTGCATTAGATCGAATTTCGGATGAATGTAAAATGTTTACAGAAACAAAGGGCTCAAAAATAGAATGGAATGTAAATTGGAGTGATTTTGAATCAGGTAGTAGGATTACTGAAATATACGCAGAATTAGATGAAGTTGATTATGAGATTAATGACTTTGTTAAGGATATAAAAAATCAGCAAATAAGAGAACTGTTCTCACGTGAATTCAAAAATACCGGTACAATTTTCAAATTAAGTGCATTGAGGGAAGAATGGTCTTTGGATTTAGTTGAGAGAATAAAGAATAATCTTGCAACACTAATTCCACCTGAAATTGAAAATATCTTTAAAGTTTATTTTTTTACCGAAAATACTAGCATAGAAGAAGCAAGAGTGAGTTTAAATGATGGATTGTTTTCATATGATTACAAGTTACAGTTTGAAGCAAGTTCTGATGGGAAAGTTGTTATCAAAATACATAGAGATGAATTTGATTTCAATGATAACCTTGAACAAATAATAAGAGAGGCAGGTTTTTCTTCAAAAGATAAGGAATATTTTTCAGGTACACCAATTATTCAGTATAAGACCTTACATGAATTGATGCCTAGTAAAAATCTCTCTTTTATTAATAACATTGGGGAATTTTCTGGAGTTCTTTATTTTTCTAAACTCTCTGCAACTAGAATTGATAAGGAAAAATACTATTATAAAGATTTTTCAGGAAGAATGGATTACAAAGAGACCTTCGGCGGAATAAAGATGTATAGAGATAACTTTAGAATTCGTCCATATGGAGAGCCAAAGACTTCAAATTATGATTGGTTATTGTTATCAAATAGGAAAGCAAAATCACCAGCAGCTATTGCAAGTAATGGACAGTGGAGAGTCAATTCTGATCAGATGTTGGGATCAATATATATTTCAAGAACAAACATTTCTATGCCAGACCAAGCAAACAGAGAAGGAATTGTAGAAACACCAGAATTTCGAAACTTTAGAGAGATACTTCTAGGAATCATTAAATTATTCGAAGAAGATCGTCAATATGTAATGAGATTACTAAATAAGTATCATGAGAAAACCCATTATACTGCTCAATATGAACATGAGATATTTACAAAAGCTAACCATGATGAAAAAAACCAGAAAAAGGAGAATAATGATGACAATCAAAGTAAGGAGAACAAACCAGGCAGCCAGTTTATTCCCCAATTAATAGAGGCTACAAAAGCAAAGACCGTCATTCAAGATAAGGAGAACATAATTCGGGATTTAGAAGATGAAAACCGATTATTAAGAGCCTTGGCAACGACAGGTATTGTTACAAACACTTACATACATGAAATTAAAGATTCCACACATAAACTAAGCATGAAAATTGTCATGGCAAAAGAGGCACTGGAATTAGATGATGATAAAAATGAAGCAATTGGGTATATAAATGAAGCAAGTGAAATAAAAAATTCATTTAATTCTTGGTTTAAAGTAACAATTGAATCTGTAAGGCGAGATAAGAGAACAATGAAAGAAATTGATCTTCAACAATTATTACAGGGTCTTGTTTCTTCATGGAATGATGTAGCCAGTAATAAAGGGATCCGTGTAAACTTAAGCATAGAAGAAATAAAATTCAAGTGCTTTCCTTATGAACTAGAAATTTTATTTAATAATCTAATTACTAATAGTATTACTTCTTTTGAAAGCATAAATGTAAAGAATAAAGAGATAAACATAAAGGTATATCAGTCGAGTTCGAGCGTTATGATTGAATATTCTGATACAGGGGCAGGTTTAAGTGCAGGATATAAAAATAATCCAAGAGAAATATTAAAACCACACGAAACAGATAAATTTAATGAGTTGGGTGAAAAGATAGGAACTGGAATGGGAATGTGGATAATTGACAAAACTGTTAGTGAATATAATGGAGAAGTCGATTTATCGCAGAATATATCTAGTCAAACAGGCTTTTTTATTAAAATAAGACTAAAAGGAAAAGTGAAAACTTTATGACAGGAGGAATCTAATTGTTTAAAGTTGGATTTGTAGATGATGATTCCGAAGCATACAAAGACTATAGGAAAAGATTACGTAGGAAAGACATTGATTTGCATTATTTGGATAACTGGAGAGAATTGAATGACATAGTTGAGTGGATCCTTTTAAATTCAATAGAGTGTCTAATTGTTGATCATAAGTTAACTGCAAAATATGCGTTTCATGGAACTAAAGTTGTTGCCTATATTAATAGTAAGCTCCCTGATTTACCTTGTTTAATATTGACAAATTATCCAGAGGATTCTAAAGATGAGAATTTAGTCGTTAAGAACCTGATTTTGGATCGAAATATTATGTCTAGTGATGATATTAGTGAAATTTGTGATATCATAAAACAAGCAGTATTTGTATTCCGTAATCGATTGGAAATTCATTTATCAGAGTATGAAACATTATTTCGGAAAAGAGAATCCGATATTATAAATTCTGAAGATGAGGAAACTTTTTTGCATCTGTATAAAATTTTGAAATCTTATGGAGAAGTTGATGATATTTCAACAGAGTTATTAAAAACAGAGGTGCATAAAAAAGTTGATAATCTAATGGCAAAATTAGATCGGTTTATCGACATAAATAGGGAGTAGGGTTATGGAGACAGCTACTAGATATAGAGTCCATGGGGAAATAAAAATAAAGAGAAGGAAAGACTTTCCTGTAGAAAATCATTATTCTAAGTATCGAGAATCTCTCAAGGAGGATTTTTCTCAACTATGTGGATATTGTGGAAAACATATGGTGGTTTCTAGAAAGGGCTTTGAAATTGACCACTTTGTACCTGTATCTACAGATATCGACAGAGAAACTGATTATAATAATCTTGTCTTTTCTTGTTTTACTTGTAACAGGAAAAAAAGTAAAAAGTGGCCAACTGAAAATAAAAACTTGTGTCATGATGGTATACGAGGTTTTATTGATCCAACATCAGAAGAATTTGATAACCATTTAGGTAGAAATTCAATAGGATCAATAGAACATTATACTGAGGTTGGTAAGTACATGCATCAAGTCTTTAAGTTTGATCTTCGGCCAACAGATATAGTATGGAAGTGTATGGAACTAAATAAAAGAAAAGAAACATTATATCAAATTAAAAGAAAAAGCAACCTTAAGATACAAGAGTTAGAACTATTTATGAGCATTCAGGAAGAGCTTGATGGTCTTTTAGAGTATTTGTTAGGAATAGGAGAGTAAAATGGATCAAAAGAAGACAGGATCTTTTTATACTCCTAAACCTCTAGTTAAGTACATGTGTGACTACGCTATAAAAAAAAATGTGGTAAATGAAATATTAGAGCCGTCAGTTGGAGATGGAAGGTTTTTAGAGGAATTAGTAAAATATAAAGAATTGTCTATTGACGCAGTTGAGATAGATCAGCAAAAAATAAATATCCTTAAAGATAAAAAGCTAGGTTCATCAGAATTAATTTGTGATAATTTTATGAAGTATGCAATGGAATGTGATAAACAATATGATTTAATAATAGGAAACCCGCCATATATAGCAAAAAAAAATTTGTCTGTAGAGGAAAGAGAAATAAACTTAAAAACTATAAGACATTGGTCTTTATCAGAAGAATTGTTTCAGAATACATGGGTATCTTTTGTCTTAGGTGCATTGAAATTGTTGGATAAGTCGAAAGGGGCTATTTTTTTTGTTCTGCCATTTGAATTCTTACAAGTTCATTATGCGGAAAAATTAAGAACATTTCTTGAAGAAATGTTCAATTTTATTCATATAACTACATTCCAAGAGAGTGTCTTTCCTGAAATTCAACAAGATGTTTGTTTAGTTTATATGAGCAATGAACAAAAGGATAAAGAACCAATCGTAAGATATACTACTGTAAAAAGTATTGATGACTTTCATCCTATTGAAGAGAGTGAAATTAAAAGAAATAAGCCATTAAAAAAGTGGTCAAACGCAATACTTAATGATAATGAAATTGAGTTATTAGTAAAATTATCTAATAAATATATAAAAGTGGCAGAGTTTGGGCACATATCACCAGGGATCGTTACTGGAGCAAATAATTTTTTTATTATTAATAAATTACTTACAGAAAAATTGAAAAGTAAAGAGAATACTATTCCCATAATACAAAAAAGCACAACCATCAACAGTATACTAATACTAACAAAAAGAGACTTTGAAAGTGCAGTTGACAATAATAAAAATACTTCTATGTTAAATTTAAATAGTATTGACTACTCAAATTTCAGCAAAGAATTAAAAGCATATTTATTAACTGGTATTGATCAAGGGTTTAATCTAAGATATAAGTGCGCTAAAAGAAAACGTTGGTATGACGTACCTATTATTAAATACGGGGATTTGATGTTTTTTAAAAGATATAATCAGTTGCCTAGGATTATTGTTAATAAAGCTGGAGTTTACACTACAGATATTGCATATAACATAAGACTGAACAAAAATTTTGATGCTTCTTCCATTGCTTTTTGTTTTTATAATTCTTTAACTATTACTCTTTGTGAATATCAGGGGCGTTTTTACGGTGGTGGCGTTTGTGAATTAGTACCAAGTGAATTTAAGTCACTAAGCATGCCTTATAAAAAAATTGATGAGTATGATGTTGAAAAATTAGATTTAATGTTTAGAAATAACGAGAAGCTCGAAAAGATAGTTGATTATGTGGATGGGATAGTGTTGAAGGAATTAGATGAAAAAGATATATTTCAATTAAAAATGATTCGGAACAAATACTTGTCTCGACGTTTAAAAATTCATTAAAGAAATGATTATTAATATTTTCACTGCAAGGGCTTATTGATAGTTATACTTTTATTTACACTTGAAAATCTATTCAAATCTTAACTTTCTTTCAAACCTACAATAGTTTAATAAAAAGCTTTCATAGTAGTACTGTTTTAAACAAATCAAGCTGAGGATAGTAATTACCCTCAGCTCAACTTGCTCATTACCAGTATCAGATTCTCGATAATATATCTCTGACTAATTCGGTAATTCCAAAACACAGAACAACAATTTTGGGTAATTCCGTTAAAATTTGCAATACCTCCTTTCTCAATCTAATATCCACGTTAGCAATTTTATTTTTAGAACTAACATCTTTTTACTGATCTAAGTGCATGTCTAATAACTTTAAAAAAACATATTGTGTTTTCTCATAAAACATTGATACGTCCAAAAAAGTAAGTAGTTTATGTACGTTATTAGAAAAAAGCTGAGAACTCATTTTTATTGGAGATCTCAGTTTTTTTAATTTTAGAGTAGATTCAAAATTACTATGTGATAATATTGGATTAAAGTTAGGAATAATCAATCTTTTTTATAAAAACTTTCACAATCTATAAATCAAACCCACGCATTTTGATCAATCTTTGTTCAAAACGCGTGGGTTTTTACTATTATAAAATCAATTTTTGTGGCGCATTTTTGATCGAACTTTATTCCAAAGCTACAAATTGTACTCGGACAAAAAAAGATGGTACTCAATTAATTGTTTATAAAAAGTATCGGTCAAATGGCCGGTACTTTTTTTGTACTTGTAAATGGCTGCTTTTGCAAACAGGGTTGTTTTAATTGGATGGTTTGTATTGAATGACAGTAGAGAAGATTCATTTCAAACAAAGAATTTTCTAAAATAATTGCTTAAAAAATACAGTTGGATATTCCGTATAGGCAAAATTGTGGAATAAGTGATCAAAAAAATGTTGGAAAGCCCATTGAATATAAAAATAAAAAGTTATATATTTTTTATCTTTGAGGATAGTGACTTTAACTAAAAGATAGGAGATGTTTGCTTATTTTTCATAAAAAGAATAGAACTCTTAGTAAGAAAGGACCCAACATATTAGTATAAAGTATGTTAGGTCCTTAAATTTATCCTTTATAAATAAGGCAATCCCAGTTTCACTTAAATGGGATTGCCTGACTATTATTTTTCAAATGTCCCCTTTACAACAGCTAGTCCTTCTTCCACCATCCTCTTTCCTTTGGCATAAACGTGTCGAAGGGCATAGGTTCCCTTTTGCATTACCACAACATCTGCATCATAATTTTCCGCTAACCTTCCTTTAGAGGTCAATTTCAAAACGGTTGCAGTATTTGAAGTGATTAATGGAAGAACTTCCTCTAGCCGAAGATCCTGTGTTCTTACTGTTTCCATGGCCTGTTCAAATAAAGTATAGGGACTTGCTACACCTAATCCAATAAATTGCCCTTTGTCATCAAATACGGGCAAACTGCCATTGCCGTCTGAGGACAAGGTTAGGTGTGATAAATCTCCTCCGTGCTTTTTGAAATAAGCAATCCACTCAGGGGTTGATTTACTACAAGTGATATCCACGTATGAGCCTTTATTGGCAAGAGCAATAGCATCATCAACTAATTCCTGGCTTCTTGTAATGTGGGTTGCATACAGTTGGATAGGGGGGATTTCAAATTTCTCCAGAAGCTGATGTAAGAGGCCAAGTTTCTCCTTTCCAGGACCGGTATGAAAATGGGTGACACCGGCTTTTTTGCTAAGTAATCCCCCAATGCGTGCTTCAGCTACCAATTTAGCTAATTCATGTAAAGAGGGCTGTGCCCCTCTGGAGTCCGATATGGCAATCTCAGCTGCACCAATGACCTTATCAATGAGAATCACGTCATCTTTTACCGATCCTGTAATGGTGGGTGTGGGGACATGATAATTACCTGTATAAATGTATGTAGTGACCCCTTCTTCTTCAAGACCCCTTGCTTTAGCAAGAAGAGATGTCATATGACGGGTTGTCCCGTCTGTTCCTAATAAACCAACAACAGTGGTTATACCTGCTGTTGTCAAATCAGTCAGTTGAAGTTCAGGTGTTCTTGTTGCAAATCCGCCTTCCCCCCCACCACCGATTAAATGAACATGTGGGTCAATAAAACCAGGGACAACGACATCACCTGAGGCGTCAATGACTTCTACAGGAAGATCAAGCTTTTGGTAGAGTGACTCATCAATCTCACCAATTTTGGCGATTTTTCCATCCACTATTAAAACAGATTTTATACCTAAAGGCTCAGGGGCATAGACTTCACCGTTTTTTATAATTGTAATCAATTGCCTTCTTCCCTTCTTTTATTTTGTTGAATTTTCAATCTTTATACAATATAACCGTTTACAACCAATTAATACCAATATAACATTAGTGCTCTTTTTAGGGAATGAAAACATTTCCAAATGGTTTGGATAACCCTTTCCTTTATATTTATCTAAAAATTTTAATAATGATATATATTTTAATTGACAAAATAGTTACTCTTGATTGAAAATAGGGTTTAATAGGTTATATTGGACAAATATAATCTATTACACTACTTAAATCATGATTGGGGGAAAACCATGAAAAAGTCTCTTTTCGGATTAATGGCGATTTTGCTCGTCCTCATGCTGGCATTGGCAGGATGCAGTTCAAAATCAACAAACGCGGGTTCAACGGGTACTGGCGGTGGTTCAAGTGGTAGTTCCGCAAAGAAAGTTACCAAAAATAACAAAGATATCACTATTGGAGTCTCTGATAATTTTGTCAGCCTTGACCCTCATGATACAAATGACACATTATCCTTTTCAGCAGAGAAAACCATGTATGAAGGTCTCGTTGGTTTTGATAAGGATATGAAAATTGTTCCAGTATTGGCTAAAAGTTATTCTGCCAACGCTAATGCAACGGAATTTACCTTCAAACTTAAAAAAGGTATCAAATTTCAAGATGGTACGCCATTTAATGCAGAAGCAGTAAAGGCAAATATCGACCGTTTGGCAGACCCTAACAGTAAATTAAAGCGTCACAGCCTGTTTGCCATGGTAAAGGAAACTAAGGTTGTGGATGATTACACAGTTAAAGTTATCCTAAGTCAGCCTTTTGGTGCGATGATTAATAACTTTGCTCACCCAGCAGCTATGATGATTAGTCCAACCGCTTTGAAAAAATATGGTAACGACATTGCGAAACATCCAGTAGGTACTGGCCCATATAAATTTGCTGAGTGGGTCCCCGGTGATCATTTAAAAGTAGTAAAAAATCCAGACTACTGGCAGAAAGGCAAGCCTAAACTAGACAGCATTACATTTAAACCAACTCCAGAGGATGGTTCACGTATTGCAATGCTCCAGACAGGTGAAGCTGATATGATTTATCCAGTACCAACAGAACAAGCGAAGAGCGTAAATGGTAAAAATGGCATTAGTGTTGTTGCAAAGCCATCCATCATTGTTCGCTACCTCTCCATGAACGTCAACAAAAAACCATTTAATAATGTTAAGGTCAGACAGGCCATCAACTATGCAATTAATAAAGATGCTTTCATTAAAGTCGTTATGAACGGTTATGCTGATCCAATGAAATCAGTCATTGCTCCTAACACACAATTTTATTCTGAGCAACAACCATACACTTTCAACTTAGCCAAAGCAAAAGAATTGCTGAAGGAAGCCGGCTATCCTAACGGTTTCACGACAACTCTGTGGGGTAGTAATACTTCTGCGTCTACAAAAGCTATGGAGTTCATCCAACAGCAATTGGCGCAAGTTAATATCAAAGTAAATGTAGTTCCAATGGAATCCGGTACAATGTCTGATAAGATTTGGGGAGTACAAGATCCTAAGAAGGCTCAAATTGAAATGTACTATGGTGGCTGGTCACCATCTACGGGTGATGCTGACTGGGGTATTCGTCCACTGCTTTCAGGAGACTCCTTCCCTCCAAGTTCTTATAACACAGCTTATTACAAGAACGATCAAGTGGACAGCTTAATTCAAGATGCCCTAAAGACAGCTGACCCAACCAAACGTAAAGCGGCTTATGACCAAATGCAAAAAATAATTTGGAATGATGCACCTTGGGCTGCATTAGACGTTGATGATACCATCTATGCAACACATGACTACCTTAAAGGTGCCTACTTATTACCAGATGGTTCACTTGATGTAACTAACGCTGAAATTCAACAATGATCAAAAATGAAGCGCTAATTCATGAATTAGCGCTTCATTCTCCTATTTCTAATTTTTAAAGGTGGGATAATAAGAAGATGCTTAAGTACATTGTTCGCCGCTTACTGGGAATTATCCCAATACTCATTGTTATATCAATCTTTATCTTTCTGTTTGTTCATCTGATTCCTGGTGATCCCGCTCGACTTGTTGCAGGACAAGATGCTACAGCACAAGATGTTGCTGCTGTTCGAAAGAGCTTAGGTTTAGATAAACCATTGATTCAGCAATACTTTACTTTTATTAATCATATTCTCCATGGGAATTTAGGAACGTCTCTTAAAACTAAGCAACCAGTTACAAACATGATTGCTCAGAGATTTATGCCTACCCTTTGGCTGAGCCTGTTAAGCATTGTCTGGGCTGTGATTGCCGGTCTATTAGTTGGTGTTATTTCTGCAACCAAAAGAAATAAGTGGCAGGATTTCACCGGAATGGCCGCAGCGGTTTCAGGGATTTCATTACCTTCGTTTTGGTTAGGGCTTATGGTTATGCAGCTTTTTTCTGTTAAACTTGGCTGGCTGCCAACCGGTGGACTTGAGTCCTGGAAAAGTTATATTCTTCCTTCACTTACTTTAGGTTTGGGGATTGCGGCTGTCATTGCCCGATTTACACGTTCATCACTCATGGAAGTATTAAAGGAGGATTATGTTAGGACTAGCCGGGCAAAGGGCTTATGGGAACGAAAAGTTATTTGGGACCATGCTTTAAAAAATGCGCTCATTCCTGTTGTCACAATGACCGGTTTGCAATTTGGTTTTCTCCTTGGAGGTTCAGTGGTTGTAGAGACGGTCTTCAGTTGGCCAGGACTGGGGAGATTAATGATTGATTCTATTGCTTTTCGGGATTACCCTGTTATTCAAGCTGAGATGCTATTATTTTCACTCGAATTTCTACTAATCAATCTGATTGTTGATGTACTATATGGCATTCTCAATCCACAAATACGCTACAATTAAAGGAGGGAGAACTTGTGGCAGAGTTACAAAAACAAATATACACACCAAAGCCAATGATTGATAAAAAGGAAAAAATAGAAACTCCCTTTACTGATTTTTGGAAAAAGTTCAAAAAACAAAAAATGGCATTAGTATCTAGTTTTTTTGTTATAGTTCTTATAATAATTGCTATCCTTGGACCATTAATTGCGCCATATGCTTCAAGTGCTTTTGATTATAACTCGGTCTTACAAGGGCCTTCAGCAAAGCATTGGGCAGGAACAGATGCCTATGGCAGGGATATTTTTAGCAGGATTCTTGTTGGAACACGTATTTCACTGTTTATTGGTTTCTTTTCTGTTTTCTTAGGGGCAGTTGGTGGAACCATATTGGGGCTTATCAGTGGATTCTATGGTAAATGGATTGACAGCCTGATCATGAGAATTTGTGATGTCCTATTTGCCTTCCCTGGTATTATTCTCGCGATTGGAATTATAGCCATCCTCGGACCAGGGTTAACAAACGTGGTTATTGCCGTAGCTATCTTTAGTATCCCTACATTTGCTCGAATTGTAAGAAGTACGACACTGTCAGTAAAAGCAGCCCTTTATGTAGAAGCGACAAAATCAATGGGAGCTTCAAATCGCCGATTAATTTGGAAACACATCTTTCCTGGGACCCTCTCCAGTATCATCGTATATTTTACTATGAGGATTGGCAACGCCATTCTTACTGCGGCAAGTCTTAGTTTCCTGGGATTGGGAGCCCAGCCGCCAACACCTGAGTGGGGAGCCATGCTAAGTTCGGGTAGAGACTATTTAAATACAGCACCTTATGTCGCTATCTTTCCTGGTCTTGCTATTTTCTTCGCAGTTCTAGTATTCAACTTATTAGGTGATGGCTTGCGTGATGCACTAGATCCAAAAATTAAGGAATAAAAGACGGGAGGAGAATCAGGAAATGACATTATTAGACGTCAATGATCTTAAAACCTATTTCTTTAGTGATGGTCGGCCAATTCCTGCCGTAGATGGCGTCTCCTTTACAGTCAATAAAGGGGAAACTGTAGGCATCGTGGGAGAATCTGGTTCTGGTAAAAGTGTTACTTCGCTTTCCATCATGAAACTATTACATGATACAAGTGCCAAAACGATGGGTGGTTCGATTACTTTCAATGGAAAAAACCTATTAGATGTCTCAGAACGGGAAATGAGAAAAATTCGTGGTAACGATATCGCCATGATCTTCCAAGAACCCATGACCTCTCTGAATCCAGTTCACAAAATTGGCAAGCAAATAAGAGAGGCCATTGAACTTCATATGAATCTATCTAAAAAAGAAGCCGAGAAAAGAACAATCGATATGCTCAAACTGGTGGGGATCCCAAGAGCAGAGGAAATATACAATGAATATCCCCATCAGTTATCCGGCGGGATGCGTCAAAGAGTTATGATTGCCATGGCCATGTCTTGTGAGCCAATGCTTTTGATTGCAGATGAGCCGACTACTGCACTTGATGTCACCATTCAAGCGCAAATCCTTGAACTAATGAAGGACTTAAATGAAAAAAATGAGACATCCGTTCTTCTTATTACACACGATCTAGGCGTTGTTGCCGAAATGTGTGACCGTGTAGTGGTTATGTACGCAGGAAAAGTGGTTGAGGAAGGTGATGTGCTTTCAATCTTTGATAATCCACAACATCCTTACACTCAAGGACTATTGGCTTCCACCCCAAAACTAAATGAGAAGAGAGACCGTCTGGGATCTATTCCAGGAAATGTTCCGAGTCCTACAAATATGCCAAGGGGTTGCAGTTTTGCCCCGCGCTGTTCAAAGGTTATGGAGCTATGTTGGGAGAAAGAACCCAATTTATTAATGGATGATACTGGGAATAAATGTCGTTGCTGGCTGTATCAAACTGAGCCAACGAAGGAAGGTGTTTAATATGCCCGCACCACTTGTTGAAGTTAAAAATTTAAAAAAACATTTTCCTGTTAAAGGTGGACTGTTTTCAAAGAAGCAATATGTAAAAGCTGTTGACGGTGTTTCATTTGAAATTAATCAAGGGGAAACCCTAGGTCTGGTCGGAGAATCCGGTTGTGGAAAGTCAACCACTGGCAGAATGCTCATGAGTCTTATTGAACCATCAGAAGGCCAAATTATTTTTAATGGTGATGACCTCACTAAAATGTCACCTAAGAAACTCAGAGAAGTACGCAAGGATTTTCAGATGGTATTTCAAGATCCTTATGCTTCACTTAATCCGCGGATGAAGGTTCGAGACATTATTGCCGAGCCTTTAATTATTCATGGGTATGACCGGGATAAAATTTCTCGTCGTATTGCAGAATTAATGGATCTTGTGGGGTTAAATGCTGAACAGGCCAAGAGATATCCACACGAGTTTAGCGGAGGCCAGAGACAAAGAATTGGGATTGCCAGGGCACTTGCCATCAATCCTAAATTGATTATTGCAGATGAACCTGTCTCTGCACTTGACGTTTCCATACAATCACAGATTGTAAACTTGCTTCAAGACCTTCAAGAAGAGATGGGTTTAACATATCTTTTTATTGCCCATGATTTGAGCGTTATTGAACATATTAGTCATCGGATTGGTGTTATGTACCTTGGCAGATTAGTAGAATTGGCGGATAAAGAGTCGCTCTATAAAAAACCATTACACCCATATACTGAGGCACTTATTTCAGCGGTACCTATTCCTGATCCCAAAATCAAAAGAGAACGAATTGTCCTTAGAGGAGATATTCCTAGTCCATCAAATCCTCCAAGCGGGTGTCTATTCCACACACGTTGTCCAGTGGCTATGGATGTTTGCCGTACAGTTGTTCCGCAAATTAAAGAAATTAAAGATGGGCATTTTGTATCCTGTCATCTATACCAATAGGGCAGAGATAGGATGGATGTAAATGAAGAACAGGAAGCACCTTCTAGTTATTGCTATTCAAGAAAAATATCTCAAAATCTTATCTGTGCAAATAAAAGATTTGTTCAGAGATAGGATTTCTGTAAGCTCTGTTACTGTAAAAGAACTTAATCATGACTCGTACAAAATGGCTGATGCGATCCTTTTATCGGGAACATTTATATACCAATTAGTGAAGGGGTTCTTACCAAAGGATATTCCTGTTATTTTTGCAAAAAGAGCTGTTAACACCTTTAATATTAAAGAACTGATGGAACTACCTAAAGGTCAAACTATTTTAGTTGTAAATGACCAAAAGCAAAACACAGATGAAACGGTAGAAAACTTAAACAAAATTGTTTTTGAACATCATTTCATTCCTTATTATCCTGATTATCCAATTGACAAAGAAATAGATTATATTGTGACTCCTGGTGAACGAGATTTAGTACCATCTTTCTTCAAAAAGGTAATTGACGTTGGTACAAGAGTGTTGGATTTGGGTACTGTATTTTCAATAATCAACACATTGGGATTGTCTTATGATAGCCATGAAGACGTGATGTTTCTTTATATGAGATCCTTGGTTTATCTGTCTAACGAAGGCGGATTAAGTACCCATTTTCCTGTACAAGGAGGAGAGATTTTAGAGAATGCTATTTTAGAGGATAAGGATAATAGTCACATGATTTATGTGATTGAACAGCATGGCTTTTTAGAAGAAAGCCTCCATATTCTAAAAATACTTTTACAGGGAAAAGAGAACTTTTCCTCATACGGGAGGAAATCATTGGAGAAGATGCTTTACGAGAGCAGTACCATAGAGTTAACAGAGCAACAGCTTAGACAACGTTTAAAAGTTCTACAGGAATTAGGGTTAGTAAATGTCAGACAAGGCCGGGCAGGAACAACAATATCAAAATTAGGGGAAACCTTTTTGAAAAATAATTCTATATCATTCCCAGGATAAATTAAGGGACTAAAGGCACTTCAACCATTTTAATTGAGATAGGATTGACGATAAATGAAGCCCATAATCGGTGTATCAGGCAGCCATATTATAGATCAGAGTGGCCGATGGCCTGGTTATACAAGAGCATATGTAAACGATAATTATATTCAATCAGTGGTCAAAGCTGGTGGAGTTCCTTATATGATACCGCTTGTTTATGATGAAGAGGTTATTAAACATCAAGTTGAGAATCTTGACGGTTTAGTTCTATCCGGAGGCCAGGATGTTTCTCCTGTTTTCTACAATGAGGAACCACTTCAGAAACTCGGGGGGATCTTCCCAGAAAGAGATCAGTTTGATATGTTATTAATTCGCCAAATGCTGGCACAAAAAAAACCAGTGTTCGCTATCTGCCGAGGAATCCAAATCCTAAACGTAGCCTTTGGTGGGTCACTACACCAAGATCTTTCTTATGTTGATGGATGTTACATTAAACATAATCAGTATTCATCACCAAGCTTAGCCACTCATACTATTACAATTGAGCCCCAATCCCAATTGAGTAACATCCTTGGTGAAACAAGCAGGGTCAACTCATTCCATCATCAGGCCCTTAAAGATATAGCACCTGGTTTTAAAGTGACAGCCAAGGCTGCTGATGGTATCGTTGAAGCAATTGAGTATGTCGGTGATAGCTATATTCTGGGCGTCCAATGGCATCCAGAAATGATGGCTGCTACGAATTCTTCAATGCTTACTTTATTTGAAAATTTAGTGGCAGAAGCTAAAAAGAAAAAAACACAGCCTTGTTAATGTTGGGGTCACAATCAGAACAGTAAACTGATTGTGGCTTTTTGCTTATATAGAAATAATCAGGTTTTGGCTGAATACGAAATCTGATAAGTCCGTTGTGGGGCCAAGATGCCATTTGATAAAATTGTATGGAGGTCATGTCGAGCGTTTTTTTCTCTCTGGTCTCTAAAGCTGGAGTCGGCTTTCTGGGCTTAAGGCTGTTGAGATTGCGTGGCTCAAAACGGATTTAGCAAGTACAGTATTTCGGGTCTGCTTGAACGACAAACTTGTGTTTGACATCGTCTGAATTTTTTTGTCCTTGCCTATAACACAGTTTATTTTTCCATCGGTTTTTGAAGGTCGATTAACTACGAAAAGGTGATAAGTATGGCACGTGTTTTACTTATTAATGGTGGCTCTGAAGGGCATATCAATCCCACACTTGGAGTGGTCCAAGAACTGATACGTCGTGGAGAAGAAGTCGTTTATTTTACGATGGAGCCATTTCGTGATCGTGTTGAGCCAACAGGTGCGGATGTGATCACCTACGATGCAGGGAAGTTCATTGAAGCATTAAGTGCCGGAAAGGTTAGTCCGTGGAGCCTTAATCCATGGGGCCAGGTGGCAGGTCTTTTACGCACCGCTGACATCGTTATTCCCAGTTTTCTGGAACAAACCAAAGGAAAACAGTTTGATTACATCATTCATGATTCTAAGTTTGGCTGTGGGCATCTGATCGCCCAAACACTTGACCTGCCAGCGATCAACTCGTGCACAAGTTTTGCTTTTCAACGAAACAACTTTGACCATTTTCAAGACCACCTCTCTAGGCGATTTACAGAAGACATGAATGAGCTTGCACAGCAGGAGTTTCAACAGCAGGTCACTCACGTCCAAGCGAAATACAATGTGCGAGTTGAATCTACTTATGAGGTTTTCTTCAATCCTGCACCTTTGACCCTTGTCTACACGTCTAAACACTTCCAGCCCGATGGAGAAAGCTTCGATGAATCGTACAAGTTTGTTGGGCCGTCGGTCGCTTCACGCTCACACGGTCAGTTTGATTTTTCTCATGTGGACTTGGATAATCTGATTTACATTTCACTCGGTACAGTGGCTGGTCAGGCAATCGATTTTTATAAACTCTGCTTTGAGGCGTTTGCAACTACTAAATATACAGTAATTTTGTCCATCGGCAGACAAACCCAAATAGAGGAGTTGGGAGATATTCCCGCAAATTTTGCTGTCTATAATTACGTCCCGCAGCTTGAAGTGCTGCAACATGCAAAAGTGTTTATCACGCACGGTGGTATGAACAGCACGAGTGAAGGTCTTTATTACGGTGTGCCGCTGATTGTGATTCCTCAACAAAGCATCGACCAACCGGTTATTGCGCGACGTGTGGCTGAAATCGGTGCGGGAATCCACCTCAACCAGGAAGACTTGATGGCGGGAGAGCTCCGAGAGGCAACAAGACAAGTGCTCGAGGATCCGTCATTCAAGCAGGTATGCATGGATGTTCGGGATTCCTTTCGTGAGGCAGGCGGATATGATCGAGCTGTTGAAGAAATATTCGCGTTTAAACAAAGTCTTGGCATTACGAAATGAAAGAGAGTCAACCGGAAGAATCCCCAGCTAACCAGATAGTGAACATATTTTTCATAAAAAATACCATGCCTATTTCATGAACTGACTTGCAACGATTAATTGCGTCAGATTCGTGCGGAGTCATTGATGTGCCAATTTTATTGTTAAAGCACAACCATTTCGGATAGAAAATTGGAATATTAGTAAAGGCATCGACCTTGTAGTCGGTGTTTTTTTATGCTTAGTAGGATTAAGCCCCCTGTAAAAGGAATTTCAAAAGGGGATATTAAATTTGAAACTTTTATTCTTTAAACCTTTTTTAGGCATATTTTATAATAGTTGAATAACTCGTCCGTCTTAAAAAGGGGCCATTCTACAAACTGAATGGGATTTTAAAGGAGCAACTAGTAATTAGAATAAAGGAGAGGAGTTATAAAAAAGTGATTAGACTCATCACCCCAGGATTGATAGCATTTACATCTGTGGTTATCCTTTCACCCTTGCTAATTACGCTATTAAAGCAGCTGGAGCTTACCCAACCCATTAGGAAAGAGTTACCCTCTGACCATCAATTAAAAAAGGGTACCCCTTTAATGTATGGAAGTATTTTTTTCGTAGGGATTCTGTTAGCGCTTTTTTACCTTCAAACACCAACAATGCTTTTCTTAATAAGTACATACCTTTTATTTAGCTTTGTCGGTTTTATAGATGATTTCTGGAAAGCATCACGACAAGATCCAGGAGGAATATCAGGTAAAACCAAGTTAGTCTTACAATTTGCTTTCACGGTCCTATTACTTTTTTATCTTGTTTATGGACAAGAAATCAATTCCACAATTGATTTGTATAAAAATATCTCATTGGATTTACCAACTGCGTTATATTTTGCAATCATCACTTTATTTATTGTAGGATCGGCCAATGCTATTAATTTTACGGATGGATTGGATGGCTTGTTGGGAGTCGTATCCATTCCGGTTTATTTTTTCTTTTTTATAATCTCAGACAGATTAGAAGTGAAATTGTTTTGTTTAATTATGATTGGGTGCCTATTAGGCTTTCTTATTTTTAATATTTTCCCTGCTAAAGCTTTTATGGGAGATACAGGTTCAATGGCAATTGGGGGCTCGCTTTCCTTCCTCGCTGTTTATGAAAAAGTAGAGCTTTTAATTCCAATCCTATTTTTTATTTTCTTCGTAGAACAATTATCCGTTATTCTGCAAGTTTTATTTTTTAAACTAACAGGAAAAAGACTTTTTAGATTTACCCCCATCCATTTTCATTTTAGATTAAAATATAATTGGTCAGAAACCATGATCGTTACTGTATTTGGATTAATATCTTGGCTTTGTATTTTTATTTGTTTAGTTTATTGGAAGTTTTTTTTGCAAATAACAAATAGGAGCTAACAATCTGAAGCAACTAAAAAAGTCCAATTTCTTAGTAGAGTACTGAGAAATTGGGCCTTTTAATATTAAAATGTCTATAAACTTTCTAGCAACATTTTCACAGAACTGAATTGATTCCAAAGTGATATTCGCAAACCATGTGTTTTTATGTATAGAAAAGGGACATTTACTACTCTCTTAAAATCTTTACCTAATTCTCGCCAAAGGGAAGCATAGTGAATTTTTTCTAACATAAAAAGGAAAATAATGCTATTCTAAAGTATAGAATATTCGGTTTAACGAACACTGAATTTACTTGAAATAGAGGTGAAAAGCGTGATTTTAGAGAGTGAACGATTATATTTACAACCGTTTAAGGTGGAAGACTCCCCTAGAATTGCAGAATTAGCGAACAACAAAGAGCTAGCCGATATATTAGGTCTTCCACATCCGTACAAATTGGAGATGGCACAAGATTGGGTGGCTTCCCAGCCGGAACTAATAAGTAAGGGAATAGAATATCCTTTCGCAATCTATCAAAAAGAATCAAATGAAATAATAGGGACGATTACCATAAGAATTGATAAGAATAATAATAAAGGCGAGTTGGGCTATTGGATGGGTAGAAATTATTGGGGTAAGGGATATGCAAGTGAGGCAGTTCGCGCATTGATTTTCTTTGGGTTTAATGAACTGAATTTAAATAAAATTTGTGCATCAGCCTTATCTAAAAACAAGGCCTCAATTAAGGTCTTGGAAAAAAACGGATTAAAAAAAGAAGGAATGTTGAAACAGAATAGACTCCTTTTAGGCAACTATGAAGATGTAAACGTGTATGGACTTTTGAAAAGTGAATACTACCAATGAACTTGTTTCACTATATAAGCGATACTTAAAGAATAGAATATATGGTGTTATTCTTATCGAAGTAAAATTAAATATAAAAAATGGGAGGGGGATATAACGTGAAATTTATAAACAGTAGCGTAGACGGATACAAAGGAATGAAGATACCGTACACATTGTATGGAAAAACAAATCATTCAAAGGATCTAGCCATTTTACTCCCAGGGTCTGGTTATACCGTTAACAGTCCCGTGTTCCATTATTCATCGGATATTTTCTTCAATCATTCCATCGATATTTTAGAAGTAAACTATCCGTACAAGCATGAATTTTATAATGATTTTAGTTCTGAAGAATTATATACTGCTGTAAAATTCGATTCAAGAAAAGTAATAGATACGGTTCTTGAAACCAACTTTTATAACAATTTTTACTTTATAGGAAAGTCATTAGGCACTATCGCTTTGAGTTCTCTTTTGAGTAAGGACGTTTTTAAGGATGCAAAAGTCATTTGGTTAACGCCAATATTAAATTGCAATGAAGTGTATGAAGCTATGATTAAGAATAAACATGAAGGGCTATGCTTTATCGGTGATAATGACCACTTTTACACAGAGGAATTGTTTTTAAAACTAAGAAATAATGAAACTATCCAATCAAAACTACTAAAGGGTGTAAATCATAGTCTTGACAACGATGATGACCCTATAAAATCCATTGATGTCTTAAAAACCATTATTACTGATATAGATAAGTTTATTATTAAAACAACTAGTGAAGAAAATTAAAGTGCGTTTATTGATAAAAAGGTGCCCCAAGTTAACTTTTGAGGGGGCACTTTTTTTATATTTTACAACCGTTATTTCTCTTAGAAAAAAAGGAATGGAAGGTGGGTGTCGAATTGAATACCATAGGATAATTTTAGGAGGGATATGATGAGTAAGAAGGTTAGCTATTTATCGATAGAGGAAATCGTGTCTTTGCCGATGTATACAGATACTTCCATTAGTGATGATGGGGAGTATGTCGCGTATGTCAAACAAACGACGGATTGGGAAGAGAATACTTATCCGCAGCATGTTTGGCTTTACCATGTAAAATCAGGTAACAGCTACCCGGTATCAGCAGGTCAAAATGAAAGCATGAGCCCGAGATTCTCGAACGATTCGCAGACACTTGCTTATATAAGTCCTGTTGGAGAAGGGGAAAAGAAGAAAAAACAACTGTTTATACATACCTGTGGGACAACCGAATCGATTCAAGTCACCCATTCAGAGCAAGGTGTTGATCGTTTCAAATGGTCACCTGATGGGAAGGGAATTTACTTTATAGCAAAGCGTCCTGAAACTGAAAGGATGAAAAAACGAAAAGAGCTTTATGGTGAATTTACGTATGTCGATCAGGATTTTCAATTTAATGATTTAGTCTATGTCGGTCTCGAAAGCGCCAAACGTACTCAGTCACTCCCTAAAGATTTAAAAGAAAAGGATGAGCTCGAGGCGGTTAGTCCATTCAATATCACCTTAGATGTCTATATTCACGATTTTGATATTTCCCCAACTCATGAAACCATTGTTTTTACAGCAGCCCCCTCATCGAGAATGATTGACTACCAAGAATCAAAGGCCTACATGCTAGATATTCGGACTAAAGAAGTGACACCTTTGGACCTCACATCGCTCCTTGCCGGAACACGTGTCCTTTTCTCTCCAGATGGTTCTAAGCTATGCTACACTCGTTATTTAGAGGAAAAGGCATTTTTTAATAATGAAACTTTAGAAATTTATGATTTACATTCCAAAGAGACTAGCCTGCCTATGAAGTCAATTGATGAGAATGTGAGCCCGATTCGCTGGACCATGGCAGGAATCTTAATCAGCTGGCAGAATCGAACTAACTACCTAGCTGGTTTGGTGACGGAGGAAGGCGAGTTGACGTCATTAGTTGCCGAGGAAGATTCCGTTGCCTTAAATAGCTCCATAACGAACGATGGCAAGCAATTTGTTTGTGTGAAGGCGACTTCAGAAAAACCGCTTGAAGTCTATGTGGACGGTCAAGCGATTACTGAGCAATATAAGCTTTACGAGGGGAAAGTAAAAAGTCAAAAAGAAGTGATACATTGGCGGACACGTGATGGATTGGAGATTGAAGGGATCTTATCTAAGCCTGTGGACTATGATGCCTCAAAAAGCTATCCGCTTATTCTCGCCGTCCATGGTGGACCGGCCGGCACGTCTCTTGCCATCCCTACAATGAACAAATATCAGCCGGTCGAATCTTTCGTTGAAAAGGGCTTCCTTGTCTTAGAACCCAATTACAGAGGCAGTGCGGGATATGGGGAGGCTTTTAGGAAAGCTAATTTTCGGAAATTAGGTCTTGGCGATTATGAGGATGTCATTTCAGGTGTGGATTATCTCATTGAAAACAGGAATGTTGATCGTGACAAAGTTGGGATATTAGGCTGGAGTCAAGGCGGCTATATATCCGCTTTTTGTGCGACCTACAGCAACCGGTTCAAAGCTATCTCTGTCGGAGCGGGTATTTCAAACTGGATGACTTACTACGTTAATACAGATATTACTCATTTCACCCGTTTCTATTTGGGGAGCGACCCATGGAAGGATGAGGAGATCTATCGCCGAACCTCGCCGATGACTTATATTAATAATGCCTCAACACCAACCTTAATCCAGCATGGTGAAGTCGACCCGCGCGTCCCTGTTCCAAACGCTTATGAACTCTACCGTGGGTTAAAAGATGTAGGAGTCGAGACGGAACTCGTTATTTTTAAGGGGATGAAGCATGGGGCCACAAAACCAGGGATTAACCGTGCCATCCTTAAACAAAACTTAGATTGGTTTTCTCATTATATTTTAGGTGAACCGAGAGATGAGAAGAGAGAATACTAAGTAAAGCGAACAAAAAGGTCATAGGTAAGAAGTTTCGCTGCGGTGGACGATCCCGTCAAAGCGCATGCTAAAAAATAGCTTGACTATTGTTGTTAATTTTTTTACTAAAGCTGGTCATTGAGTAACCAGAAATAAGCGGAGATTTTCCGGTTAGACGGTAAAATAGAGCTCAGATGCGGGCAAATAAGCGGAGGTTTTCCGGTTAAGCAGGGAAAAACACCTCCGATCCAGGCTTTCTGGAGTGAATAGCCGGAATTTTTCCGTCTATTCAAGCTATTTTCAGTGCTATTTTCTAATTAAGAGAAAATTCTCCGCTTATTTATCAAATCCACGGTAGCGACTCCTATTAAAGGCAAAAGCTTGGGAAAAACCCCAAGCTTTATTCAATACGGCGAGGTTAGAGTTTCTCCACGTTATTGGAACGACTCGCTTTTATTTTCCTACATACGGTTTTATAACTTCTGCTAACCCATGAAGGCTTAAGGTATGGAGCCAAACTTTGCCGGAGCCTGTCAGTTTTACTAAAAACAGACCGTCACCGCCCAAAAACATATTTTTAAAGCCTTTCATACTTTGCACTTCAAAGCTAACTCTTGATTCATAAGCCGCGAGATGCCCTGGATGTACCAAAAGCGTTTCACCCTCATTGAGATCCAGTTCTTCAACTTCACCGTCAACGGAGATGAAAGCGAGTCCGCTCCCCTCAAGCTTGTTGTAAATCAATCCGTTTCCACCAAAAAAGCCTGTCAGACCCATATTCCCAACCACATCAAGGGCGACGGTTTCTTCCGCACAAAGAAAGCTATGGCGCTGCACATGGATGGAGCGGTAATCATCCATCTTTAATGAAACGATATGACCGGGCATGCGGGTGGTAAACGAGACATGACCGTCCCCTTTAACAGCCTTAAAATGATTGAGAACAGCGGTATTACCTGAGATGACTCGTTTAAAAACACCGCCCACTCCTCCTGTAAAATTGGTGTTTAATTCAATGGTTGGGGACATAGAGAGCAGGGATCCCGCTTCGCTATATATGGATTCCCCATCTTCAAGATGAATTTGCAACGATTGCATGGTGCTTCCTTTTATATGATAGTCCATAAAAATGCCTCCTAGGGTTTCTGCTTTTCATTGATTTTATTTTGTTGAGTAGATAGGCTCTAAGAATAAATACGTAGTCAGTTATCAAAAGTTACAGAATTCATAATAGGAAATTGAGGGCACTCTTATTCTAGTGTTTTAATTCGTGGGAAAAACCATCATATAATATAAAATAAAAGAGCAAGGCTATGCGAATTCACGGCTTTGTGTCTTGGTCATCTGGGGATAGAAAGGAATGCTTGGCGCTTATGAATGTTTTGTTTCTGATCTTGATTCATATTATTTTGCCTATCTTTCTGCTAATTGCTGCTGGAGCATGGCTTCACCGTCTATTTAAGTTTGATATGAACACATTGTCGAAAATCAATACTTATTTGTTAATGCCGGCGGTGAGCTTCGCTAATCTCTATCAAAGTAAGATGGGTGGGGCGGAGGTTATTCATGTCATTGGTTTTCTTCTTCTGCAAAATCTGTGTATGATCATTCTAAGTTCAGGCTTGTCGAGGCTATTTAAGTTTGAGCGAAGTCTTTCCTCTACTTTTAAAAATAGCGTTGTTTTAATGAATTCTGGAAATTTTGGTCTGCCTGTCAGTCAACTTGTGTTTGAACATAATCCTTTGGGGGCATCTGTTCAGGTGGTTGTTCTAATCGTTCAAAACCTGCTTACTTACACTTACGGATTATATAATGCTTTATCGGTAAGAAATAAGGGGTTCGGGGCTATTAAAGTCTTTTTGAAGATGCCTGTTATTTATGCCTTCCTTCTAGGCTTATTCTTTCACTCTTTTTCAATAAAGCTTCCTGACTTTTTGTGGTCCCCTATTAAAAACGTATCCAATGCCTTTGTCGCGATCGCATTGATCACATTGGGGGCACAAAGCGCTTTTCTGAAAATCAGCCGTTTTTCTTTTCCATTAATTTTAACGCTCATTGTTCGATTGCTTGTTTCGCCTTGTTTGGCGCTGCTCATCATCATAGTCCTACACTTGCATGGTGTTATTGCTCAGGCTTTATTGATCGCAAGCTCCTTTCCAACTAATCGGAATAGCTCCCTCTTTGCTTTGGAATACAATAACCATCCTGAATATGCCGCCCAAGCTGTGCTCGTTTCGACTCTATTTAGCATCATAACTGTCACGATTGTGGTGTATGCTTCTCAATTACTTTTTCCATAAAGGCACTTCTACGCTCACTTTACAAGAGGGTGACTTCAAAAATCGATAGCCTCCCAGGGTGAGGGGCGTTTTACGGAACTGCAACCAGAAAATAGCCTATTTGTCAGTAAATATGTCAAGACAGGTGACAAAATAAATGGAATTTGGCTAAACTAAAACGAATAGGGATGAAGGAGTTGTTAATATCCTAACCCGAGTTAGAGGTCCTCAAAAAGGTTTGTCAGGTCGAACGCTATGATTAGAGTTCGTTTATATAACTATGTTAAACTGTACCTCTAAGCTCATCTAAATATGATTGAAATGAAAAGGAGGCATGCTGTTCGTGGGTTCACTAATGCTTGTCATGATCACCTCTTTTTTAATTCCTATCTTCCTTCAGAGATTTCGATTACATATCGTACCTGTTGTGGTTGCAGAAATAGTGGCAGGGATCATCCTCGGAAAAAGCGGCTTTAATTTTATTCATCTTAATAATTGGCTTGATATCATCTCATCATTGGGATTTATCTTTTTAATGTTTTTAAGCGGTCTTGAAATCGACTTTCGTTTGCTGTTCCAAAAGCAGAAAAAGGCTGCAAATAAAGCAAAGGAACCGAATTCTCTGTTCGTCGCTTTATCGATCTTCATCGGTGTCCTCATCATTTCCTATCTCCTGTCACTGATGTTTAAGCAAATCCACTTGACCAAAAGTGCCATGTTTTTAACACTCGTCATTTCCACCATTTCACTGGGTATTGTCGTACCTGCATTAAGAGATGCCAACATCTCTAAATTAAAAATTGGTCAAACCATTCTCTTAACTGCAGTTGTCGGGGATTTGGCGACAATGGTCCTTTTGACGGTATTTGCTTCTGTTTTTTCTAAAGGCAATCAAAACACATGGCTAATTTTGATTTTGTTCGGAGCCGGCGTAATTTTTTATTTTCTGCTGCAGGGGATGAAGAAACTCCCTTATGTTGACAAGTTGGCTAAGGGGAACGTGCAAATTGATACAAGAGCCATTTTCACTCTTATAATTGCATTAGTAGCCATTTCGGAAACAGTTGGTGCAGAGAGTATACTTGGGGCCTTTTTAGCAGGGGCATTGGTCTCCTTGCTGTCGCCGAATCCTGAGATGGTCCGAAAGCTCGATTCATTTGGCTACGGCTTTTTTATTCCCACCTTTTTTGTCATGGTTGGAGCCAAGATGGAACTGCAGGATACCTTGACCAATCCGAAAACCTTGCTCTTAATTCCGTTATTGCTTGTGGCTATGTATGTGGCCAAAGTCATTCCAACCCTTATTTTGAAAAAGTGGTATACATGGGACCGAGTCATTGGCTCTGGCTTGTTATTGTCGTCCAAGCTGACATTAGTCATTGCCGCCACCAGTATTGGAACTAAGTTAGGGATTATTTCAGCGACTCAATCTTCTGCCTTGATTTTAGTCGGGGTATTGACATCGATTGTCTCACCGATCTTGTTTAAGGCTATCTTTCCAAAGCAGCAGGAAGATCTATTAACGGTATCGATTCTTGGAGCGAATGAGATTACGTTGCCGGTTGCTATCGAGCTTGTTAAGCAGGATTATAAAGTCGTGGTATATGGGAATCAAGAGGCAAATGACCGGTTTGATCATCTGGAAGAGTCCAGCCATCTTACAAAACTTGTCTTAAATGAATTCTCCATTCAAGAATTAGATGAGAATAAGGCATTTGACAACAAGATTGTGGTCATTGCGACTCCCAATGAGAAGCTGAATGTAGACATCGCTTCCTATGCTAAGAACAAAGGAATGGAGCATGTTATTGTCAGGGCCGAAAATCCGATTCTTCATGATCAGTTGATTAAGAATGAAGGCTATGGTGTTTTTTCAACGCTGTATTCTTCTAAGGTATTGCTCAAAGCTATGATTATGAATCCTAGTCTGATGCGGTTGATAACCGATCAAGACGGACATATTAAAGAAATTAAAATGCGAAATTGGGATTACAGCGGCGTGACCCTTCGAAGCTTACCGTTTCTTGGCAATGCGTTAGTGCTGCAAATCATCCGCAACGATGAAGTCATCATACCGCACGGGAATACAAAATTGCTTTATGGAGACAGAATCTTAATTAATGGTGATGAAGAACAATTAGAAGTCTTTGCAAAAGAATTTAAGTAAAGAGCCAATAGAATCCTTTGCGAAGGAATTTAAGCAATGAGCCAAAAACTATTAGAAGACCCGTACGAGAAGAACCTTTCCCCTACTACTGGAAAGGTTCTTTTCGTTTGAGGAGGAGTGCATGCGTTAACCGCGGCGGCTATTCAAGTGTAACGAGAATCCGCTAAACCCCGGAAAACGGCGAAAAATTAGGGAAATAGCGAATCCTGGTTACGCTCAAATGAAATAGGCGTAACGAGAATACGCTAAACCCCGGAAAACGGTGAAAAATTAGGAAATAGGGAAACGACGTTACGCCTAAATAAAATAGGCGTAACGAGAATACGCTAAACCCCGGAAAACGGCGAAAATACAGGAAATAGGGAAACGACGTTACGCCTAAATAAAATAGGCGTAACGAGAATACGCTAAACCCCGGAAAACGGCGAAAATACAGGAAATAGGGAAACGACGTTACGCCTAAATAAAATAGGCGTAACGAGAATACGCTAAACCCCGGAAAACAGCGAAAAATTAGGGAATAGGGAAATGCCGTTACGCCTAAATAAAATAGGTGTAACGAGAATACGCTAAACCCCGGGAAACGGCGAAAAATTAGGGAATAGGGAAACGCCGTTACGCCTAAATAAAATAGGCGTAACGAGAATACGCTAAACCCCGGGAAACGGCGAAAATACAGGAAATAGGGAAACGCCGTTACGCCTAAATAAAATAGGTGTAACGAGAATCCGCTAAACTCCCGGGAAACGGCGAAAAAACAGAGAATAGGGAAACGCCGTTACACCTAAATAAAATAGGCGTAACGAGAATCCGCTAAACCCCCGGGAAACGGCGAAAAAACAGAGAATAAGGAAATGCCGTTACACCTAAATAAAATAGGCGTAACGAGAATCCGCTAAACCCCCGGGAAACGGCGAAAAAACAGAGAATAAGGAAACGCCGTTACGCCTAAATAAAATAGGCGTAACGAGAATACGCTAAACCCCGGAAAACGGTGAAAAATTAGGAAATAGGGAAACGCCGTTACGCCTAAATAAAATAGGCGTAACGAGAATACGCTAAACCCCGGAAAACAGCGAAAAAACAGAGAATAAGGAAACGCCGTTACGCCTAAATAAAATAGGTGTAACGAGAATACGCTAACTAGCCGAAATCCGTCTATTTTTAAAATTAAGCGTAACCAGATTCGCTTATTAGCCACCCCCGCCCATCCGCCTATCCGCCGCTCCCGTGAAACAAGCGTAACGTCATGCCCCTTTTAAAAAAGGGCGATGGGAGCCTTCGCAAGACTTGTACCACTTTCATAAACTAATTGTGAAGGGAATTAACAAAGGAGGTCTTTGCATATGAGCATGGTAAATCTGTTTGTTCTCTTCGGTTTGTTGATGGTGGTCTCCGTTCTCTTTCTTTGGAGGAGGAGTCGTCAGAAAGGAACGCAAGCTACTCTAAAATGGGAGTTGGGTAAAGAAGTTGTTGTGGAGTATACTCCTGTTTTTAAAGTTCGGGACCGCGTTGTTCAAATAAAGGGGATCCAATCGGTGTCTAAAAATCAAATTGTCCAATACGCGGTTATTAGAAAACGCTGGCGACTCATTCCAAACTACTATGGGTCTTATCATATAAAAGGTAATTATTCGAAGGACCGTCCCTTTGAACACCTCTTTAAGTTTGTACCAAATGGCGGGGGCTACCAGATTGAAATCAGTCACTCTGGTGGTGTGAGTCAAGGCGAATTAGATGTCAGAGGCGAGAAACCTGCATCGTAACCGGCTGAAATTTCGCTCGTTTTAAAACTCTTGTAAAGATTGAAGAAGCGTAATGAACACTTCTGTTGCTTTGGTATGATAGGTTTCATCTGGCAGCACCAAAGAAAATTGCCGTGTCATTGGGAAGCCATCCACTTTTAAAATGGACAAGGATCCCCATTTGAGCTCCTTGCGCATGGTTGACTCTGAAAGAAGCGAGATACCAAGCCCTGCTTCAATGGATTCCTTTATCATCTGTGTACTTCCAAACGACATGGTATCCTGCGGGGAAATGCCCATCTGGTTAAAAGCAGTATCCTGCAGTACTCTTGTCCCGGACCCTTCCTCACGAATCATCCATGTCTCTTTTTCAAGGTCTTTCGGGACAAGGTTTTTTTTAAATAATAGAGGATGGTTGCTTGAGACAACAATGGACATCTTATCCTCCATGAAAGGGGTAATGTTGACACGTGTCGCTGAAAAGTCGCCGCCTTCAATAATGCCAATGTCTAACTGATGACGAAGGACGGAATCAATGATATGGGTTGAGTTTTCAATTGTCACACTGGGCTGAATTAAAGGGTATTGATCATGCAGTTTGGCGATTAAGTGCGGTAAAATATATTCACCAAACGTAAAACTTGAACCAATTTTTAGAGCCCCGCTAGCCATCTGGGTTAAGTCGGCGAGAAGGCTCTCCATTTTTGTATACAGGCCTAATATTTGTTTGGCATGGTGATAGACAATTTCTCCAGCCTTATTAAGTTTGACATATTTGTTGGTCCGATCTAATAATTTTGTCCCCATCTGTTTTTCTAGGGAGTGAACGTGATTGCTGACGGCCGGTTGGGTCATATGTAAAATGTCAGCTGCCCGTGTGAAGTTAGCTTGCTCGGCTACAGTCACAAAGACAAGAAGGGATTGGTCCATTCCTATCACCTCTGAAAAAAGTTGCGAAATGAAAGCTATCCCCTATTATAAACTAATATTTACATAATGTTTCTAGGATTCAATTTGTTTATAGATAAAAATGATTAAAGATAGCCAAGCAAGCCCCGCTGAATAGCCTCCAATAATATCGAGAGGATAATGGACCCCTAAATAAACACGGCTCATCCCAATTAAGAGAATGAACAAGGCAGCAATTAATAAGGTTAGCCATTTTGCCCAAATAGGCCCCAAAAATTCCATAAGCAAGAAAGCAAGAAAGCCGTAGAAAACCATCGCATTCATGGAGTGACCGCTTGGAAAGCTATAGGACCCGGCATACACGAGATGCTCGACTTCAGGTCGAGGCTTTAGTAGTAAATGCTTTAATAAAACATTCAACAAGGCAGAGCCAATGAGATTAATCGGTACAAAAATAAGCCCTTTGTAATTTTTCATGAGACTTAGACCAAGCATGAGAATGAGACTCACCATAATGTATAAGGGAGCCGATCCTAGACGGGTCATTCTTGTAAAGAAGTCCAAATAAGCGCCATTTGAATAGTTATAGATCAATCGTTGGAGTGTTAAATTGATTTGAGATAAAAAAGGCTGTTCGTATAATAGAGATAAGGCCAAAAATAAAAGACTAAAGATAATAAGTGATATAAAATGACGGTTGAGTTGAGGGCTGCGCATGATCACGATCCTTCCCTAGAAAGGTAATGAATGACAAAGCCTACTGACAGACACGCTTTGTTAGACATATATGCTTAAGACTAGGGAACTATGAACCTGAGTTTTCGTTCTAGATGGTGATGGCCAGCCTTGACCGAACAGAATGGAGTAACCATAACTAAAAGGTTATGGTTACAATCATAATAATCTATTTTACTTATGTTAAATCAGGGATTAAGCTAGAGTCAGAAGTCATAATTTGGAGGTAACGCAGATGATCAATAAGGAAAAAACAAAAGCGGTTCCTTCTTCTGTGTGGAGATATTGGATAGCTGGAGTTGGTTTTACCTTCGTCATTGCATTATTAGGGTTCGGTCTTGCTAAACTCCCTGGAATTAAATCGGTTGGCCCTTTGGCCTGTGCCATTATAATCGCCGTTCTTTATCGACAGTTTTGGGGCTACCCTGAAAAGCTGAGGGCGGGGATTCAATTTGCTTCAAAACGATTGCTTCGTTTGGCCATCATCCTATTTGGCCTCAAACTAAATATGGATGTGGTGCTGCATCAGGGGCTCGGTCTTCTTGTAAGAGGGGCTGGCACCATTGTATTTGCCATAATTGTGATGCTCCTTCTCGCTAAGTGGTTTAAAGCAGATTTTGATTTGTCCCTCTTGCTAGGGATCGGAACAGGAGTTTGTGGGGCAGCTGCCATTGCCGCTGTTTCACCAATTGTAAAGGCAAAGGAAGAGGACACTGCAATTGGTGCGGGGATTATTGCGCTCGTCGGAACGATTTTTTCTATTTTGTATACGATTCTAAGAACCCATGTCTCGTTATCAGCTTCTAATTACGGGATTTGGTCAGGTGTAAGCTTACATGAGATTGCCCAAGTGGCCTTAGCCGGGGCACCAGCGGGTCCTAATGCTTTAGCCATTGCCCTGCTCGCGAAGCTGGGGCGTGTGTTCCTGCTTATCCCTGTCAGCCTTATCCTAATGGTTTGGATGAAGCGAAAGGGAAAACTAGAAAATGAGCCGGTGAAGCTTGAATACCCTTGGTTTCTAGCAGGATTTATTATTATGAGTCTATTGGGGACATATGGGTTTGGCAAAGTGATTCCTGTGCCCGGGTCATTCTTAAACACGCTATCTAGTTTTACAACCTTTATTCTTACAATGGCCATGATTGGTTTAGGATTGAATGTGAGTTTGGCTACTCTGAGGACGAAGGCATTGCGCCCGCTCATTGCTATGGTCATTACATCTCTTTTACTCTCTCTTGTCACATATTTTACGCTTGCAATTTGATTCAGAGAGACGTCTCGGAAAACCAATGAATAATGGAAGGGAAACGGATGGCGGGCAGAGTGTTCCTTCAAGTTTTTATCGATTTTCAAATATGGAGCGCTCTATGAATGGGAATGGGATAGCTATTCAAATTGGACCTGTTTTGAGTGTAGTGAACTGAATTGCCTGTGTGAGGCATTAGTAGATCCGTTAATGTAGTATTTCTTGGTTAGAAACGGCAATAGCTTGTGGTGGCTCACTTGCAAGTGCTGTTTTTTAATAAAGGCAGTGGGAACAGACCTCTTTAAGCTGTGATTCTTTCAATAGAGGTCTGTTCTTATTTTCTTCAGGAACTGACCATTGTTCCGCCATTGACGTGAATGACCTGTCCAGTTACATATCTGGAATCATCTGACGCCAAATAGACATAAGCGGGTGCGAGTTCAAAAGGTTGGCCAGCACGTTTCATAGGGGTGTCTAGGCCAAAGGTTTCCACGTCTTCCGCTGAGAAGCTTGAAGGAATAAGAGGTGTCCAAATCGGACCAGGTGCAACCGCATTGACACGAATATTCTGTGAGGCAAGATTTTGAGAGAGGGCACGTGTAAAGCCGACTATGGCTCCTTTGGTTGCGGTATAATCAATTAGTTTTTTATTCCCCTCGTAGGCCACGACAGAAGCCGTGTTCACAATCGCATCCCCTTCTTTTAAATGAGGTAAGGAGGCTTTTGACATATAAAAAAAGACGTAGATATTGGTTTTAAATGTGGCATCCCACTGCTCAATGGAGATATCTAGGAGGCTCTCCTGCGGGAACTGAACGCCGTTATTATTTACAAGTATATTTAACTGACCAAAAGTATCGAGTGCTGTTTCAACGACAGATTGGCAATGGTCCGGGTCACGTAAATCTCCCGGAATCATGATGGCTTTTTGACCGAGCTCTTCAATACGTTTTTGCGTTCGATCCGCATCCTGTTTTTCATAATCACTGTAATAAGGAATAACAAGGTCCGCTCCCTCTTTGGCAAAGGCGATGGCTGTCGCCGCACCGATCCCGCTGTCTCCTCCAGTAATAATAGCTGTCTTTCCTTTGAGTTTACCGCTTCCTTTGTATGCGGGGTTTTCAATAATAGGCTGGGGGTACATAATGGATTCAATCCCAGGCTGCCTAACCTGATGTTGAGGGGGAAAAGATAAGATCTTCTCTTTACTCTGAGTGGTTTTCTTAAAATAAGGATATTCAGGATACATAAATGGCCTCTCCTCTTCATTTAGTCACTTAATATCCTATTGAAGTGCCTAGAAAAAGGTGATGAGATGACCAGCTTCAGGGGCGGTTCTCCTAAATGGAACAAGAGAACCGTCCCTTCGTTTCCTATTTGGCTCGATAATCGGATGGGGTGGTCCCTTTAAAGCTGCGGAAGGCACGGGAGAAGGTCTTAAAGGAATTGTAACCGACTTCGTGGGCAATGGCTGTGACAGGAGAGTCGGTCGAGATCAGTAGACTGCAGGCATGGCGCAAGCGCACTTCATGCAGAAATGTGACGAAGCTTTCTCCCATCTGCTGCTTGAATTGTTCACTTAAATAAGGTGCACTGACATTAAAAAGTTTGGCTAAATGAGTGAGGGAAAGGGGGTCTTGATAATGGTTATGTATATAGTGAACAACCTGCCAAACCACTCCTTTTGGATAAGAAGAGGCAGCTTCAGGCGGAAGGTGATGCCTATTTTTTCTTAAACGAATAAATTGGATCATAACTTCGATAAGCTTGGCTCGAATTAACAGCTCTCGCCCCGTTTCATTCCCGTTATACTCCTTAAGCATTTCTCGCAAAAGAGCCTCAAACTGCTGATAGGTCTCTTCATCTAATTGAAGATAAGCAGGAACTGGATAGGCATTCGTTTCCCCCATAAGAAAACGGTTCAGGTCGGTCTCACCCAAACTCATTTCAAAAAGACTAAGGTCAAAATTACAATTATAAAGTTCTAACGGTGAGTGTGTATCGGAATGAATTTCATGGATCTGATAGGGTGAAATGAAGGTGAAGGTTCCAGGCTTCATTGGATGCGGCTTGCCGTTCACTATTTCAGTTCCGTGTCCCTTAATGACAAGTGAAAACTCAAGAAAATCATGCCGGTGAGAAGGAAATAAGGTCTTGATTGTATGAATGGAAAGATGGAAGGGGAAATGGCTGTTCATATTGGGATAGTCTGATAAATACAATGGAAGAACCGTCATGTTGGCCCAAGCCCCCTTTAGATGAAAAAATGAGATAGACTGCTGAAAAAGTGACACGCTTTTCCGATAACTTTAGCTTAACATATTTATTAAAACCCTGTAACTTATAGGAGGAGAGACGGATGACGTTTGCGTTTATGACAGCCAATTTTGTGGCACGAGAATTGAATTATACCGATAGCTTGGATTGGGGAAAATGTCATCAGGCAACAGTTGAAGCGTTCCACGGCCCTCAATTTTCGGCTAAGTTTGAGGAGTTAATCTTAGAAATCAAAGGGATGGGGTTTGATGCTATTGAGTTATGGGTGGCCCATCTTGATCCGTTTAAAGCAACGCCAGAAATGATTGAGCAGGCCAATGCCATTTTGAAGAAGTATGAGATGAGTGTGATCTCTTATACAGCGGGTTTTGGGGAGCCAGGGATCACACACGAGGATGCTGTCCAAATTTTTGAAACGGCAAAAGCAATTGGAGCCCCTGTCTTTGCACAAGGTTTTCACCCTGATAACGGTCCTTTGGTAAGTGAATTAGCAGAAGCTTACACGATTAAAGTGGGTTTGGAAAATCATCCTGAAAAAACGCCTCAAGAGGTCATTGATAAGGTTGGTCCTTTTTCTCCTTGGGTGGGGTCAGCCATCGATACAGGCTGGTTTGCTACACAAGGCTATGATCCTGTTCAAGCCGTTTATGATTTAAAGGATTATATCGTCCATGTTCACTTAAAGGATGTAAAAGCGCCAGGAGCTCATGATACTTGTGCGCTTGGAGACGGCATCGTGGATATCAAAGGTGTGATGGCTGCACTTAAGGAGATTGGGTTTACGGGGCCAATGACCGTGGAGCATGAACCCCATACTTATGATCCAACAGAAGAAGTCAAAGTGAGCCTTGAACGCGTAAAGGCTTGGCAGGCTGAATTAGAGAAGTAATAGAAAGGGAACGGCGAGAAACTGGGTCAAAGTGTTCTCCCAATCCAAGAAGGTTGGGGAGCGGCAGGGGTCCAAGAAGCATTAGAAAAAACAAGGAATTTAATAAATAATTGGAGGGACAATAGATGTCAGAGGGTAAGGTTCGTTTAGGTGTTATTGGAGCGGGAAATATTGGCAACGTTCATATGAGTGTGTTTAGTCAGCTGAAGGATGAAGCGGTGCTCGCCGCAGTAACCGATGACTTCCGTCCGCTTGCAGAAAAAGCAGCTAAAGAGTACGCGATTGATACCATTCATGAATCAGCTGAGCAACTCATTCAGGATGACAAAGTGGATGCGGTCATTATTGGCGTACCCAACGCTTTTCATGCTCCTCTTGCTATTCAAGCCTTAAAAGCAGGCAAGCATGTCCTTTTAGAAAAGCCAATGGGGATTAATGGAGAAGCGGCTAAAGAAATTGTTAGGGTTCAGAGGGAATCAGGAAACGTGTTAATGGTCGGACATCAAATGCGCTGGCAATGGCAGATGCTTGAAATGAAACGACAAATGGACCTTGGGGCAATCGGGGATGTCTACAATGCCAAAACCGGCTGGTGGCGCCGCAAAGGGATTCCAGGTTGGGGAACTTGGTTTACACAGAAAGAAATATCAGGCGGAGGCCCCCTCATTGATATCGGTGTGCACATGTTGGATCTCGCTTTGTCCCTCATGGGTGACCCGAAGCCTGTCTCAGTCTATGGCTCAACCTATGCCGCATTTGGTCCTAAGAAAAAAGGAATCGGAACATGGGGGAAGCCTAATTGGAACGGTCACTTTGATGTGGAGGATTTAGCAACCGCCTTAATTAAAATGGATAATGGGGCCACTCTATCCTTAGAGGTCAGCTGGGCTGTCAATATGGCAAGCGATAATCAACCATTTGTTCATTTGATGGGGTCTGAAGGCGGTGCTTCTTTAGTGGGTGATCGGTGTACACTAGTCACTGAAAAATTTGACCGTGCGATTGATATTGATCTTGTAAAACCAGAAGGACAAATTGAGGACCGCCTGCTGCTGAGCAAGCACTTCTTAGAATGTATAAGAGAAGGAAAAGAACCTATTACCTCTGCTATGACAGGTCTTAAAAATAATCTTGTACTAGATGCGATCTGTGAGTCTTCTAAAACTGGTCATGAAGTAACCATTGATTGGGAGATTTAAGGCGTTACAGTGACCTTAAGCAATCGGGGAGGCGCGATCAGGACCGGGCCGAGCCCCAGGGCTAGATCGGACCGGACAACCGGACTCTACCGGACACTGAGTCCGTTAGAGGGCGAAATGAAGGGTCGAAGAGGGGAAAAAGTGGCTGTAACGGACTGGGTGTCCGTTACAATTAAAGAAAACGTGTTTTTGCCTCACGGAACACTAGCAGCCCTTCCCATACTTCAAGAAAAATAGTAATCTAGAGATAATACTAACCTTGTAGACATAAGATTCTTATTAATTGGATTATTTGCTTGTGTAAAGGAGGGACCTGGGGTGGCTGCACATGTGACGTTACTGCTCGCTTTTGGTGCGGGCTTGCTTTCCTTCATTTCACCTTGTACTTTTCCGGTTTATCCCGGTTTTTTGTCTTACGTCACAGGGGTATCGGTAGAGGAATTACGAGATCAAAAAGGCATGAGGCAGCGCCGTGCCCTTCTACACGCCTTATTATTTCTGCTCGGATTTTCAATCATTTTCGTTGCGCTAGGCGCGTCGACCAGTTTCATTGGTCAATTGTTCAGTTTGTATGGGGATTTCTTGAGACGTATCGGTGGAATTCTGATCGTTGTATTTGGGCTTGTAGTCGTTGGTGTATTTAAGCCTGAATTTCTCATGCAGGAGAAGAAGATCACCTTTAAAAACCGTCCTGCTGGTTACTTCGGATCCATCTTAATTGGAATGGGCTTTGCGGCAGGCTGGACCCCTTGCTCGGGACCGATCCTTGTGTCTGTAATGGCAATGGGCATCGCTAACCCTGGGCTTGGACTATTTTATATGGCAGCTTACGTCCTGGGTTTTGCTGTTCCGTTTGTTGTTCTTGCCTTTTTCATTGGCCGATTGAAGTGGATTCGGACCTATAGCTCGGTATTGACCAAAGCTGGCGGGATTATCATGATTGTGATGGGGGTACTCCTCTTCTTTGATTGGATGCCAAAGCTGAGTTCCTATATTGTAAGCCTGTTCGGTGGCTTTACTGGATTTTGATCAGGCTTTTATAAATCGCCCTTTTCTTTGAGAAAGGGCGATTTTTTCTAAAAATTAAAAGAACTAAAAAGGAATTGAGGATTAGGTTAACGAATTATAGTGATTAATATAGAGGCTAAACGGAATGGGGGAAATCAAAATGGTGGAAATTCGCCGATTGCAGCGCGGTGAGGAACAGATGGCTTATAGATTGTCAGATAGGGTTTTTCGAAATGATCATCAAAAATCAATGGGACTAGCCTTCCCAAGCATCTTTTTGCCAGATGTTATTTCGCATTCGTATGGCGGATTTGTTGACGGAGAACTAGTGGCCTTCTTTGGACTCGTTCCTTCGACGATTAAGGTAGGGCCGGCCAGGCTTCAAGTTTACTCCATCGGGTCGGTCTGTACACATCCTGGCCACCGTGGTCAGGGCTATGCCGCCGCTATTCTTGATCAGATTCTAGAAGATCTGAAGCAAACGGAAGCCTGCTTGCTGCTTGTTTCTGGTGATCGGTCCCTATATACCCGTGTCGGATGCAGGCCCTTTGGACAGGTGAATCATTATAAAGTTTCTAGGACTTCCGAACCGCTTAATTCTGGCTTGACAATAAGGGAGATGGAGCCTCAGGATTTGCATGCCTGTGCTCGTTTGGCAAGAGAACGTGAGACGGGCTATGATTTGAGTGTTCAGGACTTCGCAATCCTTATTGAAGCAGAGGCTTATGCGAGCTGTTTGAACCTGCATCACAAAGTGCTAGTCCTTAAGAATGACGGCGAAGTTAAAGCCTTTTTGGCAGCGGGTATTCCTAATAATTTGGATGACTCTGCAAAGGCGACTGGAATTGAGTGGGCAGGGGAACCTTATGATGTGGTTCAGCTTGCAAAGGAGCTGCTAAACCGTGAGGAACTGACAGAAATCTCGCTTCCTGTACCTTGGCATGATTCTGCTCTCCAGAAAGCACTAGAGGGTTATGAGTATCAAACCAAAGGCAACCAAGGGACGATTTTAATCATTAACCCGGACCGGTTGGTTGAACAAGCGGCCCCTTATTATAAGCAATTACGAGGAAGTCTATCATTAAGTTGGAACAAAGGGCAAGGGGCTGGACAGCTCTTCATTGCCGGGAAAACGATTCAGCTTTCACTAGAAGAAATGCTTCAATTTTTCTTCAACCCGGAATATAAGAAAGGCGCGGTTAATGGACAGGCCTTACCCTTCCCTTATACCGCAGGATTAAACTATATTTAGCTATAAGTTATTATTCGCGAAATTGTCTGTTTATTCAGAGGGAAATAATTTCGGATGGGTCTTATTTTTGGGAAATAACGAAGGGGAAAGCTAAAGGCAAACGAACGTTATGAGGAATTTTTTAATGGTGCAGGATGGTTCTGTACCATTTTTTGCTGCGAAGTTTGCTTTAATACCACGAGTTATAGAATTCATAGTCAAGCGGCTCAAGATCTCGGCTGCTTACAAGAATTGACTGAAGATGCAATTTTTGAATGGATTTCGTCTGAAATAGACAATATAACTTTGGAGGTGGGAATCTTGAAAAACTCTAAGTTCTTTTTGTTGGCTATTTTGGCACTTCCATGGTTAAGTATCCCTTTACTCGGGAAGAAGAACTTTATAAATTATTTACCTGCTGCTATTTTTATGTGCACTTTTACAAAGGCATTAGATAACTATGGTGAAACTAAAAAATGGTGGAAGTTCTATAAAGGAATCCCACCATTTAATAGTATGAACTTTTTTAATTTTGGTCCTTACCTTATTTCAAGTCTCTGGATGTTAAGATTGGGCTATCGAAAATTAATCCTCTATTTTATTTCCAATATCATCTTACACATTTGTTTTATTTATCTTGGAGGACTAAAGTTTGTGCATCACTTTAAACTATTTTCTTTAAAACGATTAACAAAGCGTCACTATTTGGGCATCGACATTTTAAGGGCATTGGTTTTATATGGGTTTCAATCTATCATTGGTTTGAGCGGTAAAAGGGCTTCTCAATTTTATAAATAATTCAATAGAAAGCGCAAAGTGACCGTTTCGTATTAAACATAAAAGATTAGAGAGTGGAAAAAATGCCCTACACCTTTATTCTAATGTCTGCACTTGTTTTGTATACAATCGTTTATTTTGTACCGAAACGACTCTCTTATTCAGAAATGTACACAACCTCAATTTTTGCCATTTTATTTAATACTTTAGTTGATGTCTATCTTGATCTCCGGCTTGATTTATATGGTTATTTTAAAAAAGGGCCAGATTATGAGACGCTGTTGGTATTGGTTGGCATTTTTCCGCCATTCAATATAATTTACCTGAATCGATTTCCATATGGAGAAAAATTAGTAATTAAAATTCGCTATATATTAATTTGGGCAATGATAGCCGTTTTTTATGAATATTTGGCTTTTAAAAGCGGACTTTTATATTATAGAAAATGGTCACTTCTTTACTCTGCGATGTGTTATCCTTTTAGTCTTACTATTACTGTTTTAAATTATATGCTCATAAAACGGCTTTCCAAATAAATGGGGAATGTTCTTGTTCTTAGAGGTAAAAAGCAAGCTGACCATAAGAGGCACTGTGAAAAAATAATGGCTTGCTAAATCTGTTTGGACAGTTTGCAAGCCATTACTTGAGTTAATTGAAGAAGGTTCTTCATATTCCTTATTCTACTGTTAAGCTTTTGGCAAGATTCCGCGGTCGGTCGACATTATAGCCTCTAACGGTTCCCGCGTAATAAGCGAGGAGCTGAAGCGGGATGGCCGCTATTATAGGCATGAGAAAGGGATGAGCCTCTGGAATATATAGGACCTCATCAACAGCGTCGCTTACCTCATCATCTCCCACGGTTGTGACCCCAACAACAAACGCCTTCCGAGCTTTGGCTTCACGAATATTGTTGACCGTTTTTTCTTTTAGATGCGGTTGGGTGGCCAAGGCAATGACAGGCACACCAGGGGTAATAAGAGCCATGGTTCCATGTTTCATTTCTCCAGCTGGATAGGCGTCAGCGTGGAGGTACGCGACTTCCTGAAGCTTTAGCGCGCCTTCAAGAGCCAGCACGTAATCCAAGCCTTTTCCAATTAAGAAGAGGTGGTCTTGGTCGTTTGTAACCTGTGCAAATTGGTCAATCGCATCCTCGGTCATAATGAGGGAGGTTTCGACGGCAGCAGGCAATCCTTGAAGAGCATGGATGAGTTCAGGGACAAGCGCTTTATTTGCACGGTCGAGATGTTCGGCTAAAGAAATAGCAAGAAGCAGCAGGGCTGTCATTTGGGCTGTATAAGCCTTCGTGGCTGGTACGGCGAGCTCAGGTCCTGCTTTGGTTAACACCGTATAGTCCGCCTTCCGAGCAATGTTACGCCTTAAATAATTCGTGATGGCAATAGTCGTACACCCTGAGCACTTCGCCTCTTTTAGGGCGGACAAAGTATCTGCCGTTTCCCCAGACTGACTGAGGACGATGACCAAGTGACTCGAATCTAAGGGACCATGATCCGAATTGAATTCACTTGAAAGAGAGACTTCAATCGGGATATTAAGCATAGACTCAAACACGCGTTTCCCCATCATGCCAGAATGATAAGAGGTTCCGCTAGCGACGATATCGATTTTTCTAAGCGCTTTAAAATCATAAGACTTAAAAAGGGGTTCTAGTTCTGGCAGATGAACATGTGCAGGATAGAGACGCCCTTCCAAAGTAGCTTGAATCGCTTTTGGCTGCTCCATAATTTCTTTTAACATAAAATGATCATAGGTTTGCAGGCCAATGTCTTCTTGATCAAATTCAAGCGTGACTTTCTTGGGTTCCACGATCTCGCCTTCAAACGTTTGAATCAGGCATTCATTCGAAGAGATTAAAGCAAATTCACCGTTTCGTATGGGATAGATCGTCTTAGTATAATGGAGGAGCGCTGGAATATCCGAAGAAAGAAAGTATTCATGATTCCCAAACCCGAGAATTAGCGGGTTATCTTGAGAAATTGCAATCATCTTTCCTGGAGAAGCAGAAGACATAATGACAAGTGCAAATGCTCCTTTAAGAAGAGGAATCACTCTCTGAACCGTTGTGACGAAATCCCCTGTATCATATTCTGCGAGTAAATGGGGAATGACCTCTGTGTCTGTCTCGGTTTTAAAGGTATGTCCTTTTAAGCGCAGTTCCTTCTTTAGGGTATGGTCATTTTCAATAATGCCATTGTGGACAACAAAAAAACGGTTTTCCGAATCGCTAAGAGGGTGAGAGTTCGCCGCTGTTGGCGCTCCATGTGAAGCCCATCTTGTATGGCCCATTCCGATTGTGCCATTAATGATAGGTTCGAGAAATAGAGAAGCCTCAAGGTCCTCAATTCGGCCTTCCTCTTTCCTTGTTTCAATGATTTGTCCGTTAGAAAGCGCAATTCCTGCTGAATCATAGCCTCTATAGTCAAGCCTCTTTAGACAAGTAAGGAGAATATCTTGGGCAGGTTTTTGCCCCATATACCCAACAATACCACTCATCCTTTGATCACCTCATTTTTAGAGCTTAGGCATTAGGGCCCTCTGATTTTTTGTAAGTAAAGCTTCTTTGGTATGATGATAAACCAAATTTGTTAAAATGGCACGAATTGTGTAACGTTTTAACAAATAAGCAACTGTCTAAGTTAGAGATTGTTAATGCATAGGGGGATTATATTATATTAATGTTTCATGTGTATATATGCAAAAAGAGAATGTCCCAAAATATGAGAGGTTTCGGTACAACTTCCCTTTTTGCAGATAGGAATAAACATACGGAATCGTTAAGGGGGCGAAGAGAAATTGAAAAACCCGACTGATTTGTCGAGAAAAACAAAATCAATCGGGTTGTTTAATGATTAATGAGAGGGCTTTGTTTGTTTTTGCTGTTCAAGAACTTTAGCGTGTGATGGTAAGAAAAGGGTAACGACAAGTGTAGCTAGTCCAATAATAAAGGAAAGAACAAAAACATTGTGCAAGGTATGCGCCAGTGTTTTTTGGATGATTTCTAAGACAGCAGGCTGCAGCTTGCTGACAGCGGCATTGGAGTTCAGAATCCCACTGATACTTTCTCCTGACATCTTGCCTCCTGAAACCTTTTCACCATAAGTCACAATGGTATTGTTAAAGATCGTTCCATAGACGGCGACGCCAACGGTTTGGCCAACGGATCGCATAAAGGTGTTGGAAGCCGTTGCTGCCCCACGCATTTGCCAGCCAACTGCTGACTGGACAAGGACAGTGGCGGGTGTTGTGGAATAGCCCATACCAAGACCGATGACAATCATGATTCCGACAAAATACCAATAAGGTGAGTTGAGGCTGAGAGCTAGTAACCATGTTGACCCTAAAGCAATAAGCACGGCACCAATAACAGCTGTTGTTTTGGAACCAATCTTATACATATATCGACCAGCAAAAGTAGCTCCAAGGGGCCAAGCGATCGACATCGGCATTAGGGTGAGACCAGAGCTAGTAGCGCTGTGACCGAGAATGGTCTGGATCCACATTGGAAGGTAAACGTTGACGCCAATTAAGACCCCGCTTGATAAGAAGACCATCAAGTTGGAAGTGAGAATGATTGGCTTCTTAAAGAGAGAAGGCGGCAGCATCGGCTCAGTCACTTTTGTTTCAAGTATTGCAAATAAGATAATGAATATTATTGCGACAGCAAACAACGTGTATATTGGAGCGGAATTCCAGGCGTATTTGGAACCGCCGTTTAATAAGGCGTATAGAAGTGATGAAATCCCTATTGTAAATGTAATCGCACCAAAGTAATCGATTTTTCGGCTCTTTCTTTCACCTAATGTCTCATGGAAGAAGAGAGTAATAAGAATCAAGGAGACTAACCCAACAGGAAGGTTAATATAGAAAATCCATCTCCATGAAATATGGTCAACAAAAAAGCCACCCACTAGAGGGCCTAATAGACCGGCAATTCCCCAAATTGAACTAAAAACGCCTTGCATTCTTGCGCGCTGCTCACCAGGAAAGAGATCGCCTATAATTGTAAAAGTAACCGGCATAACGGCTCCTGCACCAATCCCTTGAAAAGCACGGAACCAGATAAGCTGCGCCATGGTGTGAGCAGCCCCGGAGAGCATCGAGCCTAATACAAATAGAATAACCCCGATGATAAAAATAATTTTTCGACCAAAAAGATCAGCCAGCTTCCCATAAATAGGGGTGGTCACAGAGGTGGTTAGAGTATAAATAGCAAATACCCAGCTAATTAGTTTGAGACCGCTCAGATCCGCTACAATTTTAGGCATTGCAGTACTGACGACTGTGACATCGATCGCAACTAGGAAAGTTGCAACGAGCATCGCGACCGTAGCCATTTTTCTGTTTGTTTCTTTAGGCATGCACTAATCTCCTATTCTAATAAATAATGACAAAAAATAAAATAATACCCTTTGAAAGTATAGCGGATTTTAATGGCTTAAGCGAGGAAATCACCCTAAAAATATGAACTTTTTTAATAGGTGCAGCAAGCGAAAAATCATGTTCTCTTAGTTAATGTGGAGGAAGGCCCTATGGAGCAAAATACATGCTAGATGTTCAGGAAGTGGCTTATACTAAACTTGAAAATATAAATGTGAGGTGGAATAGGTGAAGCGAACAACTCTTGGACAATCTGGACTTGAAATTTCTGTTCTTGGCATTGGGACAAATAAGGTCGGCGGGCATAATTATTACAAAGACCTAAGCGAACAAGAAGGAAAGGATTTCGTCAAACGATCAATTGAGCTCGGTATTAATTTCATCGACACAGCTGATGTGTACGGGCATGGCCGCTCTGAGGAATTAATTGGCGAAGTCTTGCGAGAGATTGATACACCGCGTGACGCTATTGTGCTGGCAACAAAAGGCGGTGTGGAGTGGGAAAAGGACCGCAAGAATAATAAGCCGGCCTATTTAAGACAAGCGCTTGAAGCCAGTTTAAAAAGATTAAACCAAGACTATGTGGACCTTTATTATTTGCATTTTCCTGATGAGGACACACCTATTTCAGAATCAGTGGGTGAGCTTAGCCGACTAAAGGAAGAAGGAAAGATAAGAGCCATTGGGGTTTCAAATCTTAACTTGGACCAATTAAAAGAAGCCACCCAAACAGCGGACATTGCGGCCCTTCAATCCGGCTATAATATGTTTGACCGTCGTGTGGAGGCGGATGTTCTGCCATTCTGTGCTGAGAAGGGAATTTCGTTTATTCCTTATTTCCCTTTAGCTTCTGGTCTCCTAGGCGGACGCTATAAAGTCACGGATCCTGTTCCTCCTGGCAGAGATGCTGCTGCTTTTCGAACCATGGTTGAAAAAGCTGATCAATTAAAGACGGTTGCTCAAAAGCTTGATGTCACCTTACCGAATCTCGCTCTTGCCTGGCTGCTTGCTCAAAAGGGGGTCGATGCTGTTATTCCTGGCGGACGCCGACCTGAACAAGTAGAAGGGCTGCTGCCTGCAGCAAACCTTACATTGACGGCTGCTGATCTTAAAGAAATTGAAGCCATTTTAGCCTAGTTATAATGAAAACCGATTCTAAGGCCAAGACGCCTAAGAGTCGGTTTTTTTTTTATGATCAATAATATGTCGCCCGCTTTTTGGGGGGATTCTGTCTTATTTTGGTGAGGCCAGAAGAACGGTCTATTAGAGTTGAAGACTATTATGTGACTCGCTATTAACCATTCATAGAAATAATAGATAAGTTATTAGAGATTCTGTTTTAAAAAGAAGAAGGGATAGGGTAGAATAGACAGAGATAGACCTCAACTGCACAACTTATTTTGAAAATTAGCGTGTAATTTATGGCCTGAGAGGCTATTTGAATTTTCTAGAGAGAGAAGGGATGTAACGATGCACAAGGACTTGTTTAATTTATTTGGTTATGTGGTGCAGACCCATGCGGTGATCTCCCTCCTTGCCATCTTTTTGGGCTATGGGGTTGGACTAGCCATGATGAAAGGAACCGTTTATTACAAACACCTACAAGAATTTATCTTATATGGTGTTGTGGGTGCCATAATTGGAGCGCGTATTTGGCATGTGTTTGTCTTCCAATGGCCAACTTACTCCCAGCATCCGCTTCAAATCCTGGAGATTTGGCAAGGCGGTATCTCGATTGAGGGAGCTATTGTCGGAGGCATTGTGACTTTAATTATCTATACACGGATACATAAAATCAGTTTTTGGGAAATGGCCGATTATTCCGCACCCGCTTTGATTCTGGCACAGGGGATTGGACGTATTGCTTGTTTTATGAACGGAGATGCTTTTGGCAGTCCGACACATTTGAAGATGGGAATTGTATACCCTAAAGGCACGATTGCTTATGATTACTATGGAAGTCAGCCGCTCTGGCCGGCGGAGGTATGGGAAAGCCAAGGCAATATGATTCTATTTTGTATTTTATTTATGATTTTTATTTTCTACAGACATAAGCTTCCAAAAGGACTTATTGTTTGTCTATATGTCTTTCTTTATTTCCTTGAGCGTTTTATCCTTGAATACTTCAGAGGAGATTCACCAAGATATGGAGCTTTAACAGGTGGACAATGGTCTGCTATCGCTCTTATGATTCTTGCTGTGCTTGGAGCTATTTTCTTATTTATCCGAAACAAACGAAAAACACCGGCAGTTTAATGGCTTTCGAACGTAGCCTTTATCCCATTTATTAGGGAATAAAGGCTTTCGGTCTCTCGGAAAGATATTCAATATTCATACTTTTCGGCGGCCAATGTAAGATTTAAGGGGTGACGGAATGAAGCAGCTTATGCCTTTTATTAAAAGTTATAGGTGGAAAATCGTGTTGTGTATCGCACTTGTATTTGTCCAAGCCCTTTCTCAGCTGTATTTGCCAACTTTAATGGCGGATATTGTGGATATTGGGGTTGTAAAAGGCAACACACCTTACATTATTAGAGTGGGAGTCTTTATGATGCTTGTGGCAGCAGCTGGGACAGGCTCCATGATTCTGGGAAGTTATTTAACTTCTCGAATATCAACAGGGTTTAGCAGGAGTCTCCGAACGGCTGTCTTCTCGCATATTGAAACTTTTTCGTTAAATGAATTTGATCAAATTGGCACGTCTTCTCTCATTACGAGAACAACTAATGATATTAATCAGATTCAGCAATTAATCGTGATGATGCTTCTCATGTTTGTTCGTGCACCGCTCATGAGTATTGGCGGTGTTGTGCTTGCTTTCACAAAAGATGCTTTACTGGCTTTAATTCTCGTTGCTTCGATTCCTATTCTTTTTGCTCTTATTTACTTTGTTCAAAAACACGGAGTTCCCTATTTTCAAAAGCTTCAAGTCAAGCTTGATGGGCTCAACCGCGTGCTTCGCGAAAGCTTAACCGGGATTCGAGTCGTTCGTGCCTTTGGTCGTAATCATCATGAGATGGAACGGTTCGATGAAACAAGCCGTGACCTTATGAAAACCTCTCTTAAGGCGAATCGAACAATGGGATTACTTTTTCCGGGTCTTTCTCTCATCTTGAATTTGGCCATCGTTGCGATCATGTGGGCAGGGAGCTTTAGGATTGATGCCGGGCATCTGCAAGTCGGTGATCTCATGGCTTTCATTCAATATGCGATGCAGATGATGTTTGCTTTAATGATGGTCTCAATGATGTTCGTCATGATTCCAAGAGCTCAAGTATCGGCTAACCGGATTGGTGAAGTGCTGCAGCTGACAACCGGTATTTTGGAAACGGGTTCACACCGGGAAACCAAGGAAAAAGGAACACTGGAATTTCGTGAGGTGACCTTCCGCTATCCGGGAGCAGAGAAGCCGGCTTTAGAAAATGTGAGTTTTACAGCTGGACCGGGTCAAGTGACTGCCATTATAGGAGGGACGGGTTCAGGCAAATCGACCTTGCTTAACTTGATCCCGCGTTTTTATGAAATAGAGAGCGGACGGCTTCTTGTGGATGGGTTGGACCATCATGCCTTTCTCCAAGAAGAGCTTCGAGATAAGCTTGGTCTTGTTCCGCAAAAGGCGATTCTATTTTCTGGAACGATTGCGGACAATATTCGCTTTGGCAAGCCGGATGCAACCGATGAAGAGGTGAGGTACGCAGCTGAAATTGCTCAAGCGGCTGAATTTGTTGAAGCGTTACCTGATGGCTACGATTCTCTCTTAAATCAAGGTGGAGTCAATCTCTCTGGGGGCCAAAAACAACGGTTGGCTATTGCCCGTGCGTTAGTAAGAAAACCCGAAATCTATTTGTTCGATGATAGTTTTTCAGCGCTTGATTTCAAAACGGATGCGAGGCTAAGACAAGCGCTCCGTAGAGAGACAGAAGAGGCAACCGTCTTAATCGTTGCACAGCGTGTCAATACAATAATGGATGCTGACCAAATCATTGTTTTAGAGGATGGCAGGATGGTCGGAAAAGGGTCTCATGAAGAGTTGATCAAAAGCTCTCCTGTCTATCGGGAAATTGTGGCATCCCAATTATCAGAGGAGGCGTTAGGATGAGTCAAGAACGATCGGGAAATAGAGCCGGCGGACCTCCTCGGAATTTTGGGAGGCCCGGCCATGGCCCTGGCCGTTTCGGCATGCCTGTTCAGAAACCAAAAGATTTTATGGGCACATTAAAGCGTCTTTTAAGGTATTTGCGGCCCCATTCCTTTCAATTGGCTCTTGTTGTTCTCATGGCGGTTTTGAGCACGGCTTTTAGCATTTTCAGCCCTAGAGTCATGGGCTATGCCACAACAAAGCTATTTGAGGGGGTCATGGCGAAGCTAAAAGGCGTTCCGGGAGCGCATATAGATTATCACTACATTTTTAGAATATTAACCATCCTGGTGATTCTATATGTAGTAAGTGCCATTTTTAGCTATTTCCAGCAATATTTGATGGCAGGCGTTGCCCAAAAAACGGTTTTTGATCTGAGGAAGGAAGTCGATCAGAAGCTGTTTCGATTGCCGCTAAGATTTTTTGATCAGCGTTCAACAGGAGACTTGCTCAGCCGAGTCACCAATGATGTTGACAATATCAGCTCAACCTTGCAGCAAAGCTTGACTCAATTAATTACGGCGATCGTGACTTTAATAGGAATTCTCGTCATGATGCTTTCGATAAATGGCTGGTTAACACTGTTCACATTTCTTACCTTACCGCTTAGTTTAATCGCAACGAAGCAATTTGCTACTCGCTCACAGAATTACTTCAAGGGTCAGCAAAAGGCGCTGGGGAAATTAAATGGGCATGTCGAGGAAATGGTGACAGGGCATACGATTGTAAAAGCGTTTGGGCGGGAGAAAGCTTCCATTAAGCAATTTAATGATATAAACAATGAACTTTACGAATCAGGTTGGCGAGCCCAATTCGTTTCAGGAATGATCATGCCGATCATGATGTTCATTGGGAACATTGGCTATGTCATCATCGCAGTTGTCGGGGGAATCTTTGTTACAAAAAGAATGATTACAATAGGGGATGTGCAAGCCTTTCTGCAATATTCCCGTCAGTTTAACCAGCCGATTACTCAAGTCGCTAATATATCCAATGTCATCCAATCGACCATTGCATCGGCGGAACGCGTCTTTGAATTACTGGATGAAACCGAGCAGTCACCTGAGCCGATAGATGCACCGAAATTAAAAGCACCAAAAGGAAATATAAGTTTTAAAAACGTTTCCTTCAGCTATAAACAAGAGTCACCTCTAATTGAGGATCTCAATATAAATGTGAAGTCAGGGCAAAAGGTGGCGATCGTCGGACCAACTGGGGCGGGAAAGACGACTCTTGTCAATTTGTTAATGCGTTTCTATGAGGTGGATAAAGGGACGATCACGATTGATGATGTCCCGATCACAGCTTTTGAAAGAGATCACCTTCGCGGGTTATTCGGGATGGTTCTGCAGGACACCTGGTTATTTAACGGCACCATTCGAGATAATATAGCTTATGGAAAAGAAGGGGCGACCGATCAAGAGGTCATTGAAGCGGCTCAAGCGGCTTATGCGGATCCTTTTATTCGAACGCTTCCCGATGGCTATGAAACGATTCTTAATGAGGAAACTTCTAATCTTTCACAAGGGCAGAAGCAATTATTAACTATCGCACGGGCCTTTTTGGCGGATCCTGCTTTTCTGATTCTAGATGAAGCCACAAGCAGTGTCGATACCCGGACCGAACTCTATATTCAAAAAGCGATGGAGAAGTTAATGAAGAACCGAACAAGCTTTGTGATTGCTCATAGGTTATCAACGATTCGTGATGCGGACCTTATACTGGTCATGAACCATGGCCGCGTTATTGAGCAAGGTACCCATAATGAACTGCTGATTCAGGATGGCTTTTATGCCGATCTTTATAACAGTCAATTTCTTGGAAAATCGAGTGAGTCCGTTTGAGTCGCATAAAATAGAAGTAAGGTATTTTAAAGAGTCAATAAGATGGGAGTGGATAGAATGGACGTATTAGAGGCAATCCATACAAGGCAAAGCATTGGCAAGGTTAAATCGGACCCTGTTGATCAAAGTTTGATTGAGCAGATACTGGAACTAGCAACAAGAGCCCCAAATCATCGCCATACTGAACCATGGCGCTTTTATGTGATGACAGGTGCAGGTCGAGAGGTTCTGGGGAACGCTTATACGGATATTGCTCTAGAAAAAGTTGCAAATCTCACCGAAAAGGATAGAGCCTTGATTGCAGAAAAACAAAAAGAAAAAGCAGAGCGGGCACCGGTTGTGATTGCTGTTGCCGCTGCTTACTCAAGCGATGATGAGATTCAGCAGAAAGAAGAACGAGCAGCCACGCACGCGGCGATCGAGAATATGCTCCTTGCAGCACACGGGCTAGGACTTGGTGCCATTTGGCGAACAGGCGAACCCGCTTATCATCCCCGTATGCGAGAGGCATTTCATCTAGAGGACTATGAGGACTTGGTTGGATTTGTCTACATTGGTTACCCTGATAGCCAAAAAGACAGGCAGCCTCGAAAACCTTTTTCTGAAGTGACAAAATGGTTGAAGTAAAAGAGAGGTCCCTCCACAGGAGCGGGCCTCTTTCCTTGTTGATCGTTCTATATTAATTAAAAGTTAAGGAAGATCGGGCATACTCCAATATAATTAGTTATAAGAGAATAGCCTGACCGCCTCGTTTTCATAACCTTAATTTGTTAAGATAAGAGTGACAAAAGGCACTTCTATATACAAGCAGTTAAATAGAAAAGGCTTTTAAATGAAACATTAAGCATTGAACTAAATAGAATACCTAATCATAAACCTTTCGTGTTAGGAGAGACATATATGAGACTATTGGTGGTAGAAGATAATGAAGCCTTACTTAAATCCATTGTCCAATTGCTTGAAACAGAATATGATGTCGATACGGCTACTCGTGGGGATGATGCCCTTTATCAGGCGGAGCAAGGGATCTATGATGTCATTATCCTAGACGTTATGCTGCCGGAAATGGATGGGTTTGAAATTCTGAAGGAACTGAGAAAAAAGCAAGTTCAAACACCGGTTTTATTTTTAACAGCAAGAGACTCCTTAGAAGATCGCGTGAAAGGTCTCACTCTTGGGGGAGATGATTATCTCGTCAAGCCGTTCCAAAATCAGGAGTTAAAGGCACGGATTTTGGCCATCCTTCGCCGAAGCGCTAAAATTTCAATGGATCAAACCATTGATTATAAAGGGATCAGTATTGATATTACCAAAAAGCAGGTAACGGTGGATGGGGATGTCGTCCCTTTTACTATTAAGCAGTTTGAACTGCTTGAATACTTGCTTCAGCACAAAGAACAAATTTTAACCCGTGAACAAATCTATGATCGGGTATGGGGCTTCGACTCGGATACCACAATAGGTATTGTGGAAGTCTATGTCCACCAAATTCGAAAAAAACTCCAGAGCTATGGTTATGACAAGGATGTGCGGACCATCCGAGGTATCGGCTATATGATCTCTGACCAGTAAGGGGACAACTATGTTTCGCCGGACATTATTTAAACTTACCCTCCTTAATACGGCTATTTTTCTAGTTATTTTGGCACTGTTAAGTACCTCTGTTTACTTCTATACTAAGAGCTACGTCTATAGCAGTATCAATCAGCAGCTTTTTACAGCAAGTAATCATTTTGCGCAGGGCGTAGAAATTCGAGGTCAGCAGACGGGTCTCTTAATATGGAACAGTAATAATAAGCTTATCCTTGCGCCTTCTCCTCGGGTTGGGTTCTCGGACAATACCAATAACTCCAATAGTGATGCCTCGCTATTAGAGACTTTCAAAAATGTAAAGCCTTCTGAGCCAGGGAAGTTTGTGAATTATAAAGCGGGTGGCGATTATTATCGAATTTTTATATTGCCAACTAAGGTGATCTACAACGGTAGCTATGTAAAAGTCGGGGTTTATATGTTTATCAACCCTTATATACAGGTTCTCCATACTTTATTGGTCATCTTAATCGCCTTTATGATAATCGGTCTGTTACTGGCCTTTGGAGCTGGTTGGTTTTTAGCCCACCGTGCACTGAAGCCGATTCAACTGGCATGGGATCGGCAACAGCAATTTGTGGCAGATGCTTCTCATGAACTTCGGACACCTTTAACCATTATTCAATCACGAATCGAGATGCTGCTCCAGTCCCCAAGAGCGATGATACAAGAGAAGGTTCAGGATATCTCAACATCTCTGCAGGAAACACGCCGGCTTTCAAAACTCGTGTCACACTTATTGACGCTTGCCCGCTCAGATGCCAATCAAATCGAGATGGGTGCCGAGCCTGTATTAATGAATGAACTGATTCGGACTGTCGCAGAACCATTTGCAGAGCTCGCTTCTTTTGATGAGAAAGAGATTGCCTTAGAAATGGGGCACCAGCCGATTACGGTTCTGGGTGATAAAGAACGGCTTCACCAGCTGCTTGTAATTTTTCTAGATAACGCCTTGAAGTTTACAACAGAAGGCGATAAGATAACGGTTGCCTGCCGACAGGAATCTAACAATGTTCTATTAGAGATTAAGGACACCGGCATTGGAATTAAGCCTGAGAATCTCAAGCGGATTTTTGATCGCTTCTTCCAAGTGGATACCTCTCGAACGGACCGCGAAGGAACAGGACTTGGACTTTCTATTGCAAAATGGATTGTTGACAAGCATAAGGGAAAACTGAATGTAGAGAGCGAGTTTGGAAAGGGCACTACATTCACTATTCAGTTTCCAGCTTACAAGCCTAATCATAAAGAGGAAAAAGAGGGCCAATGAGGGTCCTCTTTTGCTTTTGAGATCCATGCTAAAAAAGGGGCTGGGGCTGGTGAGGCTGGGGCTAGTGGTTGGAGCTGGTGGCAGGGGGGCAGGTAGCGAGGTCACGAAGTCGCGGCAAGCTGTTCATTTGCCTGGAAAAGCGGCCACTGCCCGAGCAAGGCGTAACGAGAATACGCTAAACCTCGGGAAACAGTGAAAAATTAGGGAATAGGGAAATGGCGTTACGCCTAAATGAAATAGGCGTAACGAGAATACGCTAAACCTCGGGAAACAGTGAAAAATTAGGGAATAGGGAAATGCCGTTACGCCTAAATGAAATAGGCGTAACGAGAATACGCTAAACCTCGGAAAACAGCGAAAAAACAGGGCATAGGGAAATGCCGTTACGCCTAAATGAAATAGGCGTAACGAGAATACGCTAAACCCCGGAAAACGGCGAAAAATTGGGAAATAGGGAAATGACGTTACGCCTAAATGAAATAGGCGTAACGAGAATACGCTAAACCTCGGAAAACAGCGAAAAATTAGGGGATAGGGAAATGCCGTTATGCCTAAATGAAATAGGCGTAACGAGAATACGCTAAACCCCGGAAAACGGCGAAAAATTGGGAAATAGGGAAATGCCGTTACGCCTAAATGAAATAGGCGTAACGAGAATACGCTAAACCTCGGGAAACAGCGAAAAATTAGGAAATAGGGAAATGGCGTTACGCCTAAATGAAATAGGCGTAACGAGAATACGCTAAACCTCGGGAAACAGCGAAAAATTAGGAAATAGGGAAATGGCGTTACGCCTAAATGAAATAGGCGTAACGAGAATACGCTAAACCCCGGAAAACAGCGAAAAATTAGGGAATAGGGAAATGCCGTTACGCCTAAATGAAATAGGCGTAACGAGAATACGCTAAACCTCGGAAAACGGCGGAAAATTAGGAAATAGAGAAATGACGTTACGCCTAAATGAAATAGGCGTAACGAGAATACGCTAAACCTCGGAAAACGGCGAAAAATTAGGGAATAGGGAAATGACGTTACGCCTAAATGAAATAGGCGTAACGAGAATACGCTAATGCCCGGGAAAACGGCGAAAAATTAGGGAATAGGGAAATGCCGTTACGCCTAAATGAAATAGGCGTAACGAGAATACGCTAAATGGCGGTTCGCCCACGCCCTAGGGTTCACCCACGCCCCTGGAATCGGCAACCCAATTCCAATTATGTTTCAACCGTTGAGGTCGGCGATTCTTTCAAATGATCATAAATGCTGTAAGTAATGGCGACAACTAAGGTTGCAAAGACTAAGAAATAGGGGGAAAGGTGAGTTCTGAGGACCCCGGCAGCCAAGGAGCTTACAATAAATCCGAGCGAAAAGGCAGCGGATAGAAGGCCAAATGCTGTCCCAAATTGGGAAGCACTCACTTTTTCTGAGAGCAAGGTTGTGAGTGCCGGGAATAATAGTCCCATAACGGCACCTAAACAAAAAAGCGAGGCGCCGAGGTGAAGATGTCCCAAATGGGCAGCCAGCTGGAAATAGATTAAACACAATAAAATGAGCCCCGTTATAGTTCGGATAAAGGCAGAAATTCGCTGAAGACCAAACAAAATTAAGACGGAGAGGGTTCCAAGCCCCATATAGCTAAATAACAGCCCCGTTTGGTAGGTGGATAAGCCCCGTTCGACGGTCAAAAAAGGCAGTTCGAAATGAAGAGTGCCTGATCCGTACATCATGGCAAAACCGATTAACAAAATGGAAAAAAACCCCTTCTCTGATAAAACTGTCTTGATTCGTGTGGCGCCCTTCTTATGGACCACAATCGCATCGGCTTCTTTAACAAAGAAGATGGCAATAGCGCCAGCAACAAACAAACTGATTCCAATTAGATGGAAGGTTTCTTTATAGCCAAAAAGGCTGTCCAGCTTACCGCCTAAAATGGGGGCTATAATATTTGCTATGGTGCCCATTAATCCATGGATGGCCATGTTTTTCCCTTGCTCCCGGCTGTTTCTTGCATAAGCTGATAATAAAGAAAGCGCTGCTGGGCCCATAAAAGAAAGCACAAGGGCATCACTCACTTTTATCACAAGGAGCATAACAGGACTGCTTACATAGGCATAAGCGGTTATTAGAATGGCAGTGATGAATAACGGAACGACAATAAAGCTTTTCTTTCCAATTTTATCAATAAGCGGTCCTGCGATCAGGTGACCCCAGAAGCTTGTAAATGAGGAACAGCTCATCATAATACTAATAAAAAAACTTGTGGCCCCAAGTGCGATGGCATAAGGGGTGAAAATTGGCATTTGAACATGTAAACTTAGAGAAGATAAGAAAAGGATTAGGTAGAGAGCACCAAGCCCTGTTTGTTTTGTTTTCATAGCGTCGCCTCCAACAAAAATCTATGAGCATGTCCCCGAAAATAGACATGCCAATTAGCGGGATTAATAAAAATAGCTGGGAGGTAGAGCTAAATAGGGGCTTTCTCGGATTAAGATGTTCCCTTTCCAAAAGGAATTTGCGGGTGATTCCTAAACACGAATTTTTGAAGAAGGACTTTGTTAATCTTTTTGAAACGCATACATATTACGGATTGAAGAAGAAAGGAATACTTTCTGATGACGATTAGTACCCTTGCAATTACAGATACTGGCGAGCTTTTAAAAGATATTGAGCTATCCGATCTAAAACAGCCAGGGATTAAATGGTTTTGGGTTGATTTTTCAAAGCCAACGGATGAAGAAGCTCAAGAGTTGGATCGGTTTTTCCACTTTCATCCTCTTGCTATAGAGGACTGTATGCACTTTTTGCAGCGCCCTAAACTGGATTATTATGAAGGTTATAATTTTTATGTCTTCCACTCATTAGATTACAAAACGTTAGATATATCTGAGGTCGATTTATTTGTTTCAACTAATTATATCGTCAGCTTCCACCTAACTCCAATTAGGGAAATTGATGAAGTGTGGGAGCGTGTTCCACAAATGAAAAGGAAGAATCCTGCTCTTATCCTTTATCATGTTCTTGATCATATTGTGGACCTTTATTTTCCAGCGGCTTATCAAATTGAAGATCAGCTTAATGATCTAGACGATGAAATGGAAGTTCGCATTAACCAGGATTTGATTGATCAGCTATTTGACATGCGAAAGGACTTGCTTAAATTAAGACGTTCTTTTCAGTCCATGCGGGAATTGCTTTACCGAATGCTATATTCAGAACGTTTAGAGGAGATTGCTGAGCATAAAGCTTATTTTAATGACATTTATGATCATTTATTGCGATTGACTGAAATTATTGAATCAAGTCGTGATATGACAGCAGATATGCGAGACAGTTATTTTTCACTGAACTCTAATCGGATGAATTCGGTGATGATGACCCTAACGGTAATCTCGTCAATTTTTATTCCACTGACATTTATTGTTGGTGTGTATGGGATGAACTTTGACCATATGCCGGAGCTCCACTTTAGGTATGGGTATTTGGCTTGTTGGATTGTCATGGTTGCTGTGACTCTGGGGATGATTGGCTGGTTTAAATATAAAGGCTGGTTTAGGTCGTAGCAGATAAAGGTGGACACAATAGAAGAAATAACAAACCCTCCTGATGACTCAGGAGGGTTTTAATAATTAAGCTGATTTTTTAACTTGAGCGTCTTGGCTCGCCTCAATGTCTTTCTTATAGACGATGAAGTAAGCAAGACCTACGAAGATAGCGCCGCCGACGATGTTACCTAGAAGGACTGAAATGAGGTTAGGGAAATAATGACCCCAAGTTTCAGCACCATTGAAAATCGCTTGTGGAACGATATACATGTTTGCGACAACGTGTTGGAAGCCAATTGCAACGAAAGTCATGATTGGGAACCAAATACCAAGGATTTTCCCAGCAAAATCTTTCGCTCCAAAGTTTAACCAAACGCCCAAACAGACAAGCCAGTTACAGCCGATGGCAGAGGCGAAGGCAACGCCGAAATGAAGAGAATCTTTTGCTGTTGCAACAGCAGCTACTTTGTCTGCAACAGGACCTGCATTTGCAATTTGCGCAAGATCACCAAATACATAAGCGACAAAAATGGATCCAATAAAGTTACCAATGAGGACAAGAATCCAGTTTCTGAGAAGGGCACCAAAGCTGATTTTTCTAGCAAACCAAGCCATTGGGACTGTCATAAAGTTCCCAGTTAATAACTCTCCCCCTGCAAGAAGGGTCAATACGAGTCCGATTGGGAAGACAGCAGCGCCTAAGAAAGAAGTGAAGCCGCCCCATTCGGCTGGTGTTCCAGTCGTAACTTTAATATCCAGCATAAATCCAAATGCAATAAATGCACCTGCAAAGAAGCTCAAGATTAGGATATTAGGTACAGACATTTTTGCTTTTTTCACACCAGCTTCGATCGCTAATTCGGCAATTTGTGAAGGTGAATTAAACATGATATTTCCTCCTTATGTCTTTTTATTTCAGATGGAACCTGACAAGGCCTTCAAAGATAATCGATAAAAGAAAGCGTTTTCTTAATTGAGCACCTCATTAACAGGGTCATCTGAATTCATATAAAAACCAGCCTTACTAGATATACGGAACAATAGCTAGTCGTGCTGGTTAATACCTATTCTTTAACAAGAGATTAGTATCAATGGCATAAGTATTCCTCATGTAAAGGACGAGCATTTATGTATACGGATCCTTCACTTACTTAAAATTAGTTATTAAGTTCAAATAAAATTCTATTTTGAGTTCACAGGTTTGTCAAGAATAAAAATTTTAAAACATTTAATTTAGAGTAATTCTATGCGAATGAGTGTAGACATTGCACGAGTTTCCACGGATAAAACCAACCGTTGTTATCCCTAAGTTGTTAGCAAGCTCAAGGCTGAGAGCGGTGGGTGCTGATTTTGATAAAATAACCGAGCAGCCCAGTTTTGAGACTTTTAATAAAATTTCAGAGGAAATTCTGCCACTGAATGCCACTACTTTATCTGACATGGAAATATGATTCTTTAGACAGTAGCCATAGATTTTATCAAGTGCATTGTGACGGCCAATATCCATTCGTGAGAGGACCAGGCCATTCGAATCATAGAGAGCCGCATTATGAACGCCGCCTGTCTGATTGAACATGGTCGCCTTCTCCTGCATATCTTTCATAAATCGAAAGCAGTCATCAAATGTTAGAGTCAGATCAACATCATGCAAGCGTTTGGCAATACGTGCATCGTTAAAAAAGACAAAGCCCTGGCGACTCTTCCCGCAGCAAGACGTAATATAGCGCTTACTATGAAATTGCTGAAAGAGGGGATTGAATTTGTCAGTCTTTACATGAACAAAACCTTCTTCATCTTGTGACCAAATATCATCAATGTCATCAAAAGAATGAATGACACCTTCAGAAGCTAAAAAACCGATGACCATATCTTCCGTGTACTCTGGTGTGCACACCAGAGTAGCGAATTCTTCCCCGTTAAGCTTAATTGTAACGGGATGTTCCGTTACAATCAGATCTTCTCTTTCTTCGGTTTGTCCATTTTCATAATGAATGATGTTGCCTATTTTTTTTACAATTGGTTCCATGGTTTGCCCTCCTAGACAATAGGGTGTTCAAAAATAAAAACAGATACAGCCATGTCTTGATCGACTTTGATATCCGAAAATAAATGCGTTAATTTCGCTCCAACTAGGTCTTCCAAACCAGGTGGGACTTCTTGATCGTACCAGTCTTGAATCAGTTGAGTGCGAGCGTTATGCACCATTTTGCGCCCTTCCTCATTTTGCGAAATGAATTTCTCGGTAGAAGTAAGATTTCCATGCATGGTGGTGATGGCCATGTTTTCAATAAAGACGGTTCGAATACGTTCAGGGCCCTTACCGAATAGGTCTTTTCTTACCTTTCGGATGATTTCATTGAAGGCCATTTCTTTTTTCATTGCCTTTTGTCTCCTCATTTTTATGATATGGTAAACTATACAATAGTTTTGGGCTATTACACAAAAGGAATGCACGAAGTCAGTCAATTAATAAAATGGGTTGAAAGGATTGTAATTTCTGGCTGAATGATTATATAATGGTCTTTGGGTTTAACACATAAATTTTGATGGGATTTTGATAGGGATTGTCAAAATTCTATGCACATAAATGCTTTGGCGGATTGATGGATAAGTTTTATAGCTTATTGATTAACTCCACCACATCGATTCTCTTAATCTATTTTTGAGAATTGTTGGGGTGGAGTTTTTGATTTTTTTATTACTTTGGGGAAATGGAAAACATCGCCTTTCTCGGGCACAACAAGGGTTTACTTGACATGCCAGTCTGCGGAATCTGGAACGAGTCCGCAGTTTCTGAAGGCGTCGTGTTCTCCATAATCCACCAAACCGTAAATTAATTCTAGGGATAAAGGAGATGGACATGTCAGATGGGACTGGATATGGTGAATCTAACGTTAAATGGGATTCCTTATCAGGTAAAGCCAGGGACTAAACTTGTGGAAGCGATTAATTTGGCTGGCCTCGAGCATCCGCAAATTTGTTATTTACCTGAAGTGGACCCTATACAAACCTGTGATACGTGTATTGTTGAAGTGAATGGAAAGCTTGTTCGTTCCTGTTCAACAGTAGCGGAAGAGGGCATGCGCGTTGAACTGCAATCGGGCCGTGCAAAAGAAGCCCAAACAGAGGCCATGGATCGCATTCTTGAAAACCATTTGTTGTATTGCACAGTGTGTGACAATAACAACGGTAACTGTAAAGTGCATAATACGGCTGAATTAATGGGGATTGAGCATCAGAAATACCCTTATTCTCCTAAAGCGGATGTAAGTGAGGTGGATTATTCCCACCCATTCTATCGCTATGATCCTAACCAATGTATTGCATGCGGACAATGCGTGGAGGTCTGTCAAAATCTTCAAGTCAATGAAACGCTTATGATTGATTGGGAAGCAGATCGTCCTCGTGTGCTTTGGGACGGCGGGGTACCGATTAACGAATCTTCTTGTGTAGGCTGCGGTCAGTGTGTAACCGTCTGTCCATGTAATGCGTTGATGGAAAAATCAATGCTTGGGGAAGCAGGCTTTATGTCAGGGATGGGAGAAGAACTTCTCGATCCTATGATTGACTTGGTAAAAGAAGTTGAACCAGGCTACAGTGGTATTTTTGCCGTGTCAGAAGTAGAAGCAGCTATGCGCGAGACTCGCACTAAGAAAACAAAAACTGTTTGTACATACTGTGGTGTTGGCTGTACGTTTGAAGTATGGACGAAGGACCGTAAAATTCTTAAAGTCCAGCCTTCTTCTGATGCCCCTGTGAATGCTGTTTCAACTTGTGTTAAAGGTAAATTTGGCTGGGATTATGTGAATAGTGACCAGCGTTTAACTAAACCGCTCATTCGTAGAGGCGAGGCTTTTGAAGAGGCAACATGGGATGAAGCCTTAACACTCGTTGCTGAAAAGCTTGGCGGAATTAAAAACCAATTTGGCAGTGATGCACTAGGGTTTATTTCCTCATCAAAAATTACGAATGAAGAAAGCTATCTTATGCAGAAGCTAGCAAGACAAATCTTTGAAACGAATAACGTCGATAACTGCTCACGTTATTGCCAATCACCGGCGTCTGATGGTCTTATGTCAACGGTTGGTATCGGCGGAGATGCGGGAACGCTCAAGGATATTGCTTCTGCAGGACTTGTTATCTTAGTTGGCTGTGCACCGGCTGAAGGACACCCAGTCTTTGCTACTCGTATTAAGAGAGCTCATAAATTACACGGCCAGAAGCTTATTGTATCTGACCTTCGTAAGCATGAGATGGCTGAGCGCGCTGATATATTCATGCGTCCAAAGCAAGGAACTGACTTTGTTTGGATTTCTGCCGTTGCTAAATATATGATCGACCAAGGCTGGCACGATGAAGCCTTTATTAAAGAGCATGTGAACCAATTCCCAGAATTTGTAGAGCGTCTAGACCGTTTTACTCTTGATTTTGCTGAACAAGAGACTGGGATTTTAAAAGAGGAATTAATTAACGTTGCCCGGATGATCCGTGATGCAGATGGAACAGTAGTTTGCTGGGGAATGGGTGTGACTCAAAATACAGGCGGGTCTCACACATCAGCTGCGATCTCCAATCTGTTATTGGCAACTGGAAACTATATGCGCCCAGGTGCTGGCGCTTATCCACTGCGCGGTCATAACAACGTGCAAGGAGCTTGTGACATGGGGACTCTTCCACCATGGCTCCCAGGTTATCAACATGTTACGAATGATGAAGCACGGGCAAAATTTGAAGAAGCTTATGGCGTGAAAATTTCTCCGAAGCCTGGTATGGATAACATTCAAATGCTTCATAGCATTGAAAAAGGCGATCTTAAAGGCATGTATATCGTTGGTGAAGACATGGCATGGGTGGACTCGAACGCGAACCATGTCCAAGCGCTTCTTTCACAACTTGACTTTTTAGTCGTGCAAGATGTGTTCTTGTCTCAAACCGCTCAATTTGCGGATGTGATTTTACCGGCAGCACCATCTCTCGAAAAAGATGGGACATTCACGAATACGGAGCGTCGTGTTCAACGCTTGTATAAAGTGCTTGAGCCAATGGGCGAATCCAAGGCGGACTGGTGGATTATGACACAGCTTGCCAATAAGTTTGGCTTTGACTGGAACTATTCTCACCCAAGTGAAATTTTTGCTGAAATGGCAAGTCTTACACCATTCTTTGCACAATGTGATTACGATGTCCTAGAAGGCTGGGGCAGCTTCTGTTGGGGTTCACATAGCGGAGAACATACACCGCTTCTTTATACAGATGGGTTTAATTTCCCTGATAAAAAAGCACGTTTTTCACTTGTTGATTATGTGCCTCCTGTGGAATATCCAGCTGAATATGATCTTACCCTTAACAACGGACGTTTACTTGAGCATTTCCATGAAGGAAATATGACAAATAAGGCGGATGGGATCAACTTTAAGTTCCCAGAAGTGTTTGTCGAGGTGTCTCCAGAACTCGCGAAAGAGCGTGGCATCGAAAGCGGTTCTCTTGTACGTCTAGAGTCACCGAATGGCGCCGTGAAGCTTCGTGCCTTGGTGACAGACCGGGTTCGTGGAAAAGATGTCTATGTCCCTATGCACTCGGTAAGTCATGAGAGTGCCGTCAATCTCTTGACAGGGAATGCAGTGGACGTGCGAACTAATACACCTGCTTATAAACAAACAAAAGTGCGCATGCAGATTTTGAACATAAAAGGAACAAATCCACTCCCATTAAATAATCCGCGTAACAAGAAGCGTCATCCGCAAAATGGGGTTGAGGTTAATCGAAAATGGAAGCGTGAGGGCTATGTCTCTCTCGTAGACTAACGGATTGGAGGGATTCTTATGGCAAAAGCCATTAGCTTTATCAAAAAGCGTGAGTACACCGCTGAGGAAGAGAAAGCAGAGCGCCTTGAGCAGATAACGGATTCGGTATCGGATAATGGCCAAGCGCTTGATCAGACGTTGCGCATCTTAGCTGAACTTCACGAGAGCGGTATTTTAGATGGATTAGAAGCGGCCTTAAAAGCAAAAGGGAAGATTACAGAGATTCTTCTAGGCCAAGCGACCCGCAAAGAAGTGACGAATATGATTAACAATGTGATGGGTGCGGCAGGTGTTCTTGCTGCTATTGACCCAGAGCAGACAACGAAGCTCCTTTCCGGTGTCGCCGAGGGGCTGAGTGAGGCAGGCGCCCAAACGGATACAAAGGTCAGTGCCTTTGGTCTGCTTAAAGCACTGCGTGATCCAGATATTAATCGTGCCATTAGCTTTGGTCTTTCATTTATGAAGGGCTTAGGCAAATCTTTAAAATCTTAATGAAACTTGGCAGGGGCAGACCTTTTTAATAGAGGTTAGTCCCCGACAACTAAAAACACCGCTTCGGATAAGTCAATGTGACTTGTTCGAGACGGTGTTTTTTTTATTAGTTTAGGTGGGACCGGCTTTGGTGGGGGGCCTAGAGAGGACGCTGCAAGGGAGAGACTGGCCGTTGCAAATAGAAACGACTAAAAGGGAGGGGACAGACCTCCTCGAGAGGTCTGTCCCCAAAAAAAATCAAAATACTTTTGTGGTCCAGTTTTCGCAGTTCCAGATATCTGTTGCGATGTCTTGGTAGAAGTCGGGTTCGTGGCTGATGAGCAGGATGTTGCCTTTGTAGGCCTTCAATGCCCGTTTGAGTTCATCTTTTGCATCCACGTCCAAGTGGTTGGTTGGCTCGTCCAAAACGAGCAGGTTGCTTTCTCGATTGATCAGTTTACATAACCGGACCTTTGCCTTTTCCCCACCGCTCAAAACGCTGACTTTGCTTTCGATATGCTTGGTTGTGAGGCCGCATTGGGCAAGGGCTGAACGGACCTCATATTGGGTGAGGGACGGGAATTCATTCCAAATTTCATCAATACAGGTTTGACTATTCTCGGTTTTCATTTCTTGTTCAAAATAGCCGATGTGCAAATATTCCCCAAGCGTAACTTCACCAGAAATAGGTTTTATTTCTCCTAAAATACTTCGGAGCAGGGTGGTTTTACCTATCCCATTTGCACCAGTCAACGCAATCTTTTGTCCGCGCTCCATGCTTAGGGTAAGAGGCTTGGAAAGAGGGGTGTCATATCCAATGACGAGATCCTTCGTTTCAAAGATCATTTTGCCGGATGTCCGCGCTTCCTTGAAATTAAAATGAGGCTTCGGTTTTTCTTTGGACATTTCAATAACGTCCATTTTATCAAGCTTCTTCTGACGTGACATTGCCATGTTACGGGTTGAGACGCGAGCCTTGTTGCGGGCCACGAAGTCTTCAAGCTCCGCAATCTCTTTTTGCTGCCTTTTAAAAGCCGCTTCAAGCTGTTGTTTCTTCACTTCGTAGACTTCGATAAAGTGATCATAATCTCCCACGTAGCGGTTAAGCTCCTGATTTTCCATGTGATAGATAAGATTGACGACACTATTTAAGAAAGGAATGTCATGGGAAATGAGAATAAACGCATTCTCATAATCAAGTAAGTAACGCTTAAGCCATTCAATATGCTGCTCATCTAAATAGTTGGTTGGCTCGTCAAGGAGAAGGATATCGGGTTTTTCAAGCAACAGCTTGCCTAATAGGATCTTAGTCCGCTGACCACCGCTTAAATCATGAACATCTCGTTCAAGTCCAATGTCCGTTAATCCAAGACCACGCGCTAATTCTTCTACCTTCGCATCAATCACGTAAAAATCATTGTTCGTTAACATGTCTTGCAGGGGACCGACACCTTCTAGAAGCTGTTCCATTTCCTCAGGTGAAGCTTCTCCCATCTTCATATACATGTTATTCATTTCTGCTTCTATATCAAAAAGATACTGAAAGGCGCTTTTTAATACATCGCGTATAGTTTGCCCTTTTTGGAGAACCGTGTGCTGATCCAAATAGCCGACACGTATCCGTTTTGCCCATTCAACTTTGCCCGAATCAGGCTGGAGTTTCCCTGTAATGATGTTCATAAAGGTTGATTTTCCTTCACCGTTTGCCCCGATGAGTCCAATATGCTCACCCTTTAGTAAACGAAAAGAAACATGATCAAATATGGCACGGTCACCAAAGCCGTGACTTAAATTATTAACAGTTAATAGGCTCATGATTAGCCACCTTTTTCTTTTATAGTAATAGGTGTATTCCTAGTAGATTGTAAATTAACTTCACTGATTATATCATGGATTGCCTTGATTAGGGAGAGTGACGCGAACAATGTTGTCCAGTCTTTCTGAAGGTTTTAAAGGGAGTTTAATAAACCGTTAATTTTATCTTAAACTTGTAATGATACCATTATCTATAAAGTGGATGGTTTCTGTAATCAAGCAAGATTGATGAGAACTAGAAGACGGCAGCTTGCAAGTAAGTGAAGGCAACTAGTTAATTTTTCCTAAAAAAATGTAAAAAGTTGAAACGAATCGATGTGTTTCTTCGTCTAATTAGATGAGGCTTATAGGGACGTGAGATAAACAGGAGTGGGGGAATAAGAGTGGATTCTAGAATACCTTCTTCGGTTCAAGAAATGTTAACGGATTATCTTAAGGGACTGGAAGAAACGTTTGCCGATTCGGTTAGAGGTGTCTATCTGCACGGTTCACTAGCACTTAATGATTTTGACTCATGCAGTGAAGTGGATTTTGTATCGATGCTTGACCATGATTTGAATTGTGAAGAAATGGCTCTGTTAACCGATTTGCATAGCGATATTAGTGATAAATATCCGCATCGAATCATGCAGGGTTCTTATATTAATTGGAGCGATCAAAAGGACAGTTCATGTCTTCCTTTGATGGACCGACTTAGGACGGAAAATGACAAGAAGGTTTCGGCTCCTTATTTTGATGGATTTATGATGACTATGTCAGCCAAAGAGAACGTTAATCCCGTCACCTGGTGGGTCCTCAAACAGAATGGGATACCGTTAAAAGGACCAGAACCAGTGGACCTCCCTTTTAAACTCAATGAAGAGGATCTAGTCGACTATGTGTATGAAAATATGCAGGTGTATTGGAAGAAACGGGTGGAAAAATTTTGGCAGGCTGCTTATCATGAAGCCTCACTTCCCCAAAATGAGTTGGACGGTGAGGTGGCGTGGACGGTTTTAGGACTCTTAAGACAACTCTATACATTAAGAGAACAGAAAGTAATCTCGAAGCTCTCAGCAGCGGATTATGGGCTTCAACATCTGCCTGAAGCTTTTCATACCATTATAAAAGAGGCGGTCAGGATCCGTAAGCAAGCCCCCATTTCTACCATTTCATTAACAAATGAAGCCAAGCTTGAAGATACTTACAAGCTGTCACATTATATTTTTGAGTGGGCAGATCTTCAACAAAAAAGTAGTTAGAACGGTACGGCTGATTGAAGGTTGAACGAAACAATGCGGGAATAAGGTCTGAACTCGTTGTAATAGGCAAAAGCGATCAGGTCTTATACTCCAAATAAAAATGGAATCAGCGAATTATCCGCTGATTCCATTTTCTTTAAAGTCTGTCTGGACATGGACTTTAAAAGTGAGGTTTGGATAAATGGCGGCCCATCGCTCATCTTCATTTTGATGATTAAAGTGATGAGATCGGTACATCAAACCTAGGCCAGCAGGGTCTGTTCTCATCCTCTGCATAGCTTTAAATAAATGAGTGTATTTCTTTTTTAAAAACTTGTTTACTGCGGCTGCGTCAGATTGTGTATTTTCTAATGTCGAGGTTTTCCCTGGCAATCCGATTTCGCCAATCGCTTTGATCTGGACGGATAAATAAGGGCGCTCTCTTTCAGTGTGAAGATGCAGTTTCGTCCGAACGACGCGGAAGGAGGCCACCCCTTGCTTTTTATTAGTCGGAACCTTTAATTCATAGGAAAAACGATGATTAAGAAAGGAATTCAATAGCAAGGTTTCTTGTGGCGAGAGCTTAGCGACCAGATGGGTTTGATCAAACAAACCTACCGTTTGAATCTGGAATCGCCCATTTTTAATTTCAATTATAGGCAATACGGCAGTTTTTCCTTTTTCATTAAGATCACGAAAAAAATTAAAGAGATATTCTGTATTGGTATAAGGCGACGAATACCCTGTGTCCCCAAATTGAAGGATGAGAGTCCCAGAAGGCATTTTTTCAGTTATAGGTGTAAACGACAGGATTTTTTTGGAGCTAGGGTCAGCAATCGCAACATAAGCAATTTTTTGGATATCTCGTCGTTCTATAAGCCATGCTGTAATAGTCTTCATTTCATGCGCTGCTACATAGGGATCAACTAACAAGATTTTTAAATGGCCGAAATCTAATTTACGGTCCAAACGGGTTTTCAGCAGCTCAAGTCCTTCAGATAATGACGTCGTGTTGATGCTTAAAACCGTCGCTTGATCACTAGAAGCAGGCTCTTCCCCTTCTTGGGTAGGGATTGCGATCTTAATTGAAAGTGTATAAGGTTTCTTTCCTTCATGATGGTCAATTCCAAGGTTCACAACGAAATAGCGCTTATCGATATCCTTATAGCCGCAGCCGGTTGATGTAAAAAAACAAAGGAGGACTATAAAACTTAAAATAATCCTATGTTTTTTGGGCATTGCGTCGTCTCCTTTTTATCCAATATAAAAGTAGAAGAAGGATGCCTTCGCTTGGAAAACGCACCATTAACCAAATAACAGATAAATATAATCGTTGTTGGTCATTCGAATAGGAGTTGAAAAGAAAAATAGCGACCAAAAAGAAACAGGGACAAACCCATTTTAATTTTCCTTTCCATAAACGTGGGGAGGGAATAACTCCTTTTAGTAATTCAGTCGTGACATGAAGATGGATGACCGAATTAATCAGGCTTATCATTGTATAGAGCAATAGGAAAGGGTAGATTAAGCGTTCAATAATTCCAAGTGATAATCGAATGGAATCAGCGGTTATCACCCAAGGAAATTCGTAGACGCCAACAGAAACCGTGCCGTTAAATCCAATGGGGACAAAAAAGGTGTGAACGGAAATTAAGAAGCCTAGTATTCCCATCACCCAAATGTGTTTATAGTCGCTTTTCTTAGTAAAGCACTTATTAAATATGACCATGTTTGCATAGCCAGAGTAGATGTAAGTGGCTGTACTTAATGTCATATAATCAGGTAAGCGATTGACATACGTGGCCATTTGGATAATGGATGTCCAATTGAGATAGGGGTTCACGAGTGTTTTATAAAGAATAAAGGCTAAGAATGGCAGGGCAAGTACTAGGATGATCTCGAGAAAGTAAAGCACTTTATCGGATTTCATCACCGAAAAAACACTGACAAATCCGCCTAACATAAGGGTAAGGAGCAAGACATCCGTATCTTGGTTCATGAAAGTTAACATGATGAAAGTAAATACACTGATGGATAGGACCCCGGTGATGAAAAATAGAACGGTAAAATAGACGAGAATTCCTTTTTGAAGCCAAACCGGCAAGGTGTTCTTCATAAGTTCAATAATAGATTGACCTTGAAAGTCATTTATTAAATAAGTAAACATGAAAATGAAAAAAGTACCGATGGGGAATGCCCAAATTAACCCTTGGACAGCCCCTGTAAAGCGTTCTCTAATAAGAATTTCAGGTGTGAACATCATAATATTTGAAATCATGTTTAATAAAATTAAATAATAGTTAAAACGTCGTTGCATGAAGGGCACCTCTTTTATTTCGACAAAAGCAAATCCTTTTCTCTTGAGAACAATTTAAAATAAGGAACCCCAAAGCTTTCAATCTGACACAAATAGGCAAATACACCTACCACTCCTACCAATAGTCCAAGCAAGCCGGTAAAAATCGTCAAGGTTAGAACAAGATACTTAATCACCCGTAAGGCAAAGGCGATTTGGAGATTAGGTATGGCATAGTTAGAGATGGCAACAGCCGCAACGACAATGATCATAATGTTGCTGACAAGTCCTGCTTGTGTGGCTGCTTCTCCAAGTATAAGTCCCCCTACGGTTGTAGCCGTTGGGCCAATCGCCTCTGGCAGTCGAACACTAGCCTCGGTTAATAATTCCATCATGACTAGCATCAAAAGCACTTCAACAAAAGAAGGGTAGGGGACACCCAAACGTGTTCCTGCAATGGATAGAGTCAATTCAATTCGAAAAAGCTCTGGATTATAGGAAGTCATAGCAACATATAAAGAAGGCAGCAGGATCGTGACGAGACAACCGGAGTATCTTAAGAGTTTAATGAAAAAACTGATCCAAAATGGATAATAAAAGTCAGACATGGATCGCATCATATCGAAGAATGGAGCAGGTACTATAAAGGCGAATGGTGTGCCATCTATGAAGAAGATGATTTTCCCTTCAGTAAGATTAAGAGCAATACGGTCTTTTCTTTCTGTTTGATTCATTCTAGGAACAAGATACTTTTTCTCATCTAGTAGAACGTTTTCGAGATGATGGAAATTTTGATGACGGTAAAATGTGTGACGACGAATTTTTTTTAAGAGTGAGTCAACAAGTTGTTTGTCAGCAAGGGATTCATCATAGACCACAGCGACTTTATTTTGAAAGACTTCTATATGTAAGTTAGATGAAGTGTACCAGGTTCTCATCATATTCAAATTGGTTTCAAGGTCCTCACTTAAACCCGATTTTGGCCCTATGACAACTCTCTCAGTTTTCGCTTCTTCAACCGTATTCAGATTCTTTTTTGTCACCTTAAGGGTAATCACTTGATCATTTATGTCTATGAGGACTGACCCGGATAACAAATCCATCAGTGCCTCTTCTTTAGAGGGATTTAACTGGCTATTGGAATGGGACAGAAGGTAATCCATGAAGGCATCATTGTTTTCGAAAGAGTAAAAGGGCTGGATGAGCTGTTTTTCAATCGTTACCGGATCACAGGCAGCGGATAAAAACAAGACTTCAATCGAGGATCCCTCTTTCTCCATGGTTTTACTAGTGAAATCCGAGGAGGTTTGCAGCTTCTGTCTAATCCAACCTGTAAGCTCTGTTATTGAATGTTTTCGTTTCATTAACATCAAACCTCCAAGATTTGTAGGCTAAGGATAGTGTCCCCGATAGATGAGGATTTTATGACAACGCTCTAAAACCAGCAAAGTCTAAACTAATTAGTTTTTAATAGGAATATGATAAAATAATGAAAAACAAGCTATGAATCAGGTGACTATTAATATTAAGGTGGGGATAGGATGAGTGAAGTTAATTTAGATGAATGGATTGATCGCCGAGGCACTAATTCAGTAAAGTGGGAACACACAAAGCAAGTATTTGGACACGATGATTTATTGCCTTTATGGGTAGCAGATATGGACTTTCAAACCCCTGCTGAAGTAACAGAGTCTATTTTAAAACGGGCCAAGCATCCCATCTACGGTTATCCCGGTACCCCTGAGTCTCTGAAAACAGCGATAAAAGAGTGGATTGGGCGCCGATTGCATACATCAATTGATACGAGCCATCTCGTATTTCTCCCAGGGGTTGTTTATGGACTCCATCTCGCGGCTATGACTCTTACATCGCCTGGGGATAAAATCATTGTGCAATCCCCTGTTTATCCACCGTTCTTTTCTTCTGTAGAAAAAACAGGACGACACGTCGTTGAAAATCCCTTGATTGATAATAACGGGCGCTATGAAATGGATTTTGATCAACTGGAATCGATTATTGATCGTCATACTAAAGCGATTTTCCTTTGTAGTCCACATAATCCAGTAGGAAGAGTTTGGATAAGGGAGGAATTGACGAAGCTTGGTGAGATTGCAGTTAAACATGGCTTGATCGTGGTGTCTGACGAGATTCATGGCGATCTCGTTCTTGGAGAACATGTTCAAACCCCTTTCTATTCACTGCCAGACCAGCTATCTGAACAAAGCATCTGTTTCATGGCTCCAAGCAAAACCTTTAATTTAGCCGGACTTTTTGCTTCATATGCGCTGATAAAGAATAAGAAGCTCCGTTTGGAATTTGAGAATGCATTAGCTCGAACGGGAGCAGGACGGTTAAATCTCTTTGGAATTGAAGCGATGGAGGCGGCTTATACATTTGGGGATGAATGGCTGGAAGAGGTGCGTCGTTATTTAGATGGAAACGCGGATTATCTTGTTAAATCCTTCCAAGAGCGAATCCCGCAAATTAAAATGACAAAGCCTGAGGGGACTTATCTTGCATGGCTTGATTGCCGTGAGTTGAAAATGGATGATGAGGCTTTAAAACAGTGGATGATTCACGAGGCCCGTTTAGGCTTAAATGCAGGCATCACCTTTGGAAAACAAGGGAGCGGCTACATGCGCTTGAATTTTGCTTGCCCAAGAAGTCTTTTGGAAGAAGCCATTAGCCGTCTAGAAGCGGCCCTTAAGAAGCTTTAATTTTTTGCGGTGGCAGTTAGAGGGGGCAGTTTTGCCATTTTTAAGGAGAACTGTCCCCACTTACTCCACTATCCTTTGTTTTTTTTCGATTTGTTATTGATTATTTTTAAATGGAAGCGCTATAATTTTGTCAATACAGAGTGAGTGAGGCGCGATCCCTCTTTTTATTCTGGGAATTTAATAACAATTAAAAGTAGTTGATAAAAGGTGGACCGAGCATGAAGGAAACTGAATTTCACTTTAAAGGTAGAGATGGTTTTTCCCTCTATGCCATTAAATGGGAGCCAGACAATAGAGCGGAGCCTGTAGGTGTTGTTCAGATTGTCCATGGAATGGCTGAGCACATTGGCCGATATCGTCGATTTGCAGAAGCCTTGACAACTTCTAATTTTGTTGTGTTTGGACATGACCATCGAGGACATGGACAGACGTCGGGACAGGATGATCTTATTTACTTTGATGATGAAGGCGGCTGGGATAAAGTGGTCGATGACGTCAATTGCCTTCATGAGATTATTCGTGAGGACTATCCGACATTGCCTTGCCTTTTATTTGGTCATAGTATGGGATCCTTTTTGAGCAAATGTTATATTCAACGCTATGCGAGTGATCTGTCAGGGGTCATTCTTTCAGGTACTGGTTTTATGCCAAAATGGTTGGCAAGAATTTCTTTGTGGCTGGCTAAACGTGACGTCAGAAAATATGGTGCTAAGGGGCTTAGCCAAACGTTGGCACCGATCGTTTCCCAAAATTATAATAAACGCTTTCGACCCGTACGAACTGAGAGTGATTGGTTAAGTCGAGATGAGGCGGAAGTGGATCGATTTGTAGAGGATCCTCTTAGTGGCGGGAAACTGACTGCTGGCTTTTATCGTGATATGCTTCAAGGCATGAGTCAAATGGATGATCGGCAAAAATGTGAGCTTATTCCACATCACCTGCCTATCCTTTTAGTCGCAGGGGATAGTGATCCTGTAGGGAACTTTGGTAAAGCCATTTATAAAACGAAACGAAACTATGAGAAAGCGGGACTCAATCAAATCGATATTAAGTTGTATGAAGGGGCTCGGCATGAATTATTAAATGAACTCAATCGCGAGGAGGTCATGCTGGATCTTCTTAAGTGGATGAACAAATGGGTATAAAGTAAATCTAACTCTAAGGATGTCCCCAAAGTGAGTTCAAAATGTGGTAAACTAATAACAATATTCTTTATAGTTGGACGATGGATGGAGGCACTCACGAAACAGGAGGAGTTTTGGGGTGAGAGGGTGGTGACAGTTTGTTAAACCGTCGAATGCGGCTTTTTATCAGGACGATCATATTAGTGATTGTGGTCGTAGCCATTGGCTTCACTGTCTATCAAGTTGTTAAGGGAAAACAGGAAATTAATGTGGGAGATACCGCCCCGAACTTTGAACTTCAGGACTTGAGCGGTAAAAATGTGCAGCTGGCGGACTACCGGGGACAAGGGGTTCTTTTGAATTTTTGGGGATCATGGTGTGATCCATGCAAAGCGGAGATGCCTTATATTAATAAAGCCTTAAAGAGTGGAATCAAAGGCGTAACGGTTCTCGGGGTCAATATTCAAGAGAGTCCCATTACAGTCCGTTCATTTCTTGAAAACAATGATTTAGACATTCCGGTTGTACTTGACAGTAAGGGGCTTGTGACTGATAAGTACAATATTGGGCCAATCCCGACGACTTTTGTAATCGATAAGAATGGCAAAGTCGTCAAAAAGATTGTTGGCAGTATGACAAGCGTCAAGGAAGTGGAGCAAACGATGAAGCTGGTTCAGCCCTAAAAGCCTGAACTCATTTTTATCTTGTGTTTAAACGGACCGCTTAAAGGGAATAAACAAGTAACCTATTAATGCAGGGAGGATCTCCTCTTTTACGCATGATGGTTAGGGTTACTCTACACGCTGAATCCAATTTTCTTATCTCCACATAAGTGAAGGGACTGACAAATGTGTCGGTCCCTTTCCTTTTGATTTCTGTTGATGTTAAGTAAGAATTGCTTAATGCCTTCAATACCCTCATTTCAGCGTTTTAATGCAATGTTAGAGGGTGTTCGTCTGACAATAACCATAGCGGTGAAGAAGAGGCCGAGTTGACCGAAGAACGGATATAAGGATTCAATGAGAGTTCCATAATCAAATAAGCTAACAAGAAAAGTGATAACCAACAGGCTAATGATCAATAGAGATTCCGGTACGTTAATGAAACTCGTCATTTGGCGTGTCATCCCGTAGATATTTCCGACATAAGTAGTCAGAATTTCACCAATGATAAGGACAAAGACTAATCCATAAAATAAGGGACCAATGCGCTCAGCTAAGACGACCATCGGAATGTCAAATAATTTAGCATCAGATAAGGATAAGATCGCCAAGTGACCGGCAAACAAACACACGGCAAACAGAAGTCCTCCTAGAACACCGCCTCTTTTTATCGCTTTTAGATCCTGTATATCATGTCCTAAAGGAACGAGAACGGCCTGTGTTGTCACAAGATTAAAGGAAACATAATAGATGGCATTGATCAGCCAGAAACTGTGCAGGGATGGAGCTTGGACAGGAAACCAGTCGGAAACGTGAAGGACGGGAAATTGAATGAAAGCCATGATGATAACAATCGTAACCATAATGGGAACGACAAGGCTGTTGATGATTAACACCCCATCAATCCCTCTTTGCAAGGATAGAAAACAAATGCCAATGACGATAAAACTTCCGATTAGAGGGGACCAGCCTAGTTGTTCTTTGAAAAGGGCCCCTGCACCTGAAAGCATAACCGCAGTGACCCCGATCATCATGCAAAGGGTAATGGCACTTAAGAAACGTCCTATATGTTTGCCGAATAGGAAGTGATTAAATTCATTAAAGGAACGGGCTTGGATATGGTAGGAAATCACCATAATCTTGGTAGAGGTCCACATATATAGAAGACCTGAAACCACAACACCAATGGTTCCCCATGCTCCGTATTGGGTGAAGAATTGAAAAATTTCTTTACCGGTTGCAAAACCAGCACCGATGATGGTTCCAACCAAGGTAAAGGCTATTTTTAAACTAGTCAGATATGACTTCATTCGCGCCCCTCTTTTCAATTTGGCTTTAGGATCATTAACTCTTTTTTGCATGGACTCATTAGATGTGACAAGAGCCTTGACCGCAGCCAAGATCAACTTATTTTCGTCAGTTAAAATAGCCCTAATGCTTGAGCAAAGATGATAAAGAGGCCTAAAATCCAAACATAAAACGAAAAGATTTTGAGAGAGTGTTTCTTTAAATAACCGATCATCCACTTCATGGCAAGATACCCAAATAAAGCAGAGGACAAGGTTGCGATAAACAATGGGACAAGGCCAATGTCCGGACCGCTTGAATCAAATAAATCTTTACACTGTAAAGCAACTGCCCCGGCAATGGCAGGAGTGGATAGAAGAAAGGAAAAATAAGCGGCCGTATCGCGATCGAGTTTTCGGAATAGGCTTGCCGCAATGGTTGAACCGGATCGAGATATCGCAGGGAATATAGCGGTTGCTTGAAAGCAGCCAATAATGAGGGCATCCCATGCCGTTATTTGATCAAGCTGTTTGGCCCCGCCCTTTACTGAATCGGCAAACCAGAGGAGAGCACCTGTAATGAGAAACTCCCAGCCGATCGTGGCTCCCGTTTTGGACAGCTGTTCAAAATAGGATTCAAAAGCAAGTCCAAAGATAACCGCTGGCAGAGTGCCGATAATTAACAAAAGGGTAAGCTTTCGAAACGGATGGAGCAGAAGATCGATTAATACGTCCTTATAAAAAACAACAATGGCAATTAAGGTTCCAAAGTGGAGCATGGTGTCTAGAAAGAGTCCCGCTTCGTCCAGGCCAAACAAATGACGACCTATGTATAAGTGACCTGTACTTGAAATAGGCAAAAATTCGGTAATGCCTTGAATAAGGCCTAAGATAAATGCTTCAAAACCGTTCATGATGGTTAATCTCCCCTTGTCCAAAATCAGACGTTTGATGAAGGACCGTTCCTTGAGCAACTTAGGACAATCCTAGATAGTCTATATATATGGACTGGCTTGTCTAGATATTAAAGAAATCCATGAAAAAAAGACTCCTCAAGTGGGCCAAGGAGTCTGAACGGGTTTTTCCTATTGACTGGGCGGCACGCGGGAGAGGCCATAACAAAAAACAGGGTCGCCAATGTTCTCGGCTCCCCTGCTTTTTGGACACTTACATTTTCGTTAGCCTAAACTCACTAAACGCAGTGCTTGTTTTTGTTTGGTTTTAATGACATCCATCATAACTTTAGCGACATTTAATGCAGATTGCTTTTGCCAGACAAATTTCTTTAGGGCTTCTCTCAAATCCTCAATCCCGTTGGCCAAAAATAAATAATTCAACTGTTTGATAAGGGTTTGAGGATCTTTGGCATAGAGAGAGGTCCCAGAATCTAATAAAAAGCGTAAGTTATCATTTTCCTGACCGCCCAAAGCTTGAACGATGATCATCGGTACTTCGAGCGCGAGAGCCTCTGAAACGGTCATACCGCCTGGTTTTGTTATCAAGAGGTCCGCTGCTGCCATCCATTCATTCATATTTTCAACAAACCCTAATATTTGGAGGCGGTGATGGGTATAAAAGGTCTGCTGTTTTAATCTTCTGTAAAGCTTGTCGTTTCTCCCGCAAATAATGACCAGTGTCATTTTAATCGGTATCTCATTAAGCTCTTCAAGAATGGATGCCAAGTTTCGGAAAATACCAAAGCCGCCCCCAACTAAAAGGAGGCATGGCGCATCACTTAATCCAAGCTTTCGCTTAATCCAAGGCTTCGAATAAGGGGACGAGAACTTTGGATGAATGGGAATACCTGTTACGGTTATCGCTGTCTCTCTTATGTTGAAATCCATCAAGCGTTTTTTCACATCTTCAGAGGCCACGAAATAATGGTCAATATTTGGATAAACCCAAGAACTGTGAACCGTATGATCTGTAATCACTGTGAAAATGGGAGCTTGGAGGCGCCCTTCTCTTTTGAGTAAAGAAAGCATGCCGGAAGCGACCGGGAATGTACTCACAACTCCCATTGGTTGAACCGATTCAATGTATTGTTCGAGATCGGTTAGGCCAATTCGATTTATGTTTTTAAATAATACAGAAGCTTTTGTTTCTTCTCTTGTTTTTTCGTATAGATAATCGTATAGATTAGGGAACCTTTTAATGCCTTTAATAAAAATGTGTTTACCAAGCTTGTCAAACATGGTTGGTAAAAGATCCGTTACATCAAAGACAATGGGCTTTACATCTGGATAATGGTCTTTAACCACTTCAGCAATCGCATCTGCCGCTTTTTGATGGCCATCACCATATCTACCGGTCAAAATAAGTATTGACTTTGTCACGTCTAGGTCACTCCTTTGGGCTTTCGAGCCTTTAAGGAAAGCATAGGACTTGGCTACACCAATATAAAAACTATAATGTCATAAAACCTCGCCAAGTTATCCGGGCTAAAGCCAGTCTCCATCACATAAGTTCATCCATAATTCTTATAAAGATTTTATAAAGACGATCCTTTTTAATAAAGACGAGCGATAATCATAAAGGTTTCTTACCATTTTAGATTTTATCACAAGTCTCTTATTAAGTAATAGTATTATTCTTTAGGGACAAACTGAACCAACATATAAAAAATAATTAAGGTTTTATTTAAGGCCATTCAGATAAAAATTGGAAGGCATAAGCTTATCGCTCTATCGCACACTAATTCTGAATCCATCTTCTAAAGGGGGCCATTACAATGGCGTATCAAAATAAACCAAATCCAGATGACCGCAGCGATAATGTTGAGAAGCTTCAGGAGATGGTTCAAAACACAGTAGATAATATGGAAGAAGCGGAAAAAACATTGGATGCCCAAAGCTCCGCTCGCGACCGTTCAGGTATCGAAGCTAAAAACGCCCGCCGTGAAGAAGCGATTCAATTTATGCAACAAGAGATAAAGGATGAAATGGACCAGCAGCAATGATTGAAAGCGGGAGGCTAATTTTGCATTAGCCCCCGCTTTTTCTTGTGAGAATTTGTCGAATAATTATAAGTTTTGTCTAAACAATTGAATTTTCTAACATTCATTATCATAATAGAAGCATTGAAAGACTTGTCACAATTTGTAGGACTTTGTTCACCAATTATTAATGTTTCTTTGAAAAGCCGATAAGTGGATAGGAGAGCAATGAAACATGAATCTTTTAAAAGAAACCCACCAGGAGCTTATATCTTCCATTAATAGGAAAAGAAGTCAAATGATTGCCTTGGCAGAGCTGCAAGGGATACATACTAAAGAAACGCTCGAAAAGAGTCGAGAGCTTGACGTTTTAATTATTAGATATATGAAGAAGTGCCTCTGAATTCCCGCCATTTTCTATTCCCCTTTTTAAAACTTTGTAATCCTGATTTTTAAAAATTAACATTGATTGTCCAAATGGATTGGATCAATCGCTTGGGGGGAGACGAATCATGAGCAATCGCAATTTAGGTTTTTTAACACTTGGAATTGTCTTATTAATGACCGTTATTTATTATTTAGTTTATTGGGTGTAAGAGGGAAAAAGAGGCAGTTCTAACAAAAGGATGAACGGATAGTAAGAGAAGTCTTGCAGAAAATATAAAGGCAACAACGTTCACTTGATGGACGAGCAAGATCCTTCAGGTAAAGGAGTGTTGTCATATGGCCCAGGATGTTTTATGTGAAGTAAGCAATTGCAAATTTTGGGAAAAGGGAAATCGGTGTTCAGCGGAAGAAATCTATGTGGTAAGTCATGCTGGTGAACAGGCCTCTGATCAAGAGGAAACGGATTGTAAGACCTTTGATCCCGTCCATTAATAGAACAAACGTTTATTTCAGTCAGGAAAAGGAGCAGCAAAAGCTGCTCCTTTTCTTACACCGGAAGCGATAGGTTGTCTTGAAACTTTTTCGTCTCCATAAAATCTTTTTCATGCTAAAATAGTTTAAGACAATTTATTATCCGTAGAAGGCGTTGATGTTGATGTTAGGTGTCATTATATTAGCGGTTCTTATTTTATATATCATTTATACATTACTCCCAACCTTTGTAATGCGTCTATTTTCACTGGGGGTATTGAACAGATCATCTGTGCCAGGCAAGATGGCTTTAACATTTGATGATGGACCTGACCCGGAGTACACGCCTCAGCTGTTGGACTTATTAGCGGAGTATCAGGCTAAGGCCACTTTTTTTGTTGTCGGTGAATTTGCTGAACAATATCCTGATCTGGTTAGAAGAATGGTGAATGAAGGGCATGAAGTTGGGACCCACCATTATCGTCATTTAAGCACTTGGCTTCTAACCCCAATAGATGTTAAAAGGCAGTGTTACTGGGCAGGGCAAGTGGTTGAAAAGATCACCGGTCAGGCGCCTTATTATTATCGTCCACCATGGGGGCACTTGAATTTATTTTCTTATTGGACAGCCAAACCTTTCAGAATGGTTATTTGGACAGCCATACTCGGCGATTGGAACCTTGGGCTGGGCAGTGAACGTCTCCTGAAACGATTAAAGAAACATGCAAGGAATGGAGCCATTATATGTCTTCACGATTGTGGGAAAACGCCGGGTGCTCATCCTAATGCTCCCGCTAACACGTTAAAAGCTCTCAAGCCATTTCTTGAGGAGTATCACCATCGATTCAAATTTGTGACGATTCGCGAATTGGATGAAGCAGGTCGTCATGAGGCTCGAGCAAAAGCTTAAGTCAGAGCTTCTGATTAAGGATTTCCTTGCAAGGCGTCTAAAATGATACCAATGGGAAAAACGTGGCAATCAAGCTCCTCTGGCTAAATCCATGGAGGGGAAGCGTTGCTGCGTTGATTTTTACATAGAGTGCCGTGACTAATTATAAAGGAAAAGATTTTAGGCCGGGTGTAGAGGCTTGAAGGCCTTACCTGTCTCATAATTGTGATAAACTACTTATAAAATGAATGGCAGAGGTGAGTGCATGGCAAAGAAAAAGAACGTTTCCAAAGATCAGCGTTTGAAACAACGCGAAAAAGAGAAGAAAAAGAAGCGGCAAACTTGGTTAATCATGATGAGTACCTTGGTTGTCTTACTCTTGGTTGTTTTAATTGTCGGGATTGTCATCCAAAACAAGCAAAAAGTCAAGACGGATCAAACCGGAAACAGTGGGACAAGCACTCCAACCACCTCTTCCGTTATTCAATATAAGAATGAACCGGCAATGGGAAAGGCTGATGCTCCCATTAAATTGGCTGAGTTTGGCGATTATAAATGTCCGATCTGCCAAGCCTTTGAACTTCAAGTTTTTCCGCAATTGAAGAAAGATTTCATTGATACGGGAAAAGTACAGTTTTATTTTATGAATTATCCTATTATAGCTCAAGATTCCGTCTTGGCAGCTAATGCAAGTGAAACGATCTATGAAGAACATTCAGCTGATTTTTGGAAATTCCATGAACTTCTATACGAGAATCAAGGGGATGAAACCAAAAATTGGGTGACTCAAGATCTGCTTACTAAAATCGCGAAGCAGGCTGTGCCATCTTTAGATGAGAAGGCTTTTAAATGGTCCTTAGCGCAGTCTTCTTATAAGGATCAGGTCGATCGTGATACGTTAATGGGACAAAGAGCAGGCGTTCAAGGGACCCCAACTTTGTTTATTAATGGTGTGATGACCAAAGGCAGTCCTTTGGATTATGAGGCTTTGAAGCAGCAAATCAACCAAGCTCTAAATAAAATCCAAAAATAAAGGATTATCTTATGAATAAAAAATTGTATTTGGCATGGGTGATTGCGTTAATTGCAACGCTCGGGAGTCTTTATTTTAGTGAAATTGCTGATTTTACTCCATGCAAGCTTTGTTGGTTTCAACGGATTTGTATGTATCCATTAACGCTGATACTCGGTATGGCCTGTTTCCGAAATGATCGCTCTATTAGTCTGTATGTCTTGCCTCTTACGATTATTGGCGGCTGTTTCTCTTTGCTTCATCTGGGTGAGCAGCATTTTCATTGGTTTGAAAGGATTTGCCGAGGTGGTGGCGTTCCTTGCAGTGGAAGATATATTAATTGGTTTGGGTTTATTACGATTCCGCTTTTAGCACTTATTGCTTTTATTCTTATAAGTGTGTTAATGATTCTTATACGAAAAGAATCCATCAATCAGGACGAATCCTGAGCCCTAAGGAGATCTAACATGAAACGTTATGCAGGTTATACACTTCTTAGTGTCGTCATCGTTAGTTTCATCCTATTTAGTTCATCTAAAGATTTGGCGTTTGCTGCGGCTAAGAAGGATCTGATGATTACAAGTCTGGAAACCGCAAACTCGGTATATGCTGACCAAAAGGAGCGTTATCAAGTCCAAGTTGTGTCGGTGGATCCCAATAAGCCAAAAGCAACGATGAAAAATTATAATGGCGCTAATGTGACGGTTTATTTTAAGAATACCGATAATAAGCTCATTAAATCCAAGCCTGTTTTTAAAAAAGCAGGTGACTATGAGGGAACGGTAACACTTCCTGATTCAGGACAGTGGGATGTTTTGGTAATGGCTCTTAGAAAAGGTGAGAAGGAAGCAGCGGATTCCAGCAATGTGTATACATTGACAACTGAAGTAGCGGTTCATCCTCCTGAAAAGAAGGGAACCTTATGGGCGTATGGAGGAATTCTCTTACTTATTGTGATCTTGCTCGGTCTATTTATTTACATGGTTCGGCGTCAAAATAGGAAAAAAACGATTGACGAAGCAGAATAGGTGAGTAATAATGATCTAAATTAATTAAAGAGGAGATGCGCCTATGGACAGTGTTGCGTTTAACCGTACAGTATTCAACTAAACTGCGGGTGAGGCCAAACGTAGCACACCCCAAAAAAATAAAGGGGACCTATAAATTGCTAAGAGACTTATTTAAATCAGACCGTCTTTGTTTAACAGGTAAATATGAGGAAGATGCTGAAGTCATGGCATTGTGGAGTGAAGATAGTGAGTATCTCAGAAACGTGGATACCGATTTTGCTGCTCCTTTACCCGCCTCCGTTTTCCAAGATAGCGATGAACGGGATTTGAGCCATGTCAGTTTTAGGATTCGTTTATTAGAGGATAAACGATTGATTGGCTTTGGTGCGATTCACAGTATTGAATGGGGAAATGGAATAGGCGTCCTGTCTATCGGGATTGGTCAGACAAAGGATCGTGGACAAGGCTATGGGACGGAAGCTTTGAACTTACTGCTTCAGTATGCTTTTTTGGAATTAAACTTGCATCGGGTTGGACTGGATGTTATCAGTTACAATAAGTCCGCCATTCGATTATATGAAAATGCAGGGTTTGTTGAAGAGGGCCGAATTCGTGAAGCGGTCTACCGGGATAATCAACGATACGACCGGATATATATGGGTCTATTCCGGAAAGAGTGGTTAAAAAAATAAATCAAAAATGAGAAGCTGTCCTTTTTGGGGCAGTTTTTTATTCTATCTATAACATTAATTTCTCTTAATGTTTGTAATCTTTTTGTAAGACATGAATCTTTTAACCCCACATAATAGTAGTTAACAAGAAGAAGTTTTTAAAAGGGAGGCCACGAAATGAAGCCCAGATCAGCAGTTGTCAAAAATATTGCGATGACAACAACGCTAGCGGGAACGTTCTTATCATTGCCCTCTTTAGTCAGCGCCCACTTTGGCAAAGAGCTTTTGTATAAGGGACAGCACAGTGAACATGTTAAAAGTCTTCAAACCGTCCTAAAGACGGAGGGATACTATAAGTTAACTAAGCCAACCGGTTATTTCGGTTCAACAACGGAAAAAGCAGTAAAGGAGTTCCAAAAAGACCATGATCTAAAGGTAGACGGTCTTGTTGGTCCAAAGACAAAAGCAAAACTATCAAAGTATGTGAAGCAAGACCATAATTTGACTATCGGCTCAAAAGGACCAAAAGTAAAAGAGATTCAAGAAACGCTAAAAAGACTTGGCTATTATACGGGCCATCTTGATGGGATATATGGGACCAAAACACGTTTGTCAGTTCTTAATTTTCAAAAAACAAATCATCTTTCTATGGATGGGATTGTGGGTCCAAATACTTTAAAAAGGCTTCATGGATCCCCAAAAAGGGCGAGCCGGTCTAGTGAAACCGTTCAGACGGTTCAAAAAACGAGCAGGAGTATTGCTGCTTCTTCAAACGTTATGTATGTAAGTGCAACGGCTTATACCGCCTATTGTGCGGGGTGCTCAGGTAAGACCGCAACGGGCATCAATCTTAGAGCCAATCCAAATTCAAAAGTCGTTGCGGTGGATCCCAATATTATTCCTCTTGGTACAAAGCTGTATATCGAGGGATACGGATACGCCGTTGCAGGGGATACTGGCGGGGCAATTAGGGGCAAACATGTTGATTTGTTTATGTCGAGCCGTGATGATGCACTTAAGTGGGGACGCCGAACGGTAAAAGTCACGATATTAGGTTCATAATAAGGAGTTTTAAAGAAATAGTAGCTTCTCGATTGGCAAAAAGGGCGGCATCTTTGGGAAAAACGTAGATTGACAAAACGATTTGCCAACGCACGTTTGTCTCAAAGCATTCAGGGGGAAAGCACCAAGTATAAATGACCGCTGGGACAAAGTAATTGACGAATAGAACAAACCGAACTTATTCACACATTTAACGTGATGGGTTCGGTTTTTCATTTATAAGTTAAGTCCTTTATGAAACGCTAGTCAAAATACGTCGCTTTCCTCAGGCACGGCCCAAGCCTCCTCATCAAAGAAAACGCTTGCTTGCGGGGCCTTCGGACACGTGCTGTTCCCGCAGGAGTCTCCGTATTTTGACTGCGTTTCCTATTTGTTCCTGAACTCATAATAATTTAGTGTTCGGAACTTAAGTCAGTTAGTCTAGTTTTGTCCCAGCCTCTTAATTGGTTATATCCGTTGGTTGATCAATAAAAACGTCGAAGTGGGACTCAACTTCCTCGAGGGGGATGATGGAGAAGCGGCTTTTCTTATTTAAAATCATTTCGATGTTCCCTTTGAGTAAAGAAAGCAGGCGTTCTCCAATAAGCTGGCCTTTATATTCTTCGAAGTATAGGTCATCTAAGGTTCGACGAAAGCAGAGATCCATGAAAGCATTAGTCAGTCGAACATAAGTAGGGGAGATATCTGTTGCGTAATAATAATTACCGTATTTATCAAGGACTAGGTCGCCTCGTTTGATTAGTTTCATCGTATCCTCCTTTAGAGGGCTTGCTCCCCTCTCCATGAAAGTTTAGCACAGGTCCTATTAAGATTAAACTGATTAACAAATCAAGTGTCAGCCGATGAATGGACCCTTTGGACAAAGTTCTACCTCTAGCTTTATCAATGTATGATATGATGGTAAAAAAAATAGATGAATGACGTTAGGGGGGAACCAATGTGAAGGAAAATAAGGGAAGCCGAAAGCAAAAAGGTGCCATGGCGACGATTGGCCTTCTTATTTTGACCAAGCTTAAATGGCTTCTCGTGACACTAAAGGTGTTTAAATTCGGCGGCACACTTATCAGTCTCGTGCTTTCTCTTGTCACCTATGCGGTACTGTTCGGATGGCAATTCGCCATTGCCCTCATTTATGTCCTTTTTGTCCATGAGATGGGGCATCTCGTTGCAGCTAGAATAAAAGGAATTAAGACGACACCTGCTATCTTTATTCCATTTATGGGAGCGTTAATTGGAATGAAGGAACGTCCGAAAGATGCTGCAACTGAGGCCTATGTTGCTTATGGGGGGCCGCTGTTTGGCTTATTTTCAACCCTGCCTCCGCTGATCCTCTTTCAACTCACTCATCAGCCGATTTGGGGTGTCACCGTACTTGTAGGTGCTATGTTAAATCTGTTTAACTTGATTCCTGTTTCACCATTAGATGGAGGACGAATTATCGGCGTTTTATCGCCTTATTTATGGCTTTTAGGGTTGATAGGCATTGGCGTTTTTACTTACTTCTTCCCTTCTCCATTACTTATTATAATCATTATTCTTGGTGTTTTGTCAGTGTGGAGCCGTTTGAGAGAAAATTTCCAAATTTCGCGTTTGACCATTGAGATTGAGCTAAGAGAAGAGATGAAGCGGGACATGGCTTCTATCTGGAATGATCTCTTTTATCAAAGTTATCAATACGGAGAAGAACGTTTGGTTAATGATGTGATGAAAATGCACTTCTTAAGGGAATGGGATCGGACAAGAAAAGCCATCTACAATAAAGCCCGCAGTTTGGACGGCTTCAAACTTCCCATTCTTCATGATAAACAGAAACTAAATAACTATCGCTTTATTTCGAAAGCGGAAAAGTATTCGCAAATGATGAAATGGCTTGAGGGCGTGCAGAATTGGGAGGATATTACTTATTTTCATCAAGAGCTTGATCGTGATATTAGGCGATTAAAGAGTGAACGGCTTGCGATAAATCAGTACTACAATGCGACTGCCAAAACGAAGTGGATAACGTTTGGTTTTTATTTGCTATTAGCAGCAGCGCTCGGTCTTTTATTCTTTTACGCTCAATCCATCGTGCCAGGCTCTATCTATTAAATAAATGAGAAGGCTGTTCCAAAAGTTTAACTTTTGTGGACAGCTTCTTTTTATACGCTAAGTTTGTCACATGAGGTGTCCTTTAGGGCAACTTCTATTTGTGATCCATAAATGTAAGGAGATCACATGAGGTGTCCTTTAGGGCAACTTCTATTTGTGATCCATAAATGTAAGGAGATCACATGAGGTGTCCTTTAGGGCAACTTCTATTTGTGATCCATAAATGTAAGGAGATCACATGAGGTGTCCTTTAGGGCAACTTCTATTTGTGATCCATAAATGTAAGAAGATCACATGAGGTGTCCTTTAGGGCAAGCCAAGTTTTTCTAAAAGGATCCGCATATAATGGAGTGAAGGATGATGGGATCACTCACCTTTTTAAGGCAGAAATAGGTCGATTATAGTGTTTTTAACTTTTGGAATATTTAATTTAGATGTTATAATAGTCCAAAATAAATAAGAGCGCTTACAAGGAGGGTTAAGTTTTGGCAGAACATGTGGTGGTGACACTTAATGGCAAGGCGTTTTTGGCTGATCCAGGACAGAATTTGATGGATCTTATCCGAGAAGCTGAAATGGATGTACCGGGTCTTTGCTATCATGCTTCGCTCGGTCCAATTCAAACTTGTGATACTTGTACGGTGGAGGTGAATGGAGAGCTGGTTCGCGCCTGTGGGACGACAGTAGAGCCAGGTATGGTTGTTGAAACCGAGACCAAAGAACTCCAGGAAGCAAGACGAATTGCCATGAATCGGATTTTGGTCAATCATGAACTCTACTGTACCGTATGTGATAACAACAATGGTAACTGTGAAATACATAATACGGTAAAAAGCATGGGTATTGAACATCAAGATGAACCTTTTTCTTTTAAGCCTTATGAAGCGGATTATTCGGGGTCCTTTTATCGCTATGACCCCGATCAATGCATTGCCTGTGGACGCTGTGTACAAGTCTGTCAGGATGTTCAAGTGAACGAAACACTATCGATCGATTGGTCCAGTGATCGCCCTAGAGTGCTATGGGACGGGGGGAGTACAATCGATGAATCGTCCTGCGTGAACTGCGGACAATGTGTCACTGTCTGTCCATGTAATGCTCTAATGGAAAAGTCGATGCTTGGTGAAGCAGGCTATTTAACAGGTATTGAGCCGGATACCTTAAGAACGATGATTGACTTGACGAAAAAGGTCGAGACGGGGTATGGCTCATTAATGTCTCTGTCAGACGGCGAATCCGCTCTTCGAAACGAGCATATTAAGAAAACCAAAACGGTTTGTACCTATTGTGGGGTTGGCTGCAGCTTTGATGTGTGGACCAAAGGCCGTAAAATCTTAAAGGTTGAACCGCAGCCGGACTCACCTGCTAATGGAATTCAAACCTGTGTGAAAGGAAAATTTGGCTGGGATTATGTGAACAGTGAAGAACGGTTAAAGAAGCCATTGGTTCGTGAAGGGGGCGTTTTTAAAGAAGTCAGCTGGAAGGAAGCAATGGAGGTAATCGGTGAAAAGTTGGGGTCCATTAAGACTACCTATGGATCGGATGCCTTAGCTTTTATTTCTTCATCAAAAGCAACCAATGAAGAATCCTATCTGATGCAAAAGCTCGCTCGACAAGTGTTTGGAACCAATAATGTGGATAACTGTTCACGCTATTGCCAGGCTCCTGCCACCATCGGGTTATTCCGTACAGTCGGATACGGTGGAGATTCTGGTTCGATCAGTGACCTTGAGGCGGCGGATCTTGTTATTGGAATTGGAACGAATACGGCAGAATCTCATCCGGTTTTGGCAGCTAAGATTAAACGCGCTCACAAAACAAGAGGGCAGAAGCTCATTGTTTCCGATATTCGTAAGCATGAAATGGCAGAACGAGCAGATATTCACTTGCATCCAAAACCCGGAACCGATCTGATCTGGTTATCTGCTGTTACGAAGTATATTTTAGATCAAGGCTGGCAAGATCAAGCATTCATTGATAAATGGGTGACTAATTTCGAAGGATACAAGAAATCGCTAGAAAAGTTTACTCTTAAGTATGCATCCAAGAAAACGGGCTTGCCTAAAGAAACTCTGATTGCTGTGGCGAAGATGATCCATGAAGCGAAAAATGGGGTTTGCATCTGTTGGGCGATGGGCGTCACTCAGCAAAAAGGCGGCTCCGATACATCAACAGCAATCTCTAACCTGCTGCTTATGACCGGTAACTATATGAGAAAAGGAACAGGCGCCTATCCATTGCGAGGTCATAATAACGTTCAAGGTTGCTCAGATTTTGGAAGTATGCCAAACAACTTTCCGGGGTATGAGGCTGTTACGAATGATGCAGTCAGGACTAAGTATGAAAAGGCTTGGGGAACCAAACTTTCGGGTAAGGTAGGGCTTAATAACCATCAAATGGTCGATGCCATTCATATGGGCAAATTGAAGGCGCTTGTTCTCATGGGTGAGGACATGGGAATTGTAGACTCCAACATCAATTATGTCCAGGATGCCTTTGAAAAACTCGACTTTTTTGTCGTTCAAGATGTCTTCCTGACCAAAACAGCTCAGTTTGCAGATGTGGTCTTGCCGGCTGCTCCAAGCCTAGAGAAAGAGGGGACTTTCACGAATACTGAACGTCGCATTCAGCGCCTCTACCAGGTCCTAGAACCATTAGGGGATTCTAAACCAGACTGGCAAATTCTCCAGATGATTGCCGGCGCAATGGGTGTTAATTGGGGATATACTCATCCTTCTCAAATCATGGCTGAAGCGGCACCGCTTACTGAACTTATGGCAGGTGTCACGTATGATAAATTAGAGGGATATGACAGTCTTCAATGGCCTGTCCATGCAGATGGGACGGATGAACCGCTTCTCTATACGAAGCAATTTCATTTTCCTGATGGTAAAGCTCGCTTTTTCCCAGTTGATTGGACGGAAACAACAGGAACGAGTGATGAGTACGACCTCCATTTAAATAATGGACGTCTTCTTGAACATTTTCATGAGGGCAATATGACTTATAAATCCTTAGGCATCACTAGAAGAACACCCGGCGTATTCTTTGAGGTATCTCCAGAACTCGCCAAAGAACGCGGAATCAAAGACGGTTCTCTCATTCGTTTAGTATCGAAAACGGGTGCGGCCAAGGGGCGTGTCTTAGTGACGGACAGGGTTAAAGGTAAGGAAGTTTATGTCCCAATGAACGATAATGGAGAAGGGGCAGTCAATCAACTGACAACAAGTGAGGTTGATAAAGATACGGATACGCCAGCTTATAAAGATACAGCTGTTCGAATGGAGGTTCTAGAGGTGGAGGGCAACATTCCGCTGCCTAAGAATAATCATCGCTTTGGAAAACGCACCCCGCAACCAGGAGTGAATATTGAGAAGAAGTGGTCTCAAACAAACTATGTTTATCCTGGAGAACTGGTGAAACAAAAGAAGGAGCTGAATACCCGTGGCTAAGGCAATCCAACAAATTGAACGAATGCCTGTTTCTACTGAAGTGAAGCAGTCAGAGGACAAGGAAGCGCTGCTTAAAGCTCTTTATGAGCAAAGAGAAGCCGTTGAAAAATCGATTCATTTTCTCCAAAGGATGGATGACCGCGGACTTTTGGATCTCATGACAGCACTTGTGGGGCAAGGGGATCAACTTATAGGCATTGCGGCACGAGAACTTAATAAGCCTTCAAACACCTCGGTGCTTGTCCATTTGATTAAGCTCGCTCAAATGGTTGGGGAGCTCGATGTGGAAAAGCTGCAGCCGCTCATTCAACGTGTGAATAAAGGTATTGAGAAAGCGGAAGAAACGGTAGCTAATGGGAATAAAACCGATGTGTTTGATTTGCTCAGAGCTTTTAAGGATCCGGATGTGAATCGAGCCCTTACATCGTTAATTGGCTTCCTCAAAGGTGCCGGGTCAAATAGTTAAAGAATGACCACGATTAATAGTGGGGACAGACCTCTTTAGTCCAGTAAAAAAAGTGGGAACGAGGCTGGGACAAAACGAAACTAACTGACTTAAATTCCGAACACTAAATGTTTATAAGGACAGAAGCAAATAGGGAGCGTAGTCAAAATAGGTAAACTCCTGCGGGAACAGCACATGTCCGAAGACCCCGGAAGCGAGCGTTTTCCTTGCTCAGGAGGCTTGGGCCGTGCCCGCGGAAAGCGACGTATTTTGACTAGCGTTTCCTAAATGACTTAACTTATAAATGAAAAACCGAACCCATCACATTAAAAGGTGTGAATGAGTTCGGTTTTTTCTATTCGTAAAATTCTTCTGTCTCAGCCTCGTCCCAAAAAAAATTTAAAAGTGTCGCTTTCTAAATAAACTCTTTTGGGATTTCTATTATTTAAAGAAATCGCGATTGAGTTGAATGTACTTTTGCTCTTCTTCTGGTACTTCTTCTTCTGGATAGATGGCTTCCACTGGGCAGACCGCTTCGCAAGCTCCGCAGTCGATACAAATATCGGGATCAATATAAAATTGATCGTCACCTTCAACAATACAATCTACAGGACAGGTCTCAACGCATTCTCCTGCCTTTTCTTCAATACATGGAGATGTAATAACAAAAGCCATGAAACATGTTCTCCTTTCTATGATAAACCGTTGCCTATTATTAATCATTCCTCTTTAGTATGCCGAATCCCAACGAAAAATTCAATTCTAAATAACTAAAATAATCAAGGATAAGGCTTATAAAATATTTTTTCTTGCCTCGTTGGCTTTTTTAAAGTAAACGCTAGAAAGCTTATAGCGATGCTTCTTGAAGTAATATTCCGCTAATTGCTCTGAATAAAGGGAAACTTCTTCCCACATATTCCGCTCAGCCAGAACAGGTATGACTTTCTGCCTTAGGAAGCTTTCATAATCAGGATGTATAGGGTCGCTGAGTTGATAATCAAGTACGACTAATTTTAGATAATCAATCGATTGATCCGATGGAATAATTAGTTCCATGGTTTCATCTACTGTTTCTCTTGCTTTGTTAAATTCCCCGATTCGAAAATACTCTTCAGCCAAGAGGGTGAGCGTAGAGGTAACGGAAAAAGCCAATTCTTTATTCTTCCTCTTTATTTCGATGCTTTTGGTTAAATAATCGATTGCTAATGTATGATTGTTCTGCCCGGCGTAACAATAAGCCATATTATCATAAAGTATGGAGGTGCGCTGATCACTCTTCAATATTGAAGTGAATTTGAGCGCTTGTTCAAAGTGATGTTCGGATTGGGCAAAATTATTAATCCTTCGATGGCTGATACCGAGCAGGATCTGGCAGTCTGCAATGCGTTTTAAATTATAGGACTGGTTAAATAGGGAAAGGGACTTTGATGAATATTGAATGCATTTGGAAATTTGGTACCTTAAGCATTCCATCCTTCCTATTTGGTAACAAAGTTCAGCCTCATTTTGATCGGAATGAGGCAGTCTGTTCTGGAGTTCCTCAGCCTTAGATAGACACTCTGAAGCCTCATCTAGATGAGTGATGTTGCTGAAGTAAATCCCGCTAAAAAGGTTGTAATAATATTGAAGTTCAACATCAAACATTTCCTCAAATATATGGAGCTTTTTTTTGAGTTGACTTGAGCTGTCATATTGCTGGAGGGCTAAATAATAATAGAAGCACATTAATTCATACTTCATTGATAGACAAGGATCTTGTATAAGTGCTATTTTTTCTTCCAATGATTCCTTTATGGGATTAAGTTCAATGGGATTAGGGATCGTAATCATTTGGGAGTACCAATGATTAATTTCTTGATGGATTTGGTCAATTTGTTCCGTATGACTCATTTCTTCATGTTCAATATTTAGTCTTTCGCAGAGTAAACGTGAGATTTCATCACTTGATTTATCACCGTGTTCAATCTTACTAAGGTAAGAGACGGAACAGATCCCTTCCGATAGCTGTTCAAGCGTAAGTCCCTGTCTTTTTCTGTGAAAGCGAATTCGTTGTCCGATCATTCATTGTCATCCTTCTAAATAAAAAATCTCGTTTAAAAATTACAGCGGTTTGCTTGTACTCTTATGGGATGTTATTTTGAAAAAAGGTCGTATTTGATGCCGTGACGTCCGTTAATCTGTTCTAATTTTAATAAAAAAATCAAGAATTGTTAAGAAAAAATGGAAGTTTTTATGGAGATATACAATTAATTTGGCATTCTTTTTTATAGAAACCCCCATCTGCTGGATGGCAAAGGAATGCGCTATAAGCCGGTTGATCGCGGTCTGATCCACCAAAGCTCGGTTAATAACCAAGTAATTAAATGGGAAAAGTATACTTAAACCGTTGCTGAAAAAAAGAGATTTTGGAGGGCCAAAATCTCTTGAATCCTTTAAATGCAATTGGGTACGATCACACCTAAAATGGATCCAGGTCACATAGGTGTCCTTCAGGGAAAGCTAATTTTTTCTAAAAGCGGCGTTTTGTTGTTTGGAAGAGAAGGATAGGGCCAAGTATAAAGCCGCCGAGGAGCCCAAATAAGTGACCAAGAATATCAGTTGAAGGGGTTAAAAAGGTCATCACAACACTTAGTAATAATATAATCCCGATGATTTGGGTGTTCACGCGGTCTATGAGCTCTCTCCGAAAGACAATGATAAATAAATAAATGCCGAACAAACCGAAAATGGCCGATGAAGCGCCTATGTATGCGAGGGCAAGATCACCAAAAAAGTAACAGAGAAGGTTGCTTATAATTCCTGATCCCAAAAAGGCAATGATGAATTTTGTTTTCCCTAGTATCCTTTCAAGGGCCGGCGCAAAGAGAAAAATAGAAAAGGCATTGAACAAAATATGGGAGAAGGTGAAATGCAAAAACAAGGGTGTCACCAATCGCCATAATTGGCCTTGGGCAATGCCGAGATTATAGCCGACGCCATCATTGAAAAGAGCAATCAACGGGGTGATATGAAAAAGACTCGCCAACTGATAGACAAGGAAGAGAAAAATAGTCAAAGCCAATATCGATGCAACAACCGGGTAGAATTTTAGAAAATCTCGAAAGCTTTCCGTTCTTATAAACAAATGTACAGCCTCCTAATGGTATCATTGGATATCTAATGCAACACACTGAACACCTTTCATTCAAAAATACGATGTGATTAAATGAAGTGGTCGTATTTTTATATTATATTATAGAAAAACAATCGAAGACAAAGAATTAAAAGAGGGATGTCATGATTAAAGGGATTGGCATGGACCTTGTAGAAATGGATCGCATTGAACAGGCGATGAAGAATGAGCGGTTCATTAAACGGGTCCTGGGAACAAGTGAATACCAAGTCTATTTAACACTAAGCGAACGGCGTCAACTTGAATTTGTAGCGGGGAGATTTGCGGCTAAGGAAGCTTTTTCGAAAGCGTTTGGAACCGGTATAGGGAAAGCCTTATCCTGGCAGGACGTAGAGATATTAAACGATTCGGCAGGAAAGCCCATACTTACATCAACCGTCTGCTCGGAGACTGAATCGGTCCATGTTAGCTTAACACATACCAAAGAAATGGCGGCTGCTTATGTAATTATTGAAGGCTTGTCAGGCTAGTCTGCATATCTAGAGGATTTGTCTCATATATTGCTAGTACGTTAGGAGGGACTATTGGCAAATGGCATGCCGAAAACCGATTGATACACGTACGAGCTTTAGAAAGGATGGGGCAAACATGGATATAGCAATTTGGATAAGGCCCCCAACCTTCTTAATAAGGAGAGGAGGAGGGGGAAGGGTCTATAAAAGTCGATCAAAATAGGTTATAAGTCGGGTGCCATGAGCTAGAATAGAATCCCTTCTTTGTCACTGAACATGAGACAAAGGGGCTGGATAAGTTGAAAAAATTAATTTTTGTATTTATCCTTGGGATCCTCCTGGTCGGCATACTTGCTGGTTGTGGACAGAAATCTCAAGCGGATGTGGTCAAAGATTTAGGTAAGAAGATGGACTCTCTGCAAGGTTATCATACGGTTGCTGAAATGACTTTTAAAAATGGTGAGCAGAAAAAGGTGTATGAGGCTGAAATTTGGTATCAGAAGCCGGATAATTATAAAGTTGTTTTAAATGATGGGAAGAAAGAAAACACCCAAATGATTATAAAGAATAAAGACGGAGTGTTCGTTCTAACACCTTCTCAAAATAAAAAGTATCATTTCCAAAGTGAATGGCCTAATAACAGAAGTCAATATTATCTGTACCAATCATTGGTCAAGGATATCCAAAAGGATGCCAACGCGGCTTTTGAAGCAAAAGACAAAAGTTATGTTTTTACAACCAAAACAAATTATCAAACGCAATTGCTTGCTAATCAAAGCATTACGCTTGATCAAAAGAGCCTGACTCCGAAAAATGTTAAAGTGATGGACAAAGACATGAATGTCATGATCGACATTACCTTCAAGTCTTTTAAAGTCAACCCATCATTTGATAACAGTACATTTGATGTAGATAAAAACATGGCGACGGCTAAGCTGGATGCACAAACATCCGCCACACCTCAACCATTTACAGTCATGAAACCAACCATGAATCTAGATGGTGCTAAACTCTCTTATTCACAGGAAGTTACGAATAGCGGCCCTCAAAAATTCATCATGAAGTATACAGGTGACAAAGGTTATACGTTGATTGAAACTCAAAGTCAAGTATCGCCGACAAGTGAAGCGATCGAAACGACGGCACAGCCTGTTGATCTGGAAGAATCTTTTGGTGTCATGACGGATCATTCGCTTTCATGGTCCAAAGACGGTATGGATTTCTATCTTGTCTCAGATAACCTCACACAAAGTGAGATGCAGGAAATCGCTGAATCTGTTTCTGGACAAGTGACTAAATAAATAACGGCTTAGAACCTGATTAAAGTGCTCCAATTGAATTGTTGGAGCGCTTTTCTTCTTTTATCTGCCAAAGGGGGCGATTGTAAGGCCTATAAGCACTGTGATAAAATGAGGCCAGAGTTTATGGAAAGGATTAGACAGCCTTATGTTGTATTATAGAGATTCATGGGCGGAAATTAACTTAGACGCTATTTATCAAAATGTAAACCACATCAAACAGCATCTGCCAAGTCAAACACTAGTCATGGCGATAGTCAAAGCAAATGGCTATGGCCATGGTGCGGTGGAGGTTGCCGAGACCGCTTTAGAAGCAGGGGCCACTTGGCTTGGTGTTGCACTTCTTGATGAGGCACTCGTATTAAGAAAACAGGGGATTAAAGCTCCTATTCTTGTACTAGGTTGGACTCGTCCAGAGGATATCCATATCGCTAGCGACTATTCTATTTCGCTGACTGTTTTTCAAAACGAATGGCTTTTGGAGGCAAGACGGCTTTATCAAGGGGAGAATCCAGTCTTCCTGCATATAAAATGTGATACAGGAATGGGGCGTATCGGCGTTCGCACAAAAGAAGAATTAGCCGATGTTGTCAAAATCATTCAGGAGGAGCCTCGTTTTATTTTGGAAGGTGCCTTTACTCATTTCGCAACTGCGGATGAACCAGACCCTGCCTTCTTTCATGAGCAAGAGCGCTCCTTTAAAGACTTTGTTGATTATTTTAATGAATTAGGCGTACAACCTAATGTCATTCATGCTGCCAATAGTGCTGCGGCTTTGAAAAAGGAAGGGAACCTCTACAATATGGTTCGGTATGGGATTGCCATGTATGGGCTCAGCCCGTCACCAGCCATGAAGGAACAGCTTCCTTTTAAATTAGAAGAATCGTTTTCACTGTATAGTAAATTAGTGCATGTTAAGAGAATTGCCGAGGGAGAGACGGTTGGTTACGGTGCCACATATAAGGCCAAGAAGGAGACTTGGATTGGGACACTGCCAATTGGGTATGCCGATGGATGGCTTCGTCGACTGTCGGGCAGCGATGTCCTTATTGACGGTAAGCGGGTCCCAATTATTGGACGTATATGCATGGACCAGTTGATGCTTGAACTTGATCGCCCTTACCCAATTGGGACGACCGTCACATTGATTGGTAAGGATATTCCAATTGATGAAATAGCAGACAGATTAGAGACCATTAATTATGAGGTTCCTTGCATGATTAACGAACGTATTCCTAGGATATACTTAAAAAACGGAAAAAAGGTGAAAGAAAAGAATCCCATTCTTCCTGAATAAAGGAAGAAAATGGCCAACCCGTTTTTAAAAAGATAATTTTGCAATGAGTTCTTTGTAATGTTAAGATAGACAATAGAATATTATTGAGGGAACCCACTTTCTGGAGGTGCACGACTATGGCTGAGTCGTCAGAAGAAATTAAGGTAAGATTACCGCAACATCTTTTGCAGGAGATTGATGGGATGGCAAGATTAGACAATTTAAATCGAAATGATTTCCTTAGCCAAGCCGTCAGTAGTTATTTAAAAGAACGAAATAAACGCCAAATTCGTGAAGCGATGAGACAGGGATATATGGAGATGGCCAAAATAAATCTGAACCTTGCATCGGAGGCTTTTATAGCTGAAGAGGAGGCCGAAAATACTCTCGAGCGTCTAGTAAGTGGGGTGTAAGCAGCGTGATAGTTAAGCGCGGTGACGTGTACTTTGCCGACCTGTCTCCGGTTGTCGGTTCTGAACAAGGTGGTGTCCGCCCCGTCCTCATTATTCAAAATGATATCGGGAACCGCTTTAGTCCTACCGTCGTTGTTGCCGCCATTACTGCTCAAATACAAAAAGCAAAACTCCCAACACACATCGAAATTGATGCTAAAAGGTACGGATTTGACCGAGATTCCGTTATATTATTGGAGCAAATTCGCACCATTGACAAACAACGGCTAACCGATAAAATTACGCATCTAGATGAAGAGATGATGGCTCGTGTTAATGAGGCGATCCAGATTAGTTTAGGGCTAATAGATTTTTAATCGCAGAAAAGTTGCTCGGTCGAATCAGAGCAACTTTTTATTTTAGTCTCATCGTTTTCAGTATTGGGTGTTTTCCCAATATTCAAATATATAATATGGGTGACTTCAAATAGAGGAAGGTCATTAACGACTAAGATGGTGAACTCTATTAAGCTATTAAACTATGGAGATAAAGGCGAAACTCTTATTAAGGGGGAAGTTATGGGATACACGTTTGGAAATCTGATTGAATCAAAACGCACGGAGATTAAAGACTATTGGAATGAACGCATGATTGAGGCGCGCCCAAAGAATACGGTTATTCCTCTTGATAAGAAGATATTAGAATCAACCAATGATAACTACATAGATTTAATTTTTGATTATTTAAATGGTACCCAAAGTGATGACGTGCACCTTCAGGGGCTTGTCAAACGTTTCCTTGCGTTTGGCTGGCCGTTAAGTTATCTCATGAGCGGGCTTCAAGTGTTTCGGAGTGCACTTGTTTCGATTCTCCTAGAAGAAAACAATGAAAACAAGGGACAACTCGTTTTGCTATTTAAAGAAATGGATAGCATTATGAATCCTATATTTGAACAATTGATTGAGGATGCCACAAATTCTTGGGAAGAAACCGTAAGTATTCAGAAGCGCGCTCTCTTGGAATTGTCGGCGCCGTTAATTCCAATTTTGGACAATATTGCGGTCATGCCGCTTATTGGCACGATTGATACGGAACGAGCCAAGCTTATTATCGAAAATTTATTAAACGGAGTCATCCAGCATCGATCAGAAGTTGTTTTAATTGATATAACCGGTGTTCCAATTGTAGATACGATGGTCGCACACCATATCATTCAAGCCTCTGAGGCGGTTCGTCTTGTTGGTGCTAATTGCATTCTTGTAGGTATCCGCCCCGAAATTGCACAAACCATTGTAAACCTGGGGATTGATCTGAAGGATTTTCCAACAAGAAGTTCCCTTCAAAAGGGAGTTGAAACAGCGCTTAAGTTGACCAAGAGGAAGATTATTCACACAAATGGGGAGGGATGACCATGAGAATCCCAATACTAAAATTAAAGCAATACCTTCTAACTACTATTCAAGTAGAGTTAGACGATCAGACGGCGGTTCAGTTTCAAGAGGACTTGCTTAATAAGATTCATGAAACGGGTGCGAGCGGTGTCGTCATTGATTTAACATCCGTTGAGATCGTCGACTCCTACATTGCTAAGATTTTGGGGGATGTTGTTAAGATGTCAGAGTTGTTGGGTGCCCGAGTAGTTCTAACAGGCATTCGACCAGCTGTTGCCATTACGCTTATTGATCTTGGGATTAACCTCAGAGGAGTTCCCACTGCTCTGGATTTAGAACAAGGTCTTGAAAAATTGCAGCAAGACCTGGAGGAGCAATGATGGCATCTCCAACTTGTGTCGAGATTAAGCATGAGTGGGACATTGTTCATGCTCGACAGCAAGGAAGGCAGCTTGCTAAGGAATTAGGGTTTGGCTATGTCGATCAGGCAAGGATAACTACCGCTATTTCTGAATTGGCAAGAAACATTTATTTATACGCCGGAAAAGGGCGAGTGTGGATTGAAGCGATAGAATTGGATGGCAAAGTCGGCTTACGGATTAAAGCAGAGGATCAGGGGCCGGGAATTGAGGATATTAGCAAGGCAATGGAAGATGGTTATACAACATCAGGAGGTTTAGGAGCAGGACTGCCGGGGGTTAAGCGCCTTATGGATGAGTTTGACCTTTTGTCAACTGTAGGCGAGGGAACCGTTATTACTGCGATGAAATTTCTCCGTTAAGATGAGGGGAGTTCGCATACATGGCACATGATAATTGGTTTGAGAAATACCAGGATTTATTAGACAGATACATTAGAGAAAGAGATGAAACAACACTATATAAGGGCCAGATTCTTAGCCGATATATGCTTGAACAAAGTGTATCTCCAGACGAAGTTATTAGCTTGCACATTGACGTTTTAAATAAACTATTTCCAGAAATAGATGCGCGGTTAAGAGCTTCATTTGAATTTTTGCTGGAAGTCATGATTGGTTATGGCTTTGCTTATAGAGAACATCAAAGCTTGCGTGATAAGCAGCAGCAGCTTGATTCTGAATTGGAAATAGCAGCGAATGTCCAGAAATCCCTTTTTATTGAGGAACTCCCGAATTACGACTATCTTGATATAGGGGTCATTAGTAAGCCGGCAAGGAAAATGAGTGGAGACTATTATCATTTTGTTAAAGATGATGAGGACCGTTTAAGTGTGGCCATAGCCGACATTATTGGAAAAGGGATTCCTGCTGCCATGAGTATGTCCATGATTAAATATTCGATGGACAGCTTGTCACACCAACTATCCAAGCCAAGTGCCGTGCTTGAAAGTCTAAATCGAGTGGTTGAACAGAACGTGGACCCTAGCATGTTCATAACTATGTACTATGGACTTTATGATCCGGAGACTCATTTATTTACGTATTCATCTGCTGGTCATGAACCAGGTTTTTTATACAATTCCAAAACGAAGCAATTCGAGGAATTGGTTTCAAAGGGGAGGGTTTTGGGACTCTCTAGAGGGACCGTTTACCAAGAATATGAAGTGATGATTAATCCGGGGGATGCCATCATTCTCTTTTCTGACGGAGTCACCGAATGCCGTGCTAAAGATCGCTTTATTGAACGCGAGGAAGTGGCAGCGATCATTTCCCGTTATTTGGATCAGCCAGCAGCGGACAGTGTTCAACTTGTTTATAAGGAATTAGAAAGGCTGCAAGACTTCCGTTTGAGGGATGATTTTACTCTTGTGATTATGAAACGTCAGGTTTAGTTTAGTCTTTACTAGGGTAAATGAAAAAAAGAGTGACCGTCGAGTGGGAGGATGAATATGAATTTAACGATTCAGTCTAAAAGTGAAGATGGCAAAGAGATTCTAATTATAAATGGTGAAGTCGATGCGTTTACTGCCATAAGGCTGAAAACAGCATTGCTTGAGTTGACAGAAAAAGAAGCTAATAAAGTAGTCTTGGATATGAGTCAGGTTTCTTATATGGACAGTACGGGGATAGGGGTTATTATTGCCGGTTATAAATCTGCCAAAAAGAATCAGGGCTCTTTAATTGTAAAAGGGTTAACCTCGCGGGTTAAGAGGCTCTTTGATATTACGGGGCTTTCAGAGATAGTCGAAGTTCAGCATTTGGAGGGAAGACCATGAAAGGGATTTCAGATGTCGTCGAATTGACGATCCCCGCCAAAAAGGAATATGTGGGAATTGTAAGGCTCGCCACTTCAGGAGTAGCCAATCGCATGGGTTACTCGTATGATGACATAGAAGATATAAAGGTTGCGGTGTCAGAGGCATGTACCAATGCGGTTAATCATGCTTATAAGGAGGGAGAAGAAGGGCAAGTTCATATTAAACTTCTCACCTATGAGAACAGATTAGAGATTATGGTGATTGATCACGGGCAAAGCTTTGATGCAAAGAAAGTTATTCAAGAAATGAAGCCTCTTAATGCTTCGATGACCTTAGAACAATTGAACGAGGGCGGATTAGGGCTCTATTTAATTGAAACCTTAATGGATCAAGTAACGGTTAATATTGAAGCTGGGGTTGTCGTTTTCATGACCAAGTTCTTAAGTGGGGATGAGGTGGAGCACCATGAAAACAGGGCCTACTTATCACATGATTGATCCCTCTGAGGACGATATTTATTCTTTAATAAAGAGACATCAAGCAAACCCTGATGATGAACAAATCAAAACCATTATAGTTCAGAAATATCAAGACCTTGTGCATTCTATTTCAAGAAAATTCGCGCGAGATCGAATGATGCAAGAGGATCTGTATCAAGTAGGAATGATTGGTTTGCTTTCGGCTATCCGTCGATTCGATCCTTCTTTTGGTAAGTCGTTTGAAGCTTTTGCGGTGCCGACTATTGCTGGAGAAATCAAGCGATTTATAAGAGATAAGACATGGAGCATTCATGTTCCGCGAAAGGTAAAAGAACTAGGGCCAAAAATTAAGAAGGCTGTCGATGAATTGACTCGTTCGCTTGAGCGTTCGCCGAGGATAGATGAGATTGCTAATTACCTTGATGTGGGAGAAGAGGACGTTTTGGAAACGATGGAATTAGGGAAAAGTTACAACGCTATTTCGGTTGATTCGAAAATAGAGGCTGATAGTGAAGGCGGAACGGTAACTTTATTAGATTTAATCGGAAAAAAGGACATTGGTTATGAAAAAATAAATGAGGGCCTGCTTCTTCAGAAAGTATTGAACATCCTCACTGAACGGGAGCGTGCCATTCTGAAGCTCACTTATTTTGATAATTTAAGTCAGAAGGAAACAGGTGAACGTCTAGGCATCTCTCAAATGCATGTTTCGCGACTTCAAAGAAGAGCTCTTGTTAAACTTCGCGAGGCTCTCAATAATGATGGGATTGAAATGATGCAATGATTGAACAATTCACCTTTGAATCATATATATTCTCGGTTTTTCAAAAACCTAAAAACGATCACATGGCTTGTGGAGACAGCTACTGGTTAAAAGAAACGGATGAAACCATGATAGGTGTCATCGCCGATGGATTAGGAAGCGGACCAGCAGCTCAAAAGGCATCTAAGGCAGCTATTGAGACCGTCAAACGCCTGCAGGATCAACCGATTAAGAGGATTATTCTTGAGGTTAATAAGGACCAAAGCAACTATAGAGGGGTTGTCCTTTCGATCATTAAGTACTATAAAAAAACTCGCAAACTTGAATATTGTGGAGTAGGTAATATTCGGTTGAAATTAGTGATGAGCATGACCCAAGTGATTCAACCGAGATCAAAGAACGGCTTTCTGTCAGGGCGCCCTATTGATTTAGAAGTTCATGAATTGATTGTGGAACCGAATGCCTGGCTCATCATGTACTCGGATGGAATTGATTTTCACCAAAGAGAGCTATTTGATCTTTATGAGCTCTTCAATTCCTGTACAGATGAACAAATTAATACCTATTTTAGTTCATCAGATCACGCCCCGTTGGTTAATCATGATGATTTAACAATCCTAATCGGGAAACCCCATTAGCCTCATTTCCATATTTAAGGGAAATGGGTATTTTTTTGCCGTTAGAAAGTAAAGGAGATAGATATCATCTAAAAAGATTGACAGGGGTATCTCTGCCAATTCGAGAATTTCAAGCATCCATTCAGGGGAGAACCTATTCATTAAGTTGTATAAAACGGTTAGTGAATCCTGATTGAAACAAGGTGTGGAAACCGATAATCTTTGATAAACTAAATAAGTAATAATGAAGGAGGCTGTGTGATGACGGTTGAGAAAGAGAACCAAGAGCAATTCATACAAGATCTTGTGAAAGAGCTTCATTTTAGAAAAGATCAAATTCAAAATGTTATTCATTTGATAGAGGAAGATAATACGATTCCGTTCATAGCCCGGTATAGAAAAGAAATGACTGGCGGCTTAGACGAGGTACAGATTAACACCATCTATGAGAAATGGCATTATGCGGTACAGCTTCATAAACGCAAAGAAGAAGTCATTCGTCTGATTGAAGAGCAAGGGAAACTAACTGCCGACCTATCTGAGAAAATCATGATTGCAACAAGGCTTCAAGAGGTGGAGGATCTGTACCGCCCTTATAAGCAAAAGCGTCGAACCCGTGCAACTGCGGCCAAAGAAAAAGGACTCGAGCTTTTGGCTGATTGGATACGAACATTTCCTGCTAGTGCCCTTGAGACAGAAGCAGCTAAATACATATCTGAAGAAAAAGAGGTTTTAACAGCAGAGGACGCCTTACAAGGAGCAAGTGATATCATTGCTGAACAAATTGCAGACGATGCCGATAGTCGAAAGTGGATCCGTGAGCTCACGATTAACGACGGGATACTACTCACTGAGAAAAAGAAAAATGCGGAAGATGAAAAAGAAGTCTATGGGATGTACTATGAGTATCAAGAAAAGGTGAAGAACATCGTCCCTCACCGCACACTAGCCATCAATCGAGGCGAAAAGGAAGATGTATTAAAGGTTTCCATAGAAGCACCCGAAGAGGAGATCCTGAGGCGGCTTGGGAGACGGTTTATAAAGAATCAGGATGTGCCGGCAGCTGAGTTAATGAAAGTCACCATTCAAGATGCCTATAAACGTTTAATTGCTCCTTCAATTGAAAGAGAAGTTCGCCAACTTCTCTCAGAAAAAGCGGATGAACAGGCCATTCATATTTTTTCGGAAAATCTAAGTCATTTGCTGATGCAGCCCCCAATGCGCGGCGCAGTGGTTTTGGGTGTCGACCCTGCTTATCGGACAGGCTGTAAACTTGCAGTGGTGGATGAGACGGGGAAAGTTTTAGCGATTGATGTGATTTACCCAACCCCTCCTAAATCGGATATTGACGGAGCGAAAAAGAAAGTAAAAGCACTGATCGAAAAATATGAGATTGAAATGATTGCGATTGGAAACGGGACAGCCTCTCGTGAAACAGAGCAATTTATAGCAGATACGATTAAGGAAGTTGAAGATCGCAACTTGCATTACCTCATTGTGAATGAGGCGGGAGCTAGCGTATACTCAGCCTCAGCACTTGCGAGAGAGGAATTTCCTGACTTTCAAGTCGAACAACGGAGCGCGGTATCGATTGCACGCCGCCTTCAAGACCCATTGGCTGAATTAGTTAAAATTGATCCTAAGTCGGTCGGAGTAGGGCAATATCAGCATGATGTGTCACAAAAGGCACTCAGCGATTCCCTTACCTTTGTTGTCGAAACAGCGGTTAACCGTGTAGGCGTGAATGTGAATACCGCATCACCTTCTTTGCTGCAATATGTATCAGGCCTATCTAAATCAGTCGCGCAGAATATTGTGAAAATGCGCGAAGAGAAAGGGAAGTTCCAATCACGTGATGCCCTCCTTAAAGTACCGCGTCTTGGGGCAAAGGCGTATGAACAGTGCGCCGGCTTTTTGCGAATTTTAGATGGTAAGCATCCGCTTGACCGAACACCGATCCACCCGGAAAGCTATGAAACAACGGAAAAATTGCTTAATCGTGCGGGCTTAAAATTAGCGGATATTGGAACTGAGGCTGTCAAAGAAAAATTACAGACACTAGATATTCAAGAAGAGGCAGAAGCTCTTAATGTCGGTGAAATGACATTAAAGGATATTATTGACTCGCTTATTCGTCCAGGCAGAGACCCGCGTGATGATATTGCCAAGCCGCTACTTCGGACGGATGTCTTAGATTTAAATGATTTAAAACCCGGCATGAAGCTTGAAGGGACTGTCCGCAACGTGGTGGACTTCGGGGCCTTTGTTGATATCGGAGTAAAACAAGATGGATTAGTTCACATCTCCAAGCTTGCCAATCGCTATGTGAAACACCCGCTTGATGTCGTTCATGTAGGTCAAATTGTGACGGTTTGGGTTGACCAAGTTGATGTGAATAAAGGAAGGATTGCCCTTTCTATGCTTCCATTAACAGAAAAAGTATCCGTATAAAACGAATCCATTCCCATGGCTAACAAGTTATTATAAAATGGACCTTATAAGAGACTAACCGTCTTCTAATAAGGTCCATTTCTTTTTATTCTTTAAGAAAAGCCATGCTCAAAATCTAAAGACTTGAACATCTTGTCGTTAGATGCTTAGAACTCCCGGATTAAAAGAAGTGGGGTTCCAAGTAAGTCAGCATGAAGTTAATTCGCAGAAACTGCTCATAGAGATCTTTCAAGTGGTGTTTGAAAACCAGCAAGAAAAGAAGCTTAGAAGAAGTCCTATTATGATGACTTTAAGTAATAGTTCGCTAAAGCAATTAAGGAAAAGTATAACTCGACTTTTAATTGGTATGATCCATTTTGTCCTGGTAAAAAAACCAGCATTGATTGAGCAGTTTCACTTTATGGCGATCTTTTTTAAAATAAGCGTTTCTAAGTTGGTTGATTAGCCAGGCGGGCATGGATGGAACCTCCTTTAGATAATGCGGTGTGCCCACTTTTTTATAATGTATGTTAAGGTTTTACGGATTGTGCAAAAAAGGAGAGAAGTCATGCAACAAAAAGACTTGCAGGTATTGGTTGAGACGGTATCCAAGCAATCATTTAATAAGCCGTTCCTTCATCAAGCTACATTTAATTCAAGACTCCGTACTACAGGAGGGCGGTACCTTTTACGTACACATAACCTCGAATTTAACCCCAAGCAACTGGAGCTCTTTGGAATGGAAGAGTTTATTAAAATAGTTAAGCATGAGCTCTGCCATTACCACCTTCATATAGAAGGAAGAGGGTATAAACATCAAGATATAGAATTTAAGACGTTGCTAAAGCAGGTTGGAGGAAGCCGTTACTGTCAATCTGTTCCTGGCAGCCGACGCCAATCAAAATGGATATACTTGTATACCTGTAAATCCTGTGCCCAGCCTTATCCTAGAAAGAGACAAATGGATGTGAAGCGTTATAGGTGCGGGAAATGCGGAGGCAGACTAAAGCTTCAATCTAAATTAAGAAGGGAAGAGGCCGATCAATCAAGCTGAAAACGTCAGAAATGTAGCGTCAATGAGGATGCCTGACTCAGAGAACAAGTAGAGGGGACACATCTAAATAAGAGGTAAAGGAATGCCCTTTGATCATTTGAGTCAATGAGTGTGAATGAAAGCTTATACTTCTAGACATATTAATAATAAATGGATAGGCATATGGGAGTTAAGTTGATTCCGTATCTCTGATGGTGATGAAGTTGTCATTGCCGCTCGAATTCAAAAGAGGATTAGGATCAAGATGGGAATGAATCAGATGATCATAACCTTGATCTATCAGACTTGAGCTATGATTCATCTGAATCACCATTGAGTATCTCTTTCTATAAAGGTTAAATAAAACAGGGGAGACAAGCGTTTCTAGCGAGTTTAGTGCAAGAATGTTAATAAGAACAGTCTTATGAGATAAGAGGCGTTGGATGAGTGGAGGCAAACCGCGCTAAACGCTATAGTTATGGACTACAAATGAGTAAATTTCCCTTTGCTAGCAAGGATGATCCTGGCTTGTTAAATAATGTCCAAAAAAAGTGTTGACGAATTAACTGGTGGTGTGTTAAATTATAAAAGTCGCATCAAGAGGGCTTGTTCATAAGAACAAACACCTTGAAAAAAAGTTTTTGAAAAAGATGTTGACACGAAAAAGCGGACGTGTTATTATATAACATGTCGCTGTCGAGAGACAGACTGATTAACTAACAAAAAGCATTTAAAGTTTAACGGTAAAAACCGCTGCCTTAAATGATTAACTGGTTGTCCTGATACATAACGCTTCTTAGTTTGAACGAGAAGAGGAAGGGACAGGAACCACGCTGAAATTTAAGAATAATTACGATTTATTAAAATTATTCCGCGGTAGCTCAGTGACGAGGTTTGCTTCTTAGAATAGACTGCGAGTTGTCCCGACGCATAACGCTTCTTGGTTTGAGCGAGAAGAGGAAGGGACAGGAACCACACTGAAATTCAAGAATAATTACGATTTATTAAAATTATTCCGCAGTAGCTCAGTGACGAGGTTTACTTCTTAGATAGACTGCGAGTTGTCCCGACGCATAACGCTTCTTAGTTTGAGCGAGAAGAGGAAGGGACAGGAACCACACTGAAATTTAAGAATAATTACGATTTATTAAAAATTATTCCGCAGTAGCTCAGTGACGAGGTTTACTTCTTAGAATAGACTGCGAGTTGTCCCGACGCATAACGCTTCTTAGTTTGAGCGAGAAGAGGAAGGGACAGGAACCACACTGAAATTTAAGAATAATTACGATTTATTAAAATTATTCCGCAGTAGCTCAGTGACGAGGTTTACTTCTTAGAATAGACTGCGAGTTGTCCCGACGCATAACGCTTCTTAGTTTGAGCGAGAAGAGGAAGGGACAGGGGCCACACTGAAATTTAAGAATAATTACGATTTATTAAAATTATTCCGCAGTAGCTCAGTGGTAGAGCAATCGGCTGTTAACCGATCGGTCGTAGGTTCGAGTCCTACCTGCGGAGCCATTTATGGAGAAGTACCCAAGTGGCTAAAGGGGCTCCCCTGCTAAGGGAGTAGACGGGTTAAACCGTGCGTGGGTTCAAATCCCACCTTCTCCGCCATGTAGTACAATGATATACGGCCCCTTGGTCAAGCGGTTAAGACACCGCCCTTTCACGGCGGTAACACGGGTTCGAATCCCGTAGGGGTCACCATTTACTTATTCATATTGGACCCGTGGTGTAGCGGTTAACATGCCTGCCTGTCACGCAGGAGATCGCCGGTTCGATCCCGGTCGGGTCCGCCATTTGTTGGCCCATAGCCAAGCGGTAAGGCAACGGATTTTGATTCCGTCATGCCCTGGTTCGAATCCAGGTGGGCCAGCCATTGCGAGCCATTAGCTCAGTCGGTAGAGCATCTGACTTTTAATCAGAGGGTCGAAGGTTCGAATCCTTCATGGCTCACCATTTTATTAAATATATTCAAGTGTTAATCGTGCTGCTTATGCGGTCGTGGCGGAATGGCAGACGCGCTAGCTTGAGGGGCTAGTGGGGGAGACCCCGTGGAGGTTCGAGTCCTCTCGACCGCACCATAAATAAATATGCGCCCTTAGCTCAATTGGATAGAGCGTCTGACTACGGATCAGAAGGTTGGGGATTCGAGTTCTCCAGGGCGCGCCATAATAATGCGGGTGTAGTTTAGTGGTAAAACAAGAGCCTTCCAAGCTCTGGTCGTGGGTTCGATTCCCATCACCCGCTCCATTTATTAATTTAATGGGCCTGTAGCTCAGCTGGTTAGAGCGCACGCCTGATAAGCGTGAGGTCGGTGGTTCGAGTCCACTCAGGCCCACCATTATATGAAATGTTGTTTTAAATGTTTCATAGTGGGTTATTCGCACATTGAAAACTAAACAAAAACCAAAAGCGCCAGTCAAAGTCATACTTTGAGTTTAACGCTAGGAATCAAACGAACATATTTTTTAAGGAGAACAGACCTCTTTTTAGAAGAGATCTGTTCTCGGCAAAAGCCAGCAGTGCTTTAACTGCACTTTTTTGAGAGTTTGATCCTGGCTCAGGACGAACGCTGGCGGCGTGCCTAATACATGCAAGTCGAGCGCGTGAAACTTCCAGATCCCTTCGGGGTGATGGTTGTGGATCGAGCGGCGGACGGGTGAGTAACACGTGGGCAACCTGCCTGTAAGACTGGGATAACTTCGGGAAACCGGAGCTAATACCGGATAATCGTTGACACTGCATGGTGTCAATGTAAAAGATGGTCCTGCCATCACTTACAGATGGGCCCGCGGCGCATTAGCTAGTTGGTGGGGTAATAGCCTACCAAGGCGACGATGCGTAGCCGACCTGAGAGGGTGATCGGCCACACTGGGACTGAGACACGGCCCAGACTCCTACGGGAGGCAGCAGTAGGGAATCTTCGGCAATGGACGAAAGTCTGACCGAGCAACGCCGCGTGAGCGATGAAGGTCTTCGGATCGTAAAGCTCTGTTGTCAGAGAAGAACAAGTGATAGAGGAAATGCTATCGCCTTGACGGTATCTGACCAGAAAGCCCCGGCTAACTACGTGCCAGCAGCCGCGGTAATACGTAGGGGGCAAGCGTTGTCCGGAATTATTGGGCGTAAAGCGCGCGCAGGCGGCTTCTTAAGTCTGATGTGAAAGCCCACGGCTCAACCGTGGAGGGTCATTGGAAACTGGGGAGCTTGAGTGCAGAAGAGGAGAGTGGAATTCCACGTGTAGCGGTGAAATGCGTAGATATGTGGAGGAACACCAGTGGCGAAAGCGGCTCTCTGGTCTGTAACTGACGCTGAGGCGCGAAAGCGTGGGGAGCAAACAGGATTAGATACCCTGGTAGTCCACGCCGTAAACGATGAGTGCTAGGTGTTGGAGGGGCCACCCTTCAGTGCTGACGTTAACACATTAAGCACTCCGCCTGGGGAGTACGGCCGCAAGGCTGAAACTCAAAGGAATTGACGGGGGCCCGCACAAGCAGTGGAGCATGTGGTTTAATTCGAAGCAACGCGAAGAACCTTACCAGGTCTTGACATCCTCTGACCACCCTAGAGATAGGGCTTTCCCCTTCGGGGGACAGAGTGACAGGTGGTGCATGGTTGTCGTCAGCTCGTGTCGTGAGATGTTGGGTTAAGTCCCGCAACGAGCGCAACCCTTGATCTTAGTTGCCAGCATTCAGTTGGGCACTCTAAGGTGACTGCCGGTGACAAACCGGAGGAAGGTGGGGATGACGTCAAATCATCATGCCCCTTATGACCTGGGCTACACACGTGCTACAATGGGTGGTACAAAGGGCAGCGAAACCGCGAGGTCGAGCGAATCCCATAAAGCCACTCTCAGTTCGGATTGCAGGCTGCAACTCGCCTGCATGAAGCCGGAATTGCTAGTAATCGCGGATCAGCATGCCGCGGTGAATACGTTCCCGGGCCTTGTACACACCGCCCGTCACACCACGAGAGTTTGTAACACCCGAAGTCGGTGAGGTAACCGTAAGGAACCAGCCGCCGAAGGTGGGACAGATGATTGGGGTGAAGTCGTAACAAGGTAGCCGTATCGGAAGGTGCGGCTGGATCACCTCCTTTCTAAGGAAACGATTCTTAGCGTTAGGTGCTTTTGGTTATTTGTTTGGTTTTGAGTGTGTGAACACTCGAAATCGTCCCTTGAAAACTGGATAATGAAGTGCAAACAAGACATTAATTATAACAAGGTTAAGCGAATAAGAGCGCACGGTGGATGCCTTGGCACTAGGAGCCGATGAAGGACGGAACGAACACCGATATGCTTCGGGGAGCTGTAAGTAGGCTTTGATCCGGAGATTTCCGAATGGGGAAACCCACTGCCCTGAACGGGCAGTATCCTTACCTGAATACATAGGGTATGGAAGGCAGACCTGGGGAACTGAAACATCTAAGTACCCAGAGGAAGAGAAAGCAAATGCGATTCCCTTAGTAGTGGCGAGCGAAACGGGAACAGCCCAAACCAAGAGGCTTGCCTCTTGGGGTTGTAGGACACTCATCCCGGAAGGGGAGCTGTAGACGAACCGGTTTGGAAAGGCCGGCCAGAGAAGGTAACAGCCCTGTAGTCGAAACAGACCCCCAACCTGAGTGGATCCTGAGTACGGCGGGACACGTGAAACCCCGTCGGAATCCGGGAGGACCATCTCCCAAGGCTAAATACTCCCTAGTGACCGATAGTGAACCAGTACCGTGAGGGAAAGGTGAAAAGCACCCCGGAAGGGGAGTGAAAGAGATCCTGAAACCGTGTGCTTACAAGTAGTCGAAGTCCTTTTATGGATGACGGCGTACCTTTTGTAGAATGGACCGGCGAGTTACGATCTTAAGCAAGGTTAAGTTGAAGAGACGGAGCCAGAGCGAAAGCGAGTCTGAATAGGGCGATAGTTTAAGGTTGTAGACCCGAAACCGTGTGATCTACCCATGTCCAGGGTGAAGTTCAGGTAACACTGAATGGAGGCCCGAACCCACGCACGTTGAAAAGTGCGGGGATGAGGTGTGGGTAGGGGTGAAATGCCAATCGAACTCGGAGATAGCTGGTTCTCCCCGAAATAGCTTTAGGGCTAGCCTCGAGGGAAGAGACTTGGAGGTAGAGCACTGATTGAGTGAGGGGCCCCCACAGGGTTACCGAGTTCAGTCAAACTCCGAATGCCAAGGACTCATCCTCGGGAGTCAGACGGCGAGTGATAAGATCCGTCGTCGAGAGGGAAACAGCCCAGACCATCAGCTAAGGTCCCCAAGTATACGTTAAGTGGCAAAGGATGTGGCGTTGCCCAGACAACCAGGATGTTGGCTTAGAAGCAGCCACCATTTAAAGAGTGCGTAATAGCTCACTGGTCGAGTGGCGCTGCGCCGAAAATGTAACGGGGCTAAACGTATCACCGAAGCTATGGATCCCAATGGGATGGTAGGGGAGCGTTCTAAGGGCAGAGAAGGTAAACTGGAAGGTTTGCTGGAGCGCTTAGAAGTGAGAATGCCGGTATGAGTAACGAAAAGAGGGGTGAGAATCCCCTCCGTCGAAAGCCTAAGGGTTCCTGAGGAAGGTTCGTCCGCTCAGGGTTAGTCGGGACCTAAGCCGAGGCCGGAAGGCGTAGGCGATGGACAACAGGTTGATATTCCTGTACCACCAGGAGACGTTTGAGCAATGGGGGGACGCAGGAAGGCAAGGCAAGCGCGCTGATGGATATGCGCGTCCAAGCAGTAAGGCTGAAGGTGAGGCAAATCCCGCCTTCGTAAGGCTGAGCTGTGATGGGGAGGGAATTTTAGTACCGAAGTGCCCGTGCTTACACTGCCAAGAAAAGCCTCTAGCGAGTCTCAAGGTGCCCGTACCCCAAACCGACACAGGTAGGCGAGGAGAGAATCCTAAGACGCTCGGGAGAACTCTCGTTAAGGAACTCGGCAAAATGACCCCGTAACTTCGGGAGAAGGGGTGCTTGGCGGGGTGAATAGCCCTGCTGAGCCGCAGTGAAAAGATCCAAGCGACTGTTTAGCAAAAACACAGGTCTCTGCTAAACCGAAAGGTGATGTATAGGGGCTGACACCTGCCCGGTGCTGGAAGGTTAAGAGGAGGGGTTATCCTTTTAGGAGAAGCTCTGAATTTAAGCCCCAGTAAACGGCGGCCGTAACTATAACGGTCCTAAGGTAGCGAAATTCCTTGTCGGGTAAGTTCCGACCCGCACGAAAGGTGCAACGACTTGGATACTGTCTCAACGAGAGACCCGGTGAAATTATAGTACCTGTGAAGATGCAGGTTACCCGCGACAGGACGGAAAGACCCCATGGAGCTTTACTGCAGCTTGATATTGGATGTCTGTATCGATTGTATAGGATAGGTAGGAGCCTTTGAAGCCGGACCGCCAGGTTCGGTGGAGGCGTCGGTGGAATACTACCCTTTCGGTATGGACATTCTAACCCGGGACCGTGATCCGGTTCGGAGACAGTGTCAGGTGGGCAGTTTGACTGGGGCGGTCGCCTCCTAAAGAGTAACGGAGGCGCCCAAAGGTTCCCTCAGAATGGTTGGAAATCATTCGCAGAGTGTAAAGGCACAAGGGAGCTTGACTGCGAGACCTACAAGTCGAGCAGGGACGAAAGTCGGGCTTAGTGATCCGGTGGCGCCGCATGGAAGGGCCATCGCTCAACGGATAAAAGCTACCCTGGGGATAACAGGCTTATCTCCCCCAAGAGTCCACATCGACGGGGAGGTTTGGCACCTCGATGTCGGCTCATCGCATCCTGGGGCTGAAGTGGGTCCCAAGGGTTGGGCTGTTCGCCCATTAAAGCGGTACGCGAGCTGGGTTCAGAACGTCGTGAGACAGTTCGGTCCCTATCCGTCGCGGGCGTTGGAAATTTGAGAGGAGCTGTCCTTAGTACGAGAGGACCGGGATGGACACACCGCTGGTGTCCCAGTTGTTCCGCCAGGAGCACCGCTGGGTAGCTATGTGTGGACGGGATAAGTGCTGAAAGCATCTAAGCATGAAGCCCCCCTCAAGATGAGATTTCCCATGACTTTAAGTCAGTAAGATCCCTTAGAGATGATGAGGTAGATAGGTCCGAGGTGGAAGTGCGGCAACGCATGGAGCTGACGGATACTAATCGATCGAGGGCTTAACCTTAAATTATTGTTTGTTTGACTTCCTATCTAGTTTTGAAGGTATGATCCTTCAATTGAATACTTTGTCCGGTGGTTATGGCGAAGAGGTCACACCCGTTCCCATCCCGAACACGGCCGTTAAGCTCTTCAGCGTCGATGGTAGTTGGGGGCTTCCCCCTGCAAGAGTAGAACGCCGCCGGGCAACTGAAAAAAGGAGAATTGCGTTAAGCAGTTCTCCTTTTTCGCGTTTATAGAAGGGCAAAAATGGAGTTCCTAGAAATCTAACGGACACTGAGTCCATTAGAGGACTAAATCGGCCCATGTAAGAGGCAAAATGTGTCTGTAACGGACTGAGTGTCTGTTACACTAATAAAAACACCAAAAATCGGCCTGTAATGGACTGTATGTCCGTTAGAACAAAACAAATCAAGAGGAATCCTCACGCAGCAGGCTCGCAACAGGACACATGAGAGCATATCTAAAGGGATTACTTTAGAAATACTTGGCTATTATAACTTTAAGGTTGTAATGACTAGGTGCAGGGTTTCAGCGAGCGAAATGGTGACCAAAAGAAGATGGAGAAAAGTGGAAAAGGGAGGTCAAAATGGCCAATCGTAAAAAAACTCAGAGTGCTAGTGATACGGAATTTTCAATGGAGTCTAGCTTGAGTAAAAAGGCAAGAAAAAAAGCAGCGAGAGAGCAGAAAAAGAAAAACGGGTAATCCAATACATAAGTCTATCCTAGTTTATTACAACTAAAAACTCAAACAACCGCTATGGATCACTTAGCGGTTGTTTGGTTGAGAATCCTCTCGATGTGGGGTCAGGTGATGGCTATCGAAGCTTGTGACATGGGTTGATGATGAATCCGAACTTCTAAAGCTATCAGCCTATGGACGTCATTATTCTAGTTTTGCGGGATTAACGCTTTATAGAGTATAGCAATCTGTAAGTAAAGTCTTACTTCGTGATTGTAAATAATTAAAAGGAAAGGGGGAGCCCTTTCCTTTTAATTATTCATAGCTCTTCTCTAGTTCGTCAATGAGGGAGCCGACGTAGGCGACGGCTTTCTTAATTGGTTCTGGTGAGGTCATATCGAGTCCTGCTTGGCGGATGAGTTCCTCAGGCTTTTTGGTTCCACCTAATTTTAGAACGTCTAGCCAACGCTCGACAGCAGGCTGTCCTTCTTTTTGGATCATTTCTGAAACGGCGGTTGAAACCGTGAGACCAGCTGAATAGGTGTAAGGATAAAGGCCCATATAATAGTGCGGCTGGCGCATCCAAGTCAGGCCGGCACCTTCGTCTATTTCGACAGCATCTCCCCAGAAGAAAGTTAAGATATCCGTTTTCTGATCAGAGAGTAAATTAGCTGTAATAGGCGTTCCTTTTTCAGCGAGATTGAAAATGCGGCGCTGTAATTCGCCCTCAAGCAGGTGTGTGACAAAATTATGATAATAAGTGGCTAATTGCTGGGTAATGACCCAGCGTCTCATGCGAGTATCCGTAGTTGTTGAAAGCAAATGTTGAGCTAAGAGTCGTTCATTCATAGTTGAGGGTGCTTCAATGAAATACATGGATGGACGAGTGTTGAATAAGGTTTGGTGACTATTTGCCAGGTAGAAGTGGCCAGCATGACCAAGTTCATGGGCAAGGACAAATGCGCTGCGCATGGTGTCTCCCCAAGTAATCAAAATATAAGGATGAGAACCGTATGGGCTTGAACAGAAAGCGCCGGTTGATTTGCCCACATTGTCAGCTAAGTCTACCCATCTCTCAGTGAGGGCTTTTTTCATAGCCGCACTATATTCCGGTCCCATGACTTCAAGTGCTTTTAAAATCACTTCAGAAGCTTCTTCGAAAGTGGTTTTCGGATTAAAGTCGGGATCAAGTGGAGCTTTAAGGTCACAGAACATCATTTTATCTAAGCCGAGCTCGCGCTGTTTGAGCTTAGCAAAACGTCTCATATGAGGAGCAAGTTCTTTCTGAATGACATCCAGCTGGTTATGGTACATGTCCAAGGAGATCTGTTGTGGGTGAAGGAGCTTGTGAGTGACCGATTCATAGCCGCGAATTTGAGATAAAGCGACCTGTTTTTTGACCTCTGCAGCAAAGGTTCCAGCAAACGTATTTTTATATTGTTTTAGAGTCGAAACGAATGAATCATAGGCTTTTCTGCGGACGGCTGTGTCTGGGGAAAATTCATAAACGTCCTCGTAAAGCGCAAAGGATACAGGAAGTTCTTCCCCATTCCCAGTTTCTATCGAATTGAATTGCATATCGGATGATTTTCCTAATCCGTAAATTCTGTATGGCGCAGAGTGAACCTCACCTAGGGCAGCGAGTGCCTCCTCTGTTTCAGGAGAAAGCTTATAAGGTTTTGTAGCTATTAAGTCAAATAAGAACTTGCGATACGTTTCTAATTCAGAATTATCAAGTATGTATTGTTCGATTAATGATTCCTCAAGTTCTAATAGCTCAGAGGAAATAAAGGATAGGGAAGCATCCAGCTTTGCATTCAATGACGCCACTTTTGAGGAATTGGCCTGATTCACGGGATTAGACCCATCCTCTGAAGAGCGAAGATTGGCGTAGGTACCGGCTCTTACAAAGCGTTCTAAAAGGGCTTCATAAGCTAAAATACAAGAAAGTAACGTGTCCGCACTTTCACCTAGTCTCCCTTTAAACTTTGTGACCGTAGATAAGTCTTGTTCAATTTGGTTAAGCTCTGACTCCCAGGCTTGTTCATCAGGAAATAGATCCTCTAATTTCCATGTCAATTCGACGGGAACTTCATCTCTTTTATAGCGACCTGCTTTTACTTGTTGCATAATCAGACTCTCCTCTCAGAGATAACTATTATTTCGATTTCCTAAATTATTATAAACGAAATACCGAGAATTAGGTATGATAATTTATAACTTTCAAAAAATACTCGCGAATCAGGTGTTAAATCCGAATGATCTTAAATAGGCTTTTTTAAGGTGAATTGATATAATAAAACTAACATGTAAAAGGGTGAGGTGTTAGGGATGGTTGAATTTAATACGCGTGTTGTACATATATCAAAAGACGATCAAATCGATAATGGTTCAAAGACAACACCGATTTATCAGACATCTGCCTTTCAAAGTAAAAGTTTAGAGGAATTGGAATCCTTTTATACAGGAGACAAGCGCTATTTATACTCCAGAATTGACAATCCGAATACAAATGAGTTAGGAAGAGCGGTAGCAGAAATCGAAGGGGCGAAAGCTGGTGTTGCGACTTCTTCTGGGATGTCCGCGATCTTAATCGCCTTTTTAGCCGTATTAAAACCGGGCGATCACTTGGTGGCCTGCTGGGATTTGTACGGAGGCACTTACCAGCTGATCACTGAAGAATTAAGTGATTTTGGGATTCAATCTACCCTGGTCGATTTTTCCAATCTGAATGAGGTGGAGAAGGCGACTCAGCCTAATACAAAACTTCTTTTTTCTGAATCCATCACGAACCCTTTACTTCGCGTGGAAAATATTGCTGGACTAGCAGCGCTGGCAAAGGCTCATCAATTAGTCACGATCATTGATAACACGTTTGCCTCACCTTATTTACGGCAACCCTTTTTACAAGGGGCTGACCTTGTTGTTCACAGTGCGACTAAGTATATTGGTGGACATAGTGATGTAACAGCTGGAGTTGTTGTCGGTCGTGCTGATTTGGTTGAAAAAGCAAAGACAAAAGGTGTCCATCTTGGAACTACTCTCAGCCCATTTGAAGCATGGCTTGCTAGCCGTGGACTCAAAACATTGAGTGTGCGGATGGAGAGACAAGTCAGTAATGCGGCAAGTCTTGCTGCCTATCTAAAAACACGTCAAGAGATTAAGCACGTTTACTATCCTGAATTAATTAATGGGAAGGGCCAAAGCGCCATTGTCACGATTGAGTTGAATGATCAGTTTGTGGATCTAAGTCTATTTTTTAAATCCTTATCTTGGGTCAAAATTATTGCCTCACTTGCAGGGGTAGAGACAACGGTCAGTCACTCAACAACAACCTCACATCGTGCGCTGCCGAAGGAGCTTTGTGATAAGCTAGGAATTAATCAAAATGTTATTCGGATATCGGTTGGAATTGAAGATGAAAAAGATATTATTCAAGCTTTTGAAGAAGCTATTTTAAAAGCTTCTAAAAAAGCTTAAGAGATATAAAAAGCAGTGAGGGATTACCATGATTGAAAGAACAACGGCTTCAACTGAAGAGACGATGAAGTTAGCAGAGGAGCTTTCAAGCTTGCTGAAGCCAGGCATGGTTTTGACTTTAGAAGGCGGCTTAGGAGCGGGCAAAACGACCTTTACAAAAGGTCTTGCTAAGGGGCTGGGTGTTCAGCGCATGGTAAACAGCCCCACGTTTACAATTATCAAGGAATATCAGGGAACTCAGTTGCCTCTTTATCATATGGATGTCTATCGTCTAGATGAAGAAAGCGGGGAAGATCTGGGCTTTGACGACTATTTCTATGGCGACGGTATTACGGTTGTTGAATGGCCGAGTCAGATCGAATCACAGCTTCCTTCCGAGCGGTTAGAAATCAGAATGGAAAGACTCGATGATGAGTTGCGGCAGATAACGCTCATTCCTCATGGAGAGAGAATGCAGACGTTGTGTCAGGAGTTGAATCGATGAAAATTTTAGCGATTGATTCGTCCACTACTGTTATGGGAGTGGCGGTCATGGAAGATAGGAAATTGCTTGCGGAATACACGACGAACCTAAAATTGAATCACTCGGTTCGTTTAATGCCGGCGATTGAGCGTGTGCTCAGTGAAGTCGAGCTTTCTCCTCAAGATTTAGACAGAATTGCTGTTGCAAAAGGGCCAGGGTCTTATACGGGCGTTCGAATGGGAGTAACGGTTGCCAAGACATTGGCATGGACGTTAAAAAAAGAGTTGGTGGGAGTCTCCACTTTGCAGGTTCTAGCGCAAAACGGCACTTTTTTCACTGGGATGGTGGCGCCTTTCTTTGATGCGCGCCGGGACCGTGTCTATGCTGGCTTGTATAAGGAGGGGGAGAGCCACTTGAATCCGGTTATCCAAGACGCCATTGTCAGTGTTGATGAATGGTTACTTTCTCTAAAAAATAGAAATGAAGCGATATTATTTGTTGGACAAGATCTGTCGGCGTTTGAAAGCCGGATCCGATCCGCTCTAGGAGAACAGGCTGTGTTTGCACCACCCTCCTTAACCATTCCGAGGCCGGCTGAGCTCGCCCGGGTTGGCGCCGCTCTTTCACCTGAGGAGATGGTTCATCAATTTGTACCAGAATATTTACAGATGGCGGAGGCAGAGGCGAAATGGCAAGCCAATCAAAAGAAGACTTTGAATTGAGCGGGGATGTCGAGCTTCGGGTGATGACGTTAGAGGATGTCGATGGGGTCCACAAGATTGAAACGGCCTGCTTTGCGACACCTTGGTCCAGATCCGCATTCGTCAATGAAGTTCTTCACAATCAATTTGCGACTTATTTTGTTGCGGAAGAGGCAGGACAGCTGTTAGGCTATATTGGCTGTTGGGTTGTGATTGATGATGCGAACATAACCAATATTGCCGTATTACCGGACTACCGAGGCAGAAAGATTGGTGAAGCCCTCTTGAGGACGGCGATGGAGCTCGCCAGGCTGAAGCAGGCAACACGAATGAGCCTTGAAGTTCGGGTAAGCAATACTGTTGCTCAGAATCTCTATGAAAAGCTGGGCTTTCAGCGCGGCGGAATACGAAAAAACTATTATACTGATAATAATGAAGATGCATATGTCATGTGGGTGACTTTATGAATGAACAGGAAAAAGAAACGTTGATATTAGGAATTGAAACAAGCTGTGACGAAACAGCGGCATCTGTAGTAGCTAATGGCTGTGAGATCCGTTCGAATGTTGTCGCGTCACAAATTGAAAGTCATAAGCGCTTTGGCGGTGTCGTACCGGAAATTGCGTCACGCCATCATGTGGAACAGATCACGTTAGTCATTGAGGAAGCGATGAAGGAAGCGGATGTCACCTGGGCTGATTTAGATGGGATTGCAGTGACTCAAGGACCTGGTCTTGTTGGGGCACTCTTGGTTGGGGTTCATGCGGCAAAGGCACTTGCCTTCGCCCATCAGCTGCCGCTTATCCCGGTTCATCATATTGCAGGTCATATCTATGCCAACCGTCTTATTTCAGAAATGAAATTCCCTTTACTTGCGCTTATTGTCTCAGGAGGTCATACGGAGCTGATCTACATGAAAGAGCACGGCCATTATATGGTTATTGGGGAGACGCGCGACGATGCGGCAGGAGAGGCTTACGATAAAGTAGCTCGGACTCTGGATTTGCCTTATCCAGGTGGTCCGCAAATGGATCGGCTCGCTCAAGAAGGCTCCGACATTCTTGACTTCCCAAGGGCGTGGCTAGAAGAGGGGTCCTTTGACTTCAGCTTTAGCGGTCTGAAATCAGCGGTTATCAATACTTTGCATAACGCAGCACAGCGAGGCGAGCACTATGCTCCAGAGGATGTGGCCGCAAGCTTTCAAGCGAGTGTTGTCGATGTTTTGGTAGAAAAGACGCGGCAGGCGGCCAGAACGTATCGCGTCAATCAAGTGCTGCTTGCAGGTGGCGTAGCCGCGAACAGCGGGTTGCGTGAAGCATTAAACCACATGTGTCAGGACGAGGGCATTCCCTGCATTGTTCCGCCTTTAAAACTATGTACCGATAACGCGGCGATGATCGCAGCAGCTGGAACCATTGGCTTTATAAAAGGTCACCGGGCGGGTTTAGCCCTTAATGCTAACCCAGGTCTATCGTTAGAAGGATTTAATACTTTATAAATGGTGTGGCCCTAACGCAAAATTGTTATAACGAAACGACACTTTAATAAAATTCTAGTTAACCTAGATTATAGATAAAGGACACTCACTTTTTTCGGTGAGTGTCTTTTGTCATCCTTCTAGCAGACTTTTTATTAGACATAAAAAAACATCGTTTAGCCCATCTTAGGGTTTTACTGGCAGTTTGAAGAGGCTGGTGGAGATCTCTGGATATGAGCCAAGAATGTTGTAGGTCATGAGGGGCCTTTAAGGTAAGGCAGTTTCTCTTAATAAGATAATTGAAACGAAGATGATAAATAAAATAGAATTTACTTATAAATCGAGGAGAATAGAATGGAATAGAAAGATACTTTAAAAGGATGTGGGCGAGATGGCCATCGATTTTCATAATGAAAATAATCGTATGACTTATGCTTTAAGAACAGCAGATCCAAACTGGCTGGCTAAAGTCAAAGAGCTTGTAAATCCAGAAGGTCAGTACATCATAGATATTGGCTGCGGCGGCGGGATTTACACAAGAGCTTTTGCCGATATGGGGGCGGCCATCGTTAAAGGGGTGGATTTCTCATTACCCATCTTAACAACTGCACGTGAAACAAGTGTCGGCTATCCACAAGTGGAGTTCTGTGAAGGCAATGCTCTTGATACAAAGCTTGAAAGTAACCAATTTGATACTCTTCTTGAAAGAGCCCTCATTCATCACATAACGGATTTAGAAGCTTGTTTTAAAGAGGCCCATCGTTTATTAAAGCCAGGAGGAGTTTGTCTCATTCAAGATCGCACCCCTGAAGATTGTCTATTAGAAGGTAGCCCTGCCCACTTAAGAGGGTACTTTTTCTCCGCTTTTCCAAAACTCAAAGAAAAAGAGATTAAAAGAAGATATGATCTTGAAACAGTTGTTCATGCTCTTGAGGCAACGGGATTTCAAGTGGAGGGAGTGCATAAGCTTTGGGAAGTGAGAAAGACTTACGAAAATATCGAGGAGTTAGAAGAAGACTTGTTAAACAGAACAGGACGCTCGATCCTTTATGATTTATCTAATGAAGAATTAGGTGAGCTTGTCAGTCTCATTGTGGATAATGTAAAAGAAGCCGGTCTAAAACCAATTATAGAAAAGGACCGATGGACGATTTGGAAAGCGGTAAAAAGGTAAGAGCAATCAAAAGGCTGATCATCTTGCTCATTTCAAAGGCCTATGAGGACAAAGACAAAAGAGTTAATAGTAGAGGGATTTCTTCAGAGCTCGGATATAACTGCTATTTGCGATGAAGTTTATTTCAACTGCCTTTTTCTAGTTAGAGTACTCAAGGAGGGAGGCTTGTTACTAGTGGCCTGATTCCCATCACTAAGCGGGGGGTTAGGATGTCAATTAAACAATCCTGGCCGGAGATGGGGTCTTGCTTGAAAGGATGCTAAAGCGGCTAGAGGCTGGGGCCGCAAGCTAGATCTGCTCAACAATTGGCCAAGACATGAATAAGAATTCGTTTTTTATCAAAGGATGGGTCATTTCATCGAATGTCACGATGTGGAGCGGATCCATTTCTATAAAGATTTGAAAAAGGAGTCAAGTCCCCCCTGATAGCCGTGTGAAAGTTGAATAGGGGATATGTGTATAAGTCTGTGGATAACCATTCTTTATTCACAGCGAAATTTGGCGAAAAATAGCACCTAAACCAACGAAAGTCTGGATATTAAAATAATCCACAGAATTAACAGTGGTTATACACAGATTGTGGATAAAAACTCTAAATCAGATAGACTAGGAGCCCTGGAAACTAATTACTTACTAACATTGGAGCGGCTTCTATTGTTTCAGAGAAAATGTGGATAATGTTAATTGTTTGTGGATAACTCTACTGTTAAGATGAGAAGCTCGGCCAGCACAAACCCAAGTTGGGAAGAGATCATAGAAGCTTGACCAGAAATCCCAGAAGGTTAGTCAAAAATCCAAGAAGGTCACCCAAAAATCCAAGAAGGTACGCGAAAAATCGGAGAAGCTCGACCAGAGCAGTCCCCAGTTTGGGAGAAATCCCAAAAGGTCGGTTAAAAATCCAAAAAGGTATGAAAAAAATCCAAGAAGGTCACCCAAAAATCCAAGAAGGTACGCGAAAAATCGGAGAAGCTTGACCAGAGCAGTCCCCGGTTATGGAGAAATCCTAAAAGGTTGGCTAAAAATCCAAGAAGGTATGAAAAACATCCAAGAAGGTCACCCAAAAATCCAAGAAGGTGCGCGAAAAATTGGAGAAGCTCGACCAGCGCAGTCCCCAGTTTTGGCGGAATCCCAAAAGGTCAGTCAAAAATCCAAGAAGGTTTGAAAAACATCCAAGAAGGTCACCAAAAAATCCGAGAAGGTGCGCGAAAAATCGGAGAAGCTTGACCAGCGCAGTCCCCAGTTTTGGCGGAATCCCAAAAGGTCAGTCAAAAATCCAAGAAGGTTTGAAAAAAATCCAAGAAGGTCACCAAAAAATCCGAGAAGGTGCGCGAAAAATCGGAGAAGCTTGACCAGAGCAGTCCCCAGTTTTGGTGGAATCCCAAAAGGTCAGTCAAAAATCCGAGAAGGTTTGAAAAACATCATAGAAGGTCAGTCAAAAATCCGAGAAGGTTTGAAAAACATCATAGAAGGTTAGTCAAAAATCCAAGAAGGTACGCGAAAAATCGGAGAAGCTCACCCAGAGCAGTCCCAAGTTTTGGCGGAATCCCAAAAGGTCGGTTAAAAATCCGAGAAGGTATGAAAAACATCCAAGAAGGTCACCCAAAAATCCAAGAAGGTGCGCGAAAAACCGGAGAAGCTCGACCAGCGCAGTCCCCGGTTTTGGAGAAATCCCAAAAGGTTGACTAAAAATCCAAGAAGGTATGAAAAAAATCCAAGAAGGTCACCCAAAAATCCAAGAAGGTACGCGAAAAATCGGAGAAGCTTGACCAGAGCAGTCCCCAGTTTTGGCGGAATCCCAAAAGGTCAGTCAAAAATCCAAGAAAGTTTGAAAAACATCCAAGAAGGTCACCAAAAAATCCGAGAAGGTGCGCGAAAAATCGGAGAAGCTCGACCAGCGCAGTCCCCAGTTTGGGAGAAACCCAAAAAGCTCGACCTAGGCGCAGGAGCCTCAACCCCCAAGTATTAAAAAACATGGTGCTCACGTTTGTAAGCACCATGTTTTTATTCATCTTCTTGCTCTAGTTGGAGGGCTTCCCAATTTTCCATTTCTTTGTCTAATGCTTCTCGGGCGGCTTCTAGTTGTTGGTGAATTTCGTTTGCTTTTTCATGGTCCGTGTAGATCTCTGGAAGGGTGAGTTGATTCTCATAGGTTTCAATCTCGCCTTCTAGGGTGTGGATGTGCGCTTCGCTTTGCTCAATGGCTCGCTCTAATTGGCGCATTCTGCGTTTGCGTTCTTTATCTTTTTCGTAAGAGGGGGCTTGAGCTTGTTGTTTGGCAGAAGTTGTTAAGCCTTTCGCTTCTTGCAGCTCTAATGCCTCGCGCTCTTGCATTTCTGCTTTCTTTTCAATGTAGTAATCATAATCACCAAGATAATCCGTCAGACCATCGTGGGAGAGCTCCAAAATACGGGTCGCAATCCGGTTGATAAAATAACGGTCATGGGAGACGAAGAGCAATGTACCAGGGTAGTCAATTAGGGCGTTTTCCAGCACTTCTTTACTGTCCAAATCAAGGTGGTTAGTGGGCTCGTCCAAAATAAGGAAGTTATTTTTTTGAAGCATGAGCTTGGCAAGTGCGACACGTGCTTTTTCTCCACCGCTTAACTGTCCGGTTGTTTTCAGAACATCTTCACCTGAAAAAAGAAACTGTCCTAGCACTGTGCGAATATCTTTCTCCGGTAATAGTGGAAAGGCGTCCCAAAGTTCGGCTAAAACGGTTTTATTAGAAGATAAGGTTGCTTGCTCTTGATCATAATAGCCAATCGACACATTGGTTCCTAAGGTGAAGTTTCCAGCTTTTTGAGATAAGTAGCCCACAATCGTTTTTAACAGAGTTGACTTTCCGATCCCGTTTGGCCCCACTAAGGCAACGCTTTCGGTCTTATGAAGCTGAAAGGAAAAGCCAGCGGAAAGCGGTTCAGGTTGGTCGGGATAGCCAATCGCCAAATCTTGGACCATTAGGACATCATTTCCGCTTTGCTTTTCAATTTGGAATGAAAAAGCAGCTGATTTCTCTTGACCAGGTCGATCCAATAGCGTAATCTTCTCCAACTGTTTCCGGCGGCTTTGAGCCCGTTTTGTTGTCGAGGCCCTCGCAATATTACGCTGAACAAAGTCCTCTAGTTTCGCGACTTCCTTTTGCTGCTTTTCAAAAGCTTGCATGTCTCTTTCGAAGTCTAGAGCCTTTTGGTTCAGATAAGCTGAGTAGTTGCCGTGATACTTGGTGGCGGAATGGTTCGAAATCTCAAAGACCTTTCCAACGATTTTATCGAGAAAATAACGGTCGTGTGAGACAATAAGAATAGCACCTGGATAATGCTGAAGATAATTTTCCAGCCATGTTAAAGTATCAATGTCCAAGTGGTTGGTCGGCTCGTCCAGTATTAAGAGATCCGGCTTGGTTAAAAGCAGGCGACCGAGTGAGAGGCGAGTTTTCTGTCCTCCAGAAAGCATGTGCACCTTAGTATCCTCAGGAAAATCTCCAAAGCCCAATCCATTCAGAACACTGTTAATTTCTGCTTGGTACGTATAGCCACCTCTATTTTGAAAATAGGTTTGTTTTTGGTCGTAAGTCTTCATCAATTGGTCAAACGCTTCTTGTGGCAGCGGCTCGGCCATTTTGAACTCCAGTTCGCGAAGTTCGTGTTCAAGCTGGATGACCTCTTTAAAGGCGTCTCTGAGCTCGTCCATTAAAGTTTTTTTAGAATCCAGGCGCATGTTTTGCTCAAGATAACCAATACTTGTTTCCTTTGGGATCATGATTTGGCCGGAATCATAAGACATTTGTCCAGCGATGATTTTCAGAAGTGTTGATTTCCCACTTCCATTTCTCCCGACCAAAGCCACGCGTTCGCCTGTTTGGACTTCAATGTGTATATTCGATAAAATAAGATCAGTTCCAAAAGATTTTGTTAATTGATGAGTTTGTAATAGAATCAAAGGAATCACCCCTAGCTTCTACTAGTTTAGCCGATTCTTTAATCCCATGGCAATCCTTCTACTTGAAGTTCCTCTGTGAGTTATCTTCAAAGCTTAGCGCCGTGCGGGATTGCCCCGAGGAAGCTTACATCGAAGCATTTGCATGTAGACGTAGGGGCAGCGGCCAATTACATAAATTGAATAGATAACTTTTGCTTGAAGGTAGCTTCGTGCAGGCTTGCTTATAACCTCATTCTTTTGAAAAAAGGTTATAAGCACAATAAGTTGTCGTAAGTGGATAGACAAATGTTTAATAGAAGAAGGCCAAACGTATAGGAGTTCTTATAACCTCATTCTTTCGGCAAAAGGTTATAAGCACAGATGGTTGCTGAGAGCGGATTGATGCAGAGGCTTTTACGTGTTGACTTGCGCCGGGGAACTTGCATCTAAGCTCATGCTACTGGGTGCAGGCTAGCCGTCTAAGGCATCCAAATTATTTAAATTTTTTCAGCACCCTTTGGTCTTGCCATTGGAAAAGACAGACCAAGGGACTCGTGATATAGTTGAGAGGAAGAGGAAAAAGTGTCGGATTTAACGCATATAAATGAACAGGGACGGGCCAAAATGGTCGATGTCTCTGATAAAGAAGAAACGCGCCGTATGGCGGTGGCGTGCTCAAGTATTCAGGTGAATCAAGAGATTTATGAAGCAATCAATCAAGGCACGATCAAAAAAGGGGATGTCCTTGCGGTTGCACAGGTGGCGGGGATTATGGCAGCGAAGAACACCTCACAGATTATCCCAATGTGTCACCCGCTGATGCTTTCAGGGGTCGATCTTTTCTTTTATTGGGATGACAAGGAGGCATATTTACTCCGGATTGAAGCGACTGTGAAAAACAAGGGGGCAACGGGTGTGGAAATGGAGGCCCTTACGGCTGCAACCACAGCGGCCCTTACAATTTATGACATGTGTAAAGCACTTGATAAAAGCATGGTGATTGGTCCGACTTATCTTCAAAGTAAATCAGGGGGAAAAAGCGGCGATTATCAGAGAGAAACCAATTAAATTGCCGGGAGGTAGAACATGGTACAAGAGAAAATTCCTCAGGCAACCGCAAAGCGCCTGCCGCTTTATTATCGGTTTTTGCAGCATTTGTCTGAGTCGGGGAGACGGCGGATTTCATCTTCGGAGTTAAGTGAACTGGTCAAGATTGATTCGGCAACCATTCGCCGTGATCTTTCTTACCTTGGTGCCCTGGGGAAGAAGGGCTATGGCTACAATGTAGAAAGACTTTTAACCTTTCTTCGTGGAAAGCTTGACCAGGACGAGCTGACAAAGGTAATGCTGATTGGGGTTGGAAACTTAGGAACAGCCCTACTCAAATATAATTTTTTGAAAAATAACAATTCTAAAATTGTAGTCGCTTATGATACCGATTATAATAAAGTTGGGACCTTAATAGGCGGAACACCCATCCGTCATGTCGATCAGTTAAAAACGGATAACTTGGACGATATTCAAGTCGCTATTCTTACCGTTCCACAAGAGGCGGCCCAAAAAGTGGCAGACCAGCTCCTCCGAACGGGAGTGACTGGCGTACTTAACTTCACACCTGTCCGATTATCTTTACCTGATCGAATCCGTATTCATCATATTGATCTGGCGGTTGAACTTCAAACTTTAATTTATTTCTTAAAGAATTATCCTATTGATGACGAGGGAGGTGACTAATATGGGTCTTGGTGCGGGCAGTATTGCTTTAATTGCGATCGTAGCTCTTATTATATTTGGACCAAAAAAACTTCCTGAATTCGGAAAGGCAGCTGGAAATACGCTGCGTGAATTTCGTAATGCAACTAAAGGGATTGTCGATGAAGATGACGTAAAAGAGAAGCAGGATGATCGCTGATGCAAGATACTTCTATGAGTGTGACCGAACACCTTGAAGAGCTCAGGAAACGGTTGATTGTAAGCGCCATCGGTTTCGCTGTCTCTTTTGGCATTGGTTTTTTCTTGGCAAAGCCGCTGATCATCTATCTTCAGCACATTAAAGCTGCCGATCATATTCAAATGAATTATTTTCGGGTGACCGATCCCTTTAATATTTACATGCAAATGGCCTTTGTTATTGGAATTATATTAGTTTCGCCGCTCCTCCTTTACCAGTTGTGGGCATTTGTGAGCCCTGGGCTTTATAAAAACGAGCGCCGGGTTACTTTATCTTACATTCCCATTATGATCGTTCTTTTCTTAGCAGGTGTGGCTTTTTCATTTTATGTATTGTTCCCTTATGTGCTGCATTTCATGGGAACGCTCAGCAGTTCTTTACATATTACAAGCGTCATCGGGATCAATGAATATTTTCATTTTTTAATTCAGATTACGCTGCCGTTTGGCCTTGTATTCGAGCTGCCCGTATTGGTGATGTTTTTAACACGTCTCGGTATTATTACACCTTTTTTTCTTACTAAAATAAGAAAATATGCTTATTTTGTTTTGCTCGTTGTTGCAGGGTTAATCACCCCGCCAGACGTTATGTCACAGTTGATCGTCATGGTGCCGCTAGTAATTTTGTACGAAATAAGCGTTCTTATATCGAGATATACATTTAATCAATCATTAAAACGAATGGCTAGCCACGATGAATCCTGATCGTGGTTTTTATTTTTTTTAATAAGGTGACACCACTTTTTGGATCTTTTCTATTTCTAAAGGACACATGGGCATAAATTCCCAAATCTTGACTTGTCAGCTGTGCTAAAAATCCTTGATTAAAGATAGAGATTTTGCGCAAGCCAGCACGAACAACTATCCAAAGATGACAAATTCATGATGGGCTTTCAAGTAGTAGGCTCGTTACAGCTGACGAGGAGAACCGCACCCAAAGAGGGGAGCGCCGTTTTAATTATTTTCGATTCTGCCAGTCCTTTCGCTCATAATTATTTGAGCCTGGGTGACTATAATTGGTATGATAAGAGGGTAGCGTTTCACATATACGATGAACAAAGAATAGACTGCTTTAATCTTGAGTATTAGCGAAGAAATCTCCATATAGTTTAGGGATGGCGGTTAGCTGTGAACGTTCAGGAAGCATTGCAGAGAATAGGAGGTCTGACATGATTCAATTAAAGTCAGCAAATGAAATAGAGAAGATGAGGGAAGCAGGCGTCTTGCTTGCAAGCGTTCATAAAGAAATCAAAAAAATGATCAAACCAGGCATCACCACGCAAGCAATAGAAGAATTTGTTGATCGGTATTTGGCTAAGAACGGGGCAACCCCAGAGCAAAAAGGCTTCAATGGCTATCAGTTCGCCACTTGTGCATCTATAAATGATGAAATCTGCCATGGGTTTCCAAGATCAACGCCTTTGAAAAATGGCGATATCGTTACGATTGATATGGTTGTTAACTTAGATGGATTTCTTGCCGATTCCGCTTGGAGTTATGCAGTCGGAGAGGTTCCAGCTGAAACGCAGAGGCTTTTGGACGTAACAAAGGAATCTCTTTATAAAGGGATTCGTGAAGCGGTTATTGGCAATCGGATTGGCGATATCGGTCATGCCATCCAAGCCTATGCAGAAGGAGAAGGCTTCAGTGTGGTTCGAGATTTTGTAGGACACGGTATTGGACCGACGATTCATGAAGAACCCCAAGTGCCGCATTACGGTTTACCTGGAAAAGGTCTGCGCTTAAAAGAGGGAATGGTCATTACAATTGAACCGATGATTAATAGTGGGGATTGGCGATCCAAAATGGACGACAACGGTTGGACCGCACGCACTGTTGACGGCTCACTCTCTGCCCAGTTTGAGCATACGATTGCCATTACTAAGGACGGCCCTGTGATTCTTACCTTGCAAGATGACGAAACGTTTTCTCTTTAAGAGAAGGCGTTTTTTTACTACTTAAGCCCAATCATGAAGGAAATCAAGCAACGGGCTCGCTGCAACTAAATAAAACCAACTAAGAGGCTGGTACAAAACTAAACTAACTGACTTAAATTCCGAACAATACATTTTATAAGTACAGAAACAAATAGGAAGCGCAGTCAAAATACGGGGACCCCTGCGGGAACAGCACGTGTCCGAAGACCCTGCAAGCAAGCGTTTTCCTTGCTGAGGAGGCTGAGGCCGTGCCCGCGGAAAGCGACGTATTTTGACTAGCGTTTCATAAATGACTTAACTTATAAATGAAAAACCGAACTCATCACGTTAAAATGTGTGAATAAGTTCGGTTTTTTCTATTCGTAACATACTTCTGTCCCAGCCTCTTAGTGCTTAAACTTAAATTGACTATAGCGGACCCAATTGATGAGCCCCAATTGGACATCGTAGGAGGCAAAAGCGACAAGAAATAAGATGCGCCAATTCCAAACGGATGGGGTAGCCACACGGCAGGCGTAATAAGTAAATAAAAAGCCAAAGATGAGATAGAGGAGGCTTTTTGCCATATAGGACATTAAAACCACCATCCAATCCAGCTTGGCTGATGCTGCTCGAGAAATTTCTGGACATGCGGGGACAGGGCCAAAATGGTCGCAATCGCATTTAAAGAACCATGAGCGAACATCGAGACATATATCCGTTTGGTCTTGTGATACAAAAAAGCGAGGGCAAAGCCAATTGAACCGTAAATAATCAGATGCCCATCAGCATGAGCTAAGGCAAAGAGTAACGAACTAATGACGGCAGCAAAGAAAAACGGCATAAACCGATTTAGGGATCCGAAGATGATTTTTCGGAAAATGATTTCTTCTAAGATAGGACCAATCACCACTACGGACAAGATGATATAGGGAGATTGCCGAGCAAGTTTCATAATATCTTCTGTATTTTGCGACTGCGCTGGACTGCCGAAGAGATTATAATCAATGATCCCAGCGACCATTTGAGTAAGATAAACTAAAAAAATACCGCCAATTATCCATGAAACAATGGTGCTAGGCTCCATATAAGGCCGCTTAATATGTCTTTCCGGCATAAGGATGAGAAGCGTAAGGACCAAGCAAACAATAAAGCTTAGGGAGATCATAAAGCCTTCTCTTTGGCCCTTTGGTACAACGGAAAGTATGGGAGTAAGGGCTAGAAAGCCAGACAATTGACAAAGGACATAGACAATGATGATCATAATATACCTTTTAAGCAATAGTTAATCTCCTTTTCTTTCTAGGTAGTTTTTTATTAAAAGGCAAACAATCTAGTAATGATAAAATGAACAGGATTTTAGCGCCAAACGCTCATTTCGCAAACAGGTAAGAATCTCCTGATTAAGTAACACCTGGGACAGCTTTTGGAACTTATTTTATCATATTCAAAAGAAAGCCACTTCATTTGCCCGATCTGCAAGTTTTATTATTTTGGGTATAAAAATGAAAAATTCAGTAATTAGCCAACTAGTCTATAGAGGCTTAACTATTTGTTAGGGTTAAAAAGAGAAAAAAAGGTAAAAATTTTATAGGGTAGGACTTGCAAACTGTAGAAGAATTGATTAATATATTAAATGGAATTAGCACTCGCGACAAGTGAGTGCTAACAAAAAAATTTCGATCCAACAAGGAGGGTTTTTCCAATGTTAAAACCTTTAGGAGATCGTCTTATTATCGAACTCGTACAGCAAGAAGAGAAAACGGCGAGCGGCATTGTATTGCCTGACTCAGCAAAAGAAAAACCACAAGAAGGCCGCGTAGTTGCAGTTGGTAACGGTCGCGTGACTGAAGGCGGCGAACGTATTGCTCTTGAAGTAGCTGAGGGAGATCGCATTATTTTCTCTAAGTACGCAGGTACTGAAGTTAAATACGAAGGTAAAGAGTACCTCATTCTTCGCCAAGACGATGTTCTTGCAATCGTAGGTTAATCAAAGTAAAGAAATTTATTTTTGAAGAAGAACAGAGGTAGACAGTTTTTAGTCTACTACATAAATAAGGGAGGCTATGACACATGGCTAAAGAAATTAAGTTTAGTGAAGATGCACGTCGCGCTATGCTACGCGGTGTCGATGCTTTGGCAGATGCGGTTAAAGTCACACTAGGACCAAAAGGCCGCAACGTCGTCCTTGAGAAGAAATTCGGTTCACCACTAATCACTAATGACGGTGTAACGATTGCAAAAGAAATTGAGCTTGAAGATAAATTCGAAAACATGGGTGCACAGTTGGTTTCTGAAGTTGCCAGCAAAACGAACGATGTAGCAGGTGACGGTACAACAACTGCTACGGTTCTTGCTCAAGCAATGATCCGTGAAGGACTCAAAAACGTAACTTCCGGTGCTAACCCAATGGTTATTCGCCGCGGTATCGAAAAAGCAGTTAAAGCTGCTGTAGAAGAACTAAAAAGCATTTCTAAGCCAATCGAAGGCAAATCTTCCATCGCTCAAGTAGCGGCTATCTCGGCTGCTGACGAAGAAGTCGGCCAATTGATTGCTGAAGCTATGGAGCGCGTTGGTAATGATGGTGTTATTACGACTGAAGAATCCAAAGGCTTCGCAACTGAGCTTGAAGTGGTTGAAGGGATGCAATTCGATCGTGGCTATGCTTCTCCATACATGATCACTGATTCTGACAAAATGGAAGCTGTCTTAGACAATCCATATATCTTAATCACTGATAAGAAGATCTCTAGCATTCAAGAAGTTTTACCAGTCCTTGAACAAGTGGTTCAACAAGGCAAACCTCTTCTTCTCATCTCTGAGGATGTTGAAGGTGAAGCTCTTGCTACCCTTATCATGAACAAACTTCGCGGTACATTCAACGCTGTTGCGGTTAAAGCTCCTGGCTTTGGTGACCGTCGTAAAGCCATGCTTGAAGATATCGCGACTCTTACTGGTGCTGAAGTCATCACTGAGGACCTCGGTCTTGACCTCAAATCTGCTAGCATTACTCAGCTTGGTACAGCTGAAAAAGTTATTGTTACAAAAGAAAACACAACTATCGTTGACGGTGCTGGCGACTCTGAAAAGATTGCTGCTCGCGTTAACCAAATTAGAGCACAACTCGAAGAAACAACTTCTGAGTTCGATAAAGAAAAATTACAAGAACGCCTTGCTAAACTAGCTGGCGGTGTAGCGGTCATCAAAATTGGTGCTGCTACTGAGACTGAGCTTAAAGAACGCAAGCTTCGCATTGAAGATGCTCTTAACTCAACTCGTGCTGCTGTTGAAGAAGGTATTGTTTCCGGTGGTGGTACAGCTCTTGTGAATGTCTACAATGCTGTTGCTGCTGTTCAAGCTGAAGGCGACGAAGCGACTGGTGTTAAAATCGTTCTTCGCGCTCTTGAAGAGCCAGTTCGTCAAATCGCTCACAACGCCGGTCTTGAAGGCTCCATCATCGTGGATCGCCTCAAGAATGAAAAAGTGGGTATCGGATTCGATGCTGCTAAAGGCGAATGGGTAAACATGATCGAAGCGGGTATCGTTGACCCAACTAAAGTAACCCGTTCAGCTCTTCAAAACGCTGCTTCCGTTGCCGCTATGTTCCTAACAACTGAAGCTGTCGTAGCTGAAATCCCAGAACCACCTGCAGCTGGCGGCGGAATGCCAGACATGGGCGGAATGGGCGGCATGATGTAAGGCAAAAAGCCTTCATCTTATGAACCTATCAACGCAATAACTTATATAAAGAAAAGACTACTTCCTAAAACAAGGAGGTAGTCTTCTTTTTTTGTTGTCAAAATTTGCTTATCAGGGATACTGAGTGCTGTTGCTGGGACATTAAGCAGCTTATCTCCTCAACCAGAAATCATGTTAGAACTTGGGATAGACAATAATACTGATAACTCCATAACAGTTGGACCCTATGATATAATTGTTACAATTAATAATGGGGCAGTTGCTTCAATAAATGAATCCGCCACTTCGGATATGTTGAAGTGCGGAAATATTTACGATACTGATGGTAGAGTAATGCACCTCATCAAGACTACAGTGGCGTAATAGTTTACACTGTGAACTCTAAGGATACAAAAACAACAAAATGATCGTGGTCAGCGCCGAATGGTCCAACTAAAGCTTGTGTACCGGATCCAACTTAAAAATAGGTGAATTTATAAAATTTGGCAGGTGCTTTTAGAGTACATACGTATTAGAATTAGGAATGAATGTTAGGAGGCAATAATGTGCCCGATGAATTAAAAGATCTTCTTGTCAAAATGAATGAACGACTAGAACGCCAAGAAAAAATGATGCAACAGCTCATAAGCATAGTAGCTGACAATAAAGAAAACATAACTGCTTTGAATGGCCGTTTTGATAATGTCGATAAACGATTGGAAGAAGTTGAAGACAGGTTAGATGTTATGGATCAACGATCAGAGCGAATCGAAGCAGCTGTTAATCGCATAGAGAAAAACGAGCCAGCAAATATAATGAGCCAGTTAAGACGAGGGGGTGCGGAATGAACGGGCAGAACCGCAAAGATTTGGCGCCAGGGACAGCGGTTGAAATTGTTCTTAAAGCCGATCAAAGAACAGGTAAGTTAACGAGCGGTGTTGTGAAAGATATTTTGACTAAATCCAGTTTTCATCCGCATGGAATCAAAGTCAGGCTCACGGATGGACAAGTGGGTAGAGTTCAGCACATTAAATAGGTCCCTTCCTTCCAAGGGGAAACGGTTCCAACAAAAATAAATGCATACGATAAATGACGTGTAAACAGGTTCTAATTTGACACGTCATTCGTTAAATACAAATGCTTAATATTATACTGTAGAGTAGTCAAATTAAGGTATTACCCATTCCTAAATCATTTATTTGTAATGCTAACATCATGTTAACATGTTACACTCTAAAAGCTTACGGGCGTCATGATTTAATAACGTCCTCAGAGCTTTGATATATAAGGACTTCTGAACTGCTTGCCAACAAAATTAAAAATGAAGAGGCTTCTCATAACGGGTTCACTTCAGAAGTGCAAACAATTAACTATCGAGGTAAATCCCACGGGTTTTACCATGCGATTTTTATTGTAATATCAATGTTTATTGACCTTTCCAAATCACAGTTTAATTTACATGGGTGGATATAGTTATTCGAGGTGTTTGAATTAACCTGTGATTGAGCAAGTGAAAGGTAGGGGGATTACCAAGCCATTTGGATCTATCTGTTAAAATAAAAGTTAGATTATCGAAGAGTTTGTGGAAAAATGGTTCTTAAAGTAAAAAACGGACTGTCATGGTTAACAAGAAATTTTAGCGTCACCTGTGATCGTTGAAATAAGCGGAGATTTTTCCGTTATCAACCAAAGTAGCGTTCAGTTCGTCGTAAATAAGCGGAGATTTTCCGTTTAAACAAAAAGAAATGACCCATTTTCATGTTTTTTGAGTCAATAGTCGGAATTTCTCCGTCTATTTTAGCTATTTTCAATGCTGATTTCTAAATAAGCGGAATTTCTCCGCTTAATTAGAAAGTTCACTTTAGCCATTTAATGAAATAGGTAATCGATTTCATTTTATGAAAATAAAACAACCGAATCTCAAAAGATTTGGTTGTTTTGACGTTTACTAGTCTTTTATTTCTGTCATTTTATTGTGAGTAGTAGTGTGATTTAAGGTGATAATTAGAGTTTTGCACCTCACAAGTAAACCCGTTAGGCTTCTCACGAGTTGTTATAACTTTTGGGGAGCCTCCTTTTTTATTGTTCGTGACAAATACACGTATTGAACGGTGTTAAAAGATCCTCCTAGGACCCTCAAGTTTTTAATTAGCTTCATAGCCTATTTTTCGTCTTTAAAATTAGTTATTAATCCTTATTGACGGATCAAATGCTAGCGTTTACATTTTTGAACTTACGGAGTATTATTTAATTTATGATAAATCCGATTCCGCCTGAGGTGGGTAGAATGAAAAAAATCTTTTTGGTTTATGGTTTATTGGTTATTATATATCTTACCTATTTTGGATACTACAAATATACAAGTGCCACTAATAGTGAATGGACGAGTTCAGGAGTTAATGGATCGATTAATGAAAAATATGTGATGGTGACGTTTCAATCCGGAATGGACTATTGGAAAAATTGTTTTAAAGGATTTGAGGACTCTGCAAATCTCCTCAATGTATCGGTTGAATACAGGGGAGCGATGCAGCGGGATGTTCATGAAGAAACCACGGTCATGGAGCAAGTGATTAGTGAACACCCCTCAGGTATTGCCGTATCAGCAATCAATTCTGAGGCTCTAAAAAATGTAATTGATAAAGCGGTTCAGGATGGAATACCGGTTGTGACATTTGATTCTGGTGCAACAGGAAGTAAGGCCTATTCCTTCTTAGGGACAAATAATTATAATGCAGGAGAAATCGCAGCAGATAAACTGGCAGAGCTCATAAAAGGGAAAGGGAACGTGGCTGTTATAACATTACCCAATCAACAGAATCATAAGGATAGGACCAGTGGATTTGTGGATGAGATCAAGTCGGATTACCCAAATATTCATGTTGTTGCTATTGAAAATGGTAAAGGGGATCAGCTTGCTTCAAAAGAGGCGGCTATCAAGGTCCTAAAAAAATACCCTGATTTATCAGGTATTTTTGCTACAGAGGCCAATGGCGGTCTTGGTATAGCAGAAGCCAAAAAGGATATGGGATCAAACACACATGTTAAGATAATAAGCTTTGATACGGATAAAGGGATACTAGACATGGTTAAGAATGGAACGATTTCAGCAACCTTATCTCAAGGAACATGGGAGATGGGATACTGGGCATTACAATTCTTATTCCAAATTAAGCATGGTCTAATTAAATCGAGCAGTAATGAGTCGATTTCAATGACGTCCGTACCGCCCAATGTTGATACCGGTATTACCGTTGTCACCAAAAAGAATGTGGACAAATTTTATTCAAAGTAAAGATTGATCGGGTTGATGGACTTGTCAAGATTAAGTTTACTAAAGTTAAATAATTTACCGATTCGTTATAAATTAATCATTTTCTTTTTATTAATAAGTATTCTTCCAGCTATAGGGCTTGGTATTTTTATTCAATTGACTACAAGCCGGATTGTTGATACTCAGATTGATAGTGATACGATGCAGCTCATTGGCAAGGTTAATAAATCCCTTGAATTCTACATGGATGATATGCAGAACATTACCTATTTTATAGCATCGGATTCAAAAACGAATCAGTTCCTAAATGAGAGCGTTTTAAGTAAACGAGATGCGGACAACGATTTTTATGGAATTCGATCCTACTTAGAGCAATTTCCAACACTGTATCCTGAAGTGGCAGGAATTATGATTATTAAAAATAACGGTACATATATTAGTAATGAATTATATACAGGTTCAGATGTTAATTTGACGAATGAATCTTGGTACAAAGAAGCAAAAAATAATGGCGGGATATTTGAGATAATAGGGCACCCCAAAAATAATGATGTAAAAAATCAAGCTAACTATCAATCAAGTGATTTGGTGATGGTCACTCGTTCGATTACGGATCCTAACACTCAGAAATTAGTGGGGGTTGTGATGATCGAACTTGATTTAAGAGTCATTGCTGAAACAGTAAAAGATATTCATCTAGGGAAGAACGGTTATTTAGCTGTATTGGACAAACATGGGGATACCATCTATTCCCCAGAAAAGCCGCTTATTTCAAAAATCCCATTATCCTGGTTTGGTTCGAATAGCTCGGGTAATTTTTCAAAAAACATTCATGGCCAAAACTTGGAGTTTATCTATCAAAAGTCTCCCTATACCAACTGGTTAACCATTGGGGTATTTCCAAAGACGGAATCTGCTTTCGTTCTAAAAAAAATACGATTCTATGTAATCACATTCGTTTATATTGTGATTGTATTAGGGATAACAGCATCACTGATTTTAGCCAATAGTTTATCCAAACCCATATATGAGTTGATATCTTTTATGAAAAATGTGGAGTCTAATGGTTTGGAAGATCATCATTGGGAAAATCGAAAAGATGAAATTGGGTTGCTTGGCCAGAGGTATCATAAAATGCTAACTGAAATTAAAAAATGGATGAAACTCTCTGAAGAACAAAGCAGGTTAAAAAGAGAAGCTGAATTAAAAAGTCTACAAGCCCATATAAAACCGCATTTTTTATACAACACACTTGATACGATTCATTGGATGACTCGAAAACGAGGTGCACATGATGTAACCGAGGTTGTCGAAGCCTTGTCCAAATTATTTCGAATTGGTTTAAGCAAAGGACAAGATATTATCCCTCTTTCAAATGAGATTGAGCATATAGAAAGCTACTTAAAAATACAAAAAACACGATATCAAGATAAATTAAACTACATAATTGATGTGAGTCCTGAAGCACGTCAATCTAGTGTTCTAAAAATCATCCTTCAGCCCATCATTGAGAATGCTATTTACCACGGTATTAAAGAACGGAGAGGGCCTGGCCTTATACGGATTTCAGCTTATAAAGACAAACAATTTCTTTTTTTCAGGGTTGAAGATAATGGAGCAGGCATGGACACAGAGACGTTAAGTAAATTGAGAACGAATTTAGACAAGGCTGCTAAGCTTACTGAGAATGAAGAGGCTCTAAATGGATATGGAATCTTAAATGTCCAAGCACGATTACATCTTCATTTTGGGTCTCCTTTTGGTTTATATATTGAGAGTAATCAAGGGGTTGGGACAATAGTTTCATTCGTTCATCCGTGGATTGAGAATTCGGGGAAAGGAGTTAGCGATTGATGAAGCAGGCTTGGAAGGTTTTAATTGCAGACGATGAACCTATAATTCGAGAAGGAGTCCGCGATTCTGTCGATTGGGAGTCACTATGCATGAAAGTAGTAGGAGAAGCGGAAGATGGTGAAGAGGCACTAGAACTTTGTTTAGAGCATGCTATTGATATTCTATTGGTTGATATAAATATGCCAATTATGAATGGATTAACTCTTATAAAGCATATTCGTGAACACCTTCCCGAATGTAAAATTGTTATTATTACAGGACATGATGAATTCCCTTATGCACAAGAAGCCATTCGGATGAATGTGGAGGATTATATCTTAAAGCCAACAAACCCAGATCAACTTCAAAGCATTTTGAAGAAACTGAGTATAGAATTGGATAATAGGTTAAAGAAGGATACCTATTTAAAGACTGCTTATGAGCAAATATCAAAAAACATGGCTGTCTTGCGTGAACGATTTGGCTTAGATTGGATTCAGGGTCATCTAGCAGAAGAAGAAATTATTAATCATCTAGAATTTCTTCATCTCCCCGTTATGTCACCCAAACAATTAGGGATTATCCGTTGGCCAGAATACCATGTTGATCCGGTTCACTTAGAAGAGAACGACCGGCAGCTCTTTCTCTTCGCGCTTAATAATATTATTTCAGACCTATTTAAAGGAAAGGATTATCTTAGTTTTCGGGAGTCAACGGATTCTATTGTGATCTGTTTATGGGACTTAGTTTCAGAAGAAGAAATCAATCAAATTGAAACAGCAGCTCAAGTATTTCTAAAGCTAACGGTAAATGTTCACTTTGAAACTGTTCAGAATGAAAGGCTAACGGCTTTAGAAGCTGTTTTCCAAGAATGCCGTTACCAAGTATTTAGAGATGCTCAAGTTTCCCCAGTAGTAAGGCGAGCTCGTCAATTCATAAGGCAAAATTACGAAAATCAAGAACTATCATTGGAATGGGTGGCCGATATTCTCCAGGTATCTCCCGGTTATTTAAGCCGAGTTATAAAGCAAGAGTTAGGTGTTTCATTTATTTCCTTAGTTACTAAGTTTAGAATTAATAAAGCCATTCAATTATTAAATTCAACAGATTTAACCATTCTAGAAATTGCAGAATGTGTGGGTTATGTAAGTCAACACTATTTCAGCACCGTTTTTAAAAAGGTTACAGGTGTCTCTCCCAATCAGTATAAACATGGTGCTGCATTTGAAGTGATCCAATTCGGGAAAGAAAACTCATGAATTGAAATATTACGTAAGGTCTTCGGGGATGGTTTCCCGAAGGCCTTTTTTAGGCTCGCAAAGTGGTGAGATAAAACGAAAATTTAACAAAGGTTAAAAAATTATAAAAAATGACATTTTATTTTAAAGACTCAAGACCCCCTTTTTTCTAGAATGAAGACATGAAAAAGAGTTTAGGAAAAAGGAGTTAAAATAATCTCTTTAATAAAATTTTGAAGAAGAGATTTAAAAGGAGTGAGAACATCTTGTTGAACCCACTTTTGAAAACGGTAACAGTGTAAAAGGTATGTGGCAACTGTGGCTTTGAATAGTGTATTGATTAAGTTTTTCGCTGGAGTAATTTGCTTTTGGAGAGCATGGTGCCGGGAAATCAACTTTTTAATGTATTAACCGCTCATTTCCACCAAATGAAGTTAAGCGTTTTCAAGATGAACATTACTTTTAGAACATGTTTTTAAATATCGGAAAATTCAAATTAAAATTGCAAACAAAAAAGGAGAAAACTTAAAATGAATTTAAAAAAATTAGCAAAGACGGCTTTTATAACCATTGCTGGTGCGGCCATGTTGACAGCTTGCAGCAGTTCTAGCCGTGGTACTTCAGCATCTACATCAACAAGTCCTTCGCTTAAAAAAGGTGATTTGGTTGGTATCTCCATGCCTACTAAAGCAGATCAGCGTTGGAATGTTGATGGGGCCAATTTGGTTAAGGATCTCCAAAAAGCAGGATTCAAGACTAAGCTCGAGTATGCAAATAACAGTCCATCACAGCAGTCAAATGATATCAACAATCTGGTTTCTGCTGGTGCAAAAGCAATTGTTGTTGCAGCCGTTGATGGCACTGCTGTTGGACCGGCTGTCGAGCAGGCGGAATCGCAAGGTGACGTTGTCATTGCTTATGATCGCTTAGTCATGAATACCAAAGCCGTCAATTATTATGTGACTTTCAATCTTGAACGCACTGGTATCCTCGAGGCAAATACCATTATCAATAAACTTGATCTAAAGGGTAACGGTGGTAAGACTAAACCCCTGAACATCGCACTTTTTGCTGGTTCTGATGATGATAACAATGCACCTTATTTCTTCAAGGGGGCTTGGGATTTATTAAAGCCATACTTCCAGTCAGGACAATTGGTTGATCCATCAGGTCTTGTAACCAAAGACACGACAGATGCAGATTGGAAGAAGATTTCTGTTCACGCATGGGATCAAAACCAAGCGCAAAAGCAAATGGATGCATTTATGACCAAGCTTGGACAACAGCCACTCGCCGCTGTTCTTTCGCCTTATGATGCCATCTCACTTGGTGTTATGAAGTCAATCAAGAATGCACGTCCTGATATGTCTCCATCTATTCCATTCTCTGCTTCAAATCCACAGAACAAATCTGCATGGCCAATTATCACCGGCCAAGATGGGATGGATATCGGTATCACCAACATTACGTACGGTGCACAGGCAGAGACTGTCTTCAAGAATGTTGCCCTACTTGCAGATAAGACAACGTCAATCTTGACCCAAATTGCTGACGGCAAGAAGCCAACATCAACCGATGCCCCTATGAACAATGGTAAGAAAGATGTTCCAACTTGGCTGTTGAAGTCAGACGAATTAGTTAAGAATCCAACAGGTGACCAAAAAGATTTACATTATGAAGTTAAGGTTGGATTCATTACTGAAGCACAATATCAGAAAGATATAGCTGCTCCGATTATTAAATAGTAAATTGAAGATTTTATGGCGACTTTGCGAACTGTAGTAGCAAAGTCGCTATAAGATTACGAGTAGCTATCTGTTTAAATCTTGAGAGATTCCTAACGAGGAGTGTAATATGTCAAATTCCCAAATGATATTACAGATGCAAAACATCACGAAAACTTTCGGCCCTGTTAAAGCTCTTACTGATGTGAATTTGGAGATTGCTCGTGGTGAAATCCATGCAATTTGTGGTGAGAACGGTGCTGGAAAGTCAACATTGATAAATGTATTGTCAGGAGTGTATCCGTATGGTACATACTCGGGCACTATTATTTTTGATGGTAAAGAATGCAGATTTAAAAAGATCACGGACTCGGAAGAACTAGGCATTGTAGTGATTCAGCAGGAGTTGGCATTGAGCCCATTCCTTTCAATCGCTGAAAATATATATCTCGGTAACGAGCGTCAGAAGAATGGTGTGATCGATTGGGAAGCCACTCGCGCTGATGCCATTAAGGTGATGCAGCAAGTTGGTCTTCAAGAAAATCCGGACACTAAGATTATGGATATTGGTGTGGGTAAGCAGCAACTCGTGGAAATTGCGAAAGCTTTATCGAAGGAAGTTAAACTTCTGTTACTCGATGAGCCCACTGCCGCTTTGAATGATGAAGATTCGGCTCATTTACTGCAAATCATTCGTGATTTGCGTGATAACCAAGGTGTTACATCGGTAATTATTTCTCACAAGTTGAATGAAATTGAAGCGATTGCCGACAATGTGACGATTATTCGCGATGGTTCTACGGTAGGTCGGATGACGAATACAAAAGAGAATCCACTTGATCAAGATGAACTTATCCATAAGATGGTCGGTCGCGAACTTACCAATCTTTACCCCAAGCATGTTTCCCATATTGGGGAAGAAATCTTTCGTGTGGAGAATTGGACAGTCCATCATCCACTTGATCAGCAACGTGTGATTGTTGATCATGCCAATATTTATGTGCGTGCAGGTGAGATTGTCGGACTTGCGGGACTCATGGGGGCAGGTCGCACAGAGATGGCGATGAGCATCTTTGGTCATACTTACGGTTCAGGTGTGTCAGGAAAAGTCTATGTGCGTGGCAAAGAGACTGACACATCGACAGTCCAGAAGGCAATTGAAGCAGGTATTGCCTATGCAACTGAAGATCGCAAGGTGTATGGTCTCAATCTCTTGCAGAATATTCGCGAAAATGCTTTGCTGGCAGCTCTTACCAAGCACTCAAAGCATGGTGTCATGGATGATGGCGTAGAACGTATTGCTGTTGAAAAGTATCGCAAGGACTTCAATATCAAAACCCCAAGCATTGAAGAACAAGTTTCTAATCTATCAGGCGGAAACCAACAGAAGGTCGTTTTAGCAAAATGGGTGATTTCTAATCCAGATATTTTGATCCTTGATGAGCCAACGCGTGGTATCGATGTGGGGGCTAAATACGAAATTTACGAGATCATTGATCAACTTGCGGATGAAGGCAAGGCAATCATTGTTATTTCATCTGAGCTTCCTGAGCTTATTGGTATTTGTGATCGTATTTACACAGTCAGTCAGGGCGTCATCACGGACGATGTCCCTAAAACAAAATTTACTCAGGAATACCTCATGAAGGGTATGACTCAAGAAAAGACTCAGTTAAAGAAGGTAGGAGAAAAATGAGTTCAGAATCTTTAAAGCCTCAGAAAAAGGAAAATTTAACACCTCAGAATAACGAAAGTATTAAAAAAGGAGCAGTGTTAGCCTCTTTTGCTTCAAATGCTCGCCAATATGGAATTGTTGGTGCACTTGTCGTCATCATTATCGTATTTGAAATTTTGACTGGAGGACTTTTACTCCAGCCGAATACAATTGTTCAATTAATTCAGCAAAATGCTTACGTTATTATTCTTGCAGTTGGTATGGTTATGGTCATCATTGCAACCCATATTGATTTGTCAGTTGGTTCCTTAGTAGGCTTTATCGGTGGTTGTGTAGCTTTGCTCATGCAGAATGCACATATGAATTGGTTCTTAGCCATTATTGTCGGATTACTTATTGGCCTTCTCGTAGGAGTGTGGCAAGGGTTCTGGGTTGCTTTTGTTGGAATTCCAGGCTTCATTACCACTTTGGCGGGCATGCTTATCTTCCGTGGTCTTGCAACCACGATGATTAATGCATCTGTCCCAGTCAACAATACGTACTTTAATGCCATCGCGGCAAACTATCTCCCAAATATTCTCGGGTGGTGGGGACCATTTGATGGTTTTAGTATTGTTGTTGGAATCCTTGCTATTGTCGCTTTTGCATGGACTCAACTTCGTAAGCGTACCAAAGTTGCTAAGGTGGGATTGGTTCCAGAGCCGATCACCGCAACTTACATCAAAATTGCGATTGCAACAGTCGTAATCGCTGCTCTTACATTCGAATTTGCATCTTCTGGAAATGCTACTCAAGGCGGTATTCCAATTATGTTGGTTATCGTTGGAGTTCTTGTTTTAACTTACAACTTTATTTTGACTCGTACAGTGTTTGGTCGTCGCGTCTACGCGATTGGTGGAAATCGTCGAGCAGCACGTCTTTCGGGTATTAACACGCGTCGTGTCGATTTTTCGCTTTTCATTCACATGGGATTTCTTTCAGCTGTTGCTGCTATTGCGATGCTCTCACGTTTGAGTTCCGCATCAGCTGCAACGGGTACTTCTTTCGAGCTTGATGCTATTGCAGCCTGCTTTGTTGGTGGTACTGCTGTTACAGGTGGTATTGGAACGGTACCAGGTGTTGTTATTGGTGCAGTAGTAATGGGAGTTATTAACCAGGGATTGTCGATTATGGGGGTAGATTCTGCATTAATTCAAACGATTAAAGGTCTTGTACTACTCCTAGCAGTTGCGGTAGACATTATGTCCAAGCTCAGAAAACATTAATAAATGAGCGAATGGGACTCGCCCACTGACTATTAACTGCCAAGCAGATTCAATAGATGACCCGAAAATTAAAAAGTATTTCTGTAATGAAGAAATTTGGAGTTTGGAAGAGGGAGAAGAATGAACGATAAAGCAAAAGCGCGCTTATATACCTTGACCTCTATTTCGTGTTTCGCATGGTTAGTCCAAGCAATGCTTCAAGATCGACAAAAAGGCCAAATGTGGTCGTTGTTAAATCTCATTTTTTATGGGTGCATTATTTTGGTCATCCTGTACACCGCCTACTCTGCAGTGCAAATGTGGAAGATGAATGGGAAATCTGTAAAAAAGCAACAAAGCTTACGAAAACAGTCTTAGCCAAACCTTTGAAAGAGAGCCTAAAATCTTGTTTTTTCAGCCTCTTGTAAATATTGATTTTCAATAGAAAAACCACTTCTCCCTAAATTTAGGGAGTGGTTTTTTATGTTGTTAAATTTTGTATTTCAGGAATTTTCGGCCGGCAAGCCTATGTGAGGTAAGTTCGTCAATTTATATATCCGAAGTTCAAGTGGTTAGGGAGTGAAGTGCCAATTAAGGACAACTTTGGAATTAAAACATTCCCTGTTAATGGCAGTTTAATCTGATATAATTCTGAATATACATACTCATTGCCATCGGGAGAAAAATGATGAAAAAGAAAATTAACATCCTATTACCTATGTTAATTGTAGGAGCAGCCATTATCATTCTTGGGGGTCTTGGCATTTGGAGGTTTAGTTCTGCTCACCAAATATCTGCGAAACAAGCAGCTCAAGAGGTGAAACATCCAACCACCAAAAAGGAGAAAGAAGCTAAAACGTATGTCGCGAAAACTTATGCTGACACTTCTCAAAATTATTTGAAGGATATGCCAATGGATATGGAAGAGCAAACCGTTCAAGAGGACATTCATGAAATGACTCACCAGTTGGTTTATGCTGATCAGAAATGGGGTGTTTTAGAAATCACTAAAGCGCGAATCGATCGTTTAATCAAAGTTGTTGAATTTAATAAAAAAAATGGCAAATATGATGAGGCTAATTGCAACCTTTATCTTGAAATTTTAAAGCGCTGGCAAAATGGTGACTTCAGCCACGCAGTGCAAGACCATAATGATATGTGGGCATTGCTCGGAGGTAATGTCGGTAAAGCCACTCGATTGTTAACGCCATCTGAAGAAAAAGCTTTCATTGTTAAAAATTTTGGGAATTGAGTGTTTGAAAAAGTTGCTCTAAAAAATACGGTCACCGTAAATGTGAGGCCACTGAAAAAGTCCCCTTTTAACAGCGCGCAGTAGATTGGGCTGTTGATTTTCCGTTACAGGCACTCGCTTTACGCGGGCGAGGAGGCTGAGGCCGTGGAAAGCGACGTATTTTGACGGAGCATTTCATAAATGACTTAACTTATAAATGAAAGACCGAACTCATCACGTTAAAAGGTGTGAATAAGTTCGGTTTCTTCTATTCGTCAACTACTTCTGTCCCAACCTCTTTCTATTGAAAGGCAACTAATGTCGGTCCTTTACTTATTAACAGTTCAAATGGGTACACGTTTATGTTATTGGAGTGGCACTAATTTTTTTATGAACTTTGTAAACCAATATGAAACATATGTTACAACGACATCTATCAAGAAAAGATACATCTCATTCATGCCATTTTTGAACTCTGACATGCCTAAAAGATATTCTATTGTCCCGAGTACAAAGGAGAAAAATGCACTTAAAACTAAAGTGTATAAATAGAAATTCTTTTGGCGATTCGTACAATATTGATAGACCAGTAAAAATCCAACGGGCAATACGGATGTAGTCATATTAAGAGCAATTGGAAAAAATGGAGCTAAAAGATAGGTGTGAATAAATAGATTGTATTTTTCGAGCACAATATCAGAATATGTCCAAAGTACATGTATGGTATAGCCAAAGAAAAATATTTCGAAAATTCTTCTTCTATCGACTGTAAAATAGAGCAAGACAAGCGGCAAGATCAGTGTTGCAACTATAACCCAAAATTGCCAAGTTCCTAGGTTTGAATAATGATTCCAGTAAATGGATAAAAGTGAATTTAATTCACTTTTTTTATCATAAATTTGATTTAATAACTCTCTATAATGCATAAAATCATCTCCGTATTGATTTAGTTCTATTATTAAACTTTGGCGGAGTTAATATTCAGATTTATACGGTGTTTTATATGCTGAGCTTTTCCTATAAACGGATAGACGAACTTTATAAAAAGTATTTTTAAATTTTTTATCCATGGTCAGCTCTCTTATAGAGTTGGCTATTTTTATTGCTTTTAATTTCCGGGTGATGAAATATATGGGGAAACCGACACCTGTTTTTGTTTTCGATAAAAATGAAAACCTTCATACTTTCTTAAGAATAATGGGGATTCTCTACCTTCGATGAACGCCCTTCTTAACTGCTCTCAGCTCTATTTTGGCGTTCATCCCCTTGATGAACGCCCTTCCGGCTGCCTCATCCACTTATTTCGGCGTTCATCCCCTTGATGAACGCCCTTACAGCTGCCTCATCCACTTATTTTGGCGTTCATCCCCTTGATGAACGCTCTTCCGGCTGCCTCATCCACTCTTTTTGGCGTTCATCCCCTTGATGAACGCCCTTCCGGCTGCCTCATCCACTTATTTCGGCGTTCATCCTCTTGATGAACGCCCTTCTTAACTGCTCTCAGCTCTATTTTGGCGTTCATCCCCTTGATGAACGCCCTTCCGGCTGCCTCATCCACTCATTTTGGCGTTCATCCCCTTGATGAACGCCCTTCCGGCTGCCTCATCCACTCATTTTGGCGTTCATCCCCTCGATGAACGCCCTTCCGGCTGCCTCATCCACTTATTTTGGCGTTCATCCCCTTGATGAACGCCCTTCCGGCTGCCTCTTCCACTTATTTTGGCGTTCATCCTCTTGATGAACGCCCCTCTTGCCTGCTCTCTACCCTATTTATTCTACTATCCACAAAGAACAAGTTTTCAACGCGGACACAGTTGCGCAGGCCTAAGCTGAAAGCTCTTAAACTAATCATGAGGATGATGCTTTCGTTGTTGTAGGTGCCTTAGTGATGTTTCGTGATCTGGAGGGGAATTATCAACTCTTTGGTTTACTGTATTTTTCGAAGACAGCCCTAACCTTAGGTACGGCATGATGTAAGGCGAAAAAACCCTCATCTTATTGATCAAAAGTTTATCGAATTGCCCTCCTTTCTCAGCCATAAATATTATATAATGGGGATAAATTAGGGGGATGAATGAATGTTCCGAAAGGGTTTTGCGTACTTATTCATGATATATAATAAATTCCAATATATAATTTTGACCGTTTTTATACTAGGAATCCTTGATATAATGGCTTTCTCAGATGTGTTTGTAACACTTTTTGCAATGCCTGAATTTGCTCCATTTATAATTTTAGTATTAATTGTTTTAGGGATAATCTTTTATTTTAAAAAGAGAAGAAGAACTCATGAGTGACTAAATTAATTTGGCCCTCAACCTTTCGGATAGTCCGATGGTGGGGGCTTTTTTATTTCCCTGCAGATGTTAACTTTCTTTCTAATTTAAGAATCCGCCTCTTTGCTCCAAAGTGGAAAAAACGTGCAGTATACTTCGCAAAAGAGGACACTCCACATTAGTCATTTCATTACTTCCCAATTTGTATAAAAACGTGGCAGGTTTCTCATCCTATCTTTGAGGTGACTCTATGTGAATCGTTCTTTAATGACAGCACTTATAGGAATCGGGACAGCGCAATTCCTAAAGATTCCATTGGAATATATCCAAACAGGGGAATGGCATTGGGAAAAATTTTTAGAAACAGGAAGCATGCCCAGTTCTCACTCCGCGTCATGCAGCGCCCTATCTACATATGTCGCTTTTAAAAAAGGATTGGGTTCAATAGAATTTGGAATTAGCAGCTTGTTAAGTTTAATTGTTATGTATGATGCGATGGGTATTCGAAGACAAGCTGGAGAGATTGCTATGGCAGTAAATAAATTAGACTTACAAGTTGAACGTTTATCAGGAGAACAGCCTGGCGTTTACCATCATATTCGTCACAAGAAGTTAAATGAAATGCTGGGACACTTACCAAGAGAGGTGGCAGGCGGTGCCGTATTAGGGGCTGTTATTGGTACGATTAGTTACCTAACCGAAAAAAAATGAGTTAATGACAGAATTCCATTTTTCGCTATACGTCCATAATCAACGAATTTGAGGGAGGGATCTAACCTTAATTATAATCTTGCCACTTATATCACTTATTAATTATGATCGTTCAAACTAACGAATGGAATGTGTAGTTATGACAGGCTTATTGCGCACCCTCTTGAGCAACTTGTTATTTATCCAATAAGCCTGATACCGCAATAAACATAATTTGCTCCTCATAGCTGCTTTGGACGAGAAGTATTGACAAAATTAATATCTCTAGATATAATTTTATTAAATTGTTATCCGAAAGATAATATTTCCTTTTCTTTATTCAGGAAAGAACTTTAGCATACTATTAAATTTATCTAAACTTGGTAGTATGAAAAGGTTTTTTTGCATAAAGAAATTAGGGATAAGATAAATCGGTATATTTCACGACTAGAAGGAAGTAGTCTTGAAGTATACCTTTTTTTGTTTGAGGAGGAGCCTATATGATTAAAACAAAGGGGTCCATTGAATCAGAAATAAGTAAAGCCATCACTCAATGGGAAAAGGATTTTTTGGGCCGTGGGTCTATTTCCGTAAAGACAGATATATTACGTGATATGATCATCATTTATTTACATGGTATATTAACACCTGCTGAATATAATGTTTGTGAAACAAGAGAAGGTATGCTATCTATTAAAAAAACTCGAAATGAATTAGTTGAATCAGGTGTAGCAGATTTAAAGGAAATCATTTTAACGATAACCGGAGAAGAAGTGAAGAGTTTTCATACGGATCTAAGTTCTCGTACAGGAGAACGTTTGATTGTTTTTAAATTATTTAATAACTTAGAGAAAAAACTATAAATAAAAGAATAAAAGGGAGTTCTTCAAAGGGCCTTTTAATAAGCCAGTTGAAGAAAAACCAACAATTCATTTTTAGTGGTGACAACTACTAAATTTTGAAATTGTTGGTTTTTTTATTGGATAAAACAGTTGCTTCAAATATTTAGTTTGGATTCGGTCATCAGTGACGGAGGTTTGCTTATGTATTCGCTTAGTTTATCACCACTACTTATCTTATTTTTCATCGCCCTTATTCTATCTGGATTAAGTGGATTAATCATGCTATCTAATCATGTTCCCTTAGGTTTTGTTCGGGTTCATATCGGCATCAATGCTTTACCGCCTCTAGTGGCCATTTTGGCTTTTTTTAGGGCCAGTGGGAAAGAGATCGTAGGCCCTTGGCATCTCGATTCGCTTGCTTGGTTCTTAGCTTGTTTCATACTTTCGGTGGGGTTAATTATTCAACGGTTCTCTGTCCATTATTTATTGGGAGATCGTTCGTATCGAAAATACTTTACTCTTTATACAATTATTACCGGTGCTGCTTCTATGACTTGGCTAAGCGATGATCTTCGTTTATTTATCGTATGCTGGGGGATCACGCTCTTCATGTTAACTTTACTTATCGGTTTAAATAGAGGATGGAAGGTAAGGAATGTTGCCGGAGCACTTTCAGGGTGTTTATTTGGAGTCAGTTGGCTTTCACTCTTACTAATTATAGTTTGGTTGTCTCATGTCACGGGAACTTGGAAGTTATCGGAAGTTCTAACTAATAGGAATTTGGCTCAACTCGGATCAATGGAGAAAACGGTCCTAAATTTACTTTTGATCTTGGCCGTCATGATCCCAGCCGCTCAATGGCCTTTTCAAAGATGGTTAATTGAATCAGTAGCTGCCCCTACTCCGGTTTCTGCCATCATGCATGCGGGTTTAGTGAATGCAGGTGGAATCATTCTTACACGGTTTTCACCATTGTTTGATGGAGGGGTAGCCCAAATTGTTTTACTTATTCTTTCTACTATTTCTGTTTTAATCGGAACGGGAATTAGTATGGTCCAGGTTGACTATAAGCGTCAATTAGTGGGTTCAACAATTGCCCAAATGGGATTTATGCTCGTTCAATGTGCGTTAGGCGCTTATTTGGCAGCGATTATTCACCTTGTATTACATGGGCTGTTCAAAGCAACTCTATTTTTGCAATCTGGTTCGGCTGTCCATCCATATGAAGGATTCGGCAGCGTTAATAAAAAGCCGTCTTATTTATCGACCATGTTCGGTTGGGTTTTAGGCTTGTTGGCAGGGATTGCATATTGGGTGATGGCTTCTGGCAATGGGTATGGTTTGGTGAATGCGCTAATCTTAGGCTGGTCATTATCCTTTTCTTGGACACAACTAGTTGCTTTTGGCAAGGGGAGAATTGAAAGATTAGCAGGTGTTGCACTTTTAGGAGGCTCTGCCCTCGTTTACTTTATGATCCACCACTTATTCTATAAGTGGTTACATTCTACTGTCGTTGACCAAAGTGTCCAACTTCCCCTTTCTGTCGTGATCTTTGTCGGTTGTCTTTTAATACTTGGCAGTTTGATCAGCGTACTCGCGAGGCGTTTTCCTTCTTCTATTGCCTTTGCTATCCTCTACCTTTGGTTAGTCAAATTAGGTGAAGGACAATCAAAAGCGATGGAGGTTCACCCCAATTACCTTAAACATTATCTTCTAAGGGAGGTTATCACTCATGAGCGGAACGTCAACATTACCTAAAGAAGATACAAGGAAAAAAGATGAACGAAAAACAGATTATAAAGTGATCGGTCTAGACGAATGTGTTCAATTAGCGAGTCGAGTGATTGTACCCCTATCGCCAATTTCTACATTTGCTGCCCGTCATCCTTGGGAGGGTCTAGAAGAACTAACCTTTGATCAGGTTGCCGATTGGTTAAAAAAGGTTGAAGATGTCGATCTATATCCTAGCCCTTCATTGATCCTATCAGCCAAAGAGCGTGATGAGATTGATCGAATTTTTCTAGAAAAGGGCCTAGAAGAGTGGCTTAACTCTTACTCATTTAATGTACCAAGGGATATGGCGGAGCGTTTTTGTAGAGCTTCTCTAAAATTAGACTCTTTGCCTTCTAGTCTATTGGCATCACCAGAGTTAAAAGAAATGGCAGAGTCCATAGGTCGTTTGAGTATAGCTGGTTTAGAAAACGATACCATGCAACCAATGAGTGAGCATATAGAACATAAAAAAGGCGAGACTTTGGCAAAAATTCTTGATCAGTTAGTTATTAAGTGGTGTAAGTTGTATCTTGATGACGCACAAGCAGCCTGGAAAATGCCAAGTCGTGATCAAGGTTTCTATGGTGCGTGGCGTCGACTCATTCAGTACGATCCAGCATTAACCAAATATCAGCGCGAGCGGTTAAAACATTGGCCTAAGGATGCCCATTCAGCAATAGATACAGCGCTAAAAGCACTTAATATTCTTGAATCAGAGAAGCAAACCTACCTTGAAGGCCATTTGCTTGCTTTACCTGGTTGGGCAGGAATGATGCTTTGGCGCTCCCAACAATCCACATATGAACAATCGCTTCTAATCGATTATTTAGCTGTTCGACTTACGATTGAATGGGTTCTTATGAAGCCTTACTTGCCCATACCGAGAAAAAATGTTGGGAAAAAAATAGAGCTTGTTCCTCTTTTAGCCTCTTGGATCGAATGGGGAGGCCTTACCATTAAAAAATGGTCAACAATGTCAGACCATCAACAAATCGATTATTTAAAATTCGCCTACCACTTCAATAATAGGATTCGGTACAAGATTTGGTTAGAAGCCTGGGAACAAACTTTTGAAAATCAATTAGCTGAGAAGCTAATCTCTAAAAGGCAAATGGAGGCAGAGAGTGCGAAAGCGGTAGTAGCTCAATTGGCATTTTGTATTGATACGCGTTCAGAACCTTTTCGCCGTCATCTGGAAAAGGAAGGACCCTTTGAAACGATTGGGGTGGCGGGTTTCTTTGGCTTACCGATCTTAACGAGTGAATTGGGAAGCAAGCATTGCCATGCCTCTTTACCAGTTATGCACAACCCCCAACATAAAATAATAGAGACTTCAAATGAAACTCAACGGAAGTCCTATCAACAACGTAAACAAGTGGTGGATTCGACTGGTTATACATTTAAAAAAATGAAACAAAATGTCCTGGCAAGCTTACTTTTACCAGAGATCAGTGGTCCATGGCTTGGTCTCAGTATGGTGTCACGGAGTTTTATTCCACGGGTAGCCAGTCGATTCATACGTCGACTTCGAGAGACGTGGTTACAAAAACCGGATACCGAGCTTCAACTTGAAAACAACCATGACATAGAGTCTGAGATTCCGATTGGCTTTACTGAAGAAGAAAGAGTAAGCTATGCAAGCCAAACACTCAAAATGATGGGTCTTACGAAGAATTTTGCACCGTTAGTTGTAATCTGTGGGCATGGAAGCCAAAGCCTAAATAACCCGTATGCAGCGTCTCTTGAATGTGGGGCCTGCGGTGGAGCGGCAGGTGGATTCAACGCACGGGTTTTAGCGACTTTGTGCAACTTGCAGGAGGTAAGAGAGAAACTTTCAGTGGAAGGGATAAAAATCCCAGAGGAAACGGTTTTTGTTGCAGCTGAGCACCAAACGACGGTGGACGAATTAAAGTGGATTTATGTTCCAAAACTTTCAAATCAAGCTCAAGACGCGTTTGAACGCATCAAGGCCGTATTACCTAAAGTGAGCCATGATGCTAATGAAGAACGTCTAGCTCAATTACCTAATATCAAATCTCATCTCAAAGACCCGACAGAGGAAGCTCATCGTTTTGCAGAAGATTGGAGTGAGATTCGTCCCGAATGGGGATTGGCTCGTAATGCTGCTTTTATAATTGGCAAGCGGCAACTAACTAAGGATTGCCATTTGGAAGGGCGAGTGTTTCTTCATAATTATGATTGGGAACAGGATCAAAACGGAAATCTTCTTTCTAATATTATCGCTGGACCAGGAACAGTAGCACAGTGGATTAATCTGCAGTATTACGCCTCAACTGTTGCCCCCCATTATTATGGGAGCGGGAATAAAAGGACGCAAACCGTGACGGCAGGTCTTGGTGTTATGCAGGGGACTGCTAGTGATTTGTTAACTGGCTTGCCTTGGCAATCTGTTATGGAATCCGATTATAAGGTCTATCATGCTCCTCTTCGATTACTTATTGTCATTCAAGCGCCTAGAGAATATGTGGAGCGTTTATTAAAGAAAGATGTTGCTTTCCATCAAAAAGTTAAAAATGGATGGATTAGACTTGCAAGTATTGATTCAGAAGGATGTTGGGAAAACTGGTAGTGGTTAAATTAAAGGTCTATCAATTTAGTTTTCTATTTTTATTTGTATAAATTAAAGCATCATAAATTATTTTATAAGAGGGGTTGTACGTTATGGATATAAATAAAAACAACAAAAAAGTTTTATTTTTGACAGACATAGAACCTAGAATAGAGCCATTCCTCCAACAAGAGATGAATATTGAACTTGAAAACATGCTGATTTTACAAAGCTACGGCTCTGTTATCTCCAATCCTTATGGAGATATTATGAGATCGATTATAATGGCTATTTATCAGGAAGATGTTCAAGAAGTAGTTGTAGTTGGTACAGAAGGCAAGAGGAACGTTTCACCCGATCTAAAAAGTCTTCTTGATTCAGAAAGTGAACAAATGAAGGAAAAACTAAGAACGATGGATTATCTTTTTGAACATTGCATGCCTGAATTTATGGATGGAACTTTAAAAGAATGGATCGAAAAAGGAGAGCAGGATGTTGCTGAGATTGTCCAAAAGAGTATTGAGATGATTCGCCAGCATCCATTAGTACCATCGTATGTTAAGATTAATGGTTTAATAGTGAATAAAAATAGAGAGTTTTCAACGATCAACTAATTGCGAATGTAATAAAGAGATACAGATTCAATAAAAAACAGGAGCACTTTAGAAACTGCCAATATCCTCCGTGGAGTGTCGTGTGTTGCTACATACACGTTGGACACGTTGAGTGAGTAGACATGGTTCTATCTCTAATGCTAAATCTAACATTGGTTTTGAAAAGCCCTTTCAGAATTTAACTGAGGGGGCCTTTTCTCATGTTCAGAGGTAATGATTTCCCCTATAACAAGATCAAGATGTAAACATTTTACAAATGCATTGAAGTTAAAAAAGAAACTGTACGTCAAGACGCTACGAGTTGGAAATTTGAAAATCCTTGCTGCACCGTGTTTTTAGGACATAACATGCAAATTATTACAGATGATCACTCTATGGGGGAGCCTCCTTGATATATAGGTTTTTTGAGCAGTCTACTAACCAAATGCTAACGGGATGTAAATAAATGAGCTTTCTCTTGAGTTGACTCAACAGTGTATAGATTAGTTAAGCTTTATCAAGACCGATACAAATTTTATCTGCCTCAATAGATTGAAAATTGTCGAAAAATAGTAGCTTGGTACTGTAAAGTAGTAAACCATGACTACTTCCTTTATAAAGTATTAACCATTATTATTAAAAAAGATAATAAATAATGGTAAATATTTCAGGTAACAGATGTTTTGGTCTAATATGGGGGAATGGTTTATTGGATACTATTTTAGGAATAACGCTCTCGGATAAGGAGAAGGAGTTGATCTTATCATGTATGAAATACACGTTAGAACAAGATAAGGAAAACGTTTTCCTTACTGAAGAAAAAAGAAGGCTGTTAAGTTATTTAATAAATGAATTCTCAAGTTTAGCCGCAACCCGTGAGAATAATAATAAAGATAGTATAAAAAATAGTGTAAAAAAAAACTTTCAGCTAGGGAATTTGAAATCTATAGTTATGTTTTAACTGGCTTATCTAATAAAGAGATCGCTGAAGTAACGAAGATATCACCTAATACAGTTAAAATACATCTGAATAGTATTTATAAAAAATTGGGTGTAGTTAATAGGTGGGAACTCATAACAAATTTTACCAATATATAAAAAGGTTGTCATAAATACCAAAACGTTTGTTTATTGAAAAAACTTAGTTATCCAATAAATTTCATAAATAGGTTTTTTCTATAAATAAAAAACCTATACCGAAAAGGCAAACTTTTTCGAAAGGAAAGGACGCAAAGCCACGGGCCTAATGGAAACAACAATGGCAGCCGGGTTACCGAAGAAAGGAGCGCATTGTAGATGATTCTCTGATTAATTCGGGGAGTCCTCTTTTTTTATGGAGAGGTGAGGAGAATTTAATGTTAATCGATCATTTTATAAGGGAAGAACAGTTTTATCATCACTTTCAACCTATTTATGATATTGAAAATTGGTACTTAATTGGTAGAGAAGTCTTGCTAAGATCCAATGAATTCTCAAATCCAGAAATACCATTTTGTCTTGCCAAACAAAAAGAAAAGCTTTATGAATTGGATTCGCGGTCCATCCATAAAGCTATCAGTACCTACCATATGGCAGGATACTCAAAAAGAGAAGGTAAGTTATTTGTAAATGTCTATCCGTCGACCATATCAAATGGGGATTTCCCCTCTTTCATTATTAATATAATGAATGAATTTAATGTGTCAAGGCACCAAATAGTACTAGAGTTAACCGAAACAGAGAAAATAAAGGACTTAAAACAATTCCAAAAGATAATAAATTTATTGAGAAAGTCAGGGATTTTAATTGCGCTTGATGATATCGGCAAAGGAATTGAAGATACCCAAAGAATAATCGAATTAAACCCAGATTTTATAAAATTAGATAAGTATTTTGCACATGATCTTTACATGTCAAAGAAGAAACAAGATTTTGTTAGATTCCTTCAAAATTATTGTGATGCGTATAAGACGTATCTCATATTAGAAGGGATAGAAACCCCTGTTGATTTGGCCTTTGCCAAGAGTTTTGGCATCAAATATGGTCAGGGGTATGCTTTGGGTAAGCCTGATGTTTTGGAAAAGACGGTATGAGTGATGATGAATGATATAGTGTGGATCGAAACCTTCATGTTGTTAATAATTGTTTTCCTTTTCCTGAAATCTGTAAAAAACAATCAAACTAAGAAAGCTGAAATAGCCCGTTTAAAGAATAAAATGAAAAAAGCTAAGACATCAAAAAATCCAATCAATATCCAGAAAAACAGAAGGAAATATCACCGGGTTTCAGTGAAGGATCTAACCTGCAAGCTTAAAATTATTGATTTTGGTCATCAGACTTTAAGGAAATTAAATAATAAGTCAATTAGTGGACAGATTTTAGATCTAAGTGTCGGTGGCTTAGGATTTTTATGCGAAGTTGATTTTCCTGTCACTGATCCAGTTTTAGTTGATATTAGCTTTACACTAAAAGAGGAAACTTATATCTATTCAGGAATTGTTGTTAGAAAAGAGGGCCATAAAGGAAGTAATAACTTGTTATATGGAATACAATTTACAAATATGGGTTTAAATGAAGAAGCTAAGTTAAACCAATTAGTGAATCATTTGGCGCGTTCAAAAAAAAGCATAAATTAACTAGACAGATTAAAAGGCCTCTAAACACATGATGTTTAAAGGTCTTTTGTTTTTCTATAAAGGGTTGTCACTCTAAAGCTAGTAAGGCAGGCAAAAGGATACGAAATTATTAGCCGGCTACTTCCATTGTTTAATTAAGAATTGCATTTGGGAATGTTTTTTCGAAGGTTAATGTTGTTTGATCAATTATGATAAAACGGGTAATTCACATGATTAAAGGTCATCCAGTTCCCATCTGCCTCAAAGGAATTAGCTAACTTAGAGGCCAGATTAATAATTTCTTTTGGATAGTGTAGTTGCTCTAATAATTTGATTCCATTTCTTGTATACGAAGGGCCTTTCTTTAATTTATAATCGAATGATATCGAGTTATTTTCAATTGTTTCACTGAAGTGATAGTGTTCATAGTAATCCTTTGTAATTTGTGTTAACTCTATATCGTGTGAAGCTGTAATACACAAATTATTCTTCTGGTAATTAATCCAATTTAAAATTGAAGCGGATGCAGATATTCGTTCTACTGTATTGGTCCCTTTTAAAATTTCATCAATAAATGTCATGCAAGACATACCTTGTTTAATGGTATCAATGATCCGTTTTAGTGATTTAATTTCAGCAATAAAGTAACTGTCACCTCCTAAGACATCATCACTTATTGCCATAGAAGTAAGAATGTGGGACGGTTTAATAAGGAACCCTTTTGCTAATACAGTATTAATGGTCTGTGCTAAAATGCAATTTATCGCAACGGCTTTAATAAAAGTAGATTTGCCTGAAGCATTGGAACCTGTAATTAGGATGTCTTTATCAATCTCAATATTATTTTTTACAGGGTGTTTAATTAGCGGATGATATAAGTCTGTCCCTTTAAGTTTCATTTCTTCAATAAATGTTGGTATGCAATGATCTGGGTATAAATTTCTAAAGTGTGTGATAGATATCGCCAAATCTAAATCACTTATTTCGTGCCATAAAGAAATATAACTTTCTTGATTATTTTTAATCGTTCTTAAAATGCGATTGTATGCGATGAAATCAAGTAAGAAAAAGATTCTTAAATAATCCACTATTAAATTTATCGAACTGTTATTTGAAGATAACACACTTCCCCAAAAGGATATTTTCTTTAGTTTCTTCAAACACAACTTTATTTTATCCCTTCTCCCACCAAATTCTTTATGTTGTATTTTTACTAGATGTTTTCCGCAATTAATAATGGACGTAATATAAGATAATGAATAAAAATTAGGCTGATACTCCCTTTTTTTAAAAAAATAGATACCACTGTTTATCATAACCAAACAAAAAAATGTAATAATGGCTGCTTTTAAGTTAACAAAAACTAGTACTAGAGGCGTGATGGACAAAAGACTTAAAAGGATATAAAGATAAGTATGTTTCATAAATTTATCCGTAATTTGGTAAAGGAAAGAAGAAGTATCGGTAAACGACTTCTTCCCTAATGCCATTAACTTTAATTCAATTTCTTCTCGCAATGCTCTTGTTTCAAAGAGCGCTCTGATAAAGGGCTCCTTTTCATTAAAGTAGTTTTCATTTAAATTAATAGACCTAAGATTACAGTATAATTTCTCCGCCCCTATACTAGTGTGTGTTAAATTAATTTTTTGAAATACAGTATCCATAGATAAATCATTCCAAGTGAGATCATCTATAGAAACTTGATTCTTTGTAGGTTCATAGCTATTCCAATACATTCTTACAGATTTAATAGGTTCCTCGTTTCGTTTATAATCCTTATCATTCCATTGGTTCACTAATTTTTTATTCTCTTGCAGTCGGTGTTTTTTGCTATTAAAAAACACCAAGAGAGTTATTACAACACTAGCTGATAAGATAATAAAAATAGTGCTCAATTTAAAACATCCTTTGCTTTTTTAATAATTATTCATAATATTTACTTATTTATTCTAACATAAAATTCCATTACCCATAAAAGTTGAAAGTAACCCCAAATGGTTTGGAACTGTTCGGGGTTATTTTATTATGTTGTTAACTTAATTTTATTTGCTATTGAATAACAAATACGAGTTTAATAGTTAGATGGAGGTTTCATTGGAGGGGCAGGCATGGTGCCTTGAATAGCGGGAGCGCCTCGCCTTATTTACGCCAAACGGAGAGCGGCCAAATTGTCTATTGAAGCGTATTTCTAAATATTTTCCAAGAATACTCGTATATCGAGTTAATCGGATAATGAGTTAAAAGTGGGTGGATATGGAAATGGATGGCGTTAAACTTGATAAAAAGGGTAGAGTAGCAACCATTACCATGAATTGACAGGTTATAAAAGAAAAAAGGTGCTTAAATAGGGAAGATTTAAATTTTTTCTTAAAACTTCCGATAAAGTATAGGAAGCTGAAAAAAGTGAAATCGATTTTAAGGAGAACCTTATATAATGAATAAACTTGAAACTATAATTATGGTATCTGATGTCTTCCACAAATTAATTCCATATGCCCAACTTGTTGTCACAGACAAGGAAGGGTATATACATGCGATTTCAGGTGATGATTTCTATCTAGATGTCTTTGGAGAAGGCAAGCCATTATTAGAGGGAAGTATTGGGAAGGAAGTTGTGACGACGGGTCAGGTTATATCTCGAATAGGGAATAAACAATTGACCGGTGGAATTCCTTATCAAGGTACGGGTGTTCCGATTATTAGCGATGGAAGTATAGTGGGTTCTATGTGTGTATTTATATCCACTGAGAACAAAGAGATCCTGCAAAATGCAGCCGATGAATTGCTGACAATGATGCAAACGTTGAACACGTCCTTAGAAGGGATTAGCCATACTGCAGCAGAATTACAAACCACTTCACAACAACTCGTTAATAATAGTAAAAGGGTGGAGGATTCTACAGTTGAAATTAGTCAAGTGGCTAATGTTATTGCAAAAGTGTCTTCTCAAACAAATTTGATCGGTCTCAATGCAGCTATTGAGGCATCGCGTGCTGGAGAACAAGGGAAAGGTTTTTCTGTCGTAGCCAATGAAATTAGAAGACTTTCTCAAAACACTAAGACATCATCGACAACCATTCTTAACTCGACGGATCATGTCATCGATTCTCTCAATCAAATTCAACGCGAAGTAGGAGATCTTGTAGCCGAGTTGAGTGTACAAACAAAAACGATTAACGCAACATCAGAGACTCTAAGTCAAATCGTCACCATAAGCGAGAAGTTAGCGGAACTCGCAAGGATCATGGTTAATTAGTCACTTATAGAAAGCGACTGGGACAAAAATAGTTGACGAATAGAAAAAAACTGAACTTATTCACACGTTTTAACGTGATGGGTTCGGTTTTTCATTTATAAGTTAAATCTTTGATGAAACGCTAGTCAAAATACATCGCTTTCCGCGTGCACGGCCCAAGCCTCCTCAACAAGGAAAACCCTTGCTTGCGGGGTCTTCTGACACATGCTGTTCCCGCGAGGAGTCTCTGTATTTTGACTGCGTTTCCTATTTGTTTCTGTCCTTATAAACATTTAGTGTTCGGAATTTAAGTCAGTTAGTTTAGCTTTGTCCCAGCCTCTATTGAATTTTTATGGACCAATCTCCATCAGCTTGAACTTCAAAGGCATAAGTACCCGTATCTTGTACTTGACTGGCTGTTTGACCATTATAGTTCCAATTTCATTGAAGGCTAGACTTGGCTTTATTATAAGGGCTATCTGGTTCATGATATCGGATAAATTATTTTTGTGATAATATAAATTATATAATTGAGACGTTTTTTTGTTTGAGATCCAAAGTCATTTACGAATGGAATGAAGTTCATGATCATTCGGATAAACTATAAAATCGAATCCGAAAAGGCAAACCCATTGAAAGATGGAGACGCAAAGCCACGGACCTAAAGCGTTGCTATGGTAGCCGGTTACCGAAGTGGTTAGAGTTCAAGGGCTCGTCCAACTTCGTGGAGGGAGCTCTTTTAGTTGCTCGTATTTTAGGTAGGTTGCCTTTAAGTATTTGATGTGATTATGAAGGTATCATTTTAAGATCCTTTTTTTAACAATATATAAATATAGAGGGCGGCATTTATGCAGAATATTACTGAATCAGGAGTAGCTGGAATTGACAAAATATTATATGGAGGACTGCCAAAAGGATCGGCAATTATTGTTGAAGGGGCACCAGGAACGGGAAAGACAACATTAGGTGTACAATTCCTTGTACATGGAGCTTTGAAATCTGGTGAAACGGGTATATACATTACCTTTGAAGAATTCCCTCACCAGATCTATCAAGATATGGAAGCGTTTGGTTGGGATCTAAAAAAACTAGAAAAGCAGAATCTTTTACGTTTTATAAGTATAAAACCTGAAGTTCTTTTAGAGCAAATGAAACAACCTAATGGTCTATTTGAGCAATTAATACAAGAAATAAATTGCCAGAGAGTTGTAGTAGATAGTATTAGTCTCCTTCAATATATCTATAAAGATCAGAAGGAAAATAGAGAGGCACTCTATAATCTGAGGAATATTCTACGTAAATTCTCGCTAACTTCAATGTTACTAAGTGAACGGGCAAATTCAAATAGTGAAGATACATTTGAACATTATGTAGCAGATGGGGTAATCCGTCTTTCTATAGAAGAACAAATGCAGAAATTTCGTAAACGGACACTTGAAGTTATAAAAATGAGAGGTCGCAAAATTATTGAAGGTGAACATATTTATCGACTAACAGATAAAGGGATTCATCTAGTTCCAGCACTCTCAGTTGTTGAAGATGTATTAATTAAAGCACATGATAAAGTGTCAACTGGAATTGGAAAATTAGATCAACTACTCTCCGGCGGAATCACAAGAGGATCAACGCTATTAATTGACACAAATAGTAAAGCAAACTACAAATATCTAATTGGTTCTATTATAACGAAAAGAATACTAGAGGGGGATCGAATCATTGCACAACCCTCTAGTCTGACCACTATCGAGGATCTTCAAAAAGTCTATAAATTATATGGTGTTGATTTAGAAGAAGCCTGCAAACAAGATAAGATGTATTTTATAGAACAGTATAATCGGGAAGTCCCAGATGTCTTCAAAGACAATGTCTTGAATGTAAAAGATGTATCGAACGAAGATTACTTAGGCTTTTTAAATGGTGAGTTGACTAAAATGGTAACTCGAAACTTTAACACATTAGATGATTGGTTTGTTTTTTATGATTTAAGCGCAATTTTTTCTTTAAGAGGACCGGATTTTGTTAAACGAATTTTTGCTGAAGAATCTACCAGAGCAAGAACTACCGGAAACACAATACTTGCTCTTTGCAATTTTTCTGAAATAGGTAAAGAAACCTCCTCGTTTTTAGAGAGGACATCAAATGGAGTTATTCGTACTTGGGTTGATGGTAATTATCAATATCTCCAATTAACCAAATCAACAAGTGGGTTTGTTTCTGAACCCCTTCTTGTGGAAACGATTTCGGAGAAACCACTTATCCAATTGGTTTAAGGAGCGAGATTATATGACAGATATATCGTTATTATTACAAGTGGAATGCACCTATTTTTTTGAAGAAAATCCTTTTGCAATGGAAACATTAGAAAGTCTAGCAAGTCGATTAGGACGATCGACTGAACATCTGAAGCCAATAATAAATAGTTTAGTTGCCTTATCGATATTAACTGAAATTGAATCTGGAAATGATTCTATATATAGATATAATCAACCGAATATTTTAAGTGAAAAGCTGGATGACAAATGGAAAACGCACTAGACAGTATTCAACAAGTGCAAGATGTGTTTGCTTCTAATTGCAAGCTAGCCATAATATTACTAGACCTTAAAGGAAATCCAGTCACTTCTTTTTCAGGAGAAAACAGCTTGGCAAAAATGGTCCAAAGTAACCATTCCTTATATTATGAATGGATAAAAAGTGCAGTGGGGTCTAGCGTTTTAGACACGTTTCCTGGCCTAAAGATTGTACTTTCTCCAGTAAGTATAAGGGGTGAGATTAAGTATTATTTATGGGCGGGTGTTATCATAGAAACGGAATCCCGCTCGGACCTTTATAAATATATAAGACAAAAAGTCACGCAACCATCAATTTGGGAAAACGCAATTGAGGAAGTTCCGGAGACAACGAGCGAAGAAAAGAAGCGAATTGTAAGTAGAATTTTAGAATTATCTGAGGTCATAAGTAAGCTCTTAGAGAATGATCAAAAGAAAACAGAAGACATTCAACTGATTAGAAGTGTACAAAATGTGCTTGAACTTGCTGCACAGGAAAAAAAAGATACGGTCTCTGAAATATTAAATGAGTTTTTGAACTTAGATTCTGATCTTGATTTTGTAGGCCTTGCTAAAAAAAATAACGATAACGAATGTGTGATCTCTTTAGTGACGGGACACATAGATTATCAATCATTAGTAGGAACAAATTTTTTAGTTGGGGAAGGTTTTTTAGGTCAAGTGTTGGTTAGCGGAATAGCCGGTTATTGGGAGCAGATTGATATTGATCCTAGAGGGAAACTGTTTAAAGTTAACGATATCAAACCTCAATCACTTGTTTGTTACCCAATCACTGTTGATAATAGTATCACAGGTGTATTATTTGGTGTCTCTTTTAAAAAAGGTAAACTTGGACAATCTATTCTAAGTATCGGTCAAGTCATAACGGATATAATCAGTTCATATCTGTTCAATAGGATAACAAGAGAAAAATTTAGGTACCAGCTTCAGAAATTGAATGCCTTAATAGAAATAAGTCAACTGTTATCCCGCATTCAAGATGTTAAGAAAATTGCTCTAATGCTTGTTGATATGAGCATGAATATTATGCAAGTCAGCTTTTCTTCACTTACTCTGTTCGATCTCGATTCTAATTCGGGAGAGGTTAGAATTGTCTCGAGGGGATTAACAAAGGACCAAAGTGAAAAGTATGGAAAGCAGGTATTAAGGAGATACAACCAATTAAAAGATGAAGGGGGAAATTTATCAAAGGCTTCTCCTGTTATTCGCGTCTCAGATTGGGGAGAAACCATTATAGAATGTCCTGTATATAGCCAAAAGCTTTATGGTGTATTAAGTGTTTCTCAGAATCTTAATAATGAGGATCACTTAACATTCTTGTCTTCTCTAGCAACCATCGGTGCACTGGCTATTAATAGGACAAATCATACAAAAGTGGAGATTCAACATTCAATAGCACTTTTACATGAAAGTGTAGGGTATTGGGATCCTCAGAGTTATGAGTTCACAACAAAATTAAAAAAACTCGCTCATTTGTTTTTGGATTACTTGGAAATGTCTTTGAAGGAAAGAGAAGATATTGAATATGCTTGTTTATTATCTTCGTATACGCCTGAATTTGTAGCAAATGTACTACCTGATCATTCATCGGTATATAAAATTTTGCAAGACTTTGTTGAAATAACGAATTATCCCAAATATAATCGATATGGTCAAAGATTCGACCTTGGAGGGCAACTGCTTGCACTATTATCTAACCATCTGAAAGATCATGAGTTGGATTCCATAGATAATCCTATTGATCCGTTATTGAGTGAAAAGTTTAGAAAATTCATCCTTAGAGAGCGTGCGTTAGATCAAACTATTTCCACTAAAGATCTTGAGTTCCAAATTGATAAATTATCAAATCGAGAAAATGAAGTCCTTATGCTAGTAGTGAAAGGGTTGAATAATAAACAACTGGCTTCCCAGTTATTTATTAGTGAACATACCGTTAAAAATCATATTACAAATATTTTCCAGAAGGTTAATGTAAAAGATAGGGCGGGTCTAATTGCTTATTTTTATAAACAAAAAATGGAGGATCTTTGACTTATACTAAAAAAGCCTCTTTCTGCTTAATAAAGTGGAGAGAGGCTTTTTGTTTTGGATTTAATAGGAAGATAATCCTATATATCAGTAGGACTAAAGATAGGATTAACAAGGGATATTTATTTTGGATATAGATTGAGACAATAGACGTATAAATAGGCAGAAAGAAAGGGAAATTTATCAGCATGGTTAAGACATAGTTAAAATGTATAAATTTCTTTCAGGATCATCCATTTGGATGTATCTCGTTTAAAGATTTGTGTCTTAGACTTGATGTGGGTATTGAAGACTTTGTAGACTGTATCCATAATTGGGTCCAGCGATCTATCCTAAAAAAAGAAGTCGCAGATGGATTATTAAAGTATCGATATAATATCCCGGAGATAGTCTATTTTAATATGAAAGAGTAAACTCCTAGGTCATCAATTGGATTAAACGGGGCATATTTCCTTAAGCATGATTAAAGATGTTAGAAAAGCCACGATGTTTTCAAAGGTCAGACAGAACAATACCGTATATGAAAACTCCAGGTAATTAGTTTAGATGACTTTGGAACGGGTTTCAGTTCATTGTTCTATTTAAAAGAATTTCCTATTGTACGGTGAATGAGAAAGATGCAACTATTGCGAGAGCCATTATAGCAATGGGGAAGCATTTATAGGAGGAAGCAAAGACTTAATTTATTTATTTAATCATGCCTCTTCCACAAACTACCAACAAAATTATATAAAGTTTTCATGGTTATATGTCGATAAAAACATTATAAAAAATTATTCCTTCGATAATGGCAAACTTACTGAAAGGTAAGGACGCAAAGCTGCGGGTCTAAGGCTTTTATAAGCTATGACAGTCGGGTTACCGAAAAGGGTGTTGGGTATCTTCATAGAATAGTTATCCTTTATTGCAATAACTATTCTATAATTTTAAAAAATCCACCAATCCTTTTTGGTGGATTTTTTATTTAAATATGGGGGATCTAAAAATGACTGTTGAATTAAAAAAGGACTTAATAGAAGAACATATCAAAGAAATTTTATCCTTAATTGGTGAAAACCCTGATAGAGATGGTTTACTTGATACGCCAAAGCGTGTTGCCCAAATGTACAGGGAGGTATTTGCGGGTGTAGGCGTTGCTCCTGAAACGGCACTCACTACGACATTTGAAGAAAACTATGATGGGTTGATTGTTGTCAAAGATATTAATTACTATACGTTTTGCGAGCATCACCTCATTCCCTTTTTTGGAAAAGCTCATATAGGTTATATCCCAAAGGGCAGAGTGGTTGGACTAAGTAAATTTGCAAGATTAGTTGAACTTGTTTCCAAACGGCCACAAGTTCAAGAACGAATGACAACGCAAATTGCGGATGCTATTATGAATGTTTTGCAACCAGAAGGTGTCATCGTAAGTGTTGAAGGTCAGCATCTATGTATGTGTGCCCGCGGCGTTAAAAAAACTGGGAGTGCAACTGTCACAACCATAAAGAGAGGGGTCTTGAAAACTGACTCCACTTTCGTACAGGAATTTGAGAATGCTCTTAAAAGAGATTAATAGGAGGGACTTTCATGATTTACCTCTCTAGGAAGATGATATTCTCGGCTGCTCACTCTTACTCCATCAGTGAATGGAGTGAGGAGAAAAACAGACTCGTTTTCGGTCCATGTAGCCATTTGAATGGACACGGTCACGATTACACACTAGAAGTCATGGTAAAAGGAAGATTAGATTCGAATTCAGGAATTGTGGTTAACATCACTGATATTCAAAAAATAATGAATGAATTAGTTGAAAAAGAATTGGATGGGAAGTTCTTAAATAAAGAGAATGCCTATTTTAAAGAGCATATTCCGACGACTGAGAATCTGGTCACTTATATATGGAATGAATTGGAATATCAATTTTCTAATTGTGACCTACACAAAATTACATTAAGGGAAAATGACTTTCTGTATTCAGAAAAGGAGAGCTTGCCTATGGTGCATCTTACAAGAAAATATCACTTTAGTACAGCACATCGTTTACATAGTGATTTGTTAAGTGAGGAAGAAAACATAGAGATTTTTGGTAAATGTAATAATCCATATGGACATGGCCACAACTACTACCTTGAGGTAACAGTTAGTGGAAAGCCGGATCCTATCACGGGAATGGTAACCGATCTCGGACAACTTGACAAAATTGTGGAAAACAATGTTTTGAAAAAATTTGACCATAAACATCTAAATTTAGATACTGACGAATTTAAACACTTAAATCCTACTTCGGAAAATGTTGCAGTTGTCATTTGGGATTTATTAAAGGGTGATCTTGATCAACTTTATAAAATTGGACTCTATGAAACTGAAAAAAACTACTTTGAGTATTACGGAACGGATAGGGAGTAGTTCATTATGAATAATGAAAATCAGTTAACGATCGCTATAACTGGATCAAGTAAAGGAATAGGAAAAGCAACAGCTGAACTGCTTAGGAGAGATACAGTTAATCTTGTGTTAGGTAGCCGTAGCAACAAAGAAGTGGAAACCAATCAGAGTCTTGAACTGTCTCTAGACGTGTCTGATGAAAATTCAGTCACAAACTTTTATCAAAGGGCTACTCAAAAATTTGGAACGATTGACATCCTAATTAACTGCGCTGGACTAGGGGAATTTGAAAATGTGCTAGATTCTTCTACCAAAGCCTTCGATGACATGTTAGCAGTGAATTTACGTGGTACTTATCTCACATGTAAATACTTTGGGAAACACATGGTCGAAAATGGAAAAGGTTTAATTCTTAATCTTATTTCAATTGCAGGGACAACTGCACTACCTGGATGTGGAGGCTATTCAGCCTCAAAGTTTGGTGCGTTGGGTTTAACGAGAGTCTTGCAAGCGGAGCTAAGAACTAGGGGTGTTCAAGTAACCGCGATTCTCCCTGGGGCAGTAAAGAGTGATTTTTGGGATGAGATTGAACCAAAGCCAGATTTCTCAAAAATGATTCCTGCAGAAACAGTTGCTCAACACTTGATTAATATAATTAATCAGCCACTAGGAGCCTTTATTGATGAGATCACACTAATGCCACCTCTAGGAATTCTTTAAGGAGGATTTTTAATGAGGCGGTTCCTAAATCTTTTAAAAGAAAAACCAAAAGTTCCACTAAAAGAAGATCCAATATCTGCTCCGTCTCTACCAGATAATATTTCTTATGACGAATTGATTTATAGGACCAAGAGAGGTTTTTTAGCTAAAAAATTGGCGTCCTACCTAGAAATGGATCAAAAGGACTTGAATGAAATTTATTTTTTATCACTATCAGAAAATACTTTCGAGAATGACAAAAGTCCGTATCATCAATGTATCTACTGCAGTGAATGTTTATTAGGCTGGATAAAAGAGGGGGATGAGGTTCAAAAGAAGGTTGATGAACTGCCTGTAAATAACCAGGTTAAAAATGCCATCCTTAAAGTTTATGATCTTAATAAAATTCATTTCAAGAATCAATCCGTTCAAACTGTGCGTTCTTCACAAAATGAATCCTTTGATAAATGGAAGATTTATCGTGATGTCATCTATTCGGCAACCCAAGAAAAATTATTACTTATAAGTAAAGAAGAGGCAGAGGCTTTAAAAGACGGAAGCGTGATAGTTAAAAATGATATCAAAGTGATTTCAGATATTCCAAAAAGTCGGTTGGAAGTTAAAACAAGGCTTGAATTTGCTGGATACACTAAATCTGAATTGATGACCTGGCTATTGGTGATATCAGAGGCTATCACCAATACACTTAAGCACGCTGAAGAAGGAAAGTTAACAGTCATTGAAAATCAGGAAAAACGAGAACTGAGAGTAATCGTAGAAGACAAGGGTTCGGGATTTGATTTAGAAAATTTACCTAAAGCAACCTTGATGGCTGGCTATTCGACAAAAAAGTCATTGGGTCAAGGGTTTCAATTAATGCTTAAATTGTCAAAACAAGTTTTACTCTATACCTCTAATCTAGGTTCAACAATTATTTTAACATTTGAAACCAACAATAACGAAGGCGTGAGAAATGGAACAGGTGGCTAATACGCTTCCATAGCCAAACAAGAGGATCATTGTATTCAAAGAAAATGAAGGTGAAAAGAATGGGGAAATTGCAAAATCAGGTTAATCGACTTACACCAGAAGTAACCATTAAAAAGACCATCTTTGCCAGTGTTATGGATAATGGATTTTGGGAACGATGGATTGCTCATGGAATAGATCAAGAATTCATCCTAAAGAACAGGGGCAAGATGACGAATCTAGAAAATTGGGTAGAAAAGTTACAGGAAAAGGCCTTAGAGCATTCCTTGGTTGCAAAGAAATTACAAGATTCCGGGGATTCTCTTCAGTCAGAGCTTAATTATCGAATAGCAGCCCTTTATTATAATCTTATTCAGTGGGTGTATCCTGAACCTAGTGGTGATAAGGCAAAGTGGTATGGATTATGTCTGGAACAATTTAGTCTTGCAGACCGTGTATCAATGGACAAGATTACTCATCACTCACTGATGCTTGATGGTAAGAAATACGAAGGTCGAGTGCGTATACCGGGAACAACACCTAAAGGGGTAGTTATTATTGTCACCCCAACTGATTCTACAAAAGAGGAAATGTTTACATATGAATCGGATTTCGCTCGAAGCGGCATGGCGGTAGTCAGTTTCGATGGAACTGGCCAAGGTGAGACACTTATTATAAATGGTCATAAGGCAGATCAAGCATCTTGGTATAAGTTAGTCAGAGAGCTCGTTGATTTTGTTCATAATTTGTTTCCGAAACTCTCGATCAATCTTTTTGGGTGTAGTTCAGGGGGATCTTGGGCAATTGAAGCTAGTAGACATCCACTTGTTGCAAAGACGGTAGCTGTAAGCCCTGCGCCTAGACATCTGATAAATATTAGCCTTCCAGATTACTTTAGAGAACGTCTCCACAACATGTTGGCAGATTTCGATGCAGGCAGTCTGCCAGTATTAGATGATGTGACTGAGATTAATAACATGTTAATTATTCATGGGGGTAAAGATTTAATGGTGAAGGGTGACGATCTATACGAGCTATATAGTCGATTCTCACCAGAAAAACGGTTTATCGTCTATGAGGAAGAGGGACATTGCTGTAACTTCAAATTACCGGAAATCCGCCGTAGAGCTTCTAATTGGTTCAAGGGAGAGGATATAAATGACATTTGATGAGTTCTGTTTGGCTATGTTTTCTCTGTTAGAACAAGACTCTGTACATGTTTGTGAAACGACAAGTTTAAAAGAAGAACTTGAAGTGGACTCTTTACAGATGGTGAATTTCATATCCTGCCTAGCAGACTCCTTCAACATTCCATTTGATCACTTCATTGAGAATGCAAATAGGCTCAATACTGTTGGTAGCTTGTACGAAGTGGTAAGGGAAGGGGTGGAGTGATGATATGAGTCTATTTGAAAGAGTATTAGCAGGATTAAAGGAAAGTAATTCGTCTTTAACTACATTAAAGTCAAATTATACAGCCGGTGATTTACAGGCTATTGTATCTAAATATGAGTCGATGTTACGTCCTTTAGATATTGCGGGGAAACGGGTGGCTCTATTAGTTCCTGCAATTCAAGAATATATCCCGCTTTTTATGACTGTAAATAAGCTCAGAGGGGTGACAGCGCCTTTAAGCTGGCAATTTCGGCAAGAAGATTTGCAGAATGTCTTGGATTTTCTTGATCCTCATATTATTTTCACTGTTAATGAACATACTGGATTCAACTTTTCAGAGGCTGTAACAAATTGGGCCAAAGATAAAGGGAAAGAAGTTTTGGTTTTCACTTCTGATAATTGTATCTCCTGGGAAACCCGGCTCTTCCAAGGTGAGTCAATCGGCTTGGAGACATCTTCAGGAGAGATCATTTGTTTTACTTCAGGAAGTACAGGCATACCAAAAGGGATGGTGTTTAAAGAAGAGGTAGTAGACTACTCATTTAATCATGTTTCTGAGGCGTTGGAATTAAAGCCTACAGATAGGGTCCTTGTTTATGCTTCAACCAGTACCATTTTCAGCTTGTATTCTATGGATTCTGTATTAAAAGCAGGGGCAAATCTTTTGGTGGCTAATGAATTTGACTTGATTAAGATCATAGACATGATGAAGAATTCTAACTGTAACAAAGTTGCCACGACCCCCTCTGTTTTTAAGGCGCTTTATACTTTTGCAAGTAAATTAAATCCTGAAGTTTTGACGGATTTGGAATTGATCTGTTTTGTAGGAGAGAAGATTCCAAACCGCTTAATAGATTCATTCCCACTCATGGGAAACAGCAAGTTTATCTCACATTATGGAAGTTCTGAGACTAGTGCGCTTGCTAATGCTCTCCTAGAGAGAGAGTCAAAGGAACTAGAGTATGAACTAGTTGCTGGTGCACAAGCGAAGGCGGTTGAAGGTGAACTATATGTTATAACAGAGGCATTATTTTCTGGATATTACGGGAACCCTCAACTAACTCAAGAGGTGTTTGAAGATAGCTGGTATAAAACGGGGGATTTAGTTGAGTTTCTAGATGATAAGAGATTTAAGATAGTTGGAAGGAAGAAAGATATCATTAAAAAAGGTGGACAGCAGGTCGTTCCAAGTGAGATCGAACAAATAATAGCCACTATTAATGGAGTAAGAAGCGTTGCTGTGGTCGGTTCAGCACATCCGATCTATGGCGAACAGATTGTGGCTTTCGTAGTAGCGGATGGTCTCACATCTGCAGATATTCGAAATTATTGCATAGGAAAAATTTCTGCTTATAAAGTACCAGATAAAGTGGTTTTCATTGATAAAATGCCATTAAATCAAGGGAAGACCGATAAGTTGAAGTTAAGAGCTGTGCTAAATTAGGAGGACCGGTTTAATGGCAAAGAAACAGAAGAAAAATGTCAGTAATACCTTGCTGAAGCAGTTCACAACAAGGATGCTAGTGGTTCTACTCGTCATTTTAGGGGTATCTGGAATCGTTCAGTATTATTATTTAAATTCTATTATTGATTCGAACGTTAGAGTAGAATCTTCAAAAGTCAGTGCTAGTATCGAACAGGGAATAAAAGAAACAGACACAGCGTCACGCTCAATCGAAAATCAAATAGATCTAAAGCTAAAATTGGTAGCTCAACGTATTAGTGACCGACTTGGTAATCAGTCAGTTAATACAATAACTAATTCTGAGTTAGCTCAAATTAGTAAAGATTTTGGGATTGGCGGAATTACCATTTTCGTGCAAAAAGGTGACGATATTGTAGGGGTAAGTTCTACTACGCCGAGCGATATTGGTTTTAGTTTTAAAAAGTTTCTTGGAGCAGATAATCATTCTCTGCAATCTCTTATAGATTTGTTGCACGGTAAGCCTGTAATTAGGGATGAAGAGTCCTATGTTGATTCTAATACAACTATTTTACCCATTGCGCCATCAGGTTCTAATAAAAGTAATACACCTATTTTTTATAAGTACGGTTATTATCATGCTAATGGTTCAACCTATATCATCAATCCTTTTATTAAAGCCAACGAAGTTTACCAGTTTACACAATCGGTTGGTCCCAATTCATGGATTAAGACTGTCCTAAGGACAAATAAAGATGCTAAAGAAGTAGCGGTATTGGACCCGAAAGTGTATGCAGATCCGTCTTTACTTAAGAATAAGTACAACATGTTGAAAAAGGTAGAATACGGAGAATTTAATTCTGAAACTAAGAAAGACAGTTCAGTTATTGCTAGTATGGTTAAACACCCTCAAAAAGTATCTTATATTGAAAAGCAAAACGGGTTTTCTTATTATAAGATGTTCATCCCTATGAAAGATGGCAAAGTGATCTATGTCGCCTTAGATTACAATCGAATGAGTGCACCATTGAAGAATATGTCTTGGATTCTTCTTGTGTTTAGCCTATTATCCCTTTTAGCTCTATTTGTACTTGCGACACGCTTCTTTAATTCTATTTATAAAAACATCCAAGCCATTATGACTCAAATTAAGCAATTAGAAGTTGGGGACTTTACAGCTCGAAGTATTGTAACAGATACTGGAGAGCTAGCAGATCTTTCCGCAAGTACAAACCATATGACTGAGACATTAAATGAAGTTTTAAAAGATACAACTAAACATGCAGAAAAGGTGCAAAGTCTTGCCTTAGCCTTAAAGTCTGACACAGATAATTCTGTCGAAAAAGTGTATTCACTATCTATAGATCTTACTTCCAGAGCTAGAGAAGATAATTTTGAGGTTTCCAACTTCCTAGATATGTTGGAAGAGAAGACTAAGTTAATAGAGGCTAAGTCGGATAGGGAAGAAATAATGAATAGAATCATGACTATTAAAGAATTATCTAACAATCGTACGGAATCTACAACGGACATCACATTGACTCTATCGGATTTAATCCAATCCTTGCATAACCAATCAATAGAACTTTCAGATATCTCCGGTTCATTATTTAATAACATGTATCAGTTCAAATTGAAATGAGGGGTGAATCTAATGGAATTGTCGATTCAAAAAGAAATTAAGGACACTACAACAATCCTACACTTAGATGGCATCCTTGATATCACGACAACAAATTTAATTGAACTGCACCTACAAGTATTAGAAGAAGATATCCAGCTGTTAGTGTTTAATTTTACTTCATTGGAATTTTTAGATTCAACGGGAATTGGTTCGATCATCAATGCTATTCACTTATCTCAAGAAAAACAATTTAAGCTTAAATTTGAAGGGGTGAATGAGATCACAAATGAAGTGTTTGAGATGGTAGGCATCTATAAAATTTTAGAGGCCTTACAAGGAGAGTGTAATTAATGGTTTATGACGCACTTTCCATTCCATTTCATTCTAATTCTTCACCTGAAATAGATAAAAGCTTACAACGAGAAATAAAATTGGCCAAAAACATTCAAATGACATTATTAAATGGTAAAGTTCCTACATTTAAAGGCGGTAAAGTTTCTGGACAAACCTTACCAGCACGATTAATCGGGGGGGATTATTATGATTTTTATCCACTTTCGAATGGAACTATTCGCATTGTAATAGGGGATGTGATGGGAAAAGGGATCCCAGCCGCTATGCTTATGATTTTGACAAGGGGGGCCTTTCGCAGTGCCGCCGGAAGTTGCAAAGGTCCGGGGGAGACACTAAATGCAATTAACCAAGCTCTTTATGATGACTTAAGGGCGTTAGGATCGTTCGTCACATTGTTTTGTGCGGATTGGGATCCCTCAAAGAGGATACTAACCTATGCGAATGCAGGTCACAATCTCCCTTTACACATCAATAATGAAAATAACGTTATTTCATCTTTACATAAAACGTCTGGAATTATGATAGGCGGTCTTCCTAATCAAACCTATCAGGAGGGCAATATACAATTAAGATGTAACGACACTGTGTTTTTTTATACGGATGGAATTGTAGAGGCAAAGAATGAAGAGGGTGAACAATTTCAGCTAGAACGACTTATTAACACACTAACTGAGCACAAACATGAAAGTGCTGAACTAATAGGGCAGCGAGTAATTGAAGCGATTAATAGCTTCACAAAGGATCTTCCGCAAAAAGACGATATTACAATGGTGCTTTTAAAGATTAGTGAAAATATGTGAATACAATAGATTTTAAAATCCCCAGATTTCTTAGGAGGATAACTATGCAAAGTATTGTTTCTAGGGGAAAAAATGTTAAAGAAGCAATTGGTCTTGGTTTAAAATTGTTGGGGGCTGATAGTAATAATGTCGATGTAGAGATTATTCAACAAGAGTCAAAAGGGCTTTGGGGTATTGGAGCCAAAAGGGCAATTGTAAAACTCTCCGTTAAAAGTTTAACTGTAATTAAGGCTGTGGATCTATTGGAGCAGACTTTTAATGAGGAAGGTGATCCGCACATTCAAAATGCTCAACTAGAATTTGAAAAACATGAAGGTAGGATTACTGAAACTCGGAATAGACGTGGGGGTAAAGTGTGGGTTAAGGATGGTCAACTTTATTGGAGCGCATCTCCCACCCATTACCCTACTGTTTCTGTGTGTAACAATGTAAAACTTCTTAAGAATGGTAGAACTGTTAATGATTCAACTGTAGTCCTAACTGATAATGATTCGTATGAAATTGTTACAACTAATGAAGAGATGGATACGGTTTGGAACATTGTTTTAGACCCAAATAAATTAAGTGCTCTCCTTGTTGTTAAGCCAGGGTATAAGATAACCCGAAATGTCCAGGATATGAGCCCTGATGTCCATCTGGCATTAATCGCAATGGAGAATAAACAAGTTTATAATTCTCTTTCATTTGAAAAAATCATGAAAAGATTGGAATTTTTGAGGATTAAACAAGGGATTAATCAACAAAACATTCTGAATGCCGTTCAAAGTACGGAGGCCGGCAATTTTGAAATTGCTACTGGAATAAAAGCAAAAAATGGTCAGGATGGCTGGATTGAATTGAAGGTTGAAATTGATAATACACAGGGCTTACAAGTAGATGAGCAAGGAAATGCGGATTTTAGAGACAGTAGAATAAATTCAACTGTAGATAGAGGGGACATTATTGCGGTTATTCATCCCCCAGTTCCTGGAAAACTGGGGCTAACCGTCACAGGTGAACCATTACCTCCGAAGCAGACCTTTCCAATAGATTTAAAATTAGGGAAAGGCGCTACTTTAGTTAAGGATCAAATCGTTGCAATAGAGTCTGGCCGCCCCAAAGTTATTATAGATGGAAGGCGTGTTAATGTAAGTATCCTACCAAAGTTGGTCCATCCAGGTGCTGTGGATCTAAAGTCTGGAAATATTCAATTTTCAGGGGATGTTGAAATTATAGGTCATGTTAAAGGACAGATAGAGGTTGAAGCAGATGGAGATATTTTAATTCAATCAACCGTAAATTTTGCAACAGTTTCATCAAAAGGTGCAATTGTTGTGAAGAAAAATATAGCGAACTCAGAATTATCTGCTGGTAGAAATAATTTAACAATTGCAGAATGCGGACATATGTTAAGTGGACTTTACCAACAAATTGATCAAATGAATGCATTAATAAATCAACTCAGGAACTCAACCGCATTTAAACAGACTGACCTTGATAAAAGAGGTTTACAGCCCTTAATAAAATTATTATTAGAAAAGAGGTTTAAAAGTATTGTTCCGCTTGCGAAGCAGTATGTTGAAGTGGCCCTAAAAGACAAGGAACAATTCGATTCGGATGATTGGCAGTCTATAGCCCTATCTTTAAAACAAATATTTCTATCTTTAACTAATCAATTAATTACTTATGAGCGTTTATTAGACATAACTTCAAAAATGAAAGAACTGCTTGAATGGAGCAAATCTCCTGTTGAACCTCAATCATTTATTACAATTTTTAGTATTTTAAATAGTAAGCTTTATAGTAGTGGGAATGTTTCCGTGATTGGGCAGGGGAGTGTTAATACCATAATCCATTCTGGAGGTTTAATAAAAATTTATGGTGTTGTACGAGGTGGAGAATTATATGGAAAACAAGGCATTGAAATAAATGAGGTAGGTTCAGAAATGGGAATTAGAACTGTCTTGGCAGTCCCTTTAGATCAAAAAATTAAAATAAAGAAGGTACTTGGAGGAACCGTTTTAAAAATTGGTAATATCAAATATACCTTTAATGAAATCCGGTATGACGTTGAAGCTTATTTAAACCATAGTGGAGAAATTATAATCAATTAGAGCTAAAGGAAGAGGGAGTTAAAATGCTTCAGTATAAGCTTAGGAAAGAGGAAGACCATCTTGTTATAGCATTTGAAGGGGATTTAGATATTGAAGCAACAGAACTTTTTAATGATGAAATTAAACCATTAATAGGTGATTTTTTATCAGTAAATTTAAATCTAAGTCAAGTTCCATTTGTTGATTCATCTGGAATGGGTTTATTAATTGACTTAGCTAGAACAATTAAGACATATGAAAAAAAGCTGACTATATCAGAGGTTGAAGAAAGCGTCTTTGAGGTATTTGAGCTACTTCAATTACCTGACATTTTAGGAAGAGAAACATTTATTTGAGTGGTATTGAATGGGCTGAAGAACTTGTTAGTCATGCACCGATTACCGTGGAAATGGTTAATCAGTTCGTCTTCACTAACGGATCTATAAGAGGCTGGGACAAAACGAAACTAACTGACTGAAATTCCGAACAATAAATTATTATAAGTATAGAAACAATTAGGAAGCGTAGTCAAAATACGGAGACTCCACCGGGAACAGCACGTGTCCGAAGACCCCGCAAACAAGCGTTTTCCTTGCTGAGGAGGCTTGGGCCAGCCCGCGGAAAGCGACGTATTTTGACTAGCGTTTCATCAATGACTTAACTTATAAATGAAAAACCGAATCCATCACGTTAAAAGGTGTGAATAAGTTCGGTTTTTTCTATTTGTAAACTACTTCTGTCCCATCCTCATTTTTAATTGAATTTAGAGATATTTTTCTATCTCTATTGAGAACTCGTCATATAAATAACGTTTTTTCTGAAGGATCGACTACTTTCTAATTATAAAGAGGTAGTCTTTTAATGTTTTTAAAAGTTGATGCTGCGATTTTTTTGGGAAGAATGACCACTTAGCGAGCAACATCGGATCTTTTATAGCAGGTTTTGAATGATTCAAGTAAATATTCTGTGACGAAGGGATCATGTAAATCCTTATATAGCATTAAAAGAATGGTTTTCAATTAAGTTGAGAACTATATGGATATAAAGAGGCAAGGGGTAACGGATTTAGTGAGAGGTTGGCTAAGAAACTAAGGTATAGGAGGAGAAAAAAGGATGGATATTCTCAATTACAAACTAAGCTTGCTCCATCCAGATCGTGATGAATATGAATTAGTGATTAATCTTGATGGCTATACAATGGAGTTTGCGGAGGAGCTAGGAACGCTATCAGAAAAAAGAAACAATCTGGTTGATACAGCAAAGCAAATTATTAATGAACGGTTTCCTAAAGTTAAAGTCACGATGATAAAAGTTCTGGTTGGTGGCATGGCGATCACATCCATTCCACTCCTTGGATCCGCTCCACTAAAAGCAAAAGCAGCTGAATCCACCTCATCGACACCTATAAAAAGTGAAACCAATCAAAAAACGGAAACAAACAAGAACTCTGATTCAATTTATTATAATGTTTCAGCTGGTGATACGCTTTGGATCATTGCGGGAAAGTTTAATACCACCATAGATAACATCAAACAAGCCAATCATCTGACATCCGATTCGTTGCAAATTAATCAGCAACTTATTATTCCGATGGCGTTTCATATTGTTGGAACAGGCGATTATTTAACGGTCTTAGCCAAGGAATATAACATTTCTGTTGATGCCATTAAAGAAGCGAATGGACTTACAAGTGATAGTACCTATCTAGGGCAAACCTTAATCATTCCTCAAATGATTGGAGACCAACAAACCCCAGCTGCACCTTCTGTAACTTCATCCTCTACCCAAAATACGACCTACAAGGTTGTATCAGGTGATAGTCTATCTGTCATTGCCAAAAGATATAATGTTACGGTCGACGCCATCAAACAAGCGAACCAGTTAACAAGTGACACGATTCAAGTTGGTCAAACGTTAACTATTCCAACGAATGGAGGCACTGTGCCAACTGCTGCTTCAGCGTCAACTACAACGACAGCATCGACTCAGTCCTATACAGTGGTATCCGGTGATAGTTTGTCTGTCATTGCCAAAAGATACAATGTTACGGTTGACGCCATCAAACAAGCGAACCAATTAACAAGTGATACAATTCAAGTTGGCCAGACTTTAACTATCCCAGCGAGTGGAGGCACTGTGAGCGCTGCCTCTTCAGCATCAACGACAACGGCAGCATCGACTCAGTCCTATACGGTGGCATCTGGTGATAGTTTGTCTGTCATTGCCAAAAGATACAATGTTACGGTTGACGCCATCAAACAAGCGAACCAGTTAACAAGTGACACGATTCAAGTTGGTCAAACGTTAACTATTCCAGGGGGACAAGCATCAACAGTTAATAGCACGGCTGCTACAGACAGTAATTTAAAAGGTATTCAGCAGAGCCTAGAGACATTGGGGTATTATACCGTCACTACTATGACGGGGACCTATGATTCACCCACCCAACAAGCCATTAGGAACTTTCAATCAGATTATGGACTTCCAGTTACAGGAACAGCGGACCAAGCTACTCAGACGGCCATTAGCCATGCTGTTGTCAAAAAGTCTTTGATTAGTGATACTCAGAACTACATTGGAGTGCCTTATTTATGGGGAGGGACCAGCCCAAAAGGATTTGACTGTTCAGGGTTTGTCTACTACATGTTTAATCAGCAGGGTGTCACGATGTCTCGGAACACGTCTGCTGGGCTTTATACTCAAGGACAAACCATTGACAGGGCAAAACTCGAGCCGGGAGATCTTGTTTTCTTTGCAGTCAATACGCCGGGAACGATTTCTCATGTTGGTTTTTATATAGGGAACAATGAATTTATTTCAGCGACGAGTTCAAAAGGGATTGCCGTTTATTCAATGGATAATTCCTACTGGAAGAGTTATTATGTAGGAGCAAAACGTATTTATTAGGATTGCTCAAATCGCCCATTTAGAGGCGGATAGATAGTGAATCCTCGTTACGCCTAATGGGTCTTGGTGTCACGAGGATTCCTTATTAAAAAAGATACATAAGAATAGGGATCGTGAAAATGGAGCATAGAGTCGTCATAAAAGTCCCTTTTGTAACCAATTGGATATTCCCGTTATACTCCAAACAAAGCATAGAGACATTACCAGCAGTAGGCAAGCTGGATAAGATCACCGTTATTCCAAGGATCATAGAATTGTGGATAAAGAAATGAAGAATGACCCATAACACGGCTGGATAAACCACAAGTTTTAAGAGAGTGTAGAGGTAGATGGTTTTATCTTGGAAAACATCCTTCAAATTTACCGTTCCAATTGTTGAGCCGATAATGATCATGGCAAGAGGGGTCGTAATGCTTCCAACAGAGGAAATCAAATTCGCAATGGGAGACGCAATTGGCAGGTCAAACATGAAAATGCCAATCGCACAAAAAGCTGACAGAATCCCTGGATTAATCATCTTTTTGAAGTCCCAGCTTTGCTTATGCTCTTGCAGCACCGAAACCCCGTAGGAAAACAAACTGATATTAAAAACCATCATGAAAATCGAAACATCAAAAACAGCCTTATTCCCATAAATACTTGATACGATCGGAATGCCCATAAATCCAAGATTACTGTAGTTCAGCATTAATTTATAGGTGTTATCCAGCTTTAATCTATGAACAAAGAAATGGCTGAAAAGCGGTGTTATGATAAAGACGGCGGCCGCTAATAATAAGACAACCATGACCTGCATTCGATTTTCGATGGATTGGCCAATAGAGGAACTGATAATGGTCGCAGGAATCGTTACATTTACAAGGAATTTCGATATATTTTTGTCGCTGTTTCCATCTAAGACCTTGCCTTTTTTACAAATAAATCCTATTGCCATTAAACCAAATAATAAAACGAGTTGAGATAATATATTATTCATAGCCGTTCCTTTCTGTTTAGTGCAATTTGTTATCAATCGGATTATATGCCTAAAACCAACATAAACTTAAAAGTATAATGCAGACAAAAAAAGGTGAGGAAAATGGGCTTCCTCACCTTTTTAGTTTAGGCTATAGCTTTTGATTAAGCAATTACTTAAAAAGAAAATATGGAGATTCTGAAATTCATTTGAAATTTTTGGAATCAGTGGGAGGAACGCTTATTGAAGTTTACCGCCTTTAGGTGTTTGATGATTTGCCATTCTTTCAAAGAAATCAATAATAAAAGAATGGTCCTTTGTTGCATGACCGTTTGCAATTTCAGAACTGAAAATTTCTTTAACAAGATTGGTGACAGGAAGTGGAACTCCAAGTGCATTGGCTGTTGATTGCACATTGCCCAAATCTTTGAAGTTAATTTCAATGCGTCCGCCAGGTTCAAAATCTCTTTCAATGATTTTGGGCATTTTAGCATCTAAGACAGCACTGCCGGCTAATCCACCGCGAATGGCTTCATATAATTTATTCAAATCAATCCCAGCTTTACTTGCAAAGACAGCCGCTTCAGATACGGCAGCAAGATTAATGCTGACAATAATTTGATTGGCTAGTTTAGCAACTTGTCCAGCGCCACTGTTACCGACATGGACGATATTTTCACCCATTGCTTGGAATACTGGTAAAACTGTATTAAAGGCTTCTACTTCTCCACCAACCATAATCGATAGTTTACCACTAATTGCCATTGGCTCCCCACCGCTAACAGGTGCATCTAGAAAAAAGATATCCTTTTCCTTGAGCTGGTCTGAAAAAGATTGGGCATCCGCAGAGGAAATGGAACTCATGTCAATCACAATTGTATTAGATTTAGCATTGGCAGCGATACCATCTTCACCAAAAAGAACTTGAGAAACATGTTTTGCAGCAGGAAGCATGGTAATAATGACATCAGATTTCTCAGCAATTTCTTTATTTGAATTGCAAGCATATCCGCCTTGAGCGGCTAATTCATTTACCGCAGTTTTATTTAAATCCAATAGATATGTTTCGAATCCATTTTTAATTAGATGGCTAGCCATTGGCTTACCCATTATACCTAGTCCGATAAAACCAACTTTCATTTTAAAAACCTCCAATTAACAAATATTGTACACTTTTATTTTAACTCCAGATTATAAAAATGTATATAGCGTTTTATTTCGTTTTAACAGAAAACGTAAATTTCCGAAAGATAAATGCATAAAACGATTAAATTTGATTATAAATATTATAAATATCTAAAAGCAGAAGAGGTGCTTTTACTTATAAATTAAGAGAGTGCTATCTTGTGGATTTATTTAGCCACAATAATTTTTACAGTTTCCATTAAAGGATGGGTTGCCATCTTATTATCTATTTCTCTATCAGTAATGATGATATCAATTTGGTTTGTCTCCGCAAAAACAGCACTTGAATTAGACCCAATCTTTGTGTGATCGAGTAAGGCAATAACCATATGAGCTTTGTTTACTAACCCACTTTTCAATTGAACTTCATATAAGTTAAAATCGGTTAGCCCAGCTTCAGGGGTAAATCCATTAGCTGATGTAAACATAATATCAATATTAAATTGATCAACTAAGTTCAATCCCAGTGTCCCTTCAACAGAAGAAGCACCCTTTGTCATCATTCCACCTATAAGAATCACGGTTATTTCTGGACTCTCATTTAATTCCAAAGCAATAGCCGCACTGCTAGTCACAATGGTTATTCGTATGGACAATTGTTTTAACAGGTGGGCAAGCTCTAGAGCGGTGGAGCTTGCATCAAGTAATATGCATTGTTTTTCTTTAATAAATTGAACGGCCTCTTTTGCAATTAATACTTTTTCCTTTTGATTTCTCTTTTGCCGAGCGGAGAAACTTGTTTCGCTATTTGTATTCTCATTAAGAATGGCACCTCCATGGGTTCGGGTTAGAAGGCCTTCTTTTTCCATATTATTAAGGTCTGAACGCAACGTTGCTTCTGAGACGACAAGGCTGTCAGCTAGTTCATTTACGGTTAAGCGCTTTCTTGCTTCTAGAAGTTCAAGTATCTTTTTTCTTCTTTCCATCACAAACATTTTCATTTTATTCCCTATCCTTTCATTTTCAATTCTATTGTATTTAGAGTTTAATAGCAATAATAACGATCAATCTCACTGCCGTTTTAAAAACAAACAGTTAAATAACCTTTCGTTTTTATTCGAAAAAAAAATAAACGAAAATATTATTGACAAAATGATAATATATAAATAAAATTGAAAGCGTACTCAAGGAAAAAGTGGTTTTAACAAGTTTTGTAGATTCGTTGAACAGTAAATGAAATTCTAACTGATCAGGAAGATGACATAAGGAGGCAGACTTCATGGCTATTAAATTTGGTTGTCAAGGTTCAACATGGATGCTTGATTATGATATCGAGGCAGATATGTTAGATAAAATAATGGATGATATTAAAAATGGTGGATTTAAAGGCTTGGACATGCAAGTGGCTTTACTGGGAAGATATAAAAGTGATCCTCAGCGTCTTAAAGAGGAATTGGATAAAAGAGGACTCGAATTGGCGGCATTAACCTTGCCGACTGCTTTTATAGGGGGGAAAGAATCGCCAACTGAAAGAGAAAATACAGATTATTATTTGAATTATTTGAAACAGTTCCCAGGTGCTAAATTAAATGTGCCATCAAGGGTTGGACCAAATCGTGATAATTTATTACAAAGACAAAAAGAAATTATAAAGGGTGCTAACGAACTTGGTAAGCGTGCATATGAAAATGGGATTACGGCTTCCATGCATCCTATTTCTTATAAAACATCCTATTGGAGATTTGAAGAGGATTACAAAATCCTTCTCGAAGGCTTAGATCCAAGATATATGGGATATACCCCGGATGTTGGTCATATTATCTTTGGCGGTATGGATCCAGTTAAAATTTTCAAAGAGTACTTACCTCTTATTAAACACGTCCATTTCAAAGATGCATCTAAAGCTTGTGAGTGGAAGAAGATGGGCGAAGGTGACATTGATTTTGCTGGATGTGTTCAGGTTCTTGTTGACGGCGGCTACGATGGTTGGATTATGGTTGAAGAAGAAACGCCAGAAGCACAGCTTCAAACCACTGAAACCATTGCTGAAATTGGAAAGTATGTAGAGAAAAACTTATATCCACTACTCACTTCTAAATAAACTGAGGAATGCAAGAACGCAGATAGAAAGTTGATTGAAAAATCTTATAAGATAAGGAGCACAAATAGTGAAAAAGCTAATAAATGATCCTAAATATGTTGTAGAAGAAATGCTTGATGGCTATGTTAAAGCTCATCCAACGTACATTCGCCGATTACCTGAGAATGATCGTGCCTTGGTAACTGCTCGAAAAACAGTTGAAGGCAAAGTTGGCGTCCTTATAGGCGGTGGTTCAGGACATGAACCTGCGTTTATGGGATATGTTGGGGACGGAATGGCAGATGGTGTTGCCGTTGGTAATATCTTTGCTTCTCCACCGCCCGCTCCGATTTTAGAGGTGACAAAAGCGATCGACAAAGGTGCCGGTGTTGTGTACCTTTACGGAAATTATGCTGGGGATGTCATGAATTTTGGAATGGCTGCTGAATTAGCTGAGATGGAAGGCATTCGTGTTGAAATGGCTTTAACAACAGATGATGTTGCTTCAGCTCCAAAAGAAGAAAAACAAAAACGTCGCGGTATTGCTGGTGAGTTATTTGTATACAAAATGGCGGGTGCGGCAGCTGACCAAGGCTACAATCTAGAAGATGTAGCAAGAGTTGCACGAAAAACCAATGAAGTGACACGTTCAATGGGTGTTGGTTTAACACCTTGTTCATTACCACAGACCGGTGAAGCAAGTTTTGAAATTGGCGACGATGAAATGGAAATTGGCTTAGGGCACCATGGTGAACCAGGTGTTCGTAAAGCAAAGGTAGCTCCAGCTGATCAAGTTGCGGATGAACTATTGAATACCATTTTTGAAGATATGCCGGTAGAAGAGGGATCAGAAGTTGCGGTTTTAGTGAACGGTCTTGGATCTACACCGCATATGGAACTCTATATCATGTTTAGAAGAGTTGAACAGGTTCTTAAGGAGAAAGGGATTACTATTTATCGCTCCTATGTTGGGAACTATATCACATCCCTTGAAATGGGTGGCTGTTCAATAACCATTACAAAGTTAGATGATGAACTTAAAAAGATGATTGACCATCCAGTTGATTGTCCGATGTTTGTTCAAAAGTAAGGAGTGAATTATATGAAACTAACGGCAAATGAATTTAAAGCTTCTTTTCAACAATTTGTTGAAGTCATTGAAAATGAAAAAGATTATCTCTGTGAACTTGATCGGAAATTAGGTGATGGAGATCATGGCGTCACCATGTCAATTGGTTGGCAGGCTGTTAATGAGAAGTTAAATAACGAGCTAGCGGATGAAACAGATTGTGGGAAGATTAGTTCTACTATCGCTATGACATTTTTGAATGCGGTTGGTTCCTCAGTAGGACCTTTATATGCAACCGGATTCCTAAGAGGATCAAAAGCAGTGGCTCAGAAATCTGAGTTGACTGATGAAGATCTCACCAATTTCTGGATTGCCTTTATTAATGGCGTGAAAGAACGCGGTCAGTCTAAAGTGGGCGATAAAACAATGATTGATACATTAGAACCCGCGTTACTGGCACTTGAAGCCAATTTTGCCGAAACTCAAGATTTTGTGACTTCATTTGAGAAAGCGGTTGAAGCCGGAGAAGAGGGAATGAAATCGACAATCGATATGGTTTCAAAACTTGGCCGGTCGAGCCGTTTAGGGGAACGATCAAAAGGGGCACAAGATCCAGGTGCAACGTCCGCTTATTTACTTTTAGATACTTTCCATACGTGTGTAAAACAACACCAATCATAAGTGGTATATAAAGTTAAAATTTTTTTAAACCCATTATTGATCGAATTTTAACGGATACCTTTTTTGAAAATCCCTATTCTCTTAATATAAATATGCTTAAGAGAATAGGGAGATAAACAATTCGATTCAAGAGGCAAGTGTAAGCAAAATTTGATTGTTGAACTAACTTCGTTGTGAAAGCGCATTCTCATATGGGCTATAAGAAGTTATTTATAATAGTTAGTTTGTATAGGACAACAAAGGAGAAATTGACATGAATAAAGCAATTCCTAAAGGCCGTTGGCTGCACATCATCCCACCAGCAATTTTAGTCTATATAGTAGCATTTATGGATCGCTCTAATATTTCATTTGCTCTTGCAGGTGGAATGGATAAAGAGCTTCATATGACCGCCACATTCGGTGGATTAGCAGCTGGTATTTTCTTTGTAGGTTATTTGTTTCTTCAAGTACCAGGCGGACTCATTGCATCAAAAGGGAACGCCAAGCTATTTATAGCATGTACAATTATTGTTTGGGGCGTTTTAGCTATTATTTCTGGTTTCGTTCAAAATCCAACTCAATTATTAGTTGTACGTTTCCTTTTGGGAGTCGCAGAAGGTGGCGTGTGGCCAGCGGTTTTAGTTATTCTTGCTAACTGGTTTCCGCGCGAAGAACTTGGACGTGCGAATGCTTTCTTTTTAATGAACCTTGCAATTGCTTCAATTATTACAGGCCCTCTATCTGGATGGATATTAAGCTTCTCATCATGGAGAGATGTTTTCATTATTGAAGGAATTATCTCTTTAGCCCTTATTTTGGTTTGGTTGCCACTTATCAGCAATCGTCCTGAGGATGCAAAATGGATTTCTAAAGAAGAACGCGATTATCTTGTCAACAAACTCCGTGAAGAACAAGAAGAATTAAGTGCCAGCGGAGGGGCAAAAGCTTCGTTTAAAGATATTTTTGCGAATGTGAATATGTGGAAGTTAATTCTTATTTATTTCTTCTATCAAACAGGTATTTATGGGTTCTCTTTATGGCTTCCTACAATCATTAAAGGATTGACAAATTCTGGGATGACTGGCGTTGGACTTTTAAGTGCTTTACCTTATATTGGTGCTATCTTTGGTCTGTATTTCTTCGCTAAGTTTTCAGACAAGACGGGTAACCGTAAGCTATATACTGCACTTCCAATGGCGGGATTTGCCATTTGTTTAATTCTTGCAGTCGTCTTCCACCATCAGGTTTGGGTAGCGTTTGCCTTCTTGGTTGGTTGTGGTGTATTCGTTCAATCTGCAAGTAGTATTTTCTGGACCATGCCGCCACTTCTTTTTAAAAATGAAGTGGCAGGCGGGGCACGTGGTGCAATCAATGGTATTGGAAACTTAGGTGGTTTCTTAGGACCATACCTCGTTGGTTGGTTGACAACCGTAGTGAACCAAAATGCAGGTATTTACAGTTTAGTTATCTCATTAGCAATAGGGTTCATTCTGACTATGACGCTTCCAAAAGTAACATCCGGAAAAGCAGAAAGTAAGAAAGCTGCTTAAACTAGAATTGTCTAAAAACGTTAGGTTAATAGGGAAAAGGCAGGAACTGATTACTAAGGGACCTGTCTTTTTCTATAAGAAAATCCGCTCCTTTTTTTTCAAAATACGAGAGTCAGGCAGATGATTATGAATGGATAAAGGAAATATATTTTATAAAAATATAGAACCGCTTTTGTTATTTATAATCCAAAATTTTTATCGTCCTCATTAAAGAGTTGATAAGATAACGACTTTTTTTGAAAAAACGACCTGGTGCGTTTTTGGTAATTTTCGTTTATTTTCGTTTTTGAAGAATTTCGTTGACATAAACGAAAACAAGTGAAATAATATGATTATAAATTGACGATAGGAGTGAAATTATGAAAATTGGAGTTGGAGCAGATCATAATGCGTTTGATTTAAAGGAAGCAGTAAAATCATATATTGAGAGCTTGGGACATGAAGTTGTGGATTACGGGTGTTATTCAAAGGATGCTATTGATTATCCTGGAGTAGCGTTTAATGTAGGAACTGAAGTTATGAAAGGGTCAGTCGATAGAGCTATTTTATTCTGTGGAACAGGAATTGGGATGGCGATCGCTGCAAATAAGGTTCCTGGTATTCGAGCAGCACAGTGCCATGATACTTACTCTGCAGAACGTGCTCAGCTAAGTAACAATGCCCAAATCATTACTATAGGTGCTAAAGTTGTTGGCGAAGAGGCAGCAAAGAAAATTGCCGAAGCTTATTTGAGTGTCTCTTTCCAAGGAGGGAACTCAGGAAGAAAGATTGATCAAATAATGGATAAAGAACAAGAGTTCCTTAAACAAGGTTTTGGTTGTTAATTAGGAAATAAGTATTTATTGCTTAATCTAAGGGTTTGTTATAAAACGATTAATTTAATAAAATCAGACGGTATTCGATACAGATAACTGTAAAGGAAATTGAGAATACTATTCGAAGGACTGTATAACTAGAACTATTGAGTTTACAGTCTTTTTATTTGGGGTTGAATAGTGATACAAATTTTGTTAATTTCGAGACTGTGAACTAAGAGGAGTGATACTTATTATGGGAATAAAAAACGATTTAGCTGAGCCTATTTGCACCCAACATCTCGTAATGGAGTTTCTGGCTGTATCTCAGCAAGCAGCCATGGCTTGTTATCCTTTCGTTGGACGCCGTGATAAAATGGAGGCGGATGGGGCTGGTACAAAGGCCATGCGTCAACGCATGAATCAGATTGACATGAATGGGGTCATTGTTATTGGTGAAGGGGAAATGGATGAGGCCCCGATGCTTTATATTGATGAAAAACTTGGCACCGGCAAAGGTCCCCATGTTGACATCGCCGTCGATCCTGTTGAGGGGACAAATCTAATGGCAACAGGGAGAGAAAACTCGCTAGTTGTAATGGCGGTTGCAGATAGAGGAAGCTTGCTGCACGCTCCAGACATGTATATGGAGAAAATAGCGGTTGGCCCAAAAGCTAAAGGGGTTATTAATATTGAAAGCTCTCTAACAGAAAATATGAGAGCAGTGGCAGCTGCTTTAGGCAAAGATGTCTCTGAACTCACCGTTATGATTCAGGATCGCCCGCGTCATGAATCCTATATTCAGCAAGTTTTGCAAGAAGGTGCAAGTGTTAAACTCTTTTCTGATGTAGACATAACAGGGGCTATTGCTACAGCTTTTGATGATATTAACGTTGATATATTGGTTGGAATTGGTGGTGCGCCAGAGGGTGTCATCACGGCTGCAGCATTAAAATGTTTGGGAGGAGACTTTCAAGCAAGACTTGTTCCGCAAAATGAAGCTGAAGTGGAGCGTTGCAAAAAAATGGGGATAGAGAACCCAGAAAAAGCTTTAAAATTAGATGAAATTGTTAGGACCGATGATTGTTTCTTTGTTGCGACTGGTATTACAGATGGTATGCTATTAAAGGGTGCACACATGACCAAGAAACATTTTCTTAAAACCCACTCTCTTGTAATTACTGGTGGAAACATGAAAAGCACTCAATTTGTAACGGGGGAATTTCCAATTGACAGCAACTTTTAAAGTTCCTGAAGCAATAAAATGAAATAATTTACATAGCCTGTGAGCGAATGCCTTTCTTCCTTAATGAAATCCAGCTTAACTAAAGTCAATTCCTTTTTAATTGGATTTTATTTTGAAAATCTAGGGTAACTTAATTCTACATTAAGATTTGATAGGAATTACATGCCAGTTCGGATAAAAGCTAAGTTGTATTTCGTTGTTTCTTATTGCTTTAAAGAGAAATAGAAGTAAAAAGATGTTTAAAAATGGTTTTTTTTATTGTTTCATGTAAAAATTGTATAGTAAAGAATTGAAAGGTAAGAAGGTGAAACAATGTTTGTGGACCAACGGAGAAATAAAATACTTGAAATGATTGCTGAAAAAGGCACCGTTTCAGTAAATGAACTAACTGGTTTACTAAATACATCTGCAGCTACCATCCGAGCTGATTTAAATACATTGGAGAAACAAGGGTTACTTATTCGTACTCATGGCGGGGCTATTCAGAAAGAAGAAGCAGAGCAAGTTGATAAAATGTATGAATTCAGAGAGAAAAGGTTTCGCAGTGAGAAGCAACGTATAGGAAGTGCTGCCTTAAAATATATTCAATCTGGTCATTGTATTTTGCTGGATGCAAGTACAACCTGTTTTGAACTTGCAAAACTTTTAAATGATGTAAAATTTAATTTGACGGTTGTCACAACGGGAATTGCAACAGCGGCATTGTTAAAGGAAAACCCGAATTTAACGGTCATTATTATTGGAGGAATTGTTCGTAATCATTCCAATTCAGTTGAAGGTTTGCTTGGAAAGGAACTTTTGCAGAAGATAAATATTGATATCTTATTTACCTCTGCTTTTGCCTTTAATACTAAAGATGGTCTTTCTGATTTTAGCTACTACGAGGTTGAATTAAAACGAACCATGGTGGCTGTCTCAAATAAAGTCATAGCTTTACTCGACCATAGCAAATTTGATAAAAGCTCAATTGCAACATTTGCTCGTCCAACAGAAATCGACTTAATCATTACGGACAAAAAAGTTGAGAAAGAAACACGTGATTTCTTTATCGAAAATCAAATTGAGCTAGAAGTTGTGGAGTAATAACCAATTTAGCAAGAAGGTCCCATTAGTGCAGGTATTAACGAAAAGGAAAACGGATTCTTTTTATAGCCAGAGATCGGGTGTGATAAATTAAGAGCACCAGAGCCGAAGCCCCTTGGAAAGAAGGGGCTTCTTTCGTTTGTTGACATTAACGGCATAAGCCATAAAGTAGGTTGGGTAACCAAGGGGCATACGACTATTTAAAAGCTCTTAGGAAGCGGCTAATCAAAAAACAAGTCGCTAATGGAAACAAGAGCTGGTTATGGTTGGACTTTCATTGTAATAAGCTTAATAATAAGGTAAGAATTGAAAAAGAGCGTTAAGGAATGGGGAATAAAAATGACGGATGAACTTCTGCTTTTGGGGGAAATGATTCTTAAAAGAAAATATGAATTAGCAAAAGAAGTTCATAGCAGTAGACTTTCTAAAGTTCGATTGACTGAATTTCAAAAGCAGCAGCTTGATAAATTTGAACCATATATTTTAGAAATCCGTGCTAATTTTATTGGTTTGTTTGGAGAAGCAATCGTTAATCAATTAGACCCGTTTAACGCGGAAAGTTTGGTACATAAATGGGGAGAAGAAAACGGCAAAATCTTTTTTGATAATGGAGTCTCATTGAACGAAGCGCTAGAAGATACAAGTTTTTACAGAAAATCAATATGGAACGCGATTAAAGAAGAAGTTAAAGATAAGGACTTTTCATTAGATGTCGTCTTTGAAGCCATTTCATTTATTGATCCCCTTTTGGACAAGGCTGTCTATTATTTTAGTCTTGCTTATGTAGAATCTTACCAAGAGTCTATTCAAAAAGCACAATCGGCTTTACTTGAGTTAACAGTGCCTGTTGTTCCTTTAGATTCAGAGATTGGCATACTTCCCTTAATCGGTGTAATAGATACGAATAGAGCCCGATACCTAATGGAAGAGACCTTGAAACAAGCAGAAAAATTGAAATTACAATACCTTGTTTTAGATTTATCGGGTGTCTTAACAGTCGATACAATGGTAGCTGATCAAATATTTAAAGTAGTGAATGCTCTTTCTTTACTAGGTGTTGAAACGATCATTACGGGGATAAGACCCGATGTTGCCCAAACAACGGTGTCATTGGGCATTAATTTAGATCGCGTCATCATTAAGAAAACACCGCATCACGCATTGGAAATGATCAATTCAATTAAAACGAAAAATGAGCAAGAATCAAGTCACACCCTTTGATAACGTAACGGGTTGACTTGTGAGTTGGAAGACGTCACACACAACCCCTTCACCTAGAGATCTCTGAAGCTATAAATGTTCATTAGACGCTCAGGGCGAGTTGATAAATAGGCGGAAAAATTCCCCTTAATTAAGAAATAGTGCCCGAAAATAGCTTAAATAGACGGAGGTATTCCGGCTATTGACTCTAGAAAGCGTGAATAAGGGTCCTTATACCCTGCTTAAACGGAAAACCTCCGTTTATATTCCCACATCTGAGCTCGATTCTGCTGTTTTACCGGAAAATCTCCGCTTAATAGCCCAAAGGCTTCAGAATTTCATTCAAATAATGTTGAAAACAAGCATCCATATGGGTGCTTTTTCTGTTTTATCGAGGGAATGAACGCCAAAATAGGGTTGAGAGCAGGAAAGAATGGCGTTCATCGAGGGAATGAACGCCAAAATAAGGTTGAGAGCAGGCAAGAAAGGCGTTCATCGAGGGGATGAACGCCAAAATAAGTGGATGAGGCAGCCGGAATGGCGTTCATTGAGGGAATGAACGCCAAAATAGGGTTGAGAGCAGGCAAGAAAGGCGTTCATCGAGGGGATGAACGCCAAAATAAGTGGATGAGGCAGCCGGAATGGCGTTCATTGAGGGGATGAACGCCAAAATAGGTGGATGAGGCAGCCGGAATGGCGTTCATCGAGGGGATGAACGCCAAAATAAGTGGATGAGGCAGCCGGAATGGCGTTCATCGAGGGAATGAACGCCAAAATAGGTGGATGAGGCAGCCGGAATGGCGTTCATTGAGGGAATGAACGCCAAAATAGGGTTGAGAGCAGGCAAGAATGGCGTTCATCGAGGGGATGAACGCCAAAATAAGTGGATGAGGCAGCCGGAAAGGCGTTCATCGAGGGAATGAACGCCAAAATGGGGTTGAGAGCAGGCAAGAATGGCGTTCATCGAGGGGATGAACGCCAAAATAAGTGGATGAGGCAGCCGGAATGGCGTTCATTGAGGGAATGAACGCCAAAATAAGTGGATGAGGCAGCCGGAATGGCGTTCATTGAGGGAATGAATGCCAAAATAAGGTTGAGAGCAGGCAAGAATGGCGTTCATCGAGGGGATGAACGCCAAAATAAGTGGATGAGGCAGCCGGAAAGGCGTTCATCGAGGGAATGAACGCCAAAATAAGTGGATGAGGCAGCCGGAATGGCGTTCATTGAGGGGATGAACGCCAAAATAGGTGGATGAGGCAGCCGGAATGGCGTTCATCGAGGGGATGAACCCCAAAATAAGGTTGAGAGCAGGCAAGAAAGGCGTTCATCGAGGGGATGAACGCCAAAATAGGTGGATGAGGCAGCCGGAATGGCGTTCATTGAGGGAATGAACGCCAAAATAAGGTTGAGAGCAGGCAAGAATGGCGTTCATCGAGGGGATGAATGCCAAAATAACTAATAAAGGCTTATTAAAGTCCTTACGATTTTTGTATAAAAAAGTCGTAAGTTTAGGTCTTTAGAGGGGAGAAAAGTCGAAACAATAGTAAAATAGATTTATTTTACTGAAATAAAGGAAAATAGAGAGGGATATCGCGTCATTTAATCGAATTTTTAGAGTAATCAAATATTTCGTTTTGACGGGGGCATGAGGGGGGATCGTGTCACAACCGTCTAAAACATGTATTATGGGGGGAACAAATTTGATTAATTGGAAACAAACATTGGGGACATCTATTATTTCGGCTGGATTAGTATTTGGCACATTTGGCCCAGCGGCCTTTGCCAAATCGACAGGAGAAAATACCTCAGATCCAACAGTTGCTGCAGATCCAACTTTTGAGAAATACCAAGGCGGCCCTTTTGACATTGGGTTAGTGAATGATGATGCCTTACTCAAATCCTTGACTAAACAAGGGGTAATTGACAAAAATGGCCAGCACTAAAGAGCAACAGACAGCATTAACTCAATACATCCAGCAAAGAGCCAAAGCTGCAAGCCAAATAGCTGGAAACGCGAGTACCAAAGAGGTTCGAAGTAAGCTGCAAACAAAGGCGGGTTTAAAACAAAACCCACCTGGAAAATCAAAAGAGGTACAGAATGACCAGACTACGCCAAAAACTAATCCGGGAATCGGAAATGGGGATGTGAATCCTATCCAACCGGAAGCTTGGAACGGTTCGGTCCGTCAGGACAAAGAATTAGTCCTCTTAATGGACTATCCTGATTATCCGCACGATGCCTTGCCACAAAGAGATGGAGATGATCCTGGTGCTGTATTGAGCTTACCTTCTTACCCAACTAGCCACTACCAAAATATGATTTTTGGTAAAAATGGCTATGAAGGGCCAAACGGTCAAAATCTTATTTCTGAAAAACAATTTTATGAACAGCAATCTGGAGGAAGTTACACCGTTGACGGGGATGTCTATGGTTGGTTTACCGCCAAACATAATGCAGCTTATTACGGTGGACATAGTGCATCAGGAGGGAATGACCAAAATCTCGTGCTTTAATTAGTGAAGCCTTAGCGGATGTTGCAGCTACTGGTGTAGATCTTAATCAATATGATCAAGAGGATCCATATGACCTTGATGGAGACGGTAATACCCGTGAGCCAGATGGAATTATTGATCATCTCGTCGTTGTTCACGCGGGAATTGGCGAAGAATCCGGCGGTGGTTCACTGGGCGAGGATGCCATTTAGTCCCATAGCTGGAACCTCGCTGCACCAACAACTATTCCAGAAACAAAAGCTAAAGTGGGCTACTGGGGTGGTCAATTAACCGGCTATGCCTACACGGTTCAACCAGAAGACGGAGCAGCGGGTGTGTTCTCACATGAATTTGGACACAATCTTGGTCTCCCAGATGATTATGATATTAATTACAGCACCCCATATGATGAGCCTGTTGTTTATTGGTCCATCATGTCTGCGGGTAGCTGGGGAGGAAAGATCGCAGGGACCGAACCAACCGGCTTCAACGCAAAGGATAAAGAATTTTTACAAAGCACGATGCCTGATGCGAACTGGTTTAAACCGGCCACTTTCGATCTCGATAATCTAAAAGGAAATGGACAATTCGTTAAATTAGATGAAGCCAGTGTCAAAGGAACAAATGCCGACGCTGTTCGGGTCAACTTACCTGATAAGGAAACCGACATCAATCAATCTGAGAGCGGTTCCTATGAATATTTCAGTGGAAGCGATAATAATCTTGATAATTCGATGACGACTACGGTGGATCTGACAGGTAAAACGTCTGCAGAGCTCACCTTCAAAACTTGGTACGACATCGAACCCGACTGGGATTATGCGTCTATCCAGGTTCAACAAAATGGCAAATGGGTCACGGTTCCTGGAAATATCACTACAACCTCTAACCCGAATGCTCAAAATCCGGGGAATGGTATTACAGGGTCATCTGATGGGAAATGGGTGGATGCCCAATTCGATCTCTCCAAATATGCTGGACAAAAGCTAATGCTTCGCTTCAACTATTGGACAGATGTTGCAGCCATTCATCCTGGTTTCTATGTGGATGATATTAACGTAACTGCTGACAGAACGACCCTTTTATCTGACGGTGCAGAAAGCAGTCAATCACCATTTACTCTTGACGGCTTTAAACAAGATCAAGGAAAAACCTATACGGAAAACTACTACCTTCTTGAATGGCGCAATTATGCCGCAACCGATGAAGCATTGGCTCATATCGCCCGCGGAAATTCATTGCTTAGCTATGATCCAGGCCTTGCCGTGTGGTATGTAGATAATAAGTATAGTGATAACGTTGAGGCAGACCATCCAGGGAATGGATTCTTAAACGTTGTTGATGCACACCAAAATGTCCTCGCATGGACAGATGGTAGTATTGCATCAAACCGATACCAAGCGAAAGATGCTGCCTTCTCATTGAACAAAACAGCTGCTGAATTCTTAGGCTACACGGGTGTTGCAAATCACAACCTCGTTATTGACAGCTTTGCCCCTGCTTCGTTCTTTAACGATGCGAAGTCTTACTACAATCCAACTTACCCATACATCGGTGTTCAACTTCCACAAGATGGTTTGAAGATCCATGTTATTGGCCAAGCAAAAGATATGTCCGTTGGTGCCATCCATCTCCAAGACTAAAAGTCGCACCCAACAAACCGTTCTCTAAAAGAGGACGGTTTGTTTTTTTATGTCAGTTTCCTAAAAGAGAATAAATTTTATAAAAAAATCTCCAACACTTTGGTAGGCTGGACCGTTATCTATATGAACAGGTTAAAATGGAGGTAATTAATTAAAGTAGGAATGAGTGATCAGGATGGAAGCGAGTGGGATCTATGACCATTTAAAATCGGATTTGTTTCGATTTGCCCGCTCCATTGCAAGGCATGAGCAGGAAGTGCAAGATCTGGTGCAGGATGCCTTAATAAAATCATTAAGCGAGGAGACGCTTGTTTATCTACCAGACTATAAGCAACGCGCTTGGTTTTATCGGGTCATGAAGAACCGGTTAATTGATGATCGAAGAAAGGAGCGGCGTCTCGTTACGTGGGATCATGAACTTGAGTTTCCCGCTCAAGACTTGGTGGGTTCAGAGGTCGAAATGGTCGAGTTGCTCTCCCATTTATCAGCCGACTTGAGTGATATTGTATTTAAACGCTATTGGATTGGATTATCTAGTCAAGAAATTGGGGAACAATTACAACTCCCAGCTTCTACCGTGCGTTACAAGCTTCATCTAGCTGTAAAAAAACTAAGGAAAATGTTGAGGGAGGACTAACAATGGGACAGAAAATTGGAAATGTGGGGGTACTAAATCTATTACATGCAACAGAAGAAAGTATTCAAGGCATTGAAAGAATTCAAAATGTGGGGGTTGTCTATTACACGAGTGAAACGGCCGGTCTGTTGACAAAGTTATCTATTGATAATGTTGGCCAAGGTATTGAGATCCCTGAAGGCTATAGCTTATTGAAGGATTCCCTTTACCTTGATCGCGACTATTTAAATACGATTACCGCCCCTTTGAAGCTCTTTGTCATTGAAAATGTAGTATTAGATTGGACGATTGAGCCAGATCAGCTGAAAACTGGCTTTCTAGAACTTTGTGTGAAGGGGAATGTCTATTGTCCGTCCCATTTGGCAGGTGCTGTTCACTATCTCTTGTCCAAAGAAGCAGCCGCTATCATCCCTTATAAAGACGCCCCACCTCGAATCGAAAAAGGTTACCTTGAGTTGACCAATTCTTATCTGCAATCATTTGATAGACCGCAACATTTAATTTTAAAGGGGCTATTAAAATTCGCCAAGGACCTTGATCCCGATCTTTTTATGGAAAAAGTAAGTCGGTTAGAGGTCAAAGGATCGGTGACAATCAACGAGGAGCAAGAACCCTATCTTTATAAAAAGATGCCGTCACTTGCTAAGACCAAAGTGACTATTCTTCCAAAAGGCTATGACGTTTTGAAAAAATCGCTCAGACTAAATGCGCGTTCAATCCGCCGATTAAGAAAGAAAAAGCTCTATACTGAATACCCAATTATTCTTGAAGCAGATATTAGTCGTGAACAGTTATCTGAGGCCATTACCCATATTCGCTCAACCGGAATCATCATCTGTCATGAACAGGTAGAAGACTTGGTCTTCGAAATAACCGATGACATAGAGACCGAGGTGGTGACCTATGAAAATAGCTTTGTTTTGATTGAAGACGATCAAAAGTGGTCGAATGATCAGCTTTTGGCTTTGAAACAACCAACTTCCTTTATCGTCACAGGCGAACTCACCTTTGACCAAGATGTTCAAGAGGACACCCTGCTAGCCAAGATCAAAACGCTCGATATATTTGGAGAGGTGATCATCCCCGTAAAAAGCTTAAGAGGTACGCTGCAAAGCCTCATTCGAATCAATGAAGGAGAAATCAATGCCGAAGAGACTGAAACAGAGGGACAAAGCACTCAACTTAGTAACCTTGGCCAATTAACGCTTTGATTTAAAGAAAAAAGGATTAGGGATCAGCTAATCCCACTTTATATGAAGAATTCTCTGAAAAGGGGGTCGTTCCATGTTTCGAGCTAATTGCCTCATTTTTACCATAACCATCTCTATGAACCGCAGGCAATCATCCTATCTAGAACATCAGCGGATCAAGCAATTATATGAGGAAGCCAAACAAAAATGCAGCCAATATTATATGAAAGGCTGAAAGCGTCTTTCCAAAAGAAAGCCATGCTGTGGGGAGCTTGTTCGATTTTTGAGGGAGACCCGCCATCCAGGCTGCTGCTTGGGGTTTATGATAGTTCAGTTCTAGAATTTTCTTCGTGCAGCTTTCTTACCTAAGCCCCCAAAAAATTCGGGACATTAGGTGAGAAGGCTGCATTTGTATCTGCGTAAAATAGGTAAACCAGCTTGAAGGAAATTCGGGTCGGGCACTCAAGATCGTGAGGCAAGCAGTTGGTTTGCAGGATCTTGAAGGTAATCAGCGCCAAATTTCCATAAAGAGTCACCTCAGTCGGATGGTCAATGAAGTGGTTGAACCGATGGATTGGTGGCTATTTCGCTCTCAAGCTGGATGAGGAATTCTGAATGGTACTGATTTTCATTTTTTTATATTTTGAATTCATTTTTTTATATTAATAAATTGTTTGAATTGTTTTACCATATTTTTATGGCCGTTTTATGAAAGCGGTTATAATTTTGCGTTTGGAGGGACTCGGAATGCGTAGAAGATTAAAGGGAATAGGCGCTATCTTCATGTCAGTTATTGTGGGAGTCTTTATGGTCATCTCAACAACAACGGTCAGTTTCGCAAAAACGAATCATGAGAATGGCAAAGCACCAACTGCACCATTTATTAAAGGTGCGGATATTTCGTCTTATCAGGCGATTGTTGATCACGGCGGTGTATTCTATGACCATGGTCAACAAGAGAATCTTCTAAAAATATTAAAGGACCATGGAGTAAATTATATTCGTCTAAGGCTATGGGTGAACCCTGTCCAAGAAGATGGTTATAACAATTTAGCGAATACAATCAAAGTGGCCAGTGAAGCGAAGGCCATGGGCTTTAAGTTTTTACTAGACATTCATTATTCTGATACTTGGGCAGATCCAGGCAAACAGACTGTTCCAGCAGCATGGCAAAATGATACGTTTGATCAATTAACACAACAAGTCCATGACTACACGGTAAATGTTATTCGACAGTTAGGGCTGCACAATGCAGCGCCAGATATGGTCCAAATTGGGAATGAAATCACAAGTGGCATGCTATGGCCTTATGGAAAAGATTGGACATCCGAAGGTTTTGATAATCTGGCTACCTTATTAAAAGCAGGCATTAGTGGGGTTAAAGCTAATGATCCCCATGCAAAAATAATGCTTCATATAGACCAAGGGGGTAATAATGATACCTCTCGTTGGTTCTTTGATAATATTACCCAACGTGATGTACCATTCGATATTATTGGCTTATCTTACTATCCATATTGGCATGGTACACTTGCTCAATTGAAAAACAACATGGATGATATTACCGTTCGTTACAACAAACCCGTTGTCATCGCTGAGACGGCGTACGCTTATACCTTGCAAGACTTTGATAATGAACCAAACAACTTTACAGCTGATGATGTCGTTCAAGGATATCCTGCTACCGTTCAAGGACAGGCAAAATTTATGAAAGATTTAACGAAAACACTTTTCAGCGTGCCAAATGACCAAGCGCTGGGCTACTTTTATTGGGAACCGGCATGGATTCCAGTTCAAGGTGCTGGCTGGATTGACGGAGGCGGCGATGGTTGGGATAACCAAACCCTGTTCGACCAAAATGGAAACGCATTACCTTCTTTAAATGTGTTTGAAATGAATCGTCCAGTCTTAACCAAACACTAAAGAATTTAAAAAGGATCGCGTCCTTAGACTAACTAGTTCCGAAACGTGAGAGAAAATCTATGGAACACTATAATTAGCAGACAAAAGCTTGGGGTTTTCCCCAAGCTTTTGTCTTTAATAGGAGACGCTAAGGTAGCGGATTTCCTAATTAAGCGGAGAAATTCCTCTTAATTAGGAAATAGTGCTGAAAATAGCTAAAATAGACGGAGAAATTCCGGCTATTGACTCCAGAAAGTGTGGTTGGGAGTCATTTTTCCCTGCTTAACCGGAAAACCTCCGCTTATATACCCGCATCTGAGCTCGATTCTGCCGTTTAACGGAAAAATCTCCGCTTATTTTTTGTTACTCAGGTGACCTGCTTTAGTAAAAAATCAATCTAACAACTAGATACAAATGAACCTCGTATTTAGCAAGCCAGCACGGAGTCGTTCAAAGATGTGAAATCACGAGGTTATTTCAAGCAGCAAGCTGGCTCACGATCATCCTTGATCGCGAACGCGAAAGTTTGAATTAAGTTGATACGGGGATTTATTTCAGTTTCATATTCTTATACTTTAGAAACAGATTTTCATATTTCGGCAGCAATGAAAACGTTTTATAATCAATTATGCAGACACAAGAGGCCTATTCAAAATACAACCTTGTGTTAAGATACTTATACTTTTAGATGAATTTAGATAGGAGGAACTAAAGTGAAAAAGTCGATTTCTTTATTAGCAGTTATTGCGCTTATCGCTGTGCTTGCACTTGCTGGTTGCGGTAGTTCAACTAGTAATGGCAGTGGGAGTAAAAGTGACGGTAAAGCCAATATTACAATTTGGGCAACAAATATTAATGTTCCAATCTTAAAGGCGGCTGTTAAAACTTATCAGAAGGATCATCCTAACTTCAATGCCAATATCGTTGAAATGGCGAATGATGATATTCGATCAAAGATTACAACTGGTCTGCAAGCTCAAGGTCAGGGCCTTCCAGATGCTGCTTTATTGGTTGATGATGGGATTAATGGTTACTTATCAAGCTTCCCTAACGCTTTTGTTGACATTACGAAACAGGGGTTTGCTGATAAACACAAGAGTGATTTCCCACAATACAAAATTGATAGTGTTTCATACAAAGGTGATATGTATGCCTTACCACTTGATGCGGGTCCTGTAGGTTTATTCTACCGCACCGATATTTTCAAAAAAGCGGGTGTTGATCCTAATTCTATTAAAACTTGGGATGATTACATCAAAGCAGGACAAACCATCAAAGCAAAAACGGGCGTCGACATGCTAAGTTATGACAACACGGATATCACGGTTTACACGATTCTTTTAAGTGAACTTGGTCAAGGGTATTTCAACAAAGCGGGTACACAAACAACATTAGGTACACCTGACTCAGTAAAAGCAGCAAACATTATGCAAGAGATGGCAAAAGATAAAATTTTACTTGGTGCATCTGGCTGGAGCGCTTGGGTATCCTCACTTTCAAACAGCAAAACAGCGACTGCTATAGCTGGTGCTTGGTTAGTGGGTACGCTTGAACAACAGGTTCCTGATCAATCCGGTAAATGGGGTGTAATGCTATTACCTTCATACACACAAGGAGGAACACGTGCAGCGAACCAAGGCGGCAGCTCATTCGTTATCTCCAAATCAAGTCAAAATGTTGATGCCACTTATGACTTCTTAGAATGGTTTACAACTAACTATAATACGCAGGTGCAAACTATGAAGGGGGGATTATTCCCAAGTTACTTGCCAGTGTATAAAGATGATTTATTTAGCCAACCAGAAAAATATTTTGGCGATCAAAAAGTGTGGCAATTGTTTGCAAACGAAATGCAAAACATTCCATCTGTTTTCTATACAGCTAACGACGCGGTTGCACGTGATGAAGCCATCAAGATGCAATCAGAAATTACAAATGGTAAAGATGTTAAATCATCATTAAATACAGCGAAAGCTAACGTGAAAACACACATCAATCAATAAAGAAGCAAGATTTTAATTAAAAATAACAAGGGACGTTGCGGCGTCTCTTGTATATTTTGAATCGGACTGCTTGTTAAAAACTAAATTTTAAAAACGAAAGTGACGGCAAATATAGAATCCGGGAGGAACGGGATCATATAAATCCATTAAAATCCCGAGAAACGGACTATTTCCGATGACTATAAATAAGCACCTGAACGGATAGGCTTTATTGGATACTTCAAGTTCATTAGGGATTGCCTAACCAAATGAGACTAGCGTTTTGGCCGTGGTTTTGGGTTTCACCAAACTATTCTCAAGCCTCGCAAAGTCTACTTAAAAATTTGCAGAAAAGGTTTCTCCTGAAGAGAAAATCATATTTTACATAGGCTAGTTATCAATTAGCCTGATCAAAAGGGTGAGGGGGAAAATCATGACACGTAATAGATCAATCCCATATTGGTTCTTAATGCCAGCATTAATATTGTTCATTATTTTCACAATCTATCCGATACTTTCTTCCTTGATCTTAAGTTTTGAAAAACTCGACCAAGGAACCTATGTCTTTGCTGGATTTGCTAATTACGTCCGGTTATTTCATGACACTGTTTTCTATAAAGCATTAGAAAATACTTTTATTATTCTTGTCATCCAAGTACCTATTATGCTGATTCTGGCTTTAATTCTAGCCTCTGCATTAAATAGTAAGCTATTAAAACTTCGAGGCTTTTTCAGAGTAAGTTTCTTTATGCCAGCTGTCACTTCACTGGTTGCTTACTCCATCCTTTTTTCCATCCTTTTACAAGATAATGGTCTTATCAACCACTTATTAGGTTATGTTGGGATTAAACCGGTTCATTGGCTAACGACAGCAATCGGTGCAAAGGTCTCTATTATTCTAGCGATGACGTGGCGCTGGACTGGCTATAACATGGTTATCTATTTAGCGGCTATGCAAAACATTCCTGAAGAACTGTACGAAGCCGCAAGCTTAGACGGAGCAGGGAAATTTAGACAGTTTATTAATGTCACGGTTCCGCAATTAAAACCGGTGATATTGTTTACAGCCATCATCTCTACTATCTCAACCTTACAGTTATTCGATGAACCCTATAACTTAACAAAAGGTGGACCAGGCGATGCAACCATGACGCTTGGACTTTATATCTATCAAAATGGCTTTAAATATTTCGACTTCGGTTACGCTTCAGCCATTGCCTATATTGTTGTAATTATTGTTGCAATCCTTTCTTATGTGCAATTTAAAGTGACAGGAGATGAATAGACATGGCGACGACAACGGTCACACACAAAAATAAAAGCTACTTTGGAACTAAAGTTGGGCTTTACCTTCCTTTAATTATTACGCTGATTATTTCAATCTTCCCTTTCTATTGGATGATTGTCGGAGCTACCAACCATTCAAGTAAAATGTTTACTAATCCACCGACGCTTTCGTTCGGTAATCAACTGGCGACAAACTTAAGTAACTTAAATGATTCGGTAGGCATTTGGAGAGTCCTTTTTAACTCATTATTGGTTTCCTTGGTCTATGTCGCACTATCATTGACTATTTGTACACTCGCAGCCTATGCCTTATCCAAATTTGAATTTAAAGGTAAAAGAGTGATTTTCACGGTGCTTATGCTGTCAATGATGATTCCCTATCAAGCAACATTAATTCCACTATTCCGTTTGATGGCGGATTTTCATTTGCTTAACACCTATTTTGCACTCATTGCTCCCCAGCTTGTATTCCCATTTGCGATCTTCTTAATGAGGCAAAACTTCATTGCCTTCCCAACAGCTTTAATGGAAGCTGCACGAATTGATGGCGCTGGAGAGTTGAAAATTTTCTTGACAATTGTCATCCCATCAATGAAACCAGCACTTGCAGCAACAGCCATTTATTTATTCATGATGCAATGGAACAATTTCATGTGGCCGCTTGTTGCGACAACATCGAGCAATATGTACACATTCCCAGTCGCTCTCTCAAGTTTGATTGGTGTCTCGATCATCGATTATGGCCAGGTCATGACAGGGATTACGATTGCGACAATACCGATTATCATTTTCTTCTTACTTCTACAAAAACAATTCATTTCTGGAATGCTAGGAAGTGCAGTGAAGTAAGTGTAGGGACTAACTAACTTATGGAAGACAGGCTAACAAGGAGAGGACCTATGAATACTAAATTTAAAGCGATTCAGGACAAAGTCAAAGCTTTTTTACACGGCGGAGATTATAACCCGGACCAGTGGCTGCGGTATCCTGAAATAATTAAAGAAGATTATCGCCTTATGAAGCTTGCTCATTGCAATGCTTTCTCATTAAATATCTTTGGCTGGAGTGCGATAGAGCCTGAAGAAGGAAAGTACAGCTTCGAATGGTTAGACAATACTATGGATAGACTTGCGGCACAAGGTGCTTATGTTATTTTGGCGACACCAAGCGGAGCAAGACCAGCATGGATGTCGCAAAAATATCCAGAAGTACTTCGCGTACAGCCTAATCGACAACGAAATCTGCATGGTCAACGCCACAACCATTGCTACACATCCCCTGTGTATCGTGAGAAGACGCAAAACATCAATAGAATCCTAGCTGATCGTTATAAAGATCATCCGGCACTCATCATGTGGCATGTGTCTAATGAATACGGTGGCGAGTGTCATTGTAACCTCTGCCAGGAAGCTTTTCGTGATTGGCTAAAAGTTAAGTATGGAACGCTTGAAGACTTGAACCATGCGTGGTGGACGTCATTTTGGAGCCACACATATACTGATTGGTCACAAATCGAATCACCGGCTCCACATGGGGAGAATTTTGTTCATGCTCATAATCTAGACTGGAAACGATTTGTCACAGATCAAACCATTGATTTTTATAAAAATGAAATCGTGCCGTTGCGCGAATTGACACCGGACATTCCAGTTACAACCAACTTTATGGGGAATCATCCTCACATGGGCCCGTTTCTTGGTCTCGACTATCACAAGTTTGCCAAGGAGGTCGATGTCGTTACATGGGATACGTATCCAGCGTGGCACAACGATACTCAAGATACTTCCGACTTGTCATCAGACGTTTCATTCATGCACGACCTTTATCGTTCATTAAAACAACAACCGTTTTTGATTATGGAAAATACTCCGAGCCTGGTCAATTGGCATCCAGTCAATAAGCCAAAGCGACCTAATATGCACAAGTTGGCAAGTCTGCAGGCTGTTGCTCATGGCGCGGATTCGAATCTCTATTTTCAATGGCGAAAGGGTCGAGGTGCCTCCGAAAAATTCCATGGGGCTGTGGTTGATCATGCCGGCCATGAAAACACCCGTGTTTTTCGTGAAGTCGCTGAAATTGGTGAGATATTAGAAAGAATAGCTGAGGTCATTGGATCGACCATTGATGCAGAGGTTGCCATTATTTATGACTGGGAAAATCAATGGGCAATTGATGATTTGCAAGGATTAAAACTTGAAAAGAAAAACTATATCGAAACATGCCAGGCGCATTACAAAGCATTTTGGAAGCAAGGCATTCCGGTTGATATTGTTGCCTCTGAAGCGGACCTCTCAAAATATAAGCTTGTTGTGGCACCTATGTTATACATGATTCGCCAAGGGGTAGCTGAAAACCTTGAAGCCTTTGTTTCAGGCGGCGGAACGCTTGTTTCAACGTACTGGAGCGGCATTGTTAACGAAAATGATTTGACCTTCTTAGGTGGATTCCCTGGCCCACTAGGAAAGCTTCTTGGTATTTGGGCTGAAGAAATTGATTCACTTTACGATTCAGAAACCAATGAGTTACTATTTACAGGGGACGAAGCACATGGCATGGGTAAACTGTCTGGTGAAGGGCGTTATTCAGCAAGTGACTACTGTGAAGTGATTCATGTTGAAACGGCTACGGTCCTTGCCGAGTATCAGTCGGAGTATTACAAAGGCATGCCGGCGGTTACCGTGAATGAGTTTGGCAGCGGTCAAGCCTTCTACATGGCTTCCCGAAATGAGCAGCGTTTCCTTGATGACTTTTATAACAGATTAAGCTCGAATCTTGAGTTGGCAAAGGCATTAGAGACTGAACTTCCAAAAGGTGTGAGTGTCTCAACACGTTCTCACGGTAAAACTAACTATACATTCGTGATGAATTTTAACGAATCGGAATCAACTATTACTCTTCCAGCTAGCAATTCTTATCAAGAACTAATCAACGATAAGGTCGTTTCCGGAACGGTCAAGCTTAAGCCGTATGAAGTGTTAATCTTAAAAAGGGATTAGGAATAAAGGACGGGCGCTCGCATTCAAGTATAGGCGATGTCCGTCTTTTTACTATTATAAACTATAGGGAGTTCTATGAGATGCGTGCAAGAGAGGCCTTCCGAGAGCATTCACAAGTAACGAACAAACAAGGTGAGGGGTGAGAAAAAATGGAAGAAGTTAAGAAACGACATACGTTTTTGTCAATGGGCACACCGCTTCCTGTTTTTATTGATACTATTGGTTATAATCCTCGTGAAGAAGATTTTGCCAGACCAGAAGGTTATCCTTACTATCATTGGCTGCAAACGGTGAAAGGGGAGGGGATTTTCACCTTTAATGGAGACGATTATCTTTTAACTCCCGGCAAAGGCATCTTATTGACGCCCTATACACCGCATTCTTATTATGCAAAGACTCGTGAGTGGTCTACACTTTATTTGACGTTTGGCGGTTCGGTTGTGACGTCGATTTTAAACGCGCTGGAAATTAATTTTTCTTCATTATATGTCGATACAAAGAAACTTCCTTTTTCTAAAAAAGTGGAGGAGATGCTCGCCCGGGTTGAGAAGGAAACGGAACTCGCTCGTCTTGATAGCTCAGCAGATTTATATAGTTTTCTAATCATGTTAAAGAAATTTGGACGCCATCAAGGTCAAAGCTCACTTTCGCAAAACTATGAGAAGCTTCGACCGATTATCCAATGGCTTGATGTGATGTATCCAGAAAACATTGGCCTTCGTGAGATTGCTGATTATGCTGGTATGAGTTCTCAGCATTTGAGCTCCCTTTTTCGAGCCACATTCAACATGAGTCCCTATGCGTTTCTTATAAACCTTCGAATTCGCGAAGCCAAAAGGCGCTTATCTTCGGGGGAAGAGGTGTTATTAAAAGACATCGCTCATGATGTTGGATTTAATGATGTCAGCCATTTTATCGCCACATTCAAAAGAATCGAAGGGGTAACGCCAAAAAAATATCGTAGTTTTTATGATCGCTCATAAAGCAACAACGCTTTATCGTTCATCTTCTAAACTTCTTTTCAATTGCACTACTTTTGTACTTAATACTTCATTGCACTTTGGAATGTGCCGTTTTAAAAAAGGAATAATGTCATCCACATAAGCTTGAACGCGAAGTCCAGGTTCCCTCTCCGGAATATTAAGGATAAATTGAGCTAAAATATTACTTTCAATGGCCCAATTCTCTTCATTTTTATGTGGCTTTGAAATGGAGAGGATCTCTTCGGTCCGTATTTTAGGCTTCAAGCTTTGCAGGTGGTTCGTTATATAATCCTTGTAATTATCTTCACTTGGTAAACGCAAAATAATATCGGCAAATGTTATTACTTCAATCATAGTGGTGCCTCCTGTTTCTATCTAATGGTTCGTAGCCTTCCTTCATTCATTAATCTAATCTGCAAGAGGGGAGGGAGAGGATTTTTGGTTAGGAATAGAGAGGCTGAAGTTGCCTGGGACGTTATTTTCCTAAAGGGTAATTTCATCTAATTGGAATCCCTAAATTCAATCTAATAAGAAATCGGTTCAAATTTAATAACTTTCTAACTCTTTATTTTATGTTTATTTTAAAAAAACATATTTTTATATTACTACGATTGCACAAGATTTGCACTTGTTATCCTTTATAAGAGACAACTCTCCTTTATTTTTCTTAATGATAATAATAGTTCAGGTTCCCTCGGTCATCCCTTTATTTATTTCCTATTTTTGCATTTGACAGCAAGGGAAACCTGTGTAAAGATTAATATAATTAAAACAGTCCTTTAACCCAGTCCTGTGAGGCTGAGAAGGAAGCGGATTAAAGCATATAGTCTAGTAATAGGACTATTATGTTTTTAGAAGCCTTCTCGTCATGCGGCGAGAAGGCTTTTGTTATTCTTCCAAAGAGACTGTAGACCAAGACATTAGGGGGAATAATAATGGCGACATTGAGCAAGCCTGAGCAGTTAGGTGTAGCCGTTTCTTCGAGATCACAACGCATTAAAACATTAATAGGTTCAGTTCTAGGTTATGGATCTGAAGGTATGGATTTCCTTTTGATTTCTTTCGTATTAGTCTATATTACAAGAGACTTCCACCTTTCAACGGTTCAAGGCGGTAATCTGACATTAGCGACAACACTGGGGATGCTTGCGGGATCTTACCTATTTGGATTTATTGCGGATTTATTTGGCAGAATGCGTACATTAGCCTACACGATTCTTTTATTTACCGTTGCGACAGGGCTAATTTATTTTGCACAGGATTATTCACAGCTTTTAATCCTTCGATTCTTAGTCGGAATGGGAGTAGGCGGAGAGTTTGGCATCGGCATGACAGCTGTTACAGAAACATGGTCGAAAAATCAACGTGCAAAAGCCACCTCCATTGTTGCCTTGGGCTGGCAAGTAGGCGTTTTAACGGCTTCCGTTCTTCCCGTCTTCATTGTACCGGCATTTGGCTGGAGAGCGGTCTTTTTAGTCGGATTAATTCCGGCACTACTAGCCTTATTTGTACGTAAAAGTTTAGAAGAACCGGAAATGTGGAGACAATCTAATCTCAATAAACGAACCTTATTAAGAAAAGCCGAACAAAAGACAATAACTGCTGAAGAACAGCTTCAATTAGATAACTTGAAAAAATTCCCTTTGAAAAAGCTTTTTGCCAATAGGAAATTAGCGGTTACGACAATCGGTTTGATCTTCATGTCCTTCATTCAGAACTTTGGTTATTATGGAATCTTCACATGGATGCCTACCATTCTGGCTAATAAATATGGGTATACTTTGAGCAAAGCAAGCGGTTGGATGCTCATTTCCACGATTGGTATGTTAATCGGAATTACCATTTTTGGAATCCTGGCCGATAAAATTGGACGGAAAAAGACATTTGCTCTCTATTATATCTGTGGAACCATTTATTGTGTGATCTATTTCTTCGTATTTAATGATCAAACGTTATTATTATGGGGTAGCGCATTGCTCGGATTTTTTGTGAATGGTATGATGGGCGGAATCGGTGCCGTCTTAGCTGAAAACTTTCCGGCGGAAGCTCGCTCAACAGCTGAGAACTTTATCTTTGGTACAGGACGGGGATTGGCCGGCTTCGGTCCGGTTATCATTGGATTAGTTGCAACAGGAGGCAGTTTGTATGGTGCCTTGTCACTGATCTTCTTGATTTACCCTATTGGTCTTATCATTATGCTTATTTGTATCCCTGAAACGAAGGGGAAAGCATTAGAGTAAGCGAACGAAACCGATAAATGGAGGTCGCTCATAAGTTGAAACTTGTGGGAGGCCTTTTTCTTTTAATGGTTGAAGGCAGATTGCTTGAAAGAGTGGCCTTTTTGGCGATAGAATGCTCCAAGAGATAAGAATATCCTTACGGGGAAAAGACATCCTAATGATGATTTTTCTTATAATTAAAGGAGAGGTTTGTATGAAGCTTACGAATAGTCATGCTAATAAGGATCTTTTATTAAAAGCCTTTAACTTTCGCCATGCTTGTAAGGAATTTGACCCAGAGAGGAAAATTCCGGATGAAGATTTTGACTTGATCTTAGAAGCAGCAAGGTTATCGCCTAGCTCAGTGGGTCTTGAGCCTTGGCGGTTCGTCATCATTCAAAATCAAGAGATTCGGGAGAGACTAAAAAATGTCTCGTGGGGAGCACAGGGGCAAGCCCCGACTGCCAGTCACTTTATGGTAGTTTTAGCCCGGACCATGACGGATCTCAAATACGACTCGGATTATGTTTCTCATATGATGAGGGAGGTCCATCAGATTCCAGAAGAGATCGTCCAACTGTTAATTGATAAAAACTATAAGAATTTTGCTGAATCCGATTTTAAACTGATGGAAAGCGATCGGGCTATGTTTGATTGGGCATGCAAACAGGCGTACATAGCTTTAAGTAATATGATGACTACTGCCGCGATCATGGGAATCGATTCCTGTCCAATCGAGGGGTTTGATCGGGATAAGGTAACTCAAGTTCTTAAAGAAGAGGGCATTTTAGATGAGAAGCATTTTGGTGTCGCCTGCTTTGCCGCCTTTGGATATCGAGTGAGAGAGCCACGACCAAAATCCCGGCAGAATCTTAAGGACATTGTCGAGTGGGTCAAATAGGATAAGGGTTTTCACCGCGAACGAGTTTTATTGGTGTGTAAAAGTGCCTTTCCCACGAAAAAGGGCTGCGTGCGTAAGGAAAATGGTGGGCAATCCTGGCTTCTCCACGAAACTCACCGTTCGCTCAAGAATCAAAACCAATCGTTATCATCATAACGGGTTCGCTTGTGAGGTGCAAACAACTAACTATCAAGGCAAATCGCACGGGCTTTCACAATGAATTTCACCGTGCGATTTTTATTGTAATATCAGCCTATTGACCTTTTTATATATAATTCACTTAACAAGTCGCATATCAATTCACAAGGATGAAATAATTATTGTGTAGGGTGTGTGAATTTGCTGTGATTTTGAGCATGAATTATAAAGCGTTTACACAGAGTATTCGGATATTTATGTTAATATAATATTATATTATAACCATTAAAAATAATGTGAATAATTTCGCTTAAACTAAAGATCAGTATAGTGAAAAAGAGTGGAATACGAATATGTTGCAAAAAAAAGGGAGTCTTCAAAGGAGGGGAAACTGTTGACTAGAAAGGTATATGGTTTTGTATCTCTTTTGTTAGCATTAATAATGTTTGGTGTACTTATTAAGAATTTCTTTTTCATTACAGGAAGATTTTCCTTTATACAAAGAACTTTTGGAATAGTTGAGCCAATAGGAACTTTACTTACGTTTGTAGTAATGGTTGTTTTCATCATTTGTAGCTTGAGGCTTATTTGGAGAATATCAATTAGAAAGATTTTAATGGTAATATTATTTTCTTTAATAATTTTAGTTGTTATTCCGATTGCTCTAATTCTTAGTCACATTGGTGAGCTGTAAGCAAATTGTTATTCCACTAACGAGAGCTTATGTTGAACAAGGCTGTCGCCTTCGCTTCTTCAAACAAGGTTCAGAATAGTTGAAGAAGGAAGCGTTCCATAAATATGGTGAACACTAAAAATTCAAGAAAGGAATTGAAACTGATTTTATTGGTGGTGTAATAATTGTCTCAGGATAATGATAAGTTGCCAGTCGATAGAATGAACTTATTAGAAAAAATAATAGTTGTTATAGGGATAATTGTCCTTATAATATTATCGATTACCGTTATCATTGGCATTATTATTCTTGGTGAAACTGGTTTTTTCAAGTTGTTTGGCGTTAATTATACATCTTTATATGCCTTGATTAGGTTCATAATATTTTTCTTCGTTCTTGATTTTATATTTGATTTAGTCACAACTCCAATCATTAAATTTTTAATAACAGGAAAATTCTTTTTGATAAAAAGAATGATAATAGATGGCATCTTTACTTGGCTTGCCTTATATGTGGCTGATAGCTTAATGACTAATATTACAATTTCATATAAAACTGAGATTATTGCTGTAATTTTGTTTGTTTTTATTGAGGTTGCAATTGGTAATAAAGTGAAAATTTATAAAGGAAAATAGTAATTCATATTCAACTAACGATAAGCGATTGTTGAACAAGGCTGTCTTGTCTCATTTAAAAGTAAGCATCTCTTCACTAAAATGAAAAGATGCTTTTTATTTTTTAACCAGAAACAGGAAAATAATGAATGCTAAAAATATAGAATATTGCGCTACTTCACTAACGAGAGCGTTTGTTGAATAAGGATTTATATATTTGTATAAGTGCAGGATAAAATAAAACAGTATTGAGGTGGTCGTCCATAAATGGAACATTTAGAGGTTTTGCTTCCTAAAGATAAATTTGACATCAGTAGTGTAGAAAAATTAAACGGACTTGATCGTGAAGAAATTATTTATCTTGTGCCAAAACTTCTTGAATGGATTCAGGATATGAATTGGTTAATTGCTCCTAAAATAGCTGATTTACTCTTGGATTTTCCAAATGAGACAACTCCACATATCAGAAAAGTATTTGAAACCGAAGATGACATATGGAAATATTGGTGTTTAGATGTTTTAGTGCAGCGTTTTCCTGCTGAATCCAAAATGGCACTTAAAAATGACTTGATTAGATTAGCGGAACGACCTTCTGAAGGTGAGAAATTAGAAGAAGTTGATGTTAAAGCTAAGGAGATATTAAAGGAACTATGATTTTTAACTAAAGGTAGCGATACTTCAAGAAGGTATCGCTGTTTTCTTATTGAGCTAAAGGCTGACTCAGAATAGTTCAATAAGGAATGAACATAATATTCTAATATAATTGGAATGAGGGAAGGTGCTTACAAGTGGATATAAGAAATTTTGCCGAGGTTACTTTGGATTATTTTACTGCAATTGCCTTAAACGATATAGAGGAATATGTTTTAAAAGGAGAACCAACTCCTATTAATGATGTGGTAAAAGAATGGTTCGAATGGTTAGCGGAACACAGTAATTCATTTACAGATGATACTCTTGAATTAGTGAAAGAACAGTTGGCAAACGATTTAGGTGCAATGTCAATTTGGGTAGAAAATAGACAGTTTCAGGATGATGTATTGTCTTCATTTAAGAAATACTTTGACCAAAATACATATTTTCTTGAATTCTTTACAACCATTTATCTAAAAGGTCTGGAAGATGATGGACTTAGATAAAAGGATTTTAGGCTTATTAAACTAACGGAAGCTATTCTTCAAGAAGGAGAATGGCCCTTTATCATTGAAGTATAAGGAAGATAATATAGAAGGCTTCACATATTTTGAAAGGTGGTAGTTAGCTATAAAACCATTACAAGGTAAGATTGCTGTGGTTACAGGTGCATCTCGTGGAGCTGGGAGGGGTATAGCTTATGAACTTGGTGCTGCGGGTGCAACTGTGTATGTGACTGGAAGGAGCATTCAAGGAGCAACAACCGATAACCGTCCAGAAACCATTGAGGAAACTGCCGATGGTGTCACTTCACGAGGAGGTAAAGGAATCGCAATACGATGTGATCATACAAACGACAATGACGTGAGAAAACTGTTTGATCAAATTGATAGGGAACACGGTGGTATCGACATTTTAGTCAATTGTGTATTTGGTGGTTCCGAAAGTTCTCTACCATCAGGAGATGGACGGCATTTTTGGGAACGACCACTAGAGCATTGGGATGCAATGATGGTTGCTGGACCACAAGCTTATCTGCTGACTGCTCGATACGCTGTACCACTTATGAAACGACACCAAAAAGGTCTAATTGTTAACATTACATTTTTTATCAAGGACAAAATTTCAAGTAATTTATACTACGATTTGGCTATGAATGCTATCAATCGAATGACATTAGGACTGGCAAAGGAATTAAGGGACTTTAATGTTTCAGCGGTTGCAGTTTGTCCTGGTTGGATGAGGACAGAAAGAGTTACAGATTCAGGTTTTGGATCTGAGGATGGAGCAACGGAAACAACAGCATATGTAGGTCGTGCGGTTGTGGCATTGGCATCAGACAACAAAGTATTTAAGTTTTCTGGTGACACAATAATGGTGGCTGAACTAGCAAGAAAATATGGCTTCACCGATGTCGATGGAACTCAACCTTTGCCGTTTGAAGGATAATCCACTTCTTGTACAAAACGGGGGCTATTCTTCAAGAAGGAGATGTCTCCTTTTTTGTTAAAGTTAAGGTTAAGTACAGTTTTAGAACGGAAAACTGCATAGGGGAGGAAGAGATATGAAAAGCGATAGAGATAGATATTTTTTAGAAAAAGCACTAGAAGAAGCTGTACAGGCATTAAATGAAAATACATATCCAATCGGGGCAGTTATTGTTGACGAAAACCACAATTTAATTGCCAAAGGACGGAATCGGGTACATCCTGAACAAGATGCAACAGCTCACGCTGAAATAGATGCCATAAGAAACGCGGGTAAAGCTATTCTGGATGCTAAAGTAAATCGTGAGAAGTTTACAATTTATACTTCTTTAGAACCTTGCCCTATGTGTACAGGCGGTATTTTGTTTGCAAATATAAAAAAAGTTGTGTGGTTACTAAATGATGAACAAGGGTTTGGTGGGTATAGAAAGCTCAAAGGTTCAAATTCTTTTGATGAACGATTTAATGAAGTTGAGCTTATTATTGAGCCCTACGAGGATTTAAAAGAGAAGCAAATTGAACTTATGAACAAGTGGGCAATAAATCCAAATAACCTGGTTAATTTAAGAGGATCTGTTAAGAAGTAATCCTTATTCAACAAACGAATGCTTTTATTTAATAAGGATATCGCCGTTCCTTATTGAAATATCGGTCAGAATAGTTGAAGAAGAAAATGTATTAATGTATGAACAGGGGGGGAGATTGAAAATGGAATTAACGAAACCTATACGGGGCATTTTTTTCGATCTTGGTTGGACAATTTTTCATCCTGCCACAGGCGATTGGAAATTAACTGAGAAAGCTTTGCAATATATTAATCTTGATATTCTCCGTTCAATACCAAAGGAAAGACTTAATCAAGCATTTTTAAAAGCAAACGAAATCTTAAAAAAGGAAATATACAAGAGTGAATCCGAAGAACTTGAAAGGTATACGAATTATTATAAAAAATTTTCTGAAATGCTACCTGAAATCAAATTATCGATGCAACAAGCTGAAATTATTGCTTATGATAGAGTGTATAACGATTCCAATTATGTGTTTTTTGATGATGCTAAAAAAAACAATTGAAGCATTAAAAGAAAAGTATAAAGCCGGGGTAATATCAGATACAGACCCTTCTATTATAAGAGTCTTAAAAAACGCAGGGATATACGATTACTTTGACAATTTTACATTTAATTTTGAGATTGGGGAATACAAACCTAGTTCGGTTATCTTTGAAACGCAATCAGAGTAATGAATCTACCAGCAAGTGAAACGGTTTTTATTGATGATTATGAAAAAAACTTAGATAGTGCCACTAATATGAGTATACAGTCAATTTTAGCTCTTTCAAGACGAAACTCTCAAGAAAGCAGGAAATACCTCAGTATTAAAAGACTTTCCGACTTATTATTATATTTATAAAGCTGATATAAACAACAATTGTTGTTAAACTATCGGCGAGCTTTTGTTGAGTAAGGGTGTCGCTGTTGTGTGCAACTAAAGGAGGAGCCTTCTTGGAAGAATTGAAATCAAAAGAAATTCAACCCATTGTGTGGAGTCTTTTATCCTTTGCTACTTCAGAAAAAAACATCGACCAAGAATATAGAGCATATATGGAATTGCCAAATAGAAAACTATTTGCTTATATGATTGAAGATGAAATTGTTGGATGTATTGGAATTGAATTATTGGGTCAAGAGCGGTGTGAGATACGGCATATCGCAGTATTACCAAGCCGTAGAAAAGAAAGCATAGAAAGCAAGATGATTAATTTTATTTTAGAAAAATACTCATTAGCTTATGTATTGGCAGAGACTGATAACGAGGCTGTAAATTTCTATAAGAAATATGGATTTAAATCTCAAGTTTAGGGGAAAAGTATCCTGGGGTTGAGCGTTTTCAGTGCCTTTTGGATAATAGTTAAAATTTTGTGTTCTTGAACTAACAGATCCTTTAGTGGAATAAGATAATAAAAAAAGGGGCTTAGAGATGGAATTCTCTAGCCCTTTTTTCTATGTGATATATACTGTGAATTGTGCTGTGAATTGGATTGTGATTTATGGTTTTGCACCTCACAAATAACCCGTTAGTTATCACAAGGGTGGTTTTGATTTGTTTGCTGAAAGTTGGTTTTCCCAATCGTATTGAGGGATAGGGGGATCGTCATTCCAAGCGTTTTCATTTTCCCTCGTTAAATATATATTTGTTCAAAAAGGTATTGCGGAATTTGCCGTTCGGGTCATACTTTGTAAGCAACTGCTGAAAGTCAGGCATTTTCTCGTAATATGATTGTAGTGCGTCAGGTGAAGTTGTGAAGAGCTTTCCCCAATGCGGCTTGGCTTGGAAAGGCTCAAGCTGGGCTTCGATGAGTGGCAAGACTTGTTGAACTTCTTGCCATTTATCCTGCCAAGTAAAGTGAATGGCAACGGAATCCTGCTTATAAGAAGGGCTTAACCAAAGCTCATCTTGAGCAATGGTCCGAACTTCGGATATAAGCAGAAGAGGGGCGATTTGCTCACGAATTTGACTAATTGCACAAAGAGCGTCATAGGTATGCTCGCGGGACAAGATATATTCACTTTGAAGCTCCTGACCTTTGCTTGGGGTAAAGTCCATTCGAAAGTGGGGCAGGCGATCAACCGGGTCCCCTGGAATACCGAGCTGAGCGGTACAATTCTCTGCTCCAACCCCTGGTACGGGATGGAGACTTTCTTTAGCCGCTTTGGCTCCATAAAAGTCTTCTCCAAACGAGAAAGTCTGATCATCGGTCAGTTTGGTTTTGAGCCATACCTGGTTAAATCGATCATCCTGCCAATCTGTAAACAGACTGACGCTGTAGGCACTGGAAAAGATAGTATCAAAATGATTTTCGAGTTGTGCTAAAGGAAGGTTCTCGTATACATCCTGCCTCATTTGATCACTGGGAAGGATATTCAGCGTTAGCTTTGTGACAACGCCGAGACCACCCAATCCAACAACTGCGCCATGTAATTCCTCTTCTGATTTCTCCTTTGAAAAAGTTACAAGGCTGCCATCGGCTGTGACCACTTCCATAGCGCTTACGGCTGCCGCTAAATTTTGATTGTGATTCCCTGAACCATGTGTGGCAGTTGCGCAAGCGCCAGCAACTGAAATATGCGGGAGGGAAGCGAGATTATGTAAGGCATAACCATGCTGATGAAGCATTTGACAAAGGTCCCCATATCTAATGCCTGCTTCCACGGTCACGGTTTCCTTCTCTCGATCAATAGATAAGACCTTATTCATTTTTTGCAAGGATATTATATTATCATTAGAATCGGCGATGCTATTAAACGAGTGACGTGTTCCAACCACCCGCATCTTTTTTAACGTTGAAACCAATTGTTGGACTTCCTCAACAGATTCAGGTTCGTGCCAGTTTGACGTGCTGTATTGAAAATTCCCTGCCCAATTTCTCCTCAAATCCATGAAGCTCACTCCATTTCTACTTGTGCCATATAGCTTACTATAGGCATAAGAGAGGAAATTTTCAATTATTTCGATCTTTATCTATCAACAGAGACAGAGTATACCAATCAAGTAACCCGGTCTATTAAGTAAATTTCTCATCTAGGTATTGAAGTTTCTATTCCTTAATATAACTCTATTTGTTAATAAACTAGGATTTTCTTTTACTCAATACATTAAAACCATAGAGCCTTTTTACTAGATTCGACTCATTCTTGCAAAAGAAAACAAAAGTAGTCTATGTTTGCGATTTTTTTCGACAGACTGCATTTTATATATTGTATACAATATACATTGTAACCGCTTTACATAAATCGCGATTTACAGAAGTCTATGACATAAAGACAGGTGCAGCTGGGTGGTTAAAATAGCGGTTGCAACTCCGAGTGGGCCCGTTTAAGAGAAAGCTAATTTTTTTTGTGGAATAGGCACTTGGCCGGGCGAAGCATTGGTAGGCTTAAAGGGGAGGTGACTTTCAGTAACATTTGTGGCCTATACGCTCGTTCAGGAAAATTAGCAGTCTATTAAATTTTAAAATCAAGGGCAGTTTAGCTCGGAAGAATGGATAAATGAGAGGGGAACATATTGTGAGAAAAATGGGAAGTTTGTTAATGACGGGTTGTATGCTTGCAACAATGCTTACAATGAGTGCAGTTGGTGCACATGCTGAAGGGTATACGAGTAAGACGGGATCAAACGCCGCAACTACGACAAAGCCAATTTTGGCAAACACTTATTACGTTTCTCCTGTTGGTAATGATCATAATCCAGGAACTAAGAGTTCTCCCTTTAGAACTTTAATGAAAGCGCAATCGGTGGCATCTTCTGGAGATATTGTCTACATTCGTGGAAATGCAGGGGATTTCGAATTAACAGATGCAGATGTGGCAAAAACCGATGACACTTACCATTATGTCAATGATTTTACGAAGAGTGGGATTACTTATGAGGCCTATCCTGGAGATCCAAGGCCTGTTTTTGATTTCAGTGGGGTGTCAACCGATCGACGTGTGGCTGCTTTCTTTATAGACCCAAGTGCTCAAGATCTAACATTCAAAGGGTTTGATGTGATTGGAACTAAAGCGGGTGATCAAAAACAATCCGAAAATTTTAATATTCGAGGTAATGTCTTTATCGATGATGTAGCGGCTCATGATAGTGAAGCGAATGGTTTTTATGTTAATGTTCACGGTTCAGGAACGGTCATTAATAGTGATGCGTACAACAACCTTGGACCAACTGCTGCTAATGCCGGAAACACAGATGGTTTTGGCGGCCATGGGGATAACGTTGCTTTCATAAATGACCGCTCGTGGCACAACAGTGATGATGGCTTTGACAGTATTAACTCATGGGGGCACGTTATCTATGATCACGACTGGTCCTTCAATAATCGAGGTAACAATGATGGAATAGGGGATAAGAATGGATTTAAGGTTGGCGGTTATGCTTATGAAGTGAATACCTCAACTAAACAATATATTCCAGATCAATTACCTGTCCATTCAGTTGAATACTGTTTATCGGTTAATAACGGAGCCAATGGTTTCTATGCGAACCATATGCCAGGGCAATCCGCGAATTGGACGAACAATACCGCCTATGGGAATAGTCATGCTCAATTCGACATGCTAGAGCGTGTGAGTCCAACCGATATCAATAATATTGCGGGTTACAGAGAAGTTCTGCACAATAACATTGCTTATGGTGGAACCTTAACGGCGGATGACAATACCCCAGCTGAAAATGAAACGAATAACTCTTGGACCATCAACGGCGGACTAACACTCACTGATAACGATTTTAAAAGCCTGGATACATCTCAATTATCTGCTCCTAGAAAATCAGATGGCAGCTTACCTGATGTGACCTTTATGCAACCTGTCGCATCAAGTCCTCTTTCCCAATACGGTTTGGGCTATTTGGCAGATAAAAAGGACCCAACGGAATCCTTACAACAATTAGTATCTGTATACACCCAATATGGAAATATTGACAATGCGGGAATTGAGAACAGCCTCAATAAGAAGCTGCAAAATCATGACCTTCATGCCTTCCTTAATGAGCTAACTGCTCAATCTGGCAAGCACATCGACAAGGACACTACACGCGTCCTAACCATTGAAGCTCAGGCAATAATGAATCAGGAATCCTGATACCGAGCACTCTATTTTAGAAATGGACTGTCTCAAGGGTTGAAAATAATATTAGGGCTCTAATTAGAAAAAGGCCTTTCATCAGTTTTATTAAACTGGTGGGAGGCTTTTTTTATATAGAAAGTCATATAGGGAAAAACTTCGGGTAGCTTAACCTTTCATGGTGTTACGGATAGTAGTTCTTGCGCCTATTCATAATTATCGTGCATTGATTTCATGCATGATAGTAATTGGAAGTTATGTAGCCAGGGGATTATCATTAGTAAGTGAGTCTTTTTTTGCTTTTCGTGATTGCTATACACGTACAGCCTAATCACGAAAGCTTTGGCCTAAAACTAGAATGGGTGCGAGCATGTGTCGGGATCAGTAATTTGAAATGGTTTCATGTATTAAAAAAGCCTATAATAGGGTATTTTAGAAAAATCCAAAGAGGGCTCAGGGGTTAATCCCTGAGACTTTTCAGGTAGAGGAACATCGGCTTTAAGAACTTTAAGGCAAGATTAACATGAATGCTTAAAAGGAATGACATAAAGATGTCCTGAAATAATACGAAATCTAGATAGGCAGCACATATTGGGGATGATGATTAACGATGAATAATTGGAAGAAAACATTAAGTATTTTATGGATATCAAATTTTATAGCAGTTGCAGGCATGAGCTTAATCATGCCATTTCTGCCTTTATATATCGAAAGACTGGGTGTTCACAAGATGAGCTCAGTTGTCCAGTGGTCTGGATGGATTTTTGCGGCGCAAATGCTAACGGCTGCCATTTTTCAACCTATTTGGGGAGCTATGGCGGATAAATATGGACGAAAGCCGATGCTTTTACGGGCTAGCATTGGAATGGGTGTCATGACCATTTTAATGGGGCTTGTTACCGCCCCTTGGCAATTGCTTGGACTCCGTTTGATTAACGGTGTTTTTTCTGGATTCATATCGATGTCCATTTCACTTCAAGCATCGGTTACTCCGGATGAAGAGTCCGGACAAGCACTTGGAACCCTTCAAACTGGACAAACAGCGGGGACCTTAATCGGACCGCTGATCGGCGGAGTGCTCGCCGAATTGATTGGGATCAGAGCCGTCTTTATTGTAACTGGAGTTCTTTTACTAGGAGCAAGTGCCGTTGTCTTTTTCTTCGTGAAAGAAAATGTCGCTAAAAAGGAGAGAGAGAAACGCGTTATCCATAAAGGAACAAGGAAAAAAATCTTCTTGATGCTCTTTCCTGTATTTATTGCCACTTTGATTACCCAACTCGGGATGATGTCCATTCAACCGATATTGACTATCTACACCAAAACAATTTATACAGGGAAACACCTCGAGACGATAGCGGGATTAGTTGTGGCGGTGTCTGGTATTGCCACTCTTATTGCCGCTCCGATATTAGGAAAATACAGTGATCGAATCGGGCAGAAAAAAATATTGACGTTCTCATTAATCATGGCAGCCTTGTCGTTCTTGCCACAGGTCCTTGCGCATAATGTCGTCATGTTGATGATCGGGCGATTTCTTCTCGGTTTATTTGTCGGAGGAATGCTTCCGGCGCTCAATGTGCTAGTGAAAAAGCACGCTCCGGATGAACTTCAGGCCCAGGCTTTTGGCCTCAGTTCAAGTTTTAAGTTTATGGGGAATTTATTGGGCCCGCTGCTTGGAAGCAGTGTCGCCGCGATGTACAATATTCGCTATGTGTTTTATATTACAATGATCATTCTTTTGATAAATGCCACGATGATCGCGTTTAATAAAAAACTTGGAAAAGTCCCTAAACACGCTTAAGGCTTAGGGAAACATTAAGCCCTCAACGGTTGTTAAAACAACGAGTTGGGGGCTTTTTAGTATAGATATAACTAGATGTCGTGAGGATGACATCTTTCATTTAGATCCTAATTACTCGGAATACTCTTTCTTCTCAATCGAAGTATGAAATGATACATGTGGCGAAAAATAAGCGAAAAGAAGAAAAGGGACATTCTTATGCGACTAATTTTAGGGCTTATGTATATTGTATGTGCTTGGAGATGGGGGGACTGGAAGCACTGGAAAATGTACTATCCAACCATACTCTTTTTCATTATAGGAAATTTGATTTATCAGGTACTCACTTATAACCAGCCCATGTGGCTTTTGAAAAAATCCATCATCCCGACAGATACCTTGATCTCCATATATCTAGCATTTGTTTGTTATCCGGCAATCGTTCTGATGTATATTCCCCATTTTCCCAAACAGAAGTTTAAGATTTGCTTATACTTGCTTTTATGGACGGCGATTTCAGGAGCTATTGAGTTGATAGCTGTCAAATTCCACTTAATAACTTATCATAACGGTTGGAATTACTATTGGTCCTTGTTTTTTGATCTTTTCATGTATCTCTTTTTAATTATTCATTATAAGAACCCTTTAATTGCCTGGCTCTTAACGGCTTGTTTTATCTTATTTTTATGGTTCCATTTTGGATTAACGCTAAATAATCTAAGATAAAACATTATGTTACAAAAAGATTACAATGAACTGATCTCTAAGGAAGAGAGGCTTGAAGTCTCCATTAAAGACTTTTTAGTGTAATATAGGAAAAAATTAATCACCCCCTTTACAAAAATGTTTCATAATGAGATAATAAATGTAACATAAATGTAATATTAGTAATGGAGGGGAAATGAAATGGAAGGACGTATCTTTAATTCGGCAATCTTACATAGCAAGCAGGTAGAGGCTGCTCACTCTGTTTCTAAAAGTCAAAATGACGTAAACGTTGAATATAATGAAAACCATATTAATTCAGGTGAGTTTCTGCGATTGACTGGTGGGGCAGCTTTCATTGCAATAATGATCTATTTATTATCCTTTGTGATCTTATAAGAAATGTTTTTTATGGGGCACCTTACATTTAAGAACACTAGATTTTGCAGGGGAATTGATTCAAAGACGATGCGGCAATAGCATCGCGCTTCCCCAAAAAATGGGAGAGGCTTTAAAAAATTGACGGGACAGCAAAAAAAGCAGCCAATGAAGGCTGCTTTTTTCAATATATTACTGCAATTCCTTAGAGAAATCAGAACTTAACATGCCTAGATCGCTGTGGACCGCATTCATTTTATCCTCAAAGCTTTGGAAGGAGTCTTTGCTGTCTGTATCGATTTTTGCAACAGCTGTGTTTAATTCAGCTTGGGAGGTAACGTTCTCACAGGCTTTAGCGGCATCGGCACGTTGTTGGAAAGAGGTTGCCAAATCAGCTAATGCAGCCTTTACTTTAGTTTTGGTAGCACTAGACATGCCTGATGGCAGCGAATAGCCTTTGATTTTAGTTGCATAATCATCAGCTGATTTTGCTGCTGCTTCTGCAGATGTTTTGACAGCATCGGCATTAAAGGATTTTGCGTTGCTTAGGCTAACAAGGTCATTAACCGGTTTGATGGCAACGTGCATATCCTCGATTACATCCAATTCGAATCCCGTTAATGCAGTCATATCGGCATTCTTTGTATCCTTTTTAGTAGATTGTGAACTATCTTTATCTGAATTTGTGGATTGGCTAGGTGTTGAATTCGAACCACAGCCCACTACAGCCAATAAGCATGCGGCTAATAAGCCTATTAAAATAGCTTTCAATTTCATCTTGCATCCCCCTTGATCGTTTTATCTATGATAGCCCTTAATATTTTACTATTATATTTAAAAAAGTAAATAAAATGTAATATAGTTAACCTATTAAAATAGTTTGAAATAGTTTATAATAATGCGTCTCTTTGAATTACTCTAATTTTCAAACCTGATCTTTTTGAGTAGCCAAAAATAAGCGGAAGTTTTCCGTTTAAACGGCAAAATAGTGTTCGGGTGCGGGTATATAAACGGAGATTTTCCAGTTAAACAAGGCAAAATGACTCGGAGCCATGCTTTTTGGAGTCAATAGGCGGAAATTCTCCGGCTATTTAAGCGATTTTTAGTGGTAGTTTCTAATTAAGAGAAAATTCCCAGCTTATTTATCAAAGGGTTTGATGAACTTGTACAACTAAAATCTATTAAAAGGCAAAAGCTTGGGGGAAACCCCCAAGCTTTTGTCTTGCGATTTTAGATCTTCTCCAGGTTGTCAGCTTTTTTAGCAAGTTATATCTCAAAGCTTTGAAACAGTATTAGGTAGAGGGTAACCCCATCGCCAAATGGGTCTCAGTTGGCAAGCCGCTTTTAAAAATTAATGCTTATTTATAATCGTTTGTAAGGCTTTAATGGGGTCACCTGTTTGTTTTAGCGTAAATACTTTATTTTTGACTTGCCAGGAAATCGTGTTAGCCGTGCCTAAAGGGGAGTGAGAGGAGCTCGGTTGATTCACGATAATGACCCCTTTTTGACTTGGTGCCGGCAAATAGTGTGTGTGAAGGTAGGTGACAATGCTTTTGGCAACCTGTTTGCCCTTAAGACTGTCCGCCTTCCCGACAAGGAGAATCGTCCATCGTCCCTCATACCATGTATATTTATAGTGTTCTGAGTTTTTATATAAAACTCCGTTAATCCCTAAGCCTAAATCAACTTGGGTACCTGATGGATAAGTTAAGGATAGGTTTTGTTCTGTTTTTGCAAGAGCATCCAACGCTTTTGAGGAGCTTGGAAAGTTTTGCTTCTTAATGGTGTTATTAGATGGACGGGTACTTGAACTCGAATTAATGAATGCTTGTAAGGTATTAATTGGATCTCCGGACTGTTTGAAGGAAAGGACAGTATTCCCAACCTGTCTGGCAATGCTCGTTTGCGTGATGGAGCCGGTTGCTTGACTTGGCGGCAGAATCGTTATGACCCCTTTTTGATCAGGAGCCGGTAAAGTGTTTGTATGGAGATAGGACACCACATTCTTTGCCATTTGCGTTCCTTTGGAGCTGTTTCCCTGCCCTGCCAAATAGATCGTCCATCGTCCTTCGTTCCATTTATATTTATAATATCCCGCCCCTTTATAATAGTCGGCATTGATGTCTAAGCCCAAATCTACTATTTTGTTTGATGGGTAGTTTTGAGAAACGGCTTGCTCCACGGCTGAAATGGAATTAACAGCCTCGATCGAGTTTGAGAAAGTGTGCTCTTCTAATGGATGCGTTTGGGGTGCGGGCTCCGCTATCTGCTTGTTGGAGGCATTCTTAATCGAATCATGAGCGTTTGGGTTCAAACTATCATGGGCGAAATTTGTACTGAGCGCTAAACAAAGTATGAGTAATGCCGCTGCCAAACTTGAAAGGCCAAGCTTCCATTTATTAACTTTATTTCTGCTTTGATTTTTATCATTATGCGTGTGCAAGTAGTTGATAAGATTTTGGTGGATGTCAGCCTGTATTTGGTCATTGAATGTTTTTTCATAATTGGGTTCTGGCAGAGATCTGAGTTCATTCATTAATTCATCATGGGAGTCGTTTTCTTTCATAGAGATAATCTCTCCTTTTTTTCCTTCAGAGCTTTAAGGGCTCTGTGGAAGGTTATACGTACTTTACTCTCACTCCAATTGAGAACCTCGGCTGTCTCTGTTACACTCAATTCTTTAATTCCTCTTAAGATGACGACATCACGGTAACTGGATTTCAATGATTGGATGGCTTGATAAAGCGCTTTGTTGGACTCATTTATATCTAATGCGTGGTCAGGTGTTTGTTCCTCGATAAGTGATGCTTCTTTATTTAAGTAGATTTGATTGAGAAACTGTCTTCTTTTCCTTTTTCTTATTTCATCAATACCGACATGCCTCGCAATGGAAATCAGCCATGTTTTGGGTGAAGATCTTTTTTCATAAGAATCCCATCCCTTTATGGCACGGATAAAAACTTCCTGTACGAGATCTTCTACATCAGAAAGACCGGTATAATAAACCAAAAAGTGGTAGATATCTTTGTTGTATAAATAAAACAGGTTTGAAATCGTCTGATCTTCCACTAAAAAACCACCCCAAAACATTCAAATCATTAATTAGTCGAGTAAGTGAGACTGTTCATTTCACTTTATTTTATTGTATTTTATTTTACTTGTAATAACGAGTCTGAAAGAACGCTTTGTGTATTGGAGGTGGCATCACACACATTTCACCGGGGACTGCGGGATTTTTGTGTGTTGGAGTGTCCATCGCACACATTTCACGCGTGTCGCAGGGGTTTTTTGTGTGTTGGAGTGTCCATCGCACACATTTCACGCGTGTTGCAGGGATTTTTTGTGTGTTGGAGTGTCCATCGCACACATTTCACCCGTGTCGCAGGGATTTTTTGTGTATTGGAGTGTCCATCGCACACATTTCACGCGAGTCGCAGGGATTTTTTGTGTGTTGGAGTGTCCATCGCACACATTTCACGCGAGTCGCAGGGGTTTTTTGTGTGTTGGAGTGTCCATCGCACACATTTCCACCCGAGGCTGCGGGATTTTTGTGTATTGGAGGCTCCATCACACGTTTTTCACCCGAGGACGGTAGGGTTATTGTGTATTGGGCGCTCCATCGCACACATTTCACGCGTGTCGCAGGGATTTTTTGTGTGTTGGAGTGTCCATCGCACACATTTCACGCGTGTTGCAGGGATTTTTTGTGTGTTGGAGTGTCCATCGCACACATTTCACCCATGTCGCAGGGGTTTTTGTGTATTGGAGCCCCTCATCACACGCTTTTCCAACTGTGGTGCAGTGGTTTTTGTGTATTGGAGGCTCCATCACACGTTTTTCACGCGAGGCTGCGGGATTTTTTGTGTGTTGGAGTGTCCATCGCACACATTTCACGCGAGTCGCAGGGATTTTTTGTGTGTTGGAGTCTCCATCACACACATTTCACGCGAGGCTGCGGGATTTATGTGTATTGGAGGCGCCATCACACACTTTTCACCCGAGGAAGGTGGGGTTTTTGTGTATTGGAGTCTCCATCACACGCTTTTCACCCGAGTCGCAGGGGTTTTTGTGTGTTGGAGTCTCCATCACACGTTTTTCTACCTGAGGAACGGGGTTTTTGTGTTGGTTTATTTATCCAGTTTAACGGTTACTTTAAATAGGTCACCGTCTACTTCAATTTCTAGGTCTCCTTCGTGAAGATCGATGATGGATTTTGCGATTGCAAGTCCTAGACCAGACCCTTCAGTGTGCCTCGATTCATCTCCGCGCTTAAAGCGTTCAAAGAGCTCGTCGATATCTTCACTCAGTTCGTACTTGGATATGTTCTTAAAGGTTATAATTGTTTTTTCTTCACAGTCCTTAATAGATATAAAGACACGTGTGCCTTCAAGTGAGTATTTTATACAGTTGCCTAGTAAGTTATCAAATACGCGCCAGAGCTTTTGACCATCGACAAAGGCATAGACAGGATCTTCAGGTTTAGTAAAACGAAACTGCAAGGGAGAGGCTTCGATTCTTTCGTCATTTTCAGCAAGCGTTTGCTGCAAGAGCTGGACGAGATCGACCTTCTTTCGATCCAGTTCAATATCTCCGCTTGCCATTTTTGACGCTTCAAACAAATCCTCAATCAATACATTTAAGCGTTTAGACTTTCGATCAATAATTTCAATGTAGCTCTTCTGTTCATCAATCGTCAGGTCCGGTTTTTTCAGGAGCTCGGTATAGGTGATGATAGAGGTTAACGGCGTTCGCAAATCGTGACTAACATTAGTAATGAGCTCTGTTTTCAGGCGCTCACTTTTAGACATAGCTTTTTCAGCTACTGAGATCCCTTGTTTTAATGTATTGATATCAGCCGCTAATGTTTTTAAAGGGGACCAGCCTTCTACTGGAAGATCTGATGAAAGCTGTCCCTTTGCCATTAGATTGACATTTTTGGCAAGACGATTAAACTGACTGATTCGCTTAGCGGTGATCACTAAGGCAGGGAGGGTTATCGCAACAAATAATAAGAAATAAGGGAAATGAAGCCCTGGTTCTTCGCTAATAATCGGGATACCGAATCCTGAAAAAAAGACGATGACTAATAGAAATAAAATCGCTATTCCTGTGCTAGATAGATGCAAGGTGTCACTAACACCATAAAAGCCTTGATACACTAGAGTCTTTTTCCAATCTTCTTCAAACGTTCTCCCGCTCTTGAATCGGCGACGTAATAAAATGATTTGTAACAAGGTGAGTCCCATAAATAAGGTGTTTAAGAGTAAATCTTTAATTGTACTGAAGACATTGAAAAATTCGTTGTTTACTAACAAGGTGTCGACAAGCGCAATGATCCCTGTAAAAGCAAGAATCAGGCCCAGCACATCGATGGGGAGAGAATTGTATCTTTCTTGTAAATTAATCGTGATGAGTTCATGGATGATCTGTTTGCTAAAGATAAGATAGAGACTAAAAAGCAGAAATAAAATAGCAATAATGCCATATATCAGAATGAAAACATTGGAGTAATAGGACCGGTAATCATCAAAATAGGCACCGCTGTTGAAGAAAAAATTCAAGCTTCCTTTTATTCCAAAGCTTAGACCTGCAAACGTTAATACCGCCAATAGTCTATTTTTCAATTTTATATCCAATTCCCCACACCACCTTTAAATATCTTGGATCCTTTGGGTTAATCTCGATCTTTTCTCGAATTTTTCGGATATGGACAGCTACCGTATTCTCAGCGTTGAAACCGGGTTCCTTCCAAACACGTTCATAAATTTCATCAATTGAAAACACCCGCCCGGCATGGGTCATGAGTAGCTCCATAATCTTAAATTCAATCGGCGTGAATTTAACCGGCTCCCCATTCACAGTAAAGGATTTGGCAGAGGGGTCCAAGATGAGTCCGTTAAGATGAATGGCTTGTTCACTTGTTTCATTCTTGCCGAATGTTATGTATCTTCTTAACTGAGATTTGACTCTTGCAATAAGCTCAAGCGGATTGAATGGCTTGGTCATATAATCATCGGCACCGATTTGCAAGCCTAGTATTTTGTCTGTATCTTCACTTTTTGCGCTTAATATAATAATAGGGATTTGTTTTTCCTCGCGAATCTTAAAAGTCGTCGCAATGCCGTCCAGCTTCGGCATCATGACATCGAGAATAATTAAGTGAACCGGGTGCGACTTAAGCTGTTCAAGAGCTTCAATGCCATCCATCGCTTGTAAAACCGTAAAGCCTTCATTTCTTAAATAAATATCAATGGCCTCTCGTATTTCTTTTTCATCATCAACGACTAAAATCGTATGAGTCATAGGCGTCACTCCTGATCGAATAGAGTTTGTAGGGTGTACTCGACACAGCTCCTTTCAAAAATCCTTATAACTGTATTTTAGACAGAAAATCTTAACATTCAGATGCGATAATCCTTAAGATTCTCTTAAGATTTCATGAATTAATTAGTTGTATTATAACAATTAGTCGGGGAGGCTGGGACAAAATGTTACTACATGAATAAACCGCATGAAATCTGATTTAAAAATCCTGATTTCATGCGGTTTTATATTTTCAGTATTTGTATAGAACCATTCATTTTTTCCTTATGTCTCAGCCCCCTCTCTATTCCCACTGCCCCCGCAAAAAAGAGCACTGTCGGTTAGTCACCGCAGTGCTCTTTTTCATCATATTTTTGTACTTAAATCTTTAATTCTAAGACTTTCGATGAGCTCGTTGACTTCTCTAGTAATTCCTGGGAAGTCAGGGATTTCTGGAAAGGTCAATTCTCCAATTGGTTGTTGCAGTTTAGCTTGCTCTGTAAGTTCGTTAAAGATGTCCGAGATCTCTCTTAGTTTCTCGGCATCGATGCTGACATTAATGGGACTTTCTAAAGCTGCTAGAACAAAATAGCCTAATCGTTCGGCTGCTACAATGGATAACCAGTAAGCTTCCACGCGATCAGATTGGGTGCGCAATTCTTTAATTGAGCCATCATAGACCGCTCTTAAGTTTATTAATAGGGTCCTAAGTCGGTTCTTTTGCCGGACTAGCTGTTTTTGTTGAGAGGCGGGGAGTTGTAAGAGTCCTTGAAGGATGTCCCCGGATGCTTGAATCGTAGAACCTAAAAGTTTTGGTAAGCGTGATGAAGCACTCCCATGCCATAAAAATAGCCCAGCGAGCAGGGCAACGGCAGCTCCTAGTATGGTGTCAATTAACCGGGCTTCAATCAGTGAGAGTGTGGTTAATTGGACATGAGTAAAGAAAGTAATAATCATAGCCATAGGGGTAATAAACACAACTGCTAACGTGTAGTTCCGAACAATGGTTAATTCAACACAAAACTGAAAAACCATGGCGATTAAGATGAGATGTAAGGAACTCGTATGACTGAAAAAAATGACGCCGGCTATCATGATCCCGATAGCCGTTCCCACTGACCGTTGAATCGTTCGTTGCACAATCGCGAGCGCAGTCGGTCCTTGCAAAGCGGAAGCGCAGGCAAGTGATACCCAATAAGGTCTTTCATTTCCAAGAAGAACAGAGAGCGTTGCTGCGATTAGTACAGCAATCCCGATTCTTAGAGAGGCGGGCAGTACCACCGAGGTTGGTGCTATGGCACTCGAAAGAATAGATTTAATGTTTCGATTCGGGCTTTGAATCAGCTGGTTATAATCCTTACGCTTTTCATTGAAGATGGTCACTGCATCCATTAGGTCCTTAGCTAAACGCTCTGTTAGGCTATCTCGATCGATTGGATTGCCGATAGGGCTTGAAATAACCTGCCCCTCCTGTTTCATGGCTTCTGCAATCATCAGAGGAGCGCGAACAAACTCTTCTTGAATAGGGGAATTTTCCCTTGCTTCATATTCAATGGCCGAAAGAAAGATATCATTTGCTTTCTCAATTAGATGAGCCAGATAGAGTGATTTTCCAACCCTTTTCATTTTTCTAAAGGGCGACGTGAGAACCGCCTCTTCCGCATTCTTAAGGGCAAGAGTCAGTTGGTGTCTAGCACTATCGGTCGATGTTTTGCCGATTTTGTCAAGATAAGCAGAAAGCAGCCTGTAGACTAGGATAACAATTGCCTTTTCTTGACGGTGAGGATTCCAGATCCATCCGGACATTCCAAGTAGCCAAGCTAAGCAGCCCCCTGCAAAAGCCATGCCCATTCGAAAAGGAATCTCTGACAAATCAAATGGGAGAATGGTTCCTACAGCGCAAACAAGGACAAAGAAATAACCACCGGGCGGAGGTAATCTGAATGCCCCGCTCAAAAAAACAGAGCCGGCACTGACAAGGGCGAATACCAAAGGCATGCTTAATGGGTAGGCAGCAGACAGCTGACCAAGCCCAAAACTTATCATAAGGCCGAGATTAATTAGAAATAGTTTCAGGGCCCGTTGAGGATAAGGTTCATTATGAATATAGAGAGCGGTAAAACTTCCCATACTCGCAAGTAGTGCCAAATCCAATTGGTGGAAAAGGATCCCTAACAAAAAAGGGATGCCTAGACTAAAGGCGGCAGCAACAGCTTTCCCCCAAGGGTAGGCAGGTGCTTTATTCCAATGGAACGCTCCCTTTATGCCTCCGGGGTTTGGGTGTTCCGCAACAGGCGGGCGACTATATAAACTTTTTTTCTTGGGTTCCCTTACCCTTTCCTTCTTTTCTTTTGTATAATCCGTCATGTTTATCCCCAATTTTCTTATAAAATATGTAAGTCCTGTTAAAGCATAGACTTTCCCATCTAACTAGTATAAATCTAATATCTATATAGTTAAAATGCCTATTATAATTATTTAATATACTTTTAAGGTATTATAAAGAAGGCGCAATTAACAAGTTAATTAATTGGGGGAGAGAGCAGTTTGGATATACGCCAATTAAATTATTTTATTACGATCGCAGAGGAAGGAACGATTACCCAGGCGGCTAAGGTTTTGCACATAGCTCAGCCTCATTTAAGCAGGCAATTAAAAGAAATGGAGTTAGAGCTTGGACTGCAACTGTTTGACCGAAACAAAAAGAAGGCTGTGTCACTCACGGCACAAGGCAGGCTGTTTTTAGAAAAAGCAAAAGAGGTTATTAATCGATTTAATGATGCAATTGTGGAAGTGAAGGAGTTAGGCGAAGAGATTAGTGGGACACTCGCTATTGGCACTACGATTTATTGTGCCCCAATTATGCTTGCTCGATTAGAAAAATTCCGGCAAGATCATCCTCAGGTTCGATTCCATATATGGGAAGGGCCTTCTTCTTACTTAAAAGATTTACTGGGGAATCGCCAAATCGATTTAGCGGTATCCGCTAGTTCCCTGGCAAAAGCCGATTTGCAAGAGAAAGTTATTACAGATATTCCGTGTCAATTACTTGCACCAAAGAAGATGCCGGTACCAAGGAATCAGGTTGATCTTCACTATTTGTCAACAATCCCCATAATCATCTTACGCTCATCTCTAGGGAATGGCTTGTATGGGAGAATCACGGCCGAGTTTGAAAGCCGAGGATTACAGCCTAATATCATCTGTGAGTGTCATGATTCCGCTATTCTCTTGGATCTTGTCAAAATGGGTGTCGGTGCTGCGATCCTCCCTAACTCTATGCTTCATGATTTATCTATGCAAAATTGTGAAGTGTATAACATTGTGGACAATCCCTGGACGATTCGAGCAACCGTAGTCTGGCGTGCCAACAGTTATTTGCCTAAAACAGCAAAGGAATTTATTGACTCGTTTTAAAGGTGTTGTCGTTACACTAGGCTGGCCCCATGGTAACAACATAGGTTATCAAACAGAAAAACAGGCTTGTCACAAGTTTATAGTAATGATATTCCGGCTAATTGAATAAAATGGTGCTTGTTTTTCTCTGAGAATTGCCCACTGTTCATCTTCCGTTCATAACTCCGACTTAGACTACTCATAGAGACGAACTTAATTATCAAGAAATGAAAGGTTGGAAGACCATATGGATAGTATGAAGAATCGGGTGAGAACTCAGGAAGGATGGCGACCGTTCGTTCGACTGATTCGGCAAACGAGGCCAAAATTCTCTTTTATAGCAATCGCTCTACTGTTAAGCATATTGACGACGGGGGCGGGATTGTTAGTCCCCCTATTTACAAAAAATCTTATTAATCGGTTTTCTTTTGCTTCCTTAAGCCCGGGAATGCTTGGTCTTCTGATCGCGGCCATCCTTGCTCAAGCGGTGGCAGGGGGTGTTTCAGTTTATATACTTAATCATATTGGTCAGTCTGTTGTGGCAGGAATCCGTGACCGGTTATGGCAAAAGCTCTTGCGACTCCCTGTGAGTTATTTTGATGAATATGAATCGGGAGAGATTGTCAGTCGGATGACAAATGACACAGCGGTTGTCAAAAACCTTATTTCAGAGCATCTTTCTAGTTTTGTTACGGGGACAATTTCAATTATTGGTTCAATTATTGTCCTGCTTTTCTTGGATTGGAGAATGACACTGCTTATGTTCATTGCCATTCCAATAGCAGTTACTATCCTAATGATACTTGGGCATAGAATGCATCGGATCTCAAAGGGTATGCAGGACGAAACGGCAAGCTTTACCTCCGTACTTCAGAAAGTCCTTTCTGAAATACGTCTTGTTAAGGCCTCTAATGCAGAGCCTGTTGAATATAAGAATGGGAAAGGGGGAATTAACAAACTATTTGACTATGGCTTAAAAGAAGCGAAAGTTCAAGCTTTTATCACACCGCTTATGGGATTGGTAATCATGGCCTTGTTAATTCTTATTCTTGGATACGGTGGGATGCGAGTTGCTTCAGGGGCCCTGACAGCAGGAGATTTAGTGGCTTTTATTCTGTATCTCTTTCAAATCATCATGCCGATGGGACAGCTTGCTGCCTTTTTCACACAATTTCAAAAAGCAACGGGTGCTACCGAACGCATCATTGCCATCCTTGATTCAGAAGAGGAAGAAAATGCCATGTTGGAGGTTCCTCAAACTAATGCTGCCATAACGATGGATCACATTCATTTTTCATATAAAACGGGTGAAGCCGTTCTTAAGGATGTTCAATTGACGATCGAAGCAGGAAAGGTGACAGCTATTGTTGGGCCAAGCGGAAGCGGCAAAACGACCTTGTTTTCTTTACTGGAGCGGTTTTATGCTCCTTTAAAAGGTGAGATTAGACTGGGCGTGACACCAATTCAAGATTACGATTTAGCCTCCTGGAGGAGTCAAATTGGTTATGTGTCACAAGAAAGTCCTATTGTTTCGGGTACTATCCGGGAGAATATTTGTTATGGATTGGATCGTCCTGTCACAGAGAATGAATTGATGCGAGTCGCCAAAATGGCTTATGCGGATCCATTTATTTCTGAACTTCCAAATGGATTTGAAACAGAAGTGGGAGAGCGGGGCATTAAGTTATCTGGAGGTCAAAGACAACGGATCGCCATAGCCCGAGCTTTTTTAAGAGATCCTAAAATTTTAATGTTGGATGAAGCCACCTCAAGTTTGGACAGTCAATCTGAACGCATTGTCCAGCAGGCGCTGCAGAATCTGATGAGAGGGCGGACGACAGTCATTATTGCCCATCGATTATCAACAGTCGTTGAATCCGATCAAATCATCTTTCTAGATAAAGGTGAGATAACAGGCGTAGGAACGCACGATCAGCTTCTTAAGACACACCGACTGTATCGTCAATTTGCTGAACAACAGCTGCGAAGTATTGAACCCGCCTAATGTGCCGTGATATCAAATAGCATAGGTTCTTAAGCCTTTTCTAACTTTTGAGTTGTTTATCCTGGCAGTCTCCCGGAACGCTTGAGGAAAGCGGGAGGGTTCTGACTAAAATTCATTAAAAAAATGGCAAACGGAAATTCTGTTAAACTGTGCATTATTTACAAAAGCAATTACGAAACTGATTCATTTATTAATCAACAACGGTCTTTGACAGAGTCTATTATGATAAAACTTAAGAGAGAAATTACCAGTTCGGAATGGTTAATTGCTCTCTTTTTTTGCTATACTTAAAAGGATACAATTGATTAAAAGTTTGAAATTTTTGAAGAGTGATAGAATAGATTGATTCACTTAGATTTCCGGAGGGATAACCATGTTAACGAGACTAGAAACGCTGGCACCGAAAATCAATCAAGTTATCGAAAATATTGAAAAAGTTATTATAGGAAAAAGGGAGCCCGCGCTCCTTTCTTTAGTGGCGCTTTTTGCAGAAGGGCATGTCCTATTAGAGGATGTACCGGGAGTGGGGAAAACCATGCTTGTAAGGGCATTGGCCAAATCTCTTGGAACTGAATTCAAACGCATACAGTTTACACCGGATCTACTTCCATCCGATTTGACAGGCATGTCAATTTATAATCAGAAGGATCAAATCTTTGAATTTCGCTCGGGCCCTTTAATGGGGAATGTCGTGCTGGCTGATGAAATCAATCGAACCTCACCGAAAACCCAAGCGGCGCTTTTGGAGGGAATGGAAGAGGGCAGTGTAACGGTAGATGGTCAAACCCGCATGTTGCCGCGTCCATTCTTTGTTATGGCGACGCAAAATCCCATTGAATATGAAGGGACCTTTCCGCTTCCAGAGGCCCAGTTGGACCGTTTCCTGTTAAAGCTTAAAATGGGCTATCCCAGCCAATCGGAAGAAATGGAAGTGCTTAATCGCCTGGGGGCGGGGCATCCGATTCATGAATTGGAGTCTGTCATGACCGCAGAAGAAGTGATCCAGCTTCAGACTCAAACAAGGGCGGTTTACGTGGATGAATCCGTCAAAAAGTATATTGTAGACATTATTAATCGAACGCGTCATCATCACGATGTCTATCTTGGGGTCAGCCCGAGGGGATCGCTTGCTTTGTTAAAAGCGTCACAGGCACTCGCTATGATTTACGATCGGGACTTCGTTGTGCCTGATGATGTGAAGTTCCTGGCGCCTTTTGTTTTAGGCCACCGAATGATTCTGAAGCCTGATGCCCGTTATACCGGGACTGAAGTTAGTGATGTGATTGGGTCCATATTAAAAGGGACCACGGTTCCAGCCGAAAAAAGGATTTGATCGGTATGCTTAATCGATTGAGAAATCTAAGTGCAAGACAGCAAATCGTATTTGGTGCGATGGGTCAAATTTTATTATTTATTATAGCCTTCTCTTATGCCATGTTCCAGGGAGGATTTGTCAGCTGGTTTGTTTTCTACAGTTATCTTCCTGTTTTTCTCAATGCCATGCTCGTTCTTTTTTACCCGTTAAGAGATATAAAAATGAATAGAGTGATTCATAAGGGTGAATTGTTCGGCGGGGAATCTCTGACTCTTACCATTGAGATCAGTCGAAAGCTCGCTTTTCCTCTTTTTTACTTAGTGGTACAGGATCAGCTTCCAAAACGGCTTCTTCAAAAAGAACCGCATCGGAAGAAAGAGAAGACGAAAGGGTTATTTTCTCTTGGGTTTAAGAGACGTGTTTCGTTTACTTATCAATTAAGCGATATGCCTAGAGGGGATTATCGTTTTACAGAAATTGAACTTAGGACGGGAGATTTTTTTGGTTTTATTCAAAAAAAGCGGACTGTATCTCTTGATAATTCAGTCGTCGTTTATCCGAGAGTACAGACATTGGATGAATGGAAACCGGTGGAGTTGGCATTCGGCGGCAGTCATCGGTCCAAGAAGCAATTCGAGCAAGACCTGACTTCTTTTTCTAGTATTCGTGATTATTTGCCAGGGGACCGTTTGAGCTGGCTCGATTGGAAGGCAACGGCACGAGCGAATCGCTTAGTCACCAAGCAATTTGATTACCCAATGAATCGAGATATGATCGTGGTGCTGGACTGCTTTGGGGTGGCACAGGCTGAAAATAGGGGAAATTTCGAGAGAAGCGTCTCTTTGGCAGCTTCACTTCTTGATCGGATTACCCGATTCGGCGCTTCAGTAGGGTTCATCGCAATTGGCAACCAATCGGCTTTTTTTGAAATGAGTAACCAAGCGAGGGCTAAATGGCAGATTCTGAACTATTTGGTAGGGGTTGAACCGAATGGGGAGGGGACGTCTTCCTTTACGCTTTCTAAATACCTTCAAAGACTCCCGCATCACGCATCAATCGTGTATGTCACCACTCAAAGCAATGAAAAAGATAGTCAATTGTTGTATGACATTGCTTCGCGCGGAATGCCGGTTGAACTCTTTTTTGTAAATGATGCCCTGCTTGAATCACAAAGGAAAGCCTTATTGGCAAGACTGAACACTCAAAGTATTATTACACATCAAATTAAAGACAATCAGTTTAATCAAGATTTAAAGGTGGGTGGTTCTCGTGCGACAAGCTAGTACCCATCGTTTGTTCTCTTTGGTCCTCTATATATTAGGTTTTTTATTGTTCTGGGAGTGGTTGAGACCCCTTGCTGTTATCTCAGATGGAACCGACATTAGTTATTTTGTTTGCTTTGCCGCCTTTTCATTTTTCTTGTCCTATATGAGATTATCTTTTTGGCTCTCGTTTCCGGCCAAACTTATTGGCGTCGCTTATGCGCTCCATATTCTTTATTTCTACCATACATCTTTTTTTGATGTCTCTTGGCTTCAATACTTTTACTCGGATTTTACTGAGAATATCGCCTTCATGTTTGGGGGCAACTGGGTGGGGATGACCAGCTTATTTCGTTCTTTCTTGTTTTTTATCCTCCTGTGGGTGGTCAGTTACCTCATGCATTATTGGCTCATCCAAGCACGCAAGCTTTTTCTCTTTTTCTTTGTAACGATCATCTATTTAACAATCCTCGATTCATTTACGATGTATCACGCGAATGCGGCTATCGTTCGCACCATGCTGATTGGATTAATTTTAATTGGGCTCCTTCGCCTAGCAAATATCCAAGAAAGGGAGCAGACAACATTTGAGAAAGGCAGTTGGCCAATTTCTTGGTTTCTAGGGTTAATTAGTCTTGTTATTGTCTCACTTGTTCTAGGATTTGCGGCTCCAAAAGCGGATGCCCAGTGGCCGGATCCAACTCCGTTTATTACGAAGGCAGCAAACGGCTATCCGGGTTCTGGCAAAGCCGAACAGAAGATTGGTTATGACTCGGACGACACCCATTTAGGCGGGGCGTTCCAAATGGATAATACATTGGTATTCACCGCCGATAGCCGTTACGAGCACTATTGGAAGATAGAGACAAAGAATACCTATACTGGTAAAGGATGGACAAACGTACCTAATCAGTCCTATCAAAATCTTGTGTCGACAAAAGACCTTGATTCCTTTGATTCTTTAAAGGCGTACGAATCGGATACTAAAACGAAAAAGCTCACCGATAAAATTCATGTGAGTTTAGCGAACTTCTCTCAATTGGTTTACGGCGGTGATCCCTTATCGATATCTGGGCTCTCGAACGATACGCTTCGTTTAAATACAACTTCAGGAAAACTTGAACCTGAGCAAGGTGAAAATCTGGTCACGCCGCATGATTACACGGTGACTTACAATTATCCAACCTTTTCGGTGCCGCTTTTACAAAAGGTAACTGATAATTCTAAGGATCCTGAGACGATTCAAGAGACCTATCTCCAGCTTCCTGATGAACTCCCTCAGAGAGTGAAGGATTTGGCTAAGAAGATTACGGCTGGAAAAACGAATCGTTATGATAAAGCGGAAGCGATTGTCACTTACTTGAACGGAACAAGCTTTACTTACGATACAACAGATGTTCCTGTTCCGAAAAAGAATCAAGATTATGTGGATCAGTTTTTATTTGAAAGCAAAAAAGGTTATTGTGATAATTTTTCTAGTTCGATGGTTGTCATGCTGCGATCATTAGGTATTCCTGCTAGATGGGTAACGGGGTTTGCGCCGGGAAAATATCAAGAGACCGTGAACTCAACGACCGATCAGTATCAGATCAGAGAATCGGATGCTCATTCATGGGTAGAGGTTTATTTTCCAGGGTCAGGGTGGGTCCCGTTTGAGCCTACGAAAGGGTACACGAATACCTATCCATTCAGTTATACGGATCCAAGTGCTAAACAAGCGTCTGTCACACCGGCAAAAGCGAAAACCCATACACCAGATAAAACGGATGTACAGAAGCCCAATCAACAGCCAAAGCCAGAAGATCATTCTGCCGCTCCAACCGTTGGCACTCACAAGTTGTTCCCTCATCTAAAAGGGAAAACGGTGTTTGAGTTAGTCTCGCTTCTTATCATTGTCATCGGAGGAATCGTCACATTTATTATCAAAACGCGGCGGAAATGGCTGCCGATTATATGGAAGCTTCGTTACAGTAACCGCACAGAAGACAGTACATTAGATATAGCATTTGATAAATTGCTGAAGTTGCTTGCACTCACAGGCTATGAGAAGAAAGCCTCGCAAACACTAAGAGAATATGCGTTAGAAATTGATCGGGTCTTTGGAACCTATGATATGGTCAAACTTGTCCGACAAATAGAGCGAAACCGTTATGCAGCTGCAAGTTCCATTTCATGGGTTGATTCGAAGGAATTTTGGGAAAATATGATTAATAGATTACGTGCTTGATTCTTTTAGTAGCTATTGATATTATAATCACGTTAGTTTAATAATTTTAAGCGATTGTTACCTTCTTATATGCTCGAGAATATGGCTCGGGCGTCTCTACCAGGTCACCGTAAATGACCCGACTATGAAGGCAGTGTCAGCTATATATACCTATGTTGCCGTTAGATAGACATGGGATAAAGAGGCTGGGTTTCTGCTCATAGTAGTAGAGATCCAGCCTTTTCTTTGTTTTGATACTTTAATCTGAAGATTTTAAGAGAACGCCATTTACGAATCCAAAAGGGAAAACCACTCTCTCTTGAACTAGAAACGTGTCGAAATGACGAGAGAGTGTCCTTTTTTAGGTTCTAGTTGTCGAATTTTGCGGCAGTTTGGCGAATAAACAGTTATAAAAGTATCGGTAAAGAGTATAAGTTATAATTTGGACCTAATAAGAGGTACACTAATTACTGAAAAGGGGTGTACATATGGAACAGCATGATAAAATTATCGTTCTTGATTTTGGGGGACAATACAATCAATTAATTGCAAGACGGATTCGTGATTTAGGGATATATAGTGAATTAAAGTCGAATACCTTAACGGCAGAAGACCTTCTGAAAGAGAAGCCTAAAGGCATTATTTTCTCAGGTGGTCCGAATAGTGTCTACGGTGAAGGAGCGCCAAGTTGTGATCCTAAGCTATTTGAATTAGGGATTCCCGTTCTAGGTATTTGCTACGGGATGCAGCTTATGAGTGCCCAATTAGGTGCCAAAGTGTCAAAGGCTAATCATCGTGAATATGGAAAAGCGATGATTCAAGCCAAATCAGATCATGTTCTGTACAAAGGACAACCTGCTGAGCAGAGCGTGTGGATGAGCCATGGCGATCTTGTAGAAGCACCGCCGGCGGGTTTTGAAGTCATTGCGTCCAGTTCCTCTTGTCCGGTTGCAGCTATGGCAAATGACGAACTCAAGCTTTATGGTGTCCAATATCATCCTGAAGTACGAAACAGTGAATATGGAAATGAACTCCTGCAGCATTTTGTTTTTGATGTGTGCGGATGCAAAGCCACATGGACAATGGAACATTTCATTGAGGAGAAAGTCCAAGAGATTCGTGAGCAAGTAGGCAATAAGAATGTCTTATGCGCTCTTAGCGGCGGAGTGGATTCATCGGTGGCAGCGGCGCTCGTTCATCAGGCAATTGGTGACCAATTGACTTGTGTGTTCGTTGACCAAGGCTTGCTTCGAAAGGGAGAAGCAGAAGGCGTTGTTAAGACCTTCCGCGGTCAATTTCACATGAATCTTATTAAGGTTGACGCGAAGGAGCGGTTCCTTAATAAGCTTGCCGGGGTCTCAGATCCTGAAAAGAAAAGAAAAATCATCGGTAATGAATTTATTTATGTGTTTGAAGAAGAGGCGAAGAAGCTTACGGATATTTCTTTCTTGGTTCAAGGAACACTCTATACAGACATTGTCGAAAGCGGAACAGCGACGGCTCAAACCATTAAATCCCATCATAACGTTGGCGGACTCCCTGAGGATATGATGTTTGATCTCATTGAGCCTCTCAATACCCTTTTCAAAGACGAGGTTCGAAAGCTTGGAACCGAATTAGGCCTTCCTGATGAGATTGTTTGGCGTCAGCCTTTCCCAGGACCTGGTCTTGGGATTCGCGTCCTTGGGGCTGTAACTGAAGAAAAGCTTGAAATTGTTAGAGAATCCGATGCGATTCTTCGCGAAGAGATCAAGTTAGCGGGGCTTGACCGAGACATCTGGCAATATTTTACCGTATTGCCAGACATCAAAAGTGTTGGTGTTATGGGAGACGGCCGCACCTATGACTACTGTCTCGCTATTAGGGCTGTGACGTCTATCGATGGAATGACCTCTGATTGGGCTCGTATTCCGTGGGAGGTCCTTGAGAAGATCTCAACGCGGATTGTCAATGAAGTCGCTCATATTAACAGAGTGGTTTATGATATTACGTCTAAGCCGCCAGCTACAATTGAGTGGGAATAATGTTTGTAAGGATATGTGACGAAAGAATTACCTTTAACCTTCAATTCCTTATAATTGAGAGTTAGGATGTACTGTTATATCAGCTAAGTGAATGGGGTTGTTAAAGCAACCCTTTCCTAACGTTAAGAGGCCATTCGTTTTAGTTCTTATTCCTTTTCATAAATCAGGTCTTTTGACGAAATAAAACATTCATTGGAGGACGAACATGAAGAATCAAAATGCAATTGCACGTTATTTTCAGTTCGACGAGCTTGGCACGACTTTTGGTCGTGAAGTAATCGGCGGGGTTACGACCTTTTTGGCGATGGCTTATATCTTGTTCGTTAACCCGGTTGTTCTTGGTGCGGCAAATATGGATACTCATGCTGTATTTACAGCAACGGCTTTATCCGCTGCGATCGGCACGCTTATCATGGGGATTTTAGCTAAGTATCCCGTTGCAATTGCACCAGGTATGGGTTTAAATGCCTTCTTTACCTATACCGTTTGTATCGGTATGAAAATTCCTTGGGAAACCGCCATTGCAGGTGTGTTTATCGCAGGGGTCATCTTCGTTATTATTACTATTTTTAAAATTCGTGAAATGATTATTAATGCCATCCCAGAAGATTTGAAACGGGCTACGGCTGCTGGGATTGGACTTTTCATTGCCTTTATCGGACTGCAAGATTCTAAAATTGTTGTGAAAAACCCCGATACTTTGGTTCAAATTGGAAGTTTTCACAATCCAGGTGTTCTTTTAACTCTATTCGGTGTTATTGTCACGGTTCTCTTCATGGTTCGCGGGATTCAAGGCGGCGTGTTCTATGGAATGGTATTAACGGCTATTCTTGGCGTTATTCTGGCTCTATTAGGAATCAATGATAAGGTCAATCCAGTTTCAATCCCGTCTAACGTTGTTTCAAGTATTCCAAGTCTTAAACCAATCTTTGGTGTGGCCATTACGCATTTGGGTGATATTAATTCTTTCAATTTAATTGTCGTTGTTTTAACGTTCTTGTTTGTTGGTTTCTTTGATACAGCGGGTACGCTAATGGCGATTGCAAACCAAGCAGGGATTTTGAAAGATAATAAATTACCTCGTGCCGGTCGTGCGCTATTCTCAGATTCCATTTCTATTGTTATCGGTAGTATTTTAGGGACTTCCCCAACGACGGCTTATGTGGAATCCTCTTCTGGTGTAGCATCAGGGGGACGAAGCGGATTTTCAGCTGTGATCACAGCTATTTTGTTCTTGCTGGCGATGTTTTTCTCACCGCTTTTAGGAGTCGTAACATCCGATGTAACAGCTCCAGCGCTTATTATTGTCGGCGTGTTAATGGCGTCTTCTTTGAAGGATATAGCATGGAGCAGGCTTGAAATTGCGATTCCAGCTTTCTTGACAATCGCGATGATGCCATTTACGTATAGTATCACAACAGGTATTGCATTTGGATTTGTTGTTTATCCAATCACCATGATTGTCCGTGGTCGCATTAAAGAATTGAATCCAATCATGTATATCTTATTTATCATCTTTATCATTTTCTTACCGGTTCTTGCTAAATAAATTAAAAACTTGAAGGGGGGCGGCCCATCCTGGACTGCCCCTTCTTCGCATAGTTTCGGGCTCCTGAGTTCATACTTTTAATAGGTATGAATGAGGAGGGTAAGCATGGCGCTTTGGTTCACTGTTGTTTTATGGGTCATAGGGATTATTGCCTTGTTTGGCGGTAAAATTGCAGATAATCTATTGAGACGCTTAGAAAGAAAGCTTGAACGTAAATCCGAAAAGAATAAATTCGATGATAACTCGGCTCACATTGCTTATGGGGCGGGCGAAAAAGTGGCAGATGCGATCCCTTGGTATGCCGTGAATATGTTTTTTATCATTATCGGCTTAGTTCTTATCGCCATAGGGTTTATCCCACTCGGCTTTCATTTTATCTAATCTTCTTCTTCGATGATAATCTCGCTTATTTCTTGTCCTTTCAGTTTTTGGAGCTGGATGATCAGCATGCCTTTTCTGTAAGTCGCTTCTACCGGTTCTGTTTGCACAGGACTAGGGAACACAATTTCTCGTTCAAAGCTCCCCTTTAGGAGTTCTTCACTGACAATGGAGTAACCGCTCAAGTGATAGTGGGCATTCCCGCGGATTAACAGTTTGGTGTTATCGATCGATACTGTAACATCGCCAAGCTCTTTAAGACCTGGAAGTGCGATTTGACAAATAAAACTAGATTCGGATTCATAGAGGTTGTAAGTGGGCCATTCTTTTGAAAAGAGATCTTGGAAATCATGCCAGAAATCTTTTCCAAGAAATTGGTTGACGGTATGCTTCCAGTCGTTTTTTCCTTCAGCCACGAGTCTCGTTTCCCCCTTTTGGTCATTCCATTAGCTCAAGATGCCCTTTTCTTATTCATTTGTTAGAATAAGGTCAGGCTTTAAGAGGATAGGTATCTTATAGAAATTACGCTAATTCAAAGTTATTTATGCTTAAGAATGCCTGTTGCTTATGTCCCCCCTGGTATCTAGGGGCAAACTTATTAGTTGATCGGTAAGAAAGGCTGAATGTCAATGGCAAAAGAAAAGAAAAGGCGCTATTCGGTGGATGATTATAATGGTTCGATTAGTGAGTGTTTGTCAGCTATTGAAAAGGATGGCTATGAGCCAATAGGTCGTTTTGAAAAACCTTTATTTCGTGAGGGAAAAAAGGGACCTGAGTACGTTAAACAAGTCATTATTTATGAAACGGTTCCAAAAACCGAACATTAACATTGAATAACAAGTGAACGTTCAGTTTTTTAGGTTGACCAACGCCAATACGCTTGTTATGATGTAGAGGACAATTAAATCGATCGTAATTCCTTCATATAACCTTGGGGATATGGCCCAAAAGTCTCTACCTGGTAACCGTAAATTACCAGACTATGGAGGAAGCGTTTGGATATCTTTTTATTAGATAATCCGGCTTATTCGCTTTCTCTTTAGTTAAGTGAATAGCCGGATTTTTATATTTAAAGAAACTAGTACTCTTTTAAAACAAGGAGTGATCGTATGCAGCCAGAGGTTGGCGTTATTATGGGAAGTCGGTCTGATTGGGAAACGATGCAGGAGGCTTGTCTCATATTAGAAGCTTTAGAGATTCCTTATGAGAAGCAGATTGTTTCGGCCCACAGGACACCTGACCTTATGTTTGAGTATGCTGAAACAGCCCGTCAAAGAGGATTAAAGGTCATTATTGCGGGGGCAGGAGGCGCGGCACATCTGCCAGGCATGGTAGCCGCCAAAACGACGTTACCTGTCATAGGTGTTCCTGTTGAATCGAAAGCTTTAAAAGGGCTTGATTCACTGCTTTCTATCGTACAAATGCCGGGCGGTGTCCCTGTTGCGACGGTGGCCATTGGAAAAGCAGGAGCCAAGAATGCCGGCTTATTAGCCGTTCAAGTTTTGAGTGCTTTTTCAGAAGCGATCGCTCAGAAGTTAGAGGCTTATAGACAAGACATGAGACAAGCGGTTTTAGAAAGCGGTGAAGCGTTTTGACAACCTATCAAGTGATACCGCCCGGAAGAACGATTGGGATTTTGGGAGGGGGACAGCTTGGTAAGATGATGGCGATGTCAGCTAAGCAAATGGGCTATCGAGTAATCGTTTTGGACCCCGCCTCAGACTGTCCATGTGCCCAAGTATGTGATGAGATCATTGCCGCAGCTTACGATGATAGGGCAGCTGCCAAGAAACTTGTCGAACGCTCTGACGTGATCACTTATGAATTTGAAAATGTTGATTTAGACGTTGCACGCTATATTGAAGAAGCGGGTTATTTACCGCAGACGAGTAAGTTGTTAGCCATTACGCAGAACCGTTTAAATGAAAAAGAAAGCTTAACGCAGGCCGGGTTAAAAGTCGCTCCATATAAAAAAGTGGTGTCGAAGGAGTCCTTAACGGAAGCTGTTCAGGCACTAGGTCTTCCGGCGGTGTTGAAAACCGTCCAAGGGGGCTATGATGGGAAAGGACAGCTTGTTATAAGAACAGAGGCAGAGTTAGAGGAAGCATATGATTGGCTGGATGAGGAACGCGTCTATGTCTTAGAACAGTGGGTCCGTTTTACGAAAGAACTTTCGGTCATGGTCGTCCGACACCCATCTGGAGAAATAAAAACCTTTCCGGTTGCTGAAAATACACATAGAAATAATATTCTTCACCAAAGCACCATTCCGGCAAGTGTAAGTCAAGAAATAGCGGCTAAAGCCGAACAAGCGGCAAGAACGATCGCTCAGGACATGAGCCTGGTCGGGGCACTTGGAGTTGAAATGTTTTTGACGGAAGAGGATGAGGTTTTTGTTAATGAGCTGGCACCTCGGCCGCATAACTCCGGGCATTACACGATTGAGGCTTGCGAATTTTCTCAATTTGAACAACATATTCGAGCGATTTGTTCACTCCCGCTTGGGCATATAAACTTGTTCAAACCAGCTGTTATGGTGAACATTCTTGGCCAGCATCTCCATGGCGTTCTACAGGCGCTTCCAACATGGAAGCATGCCCATCTCCATTTATATGGGAAGGATGAGGCAAAGATGAATCGCAAAATGGGCCATATCACGATATTGACTGAAGATATAGACCAAACATTAAATGATTTGGATCAAACCAAAATTTGGTTGGATTAAAGAGCGGAGGAAAAACATGTTAGAACGTTATGCAAGACCAGAAATGAGCCGAATCTGGACGGACCAAAATAAATTTGAAGCTTGGTTAGAGGTTGAAATCCTCGCCTGTGAAGCATGGGCTGAGCTTGGTGTCATTCCAAAAGAAGATGTGATCAAGCTTCGTGAAAATGCCTCGTTTTCAATTGACCGTATTCTTGAAATTGAACAAGAAACGCGTCATGATGTCGTCGCCTTTACTCGGGCGGTTTCGGAAACATTAGGCGATGAGAAGAAATGGGTGCACTACGGTTTGACCTCAACAGATGTTGTGGATACCGCTCTCTCTTATTTATTAAAACAAGCAAATGAGATTTTATTAAAGGATCTCGTCAGATTTCTTGACGTGATTAAAGAAAAAGCCATTGAGCATAAAACCACGATTATGATGGGACGCACGCACGGGGTTCACGCAGAGCCGACAACATTTGGTCTGAAGATGGCGCTCTGGTATGAAGAAATGAAGCGTAATATTGAAAGATTTAAACAAGCGGCTGAAACCGTTCGAGTTGGTAAATTATCAGGGGCAGTTGGAACCTATGCCAACATTGATCCATTTGTTGAAGCGTATGTCTGTGAGAAGCTAGGCCTAGAGCCAGCACCTGTTTCGACCCAAACCCTTCAGCGCGACCGTCATGCCCATTACATGTCAACGCTCGCTCTCATTGCAACTTCTATTGAGAAATTTGCGGTGGAAATTCGCGGCTTACAAAAATCAGAAACACGTGAGGTAGAGGAGTTCTTTGCTAAAGGGCAGAAGGGTTCTTCGGCAATGCCGCATAAACGCAATCCGATCGGCTCTGAAAATATGACCGGGATCGCCCGAGTCATCCGCGGTTATATGCTGACAGCTTATGAAAATGTACCGCTTTGGCATGAACGGGATATTTCCCACTCATCAGCTGAGCGCATTATTCTTCCTGATGCAACAATCGCTTTAAATTATATGCTTAATCGTTTCTCTAACATTGTGAAAAACTTAACGGTGTTCCCAGAAAATATGAAACGTAACATGCAACGGACACACGGCCTCATTTTCTCACAACGTTTGCTTCTAAGCTTAGTTGACAAAGGGCTCAGCCGTGAGAGTGCTTATGACCGCGTTCAACCGCTCGCCATGAAGGCTTGGGAAACTGAAACACCGTTTAAGTCACTCGTTGAAAAAGATGAAGTGATTACGTCTCACCTAAGTCAGGCTGAGATTGAAGATTGCTTTGATCCAACCTACCATCTTAAAAATGTCGAGAAAATTTTTGAACGGCTTGGGCTGACTGAAGAAGCTGTAAAGAACTAATAGTCATGAAGGGCAGGTTAACCGCCTGCCTGGACTATTCCGATTGATAGAAGGTGTTCAAGACCTCGGTTATTACAGATTTCTAAAAAGAGTAATGAGGGGACATTAGTTGGCTGACAGAGCTGGATGTCGACATTACCCCTACAACGTTTCGTGCAGATAGAATTCTCTTAATCTATTAAAAAGGAGTCTTTTCAAATGACGGAATTGCTTTATGAAGGAAAGGCAAAGCGCCTTTATTCAACAGATCAGGAATTTGTGCTTCGGGTGGCTTATAAAGATGATGCAACTGCATTTAACGGAGAAAAACATGCGGTGCTTACAGGGAAAGGGCAACTCAATAATGAGATCAGCACGATTATGTTTGAGAGGCTCGCACAAGCAGGTGTCCCGAACCATTTTATTCAGAAAATTTCTGATAATGAGCAATTAGTCAAGGCGGTAACCATTGTGCCAATTGAAGTCATCGTTCGAAATATCGCAGCGGGCAGCATGGCGAAGCGACTCGGACTTGAAGAAGGCCGTGCGCTTAAGCAACCAATTGTCGAATTTTGCTACAAACGCGATGATTTAGGTGATCCTTTAATAACCGTTGACCACGTGTATGAGCTCGAACTGGCAACACCTGAAGAGGTTAGCCTCCTCACAACAATGGCTCTTAAAGTGAATCAAGTTCTCATTAATTATTTTAATGATTTTAATATCACCTTAGTTGATTTTAAGCTTGAATTCGGTCGTTTAAAGGAAACGGGCGAACTTGTCTTAGCAGATGAGGTGTCTCCAGATACTTGTCGTCTTTGGGATAAAACAACGGGGGAACGTTTAGATAAAGATGTGTTCCGAAAAAACATTGGGAACCTACAAGAAGCTTACGGAAAATTACTCGAGAGGATCGGTGGAAACGCATGAAAAAGGTCAAGGTTGTCGTCACTCTAAAGGAAAGTGTATTGGACCCGCAAGGTCAGGCGGTCTCTGGAGCAGTGGAACGTCTTGGATTTAAAGGTGTTGCCTCGGTTCGCATCGGGAAGTTAATTGAGCTAGAAGTAGAGGATTTTGTTACAGACTCCGAGATAAAAGAAATGTGTGAGAAGCTGCTCGCCAATACGGTTATAGAAGATTACCGTTATGAGGTGGAGGAGGTCATTGCACAGTGAAGACGGCTGTAATCGTGTTTCCAGGCTCTAACTGTGACAGTGACATGTTTCATGCGATCCAAGATGGAATGGCTCAAGAGGTCGAGTATGTCTGGCATGCCGAAACAAGCTTAGAGGGCTTTGATGCGGTGATGATTCCAGGCGGCTTTTCTTACGGGGATTATTTGAGAACGGGGGCTATTGCTCGTTTTTCGAACATTATGCCAGCCATCATTGAAGCAGCAGAAGCTGGAAAACCTATTCTAGGTGTTTGCAATGGATTCCAGATTCTCCTTGAAGCGGGTCTTCTCCCAGGAGCGATGCGTCGCAATGAGAACTTAAGTTTTATCTGCCGTCCTGAGCCTTTGAAGGTTGTTAATAATACGACGATGTTCTCCTCTGAATATGAAGAAGGAGAAATCATCACGGTTCCTATTGCTCATGGTGAAGGGAATTACTACTGTGATGACATAACGCTTCAGAAGTTAGTTCACAATAACCAAATTGTTTTTACCTATGGAAACAATCCAAACGGTTCTATTCATGATATAGCAGGCATTGTGAACGAAAAGGGCAATGTTCTCGGCATGATGCCGCATCCTGAGCGAGCAGCCGATGCCCTTTTGGGGAATACTGACGGACTAAAACTCTTTCAATCTATCTTAAAGCATTGGAGTGACCAGCATGCAAGCGTTAAGGCTTGATCCAACACCAGAGAAGATTAAAACAGAAAAGCTCTACCGCGAGATGGGTCTCACCGATCGTGAATATGAACAGGTTCAGTCCATTTTGGGTCGTGATCCTAACTATACCGAAACAGGTTTATTTGCGGTCATGTGGTCAGAGCATTGCAGTTATAAGACCTCTAAGCCGCTCCTTAGAAGATTTCCGACAACCGGAGATCATGTCCTTCAGGGACCGGGTGAAGGAGCCGGTATTGTTGATATCGGTGATGAGCAGGCGGTTGTGTTTAAAATTGAAAGTCACAATCACCCATCCGCAATTGAGCCTTATCAAGGAGCTGCAACAGGCGTTGGCGGCATCATTCGCGATGTGTTTTCAATGGGGGCACGTCCAATTGCTTTATTAAACTCTCTCCGTTTCGGTAATCTTTCCTCACCGCGCGTACGCTATTTATTTGAGCAAGTGGTAGCAGGTATAGCGGGTTACGGGAACTGTATTGGTATTCCGACAGTCGGCGGTGAAGTGAACTTCGACCCTTGCTACAATGGAAATCCGCTTGTGAATGCTATGTGTGTCGGACTTCTTAACCACTCCGACATCAAAGTCGGCCGTGCTCATGGTGTCGGCAACACGGTTATGTATGTTGGGGCCTCAACGGGTCGAGACGGGATTCATGGAGCGACCTTCGCATCGGAAGAGCTTACAGACGCTTCAGATGAAAAGCGCCCAGCAGTTCAAGTAGGCGATCCATTTATGGAAAAATTATTGCTTGAAGCCTGCCTTGAAGTCATCCACTCAGATGCGCTTGTAGGGATTCAAGATATGGGAGCCGCTGGTCTTACTTCTTCTGCCAGTGAAATGGCCGCTAAAGCTGGCGTTGGATTAGAAATGAATCTGGACCTTGTTCCTCAGCGTGAAACTGGTATGACGCCTTATGAAATGATGCTCTCGGAATCTCAAGAGCGCATGCTGATAGTTGTCACTAAAGGACGAGAAGCAGAGATTGAAGCCATTTTTGAAAAATGGGGTTTGCATGCTGTTGCGATCGGTGAAGTCATTGAAGAGAAGCGCTTCCGTTTGTTACACAAAGGTGAAGTGGCAGCTGATGTTCCTGTTATGGCTTTAACAGAGGAAGCACCTGTTTATCAGATGCCTTCGAGTGAACCAAAGAGCTTTGCAGATAATCAAGCTCTAGAAAATTGGGTTCCTAAAAACCTCAATCTTAAAGAAACATTAGAAGCATTGCTGAAAAATCCTAGTATAGCGAGTAAGGAATGGGTTTACGAGCAGTATGATCATATGGTTCAAACCAATACCGTTGTGGCGCCGGGCTCAGATGCTGCTGTCTTGCGCATTCGTGGAACGAAAAAGGCACTTGCAATGACAACGGATTGCAATGCGAAATACCTATCCATTGATCCGGAAATGGGCGGAAAAATTGCGGTTGCAGAAGCCGCGCGCAACGTTGTCTGCTCCGGGGCTGAGCCTCTTGCTATTACCGATAATTTGAATTTTGGTAATCCTCAGAATCCGGAAGTGTTCTGGCAAATGGAGAAGGCGGTTGACGGAATGAGTGAAGCCTGCCGTATTCTCGGAACACCGGTTATTGGCGGAAACGTCTCGCTTTATAATGAAACCAATGGATCGGCCATTGATCCTACACCAGTTGTCGGCATGGTTGGACTCATTAAGAACGTGGAGCATATAACAACTTCTTACTTCAAAAATGCTGGTGACGTTATTTATGTCATTGGTGAAGCCAATCAAGAATTTGGCGGCAGTGCGATCCAAATTTTGCAAACTGGTAAAACGTTTGGCAAAGCTCCTTACCTTGATTTAGAAGTGGAAAAAGATCGTTTAACCCGTCTGCTTACCGCCATTCAAAATAGATTGATTACAATGGCCCATGATCTTTCGGAAGGCGGATTGGCTGTTGCTTTGGTTGAAGGACTCATGGGAACCGAATTAGGTGCGGACATTACGCTGACTAATGAGGACATTACGAGTGAATTGTTCAGTGAAACCCAATCGCGGTTTGTTGTAGCGGTCAATCCTGAGAGAGTCGGAGCCTTTGAAGCACTCTTCCCAGAAGCCAGTCGACTTGGCGTCACAACTCAAAATGCGGAGCTTGTTATTGAATCAAAAGGTGAAACACTTCTTACTGCCAAAACAAAAGAGCTCGAGCACATTTGGAGAGGAGCCATCCCATGTTTCCTGCAAACAAGCACCGTGAACTAGGGTTTGAGAACGAAGAGGAAATAGATGTAGTTAGAGAGTTGAATGAAGAGTGTGGAATCTTTGCGATATGGGGTCATGAAGAGGCGGCTAATCTTAGCTATTATGGCCTTCATAGTTTGCAGCATCGCGGCCAAGAAGGAGCGGGTATTGCTGTTACTAACGGAGATCGCATTAAGTTTCATAAAGGCTTAGGTCTGGTTAATGATGTTTTTTCAGAGACGGTTCTAAGTGACCTTGAAGGGCATGCGGCTATTGGGCACGTTCGTTATTCGACGCAAGGTGCCAATAACTATGCGAATGTTCAACCGCTTGTTTTCCGCTCTCAAACTGGCACGCTTTCACTCGCACATAATGGGAATTTGGTCAACGCTAATGCATTGAAGTATCAGTTGGAAGGGCAAGGAAGTATTTTCCAAACAACATCTGATACAGAGGTACTTGCTCATTTAATTAAACGAGGCGGCTCAATTAGTCTAGTAGACCGAGTTAAAAATGCGTTGTCCATGATTAAAGGAGCCTATGCTTTTGTCATTTTAACAGAGGATCAATTGTTAGTGGCCCGTGATCCAAATGGGCTTCGTCCGCTTGCTTTAGGCCGTCTTGGTGATGCGTGGGTCGTCACCTCTGAAACCTGTGCTTTTGATATTGTTGGGGCTACTTTTGTAAGAGATGTTGAGCCAGGAGAACTGTTGATTATTGATGAGCACGGTGTGTTAGAGGATCGGTTTGCCAGATCTTCACAAAGAGCGATTTGCAGTATGGAATATATTTATTTTTCAAGACCGGATTCCAATATTGAAGGGATTAACGTCCATGCTTCTCGTAAGCGGCTTGGGATGATGCTCGCAAAAGAGGCGCCTATTGAAGCGGATGTTGTAACAGGTGTCCCGGATTCCAGTATTTCAGCAGCCATTGGTTATGCAGAAGCTACCGGTATCCCTTATGAGCTTGGCCTTATTAAAAATCGTTATGTCGGCCGCACATTCATTCAGCCTTCCCAAGCGCTTCGTGAGCAAGGGGTCAAAATGAAGCTCTCAGCAGTAAGAGGAATTGTTGAAGGCAAAAGAGTGGTCATGGTGGATGACTCCATTGTCCGCGGTACGACTAGCCGCCGTATTGTGAATTTACTGCGTGAGGCCGGGGCGAAGGAAGTCCATGTGTGCATTAGCTCACCGCCAATTAAAAACCCTTGTTTCTACGGGATCGATACATCATCTGAAAGCGAACTGATTGCTTCTAACCATTCGGTAGAGGAAATTCGCGAGATCATTGGGGCAGACTCCTTAACCTTCCTGTCGGTAGAGGGATTAAAGCAGGCGATTGGCAGAAGTCCGGAATGGTCGCAATGCGGGCAATGTCTCGCCTGTTTTACAGGGGACTACCCAACTGAGATTTATCCGGATACGGTTTTGCCGCATGAAAAGGAACTCACAATCTAACTTTTTTAGCAGCGTGAAGGAAAGAGAGAAAAAATGGATGAATAAAGTGGAGGTGGCCAGCATGTCGAACGCCTATAAAGAAGCGGGTGTCAATGTTGATGCCGGTTATGAAGCGGTTAGCCGAATCAAAAAGCATACAGAACGGACGCGTCGACCAGGCGTTATGGAAGGTCTTGGGGCGTTTGGAGCAGGCTTTGACCTATCTGAGCTTAATATGAAGCAGCCCATCCTTGTTTCAGGCACTGATGGCGTTGGCACGAAATTAATGGTCGCACTTGCTACAGGCCAGCATGATACGATTGGAATTGATGCGGTCGCGATGTGTGTGAATGATATTGTGACACAAGGGGCTGAACCGCTCTTTTTCCTTGATTATATTGCCTGCGGATCACTTGAACCCGAACGGATTGAACAGATCGTTAAGGGGATAGCTGACGGCTGTGAAATGGCGGGCTGTGCCTTGGTTGGCGGTGAAACAGCCGAAATGCCAGGTATGTATGATGAAGAGGATTATGACGTGGCAGGCTTTGCAGTAGGTGCAGTCGAAAAAAGTAAACGTCTGTCGGGAGAAGCCATTCACGCGGGGGATCGCCTCATCGGCCTTCAGTCTAATGGGATTCACAGCAATGGGTTCTCCCTTGTTCGACGTCTCATTCAGCAAGCGGGACTTAAATATGAAGAGCGCTTTTTGGATACAGACAAAACGATTGGTCAGGAAATTATGACGCCAACGCGCATTTATGTTAAACCGGTTTTAGAGGTATTAAAGAAAGGTGTCATCAAAGGACTTGCTCATGTAACGGGCGGCGGTTTTTATGAGAATATTCCTCGTATGCTGCCGGGTGGTCTGGGAGCGGAAATTACCAAAGGCTCCTGGGACATTCCAGAGGTGTTTCCTTTTCTGCAAAAGCTCGGCAACCTCTCTGAAGATGATCTTTTCGGGACGTTTAATATGGGAATTGGGATGGCTGTGGTCGTTGCTGAAGCGGATGTCGCAGCAACGTTAGAAGCTTTTGAACTATTAGGAGAAAATGCCTTTGAAATTGGCTCCGTCACGGCAGAAGCAGGGCTTGTTTTAAAGGAGACCTCTAACTAATGCGGCTCGCAGTCTTTGCCTCCGGAACGGGGAGTAATTTTCAGGCGCTTGTACAGGCGGTTAGATCGGGTGAATTAGCGGCTTCGATTGACCTGTTAGTATGTGACCGTCCCGGGGCGGCAGTTATTGAAAAAGCAAAGCTTGCTCGTGTCGAAACACTCGTTCTTTCCCCTAAAAACTTTGAAAATAAACAAGCCTATGAAACGAAACTATTGGAATCGTTAAGATCTAAACAGATTGACTTAGTTGTTCTAGCCGGGTATATGCGCCTTGTTGGGCCGACCTTATTAGGTGAATATAAGGAGCGGATTTTAAACATTCATCCATCGCTGCTCCCTGCTTTTCCAGGCCTCCATGCTATCGAAAAAGCTTATGAGGTAAAGGTGCCGGAAACAGGTGTGACGGTTCATCTAGTTGATGAGGGAATGGACACGGGACCGATTCTTGCACAGGAATCTCTTACGCTTTTGTCGAATGAAAGCTTAGAGGGTTTAGAGGCGCGTATACATGAAGTAGAGCATCGCCTCTATCCGAAAACGGTACAGCGATATATATTACAACTAAGCCAAATGCCAAATAGATAATTTTAAGGAGTGACAAACAATGACGAAAGCTTTAATCAGTGTCTCGAATAAAGAAGGGCTCGTCCCATTTGCAGAAGGTCTGGCGCGTTTGGGGATTGAACTCCTATCAACAGGTGGAACAAAGCGTCTCTTAGAAGAAGCGGGCGTTCCCGTAAAATCAGTTTCTGAGGTGACCGGTTTTCCTGAGATCCTTGATGGCCGGGTTAAAACCCTTCATCCAAAGATTCATGGTGGATTGCTTGGCAGACGAGAGCTTCCAGAACATCGCGAACAAATGCGTGAACACGCTATTGATCCGATCGATTTCGTCATTGTAAACTTATATCCTTTCAAAGAAACGGTCTCTAAGCCAGATGTGACCCACGAAGAAGCGGTTGAGAATATCGACATCGGTGGTCCTTCTATGATTCGTTCCGCTGCGAAAAACTATGAATCTGTAACCGTCGTGTGTGATCCAAGTGATTATGAGGCTGTTTTAACTGCGGTTGAAAAAGATGGAGGGACATCTGCTTCTCAGCGTGCAAGATTAGCCGCAAAAGCATTTCGCCATACCGCGGCATACGATGCGCTTATTGCAGAATATTTAACGAAGGAAATTGGTGAAGCTTTCCCTGAACAATTCACTGTTACTTATGAGAAGAAGCAAGGCCTTCGCTATGGTGAAAATCCACACCAACAAGCGGCCTTCTATGCCAGTCCTTTTGAAAAACAAGGAACCATCAGCAGTGCCAAACAGCTACATGGAAAAGAACTTTCCTATAACAATATTCGCGACACCGATGCAGCTCTTCAAATGGTGAAGGAATTTTATCAACCGGCCGTTGTAGCTGTGAAACATATGAACCCATGCGGTATTGGTACAGGGGAAACGATTGAGCAAGCCTATTTAAAAGCGTATGAGGCTGATCCGGTTTCTATCTTTGGTGGTATTGTCGCTGCTAACCGAGAAATCGATGCCGCTACTGCAGCTCATCTAAGTCAAATCTTCTTAGAAATTATCGTTGCACCTGGATATACTGAGGAAGCTTTTGAGATCCTTTCGAAAAAGAAAAATATCCGTCTATTAACTGTTGCGATCGAGGATGCAGTAACGCTGGATCAACAATTGACTTCGGTCGGCGGTGGCCTATTGGTTCAAGATGTTGATTCCTTAGGTCTTGCTGACGCGGAATTAACGTATCCGACAGACCGCAAGCCAAGTGATGAAGAGATGCGTGCGCTTGAGGTTGCTTGGAAAGCTGTCAAGCATGTCAAATCGAATGCCATTGTACTAGCTAAAGGCGATCGAACGATTGGTGTCGGGGCAGGACAGATGAATCGTGTTGGCGCAGCAAAGATTGCGATTGAGCAAGCGGGTGAAGAAGCAAAGGGTTCCGTTATGGGTTCAGATGCCTTCTTCCCAATGCCTGATACGGTTGAAGAGGCGGCTAAGGCAGGCGTAACGGCAATTATTCAGCCAGGCGGTTCTATCAAAGATCAGGAATCGATTGATAAAGCAAATGAGTTTGGAATCGCCATGGTGTTAACGGGGATTCGCCACTTTAAACATTAGGAGTGAGACCATGAAAGTGCTCGTTGTAGGAAAAGGCGGACGTGAACATGCTCTTGCCTGGAAGCTGGCAGACGCTCCGAGTGTAACGGAAGTATTTGTGGCACCGGGAAATGCAGGGATGAGCAAGGTGGCTACCCTTGTTCCGATAGAAGAAACCCATTTTTCCGAGCTTATTGAATGGGCTCAGTCACATGAAATGGATCTTGTTGTAATTGGACCGGAGCAGCCGTTGGTCGATGGCCTGGCCGATCGCCTTTTAGAAGCAGGCCTCAAGGTGTTTGGTCCAACCCAGGCCGCCGCCGCGATTGAAGGAAGCAAAGCTTTTTCAAAGGACTTAATGCGGCGTTATAACATTCCAACAGCTCAATATGGTGTTTTTACGGATGAAAGAGAAGCGTTAAATTATATTCGGGAAAAAGGGGCGCCGATTGTGATCAAGGCAGATGGTCTTGCTGCTGGTAAAGGGGTAACGGTGGCCCTATCACTTGAAGAGGCTGAACAGGCGGTCCATGCAAGCTTAGGGGAGCAAACCTTTGGCGAAGCAGGTGCTTCTATTGTTATAGAAGACTATTTGGAGGGAGAGGAGTTTTCCCTCATGGCGTTTGTAAATGGTCGAACTGTCATGCCGCTCGTGATTGCCCAAGACCATAAGCGGGCATTTGATGGGGACAAAGGACCTAATACAGGTGGAATGGGAGCCTATTCACCGGTCCCTCAAATTTCTGAAGCGGTTGTTGCAGAAGCGGTGGAAACCATTCTAAAGCCGACTGCGAATGCGATGGTTCAAGAAGATCGTCCGTATGTGGGGGTTCTCTATGCTGGATTGATGGCAACAAGTGACGGGCCAAAGGTGATTGAATTCAACTGTCGCTTTGGTGACCCTGAAACACAAGTTGTGCTGCCGCGCCTTCAAAATGATTTAGCCGAAGTTTTCTTAGCCGTTATTAATGGGGATAGGACAGAGCTTTATTGGGATGACGCTGCGGTTTGTGGTGTAGTGCTGGCTGCAGAAGGCTATCCAGGAAGCTATCAGAAAGGCCATCCAATCGGTGGATTTGAGAAGCTTGATCATGAGACGATGGTTTTTCATTCGGGAACCGAGCTTAGAGAAAATCAATGGGTAACGAGTGGGGGGCGTCTCTTGTTAGTGGCTCAAAAAGCCGCCAGTTTGGATCAAGCCATTGAGAAGGCGCGTACTGAAATGGAAAAACTCACAAGTCCAGGGACCTTTTTTAGACGGGATATTGGCTATCGAGCCTTACAGAACAATTAATACGAATCAGTCGGCTCCAGCTAAGGGGCCGGCTTTTTTTGTACATTAAAAAGAAGTCTCTCTGAAAAAATAAAAAGTCTGTGAAGTAGTAACCTGCTTACAAATAGGAATGAGTTTTAAGTTTTGAAAGGATGGGGGCCGGCATCAAACGTCTTTCACAACCATTTGGCGCCAGCTGCATTATAAGATGGAAGGATGGGGGCCTGTGCCAATTGGGGGATTATGACTGAAGCTGGTTGAAGCGGACAGGCAGGGGAGATTTCAAGTGGCCTCTTCATCATAGAGCGTATAACGGTCACATATGACCCCTGGCTAGTGAGACTGATCGATGACTAATCAATGGGGATCCGGTGTCCGTTTCGCCTTTTATAAAGGCTCTTGTTTAACCTTAGAGTCTTGGTGTGTTCTCGAATGGGTTCTTACTATGGAATGTTGGAAATGAGTCGAGAGTCTTGGAGGAAGAAAAAAAGGGAGACGAACCCTCGAAGGGAAGAGGGTTCTAATATCATCTATTGGGAGATGAAGTCAAATGAAATGGGGCAAAAAATTTATAAGAGGAAAACTTTAAAACTATTAGAGATTTATAAGTTCTTCTCTTATATTTTTATTCTAGCTTTTTTTCCAAAACTTGTGTATTGAAAAAATTTGCGATTTTAGGGTCATTTAAACGGGTGTTTTCGGTGTGATTTTCTCAAGTTTGATAAAAATTTAGAGTTGGTGTACCTTTTTGTGAATTCCGAAAAGTTTTTTTGACAATAAGCAGTTAATTTTAAAAGAATGAGGTAATTGGGCGTGCGTTTTCTGAGGACGATCTGTAAACATCCACAGCTGCCGCGTTCTGCGGGCTCTCCTTTTTCGCTAATTAGGAGTCCTCTCCTCATTTTCTAAGTAAACAGGATCTGTTATTGGAATAACCGTTCTCAGGGTATTATTCAATAGGTTGGTGATAGGCTTTTTTAAACAAATTAAGATAATCTTCTTTTGTTATGGTTCTAGCATTACTTGGGGTTGAGCCATTTTGAAAGGCAGCTTCTGATAAAGCGGAAAAGTCTTCAGGGCGGACGCTAGGAAGGGAAGCAAAGGTTGGGATGCGGATCTCTCTTGCCAACTGCTTCATAGCCTCTACTAAACGCTGTGTCGCCTCTTCATCGCCAATAGCAGGATCAGCTAAACCTAACGTTCGGGCAATCACCCCATGCTTGACCGGCTCGGTCTCGGCATTAAAAGCAAGGACATAAGGAAGAAACATCGAGTTCGCAATACCGTGCGGGGTGTCATATAAGCCGCCAATAGCTTCTGCCATACAATGGACGGAGGCCACATCGGCATGAGAAAAGGCCATTCCGGCGATGGTGGATCCAATCATTAAATGCTCTCTTGCTTCATAATCCTCCCCGTTTAAAACAGCTCTTTTAAGATAAGGGTAAATATGTGTCATCGCTTCAATAGCGAGTCCTTCAGCAATTGGATTAGACAGCTTGCAAGTATAGGCTTCTATCGCATGAACGAGCGCATCCATCCCCGTTGAAGCCGTTAAAAGAGCAGGAAGTTTATAAGTGAGCTCGGGGTCAACGAGGGCAAGCTTTGGAGCAATATGAACATCTTTTATAGTAAACTTTCTTTTCTTTTCACTATCGGTGATGACAGATGAGCGTGTGACTTCAGCCCCAGTTCCAGCAGTGGTTGGAATAACAACGAGCGGCAAGACGGGACCTGGGACAAGGTCTTTCCCTGAATAATCTTGCGTTGAACCGCCAAATACTGAGAGAATAGCTATTGCCTTTGCTGAATCAATAACGGAGCCACCGCCAATGGCAACAATGAGATCAGCCTGAAACTCTCGGGCCCGCTCACCGCCGTTGATACAGTCAACATCACGCGGATTAGGTTTGACGTTTGTATAGACGGTACAAACATATCCGAGACTATTTAATTGATTACTCAATTCACTCGGATAACCAAGTTGTTCTATCCCTGGATCCGTCACAATTAAAACGCGTCTCCCTTGAATGTGCTTTTTAATGTAGGAAGCAGTGTCTTTAAAGAGGCCATTCCTAATTTTTATAATTGTAGGAAGCTGAAAATCAAAGGGCTTCATGTGTCACTCCTCCAAGTCTTGTTTTCCTTTATTCTAGCATGACTCTTATATATAAGTATTGAAAAAAATCTGCCAGAGTGGTTGCCTGATCACCAAGTTAAACAGGTATACTTAAAAAGGAAATTGTCACAGGTTTAATAGGGGCAGACTCTTTAACAATTTAAACAACTAATGTAAAATGGGTATAGATAGAGGAGGGATTGTCCTGAACTTTTATCAACCATGGTCTTTAAGCGAGCTAAGAAAGCAAGCCGCTGTGGTAAGAGGAAAGGCACTGCCATCATTAGTGTTACAAAACGGTATGATTTTGAATGCGTTTTCAAAAACGTGGGAGAAGGGGAATGTTTGGATCTTAGGCGATCGCATTGTCTATGTGGGAGAGGATGTGCCCGCATCAAATGACGGTGTGGCGTTAATGGACTGTGAAGGTCTTTATCTTGTTCCTGGCTATGTGGAGCCCCATGCTCATCCGTTTCAACTGTATAATCCTGTGACCTTGGCAAGCTATGCGGCAATTAGAGGGACGACCACATTAATCTGTGATAATCTTTTATTTTTTCAGCGTTTGTCAGATGATGACTCCTTTAAGATTATAGAAGAACTGGACCTATTACCCACTACCTTATTTTGGTGGTGCCGGTATGATAATCAAACGATTGAGAAGGCGTCTTCTTTTACGAATGAACGAATGGATCGATGGCTTAAGCACCCGCTTGTTGTTCAAGGCGGCGAACTAACCGATTGGCCGCGTCTTGTAAAAGGTGATGACCAGATGCTTCAATGGCTCATGAGAACACGCCAAATGGGAAAGCAGATTGAAGGACATCTGCCGGGTGCCTCCGATAAAACGCTGACTGAGATGGCTCTTTATGGGGTAACAGCAGACCATGAAGCGATGACCGCTGACGAAGCTTACAGGCGACTAAAAGTGGGACTTTCGACATCGCTTCGTTATTCTTCTATTCGTCCTGATTTACCTGATATACTAAAGGGACTTGTTGAACGCGGATTATCAAGCTATCAATCGCTTTATATGACAACAGATGGCGGAACACCTGCATTTTGTGAATCAGGGTTGGTTGATCGCCTGATTCAAATCGCATTGGATGCGGGAGTCCCTGAGATAGAGGCTTATTTAATGGCTACTTCTAACCCCGCGCGGCATTATGGGTTAAATCGGTTAATTGGTGAGTTAGCCCCCGGGCGTCTAGCACATATCAATTTTTTGTTAGCGCCTGATCAGCCCGTTCCTTTTCACGTCTTGGCAAAAGGAAAATGGGTGAAGAAGGAGGGCCAGGAGTTTCCTTTTCATGACAGCTATAATTTTTCAGCAAAGTTAAAAACACGCACTATCTCGTGGGATCTTACACAAGATTTAATTGAGCCAACTAGTCATGTTGGCATGGAATTGAAAAATGCGGTTATTAGCCAGCCCTATGTATATGAAGAACGCATGCTTGAGGGAGAATTGCCTGCCGGCGTCTGCTACCTCACTTTTATCGATGCAGAGAAAAAGTGGCGTGTCAGTACACTCGTCAAAGGATTTGCGGATACCCTTTCCGGATTTGCAAGCAGTTATTCAGGAACGGGCTCCATTATTCTTATAGGTCGAAATAAATCAGATATCATTCATGCTTTTAATCGAGTAAAAGAATTGAATGGCGGGATTGTAATTGCTGAAGAGGGAAGCATTCTCGCTGAGATACCCCTACTGATCTCGGCCGCGTTCTCTGATAAGTCTCTCCCGGAGTTGATTAAAGAGGATAAGGCCTTTCAAACGGTTATAAGAGATAAAGGTTATCGTTATGAGGACCCTTACTATAGCTTAAACTTTTTTTCAGCGATTCACTTGCCCTATATTCGAATTACTCCTGCGGGGCTCTATGATGTGATGGGCCGTAAAATGTTGGCCCCTTCAATCAGGATTAATTAGATGAAGAATTTTAGGTAATGGGAAGAAAAAATGAGGGACTCTCAAAGGAAAAAGGGCTCGTTTTAGACAAAATGGATAAGCTAACTTGTTCGAATGTTCCATTGGGAGGCGAATAGCGCATGGTGGTTACGCCTAATTCGCGTTTGCGTAACGAGGATTCGCTAGTTGCTAAAATCAAAGACTGCAAGAGAAAATTGATCCTAAATGCGAATTGTTTATAATGGTAGCTAAGCCAAATTGTATAAAGGTGTGAGAAGATGAACCGACGTATGAAAGGCTGGATCTTGTTCCTTGCATCCATGTGTTTAATCTTAACAGCCTGCCAGAGTCGTACAACCCTTCATAAAGCTAAGCCGGTCGCTTTGATACGGCAAAGTATAGAAAACAAAACGAATCCGGAAAAACGAGCTTCTGAACCTGTTTACCCATTAACGGGTCTCCCTGCTAAAGGACCCATTAATAATAGGGTGATCGGGGTCATGATTAATAATTACTACTTAGCCCGCCCGCAGTCTGGATTACAGCAGGCTGACATTGTCATTGAAGCGTTGGCAGAAGGCCGAATCACACGCTTTCTGGCATTGTTTCAAAGTCAGAGACCGCCAATTATAGGGCCGGTAAGAAGTGCAAGACCTTACTACATCCAGCTTAACCAGGGCTTTGGTGGGATTTATGTGGCTTTCGGGTGGAGTCCTCAAGCAAAGTCGATTTTACAAAATGGGGATATTGATTACATTCAAGGGCTTTACCACGATGGCACATGGTTTAAGCGCGTCACATTCAGGGAAGCACCGCATAATGCTTATACCAGTTCTGCTGATTTGGAAAAAGGCGCAAAGGCATCTGGTTTCTCTCTTACTCAATCCGTTAAACCGCTCCCGTTTTTATCAACTGAGGAACAGTCTAAGCTCAAGGGAGAAACAGTTAATAAGGTCACGATTACTTATAGTTCGGATAATGTTGTGAGCTATGCCTATAATCCGAAAGATGAGTTGTTTTATAGACAAATAAATGGCAAACAAGCAGAAGACAGGGAATCTCTAACGCCGCTTTCTGCTGCCAATGTATTCATAGTAAGTGCCAAGCATACTTTCATTGATAAATATCCTAGAAGAGCTATCGATCTAACATCTGGAGGACCTGCTTATCTCTTGCAAAAGGGGAAGCTTCAGCGTGTTGAGTGGAAAAATGTCGGCGGCCGTCTTCTTCCATACAAAAATGGTCATCCTTTAGGATTTGTTCCGGGTCAAACCTGGATAAACATAGTGGAATCAAGTCCTGGACTTGAAAAGGAAGTAAAAATTGAATAAAAGGGGTCATAATTATGCAAATCGATAAACTACGAGGTAAAGCGCTTGATCAATTATTTCTTTCCATCTTATCTTTAAAGGATCTCGAAGAATGCTATCGCTTTTTTGATGATCTATGTACAATGGGAGAGCTTCAGTCCCTGGCACAGCGCCTAGAAGTCGCGCGAATGTTAATGGAAGGGTATACGTATCACAAAATTGAAGAAGAAACAGGGGCGAGTACGGCAACGATCTCACGTGTGAAACGCTGCATTAACTTTGGTAATGATGGTTACCAGATGACGTTGGAACGAGTCTTAGAGACCCCGTTGAATAATACAGACTTAAAGTAACGACTAAAGCCGGTTCAGATAATCTTGATAAGATTGTTTGAGCTGGTTTTCATTTTGTAGATTAATTAAGGAGAAAAACAGTCAAAAAATGGTGCTTGTTTTGGGCTTGGTCGGCAAGATTTGATGAAGTGAAATATGTTATAATCCTATCAGAGTAATTTGAGAGGACAAGCTAAATGAGTTTATATAAATCATGGGGGCATGTATTTAAACTAGACCCCAATCGTCCTATAGGTGACGATGCTCTTGAACAGATTTGTGAATCGGGTACGGATGCGGTAGTAGTTGGCGGTACTGATGGAGTGACGCTTGACAACACGCTTCATTTACTAAGCCGAATTCGCCAATATTCCGTGGATTGTGCCCTTGAAATATCTAACCTGGACGCCGTGACACCTGGATTTGATTTCTATTTTGTCCCAACTGTGTTAAATGCACAGGACCCAAAATGGATAGTCGGTCATCAGCAATCTGCTCTTAAAGAGTACGGTCATACTTTAGATTGGGAAGAAATTGCAGCAGAAGGCTATATTGTACTCAATCCTAAAGCAAAGGTTGCCGAGTTGACAAAGGCAGATACTTCCCTTGATGGAGAGGCTGTTGCGGCCTATGCGCAGCTTGCCGATCAATTGTTTCATTTGCCCATCCTTTATTTGGAGTACAGCGGCACCTACGGCAGTCCTGAACTTGTTAAAAAAGTTAAACAAAGGCTTAAACAAGCAACCCTTTTTTACGGAGGCGGGATCTCAAGCTCAGAGCAGGCTGAGGAAATGGCAAACTGGGCGGATGTTGTGATAGTCGGGAATTTGATCTATGAGGACTTAAAGGCGGCCCTTAAGACGGTTAAGGCCGTTCAAGATGTGAAGAAACGAACAGAAGGAGTGTGAACGCCATGCAGGGAATGGCAAATGATTTATTTAAAGGACTTAATCCACCACAAAAAGAAGCGGTTAAGACTACCCAAGGCCCATTGCTTCTCATGGCGGGGGCCGGAAGCGGAAAGACGCGTGTTCTTACCCATCGCATTGCTTATTTATTAATTGAAAAAGAAGTGGCACCATGGAACATCTTAGCCATCACCTTTACAAATAAAGCGGCTAAGGAAATGCAAAATCGCTTAATCGCTTTGACCGGGCCGCTTGCAAATGATCTATGGGTCTCGACCTTTCACTCAATGTGCGTGAGGATCTTAAGGCGAGATGCAGATCGCATCGGAATCAGCCGTAATTTCTCAATATTGGATGGGACGGACCAACTGTCTGTCATGAAGCAAATTTTGAAGGACCAAAATGTGGATGTGAAGAAATTCACGCCGAGGAGTGTCCTTGGTACGATCAGTTCTGCAAAAAATGAACTGATAACTGCCGATGAATTTGCCAAAAACGCGACAGGTCCATATGACCAGGTGGCAAGAGACGCCTACCTCGAATACGAAAAGCGGCTGCGGAAGAATCAATCACTCGACTTTGATGACTTAATTATGACAACCATTCAGTTGTTTAATCGGGTGCCAGATGCGCTTCAATTTTATCAAAAGAAATTCCAGTACATTCATGTGGATGAGTATCAGGATACCAACCGTGCACAATATACATTAGTAAAACTTTTGGCTGCTCGCCTTCGTAATTTATGTGTTGTAGGTGACAGCGATCAGTCCATTTACCGTTGGCGCGGAGCAGATATTAAAAACATTTTATCATTTGAAGAGGATTATCCCGATGCTAAAGTGATTTTGCTTGAACAGAACTATCGCTCGACTAAGAAAATTCTTGAGGCTGCGAATCATGTTATTGAGAATAACCCGAATCGAAGACCTAAGAAATTGTGGACTGAGAATCAAGATGGGGCTGCCATTGCCTATTATCATGGGGATAATGAACATGATGAAGCCCGATATATTACTGGGCAAATCAATAAGATTCGTCAAGAGGAAGGGCTCGAGCATAAGGATATGGCGATTCTCTATCGCACAAATGCTCAGTCTCGTGTGGTCGAGGAGATGCTTGTAAAAGCGAATATCCCCTATCGAATGGTAGGAGGGACAAAGTTCTATGAACGTAAAGAAATTAAGGATCTCCTTGCCTATTTGCGACTCATTGCGAACCCGGATGACGACATCAGTTTTGCTCGTGTTGTTAATGTTCCTAAGAGAGGGATTGGCGCCGCTTCACTAGACCGCCTTGCCGAACATGCCCTGGCTCACGACCTCTCCTTGGTACAAGCAATTCAAGAAATCGAAGAGACCAATGTGTCTAAGAAGGCGGCACAGGCTCTAGTTCATTTTGCTGAACAAATTTTGAATTGGAGTACCATGCAGGATTATTTATCCGTAACAGAATTAGTTGAAGAGGTATTAGATAAGACCGGTTATAAACAATCGCTTAAGGATGAAAAGACACTAGAAGCAGAAAGCCGTCTTGAGAACCTTGAAGAGTTTTTATCTGTTACCCAAGACTTTGAAAAGAACCATGAGGATAAGTCACTTATTTCGTTCTTGACCGAGCTTGCTCTGGATGCCGATTATGGAGCAGAAGAAGAGACAGGTGAAAAGACTCAAGAAGGTGTCACGCTTATGACGCTTCATGCAGCAAAAGGACTTGAGTTTCCGGTTGTCTTCTTGGCTGGAATGGAGGAAGGGATTTTCCCTCATATTCGAGCGATTATGGATGAAGAAGAAATGGAAGAAGAACGGCGCCTAGCCTATGTAGGAATAACACGGGCTGAAAAACGGTTGTTCTTAACGAATGCCAGATCGCGCACACTTTTTGGTAAGACCAATATGAATCCTGTTTCACGTTTCATAGCGGAAATTCCACAAGAACTCATTGAAAATGATGGACTCCAGATGAAGCCTGTTCCTTGGGGCGGCCGCGGTTCAACAACAAATCATGGCACCTCTCAACGTCAAACCTTTATTCCTAAGAAAACCATCAACCCTTCTCAAGCTTGGTCCGTAGGTGATAAAGTGAGCCACAAAAAGTGGGGGATTGGCACAGTTGTGAGTCTAAAGGGCGAAGCGGAGGGCATCGAACTTGATATTGCCTTCCCAAAACCAATAGGTCTTAAGCGCCTGCTTGCGACCTTTGCACCTATTGAAAAAGTGTAAGAGGAGCGGATTCCTTTTGGATAATGTGAATGAACGGTTAGAGGCTCTAAAAAAGACGCTTAATCAATATGCTTATGAATACTATGTGCTGGATCAGCCAAGCGTACCCGATTCGGAGTATGACCGGCTCTTGAATGAATTGATCCAGCTTGAATCCGAGCACCCTGAATGGATCACACCGGATTCACCCACCCAGCGAGTAGGTGGGGAACCCCTTAAAGGCTTCAGTAAAGTCGTGCATCGTTCTCCTATGCTGAGCCTTGGCAATGCCTTCAATGAACAGGATCTGCGTGAATTTGACCGCCGAGTCCGCCAAGCGGTTGGAGAACGTGTGGCTTATGTCTGTGAATTGAAAATTGACGGGCTGGCCGTATCGCTAACCTACGAGAATGGCCAATTTGTTCTTGGAGCAACAAGGGGAGATGGCACGACAGGTGAAGATATTACGACGAATTTAAAAACCATTCGCTCTATCCCCTTGGTCTTAAAAGAACCTGTGTCGGTTGAGGTACGTGGTGAAGCCTACATGCCAAAGCGCTCTTTCGTTTCTCTTAATGAACAGCGCGAGGAAAATGGGGAGGCCCTTTTTGCTAACCCTCGGAATGCAGCAGCAGGTTCCTTGAGACAATTAGATCCGCGGATTACAGCGAGTCGGAATCTCGATATCTTTTTATATGCATTAGGGGAGGGGTATCCTCAGCACATTGAAGCGCATAGTGAGGGGCTTAAATGGATGCAATCTATTGGCCTGCGAACGAATCCTGAATGGGAACGGTGCGAGTCGGTTGAGGAAGTGATGGCATTTATTGAAAAGTGGACAGTCGGGCGACCAAATCTCCCTTATGAAATTGATGGAATTGTAATAAAAGTGGATGATCTGCATCAACAGCAGGAGCTTGGATTTACGGCAAAAAGTCCGCGCTGGGCGATTGCCTACAAATTTCCAGCTGAAGAAGTGGTGACCGTACTTGAGGACATTGAGCTGAATGTGGGGCGTACGGGAGTCGTAACACCGACGGCCGTTTTGACACCTGTTCAAGTAGCCGGTACAACCGTCAAGCGCGCCTCGCTTCACAACGAGGATTTAATTCGTGAAAAGGATATACGGATTGGCGATTCAGTGGTCATCAAAAAGGCGGGTGACATCATCCCTGAAGTCGTAAATGTATTGACTGATCGACGAACAGGAAATGAAGCGCCTTTTTCCATGCCTGAAACATGTCCGGAATGCGGCAGTAAGCTTGTTCGGATTGAAGGGGAAGTGGCATTAAGATGTCTCAACCCAAAATGCCCCGCTCAAATACGAGAAGGCTTGATTCATTTTGTCTCGCGAAACGCTATGAATATAGACGGATTAGGTGAGAAAGTGATAACCGCCTTGTTTGAAAATAATTTAATAGAAGATGTCGCCGATCTCTATAAACTCACCTTTGATCAACTCATTCAGCTTGAAAGAATGGGTGAGAAATCGGTTAACAACCTACTGGAAGCTATTCAGGCTTCCAAAGAAAATTCCCTTGAACGTTTATTAGTGGGATTGGGTATCCGTTTTGTTGGGGAAAAAGCGGCTCGAACCCTCGCTGCCCATTTTGGTTCAATGGACGCCTTGGCAGAAGCCTCTGAAGAAGCCCTTCTTGAGGTTGAAGAGATTGGTGAGAAGATGGCGGACTCGCTTGTCACCTATTTTAAAAGTGATGAGGTTCAAGACTTGCTTGGGGAATTGAAGGAATTGGGAGTCAATATGGTCTATAAGGGACAGGCGGTTGATGCCACGTTGATTGAGGACTCCCCTTTCCTTAATAAAACGGTCGTGCTAACCGGCAAGCTTGAGCAGCTTTCTCGTAAAGAGGCAGAAGAGGCAATAGGCCGCCTTGGGGGTAAGGTAACCTCAAGTGTCAGCAAGAAAACCGATTTAGTGATTGCTGGTGAAGAAGCAGGCTCAAAGCTTACGAAGGCTGAGAGTTTAGGTATTGAAATTTGGACCGAGGCGCAGTTAATGGAGGCTTTGATGTGAACAATCAACAACTAACTGATAAATTAACCCAGAAGTCAGGCAGAAGAAGTAATAAACGAACCGCTTTTTTAAAACCGATCCTGTTTTTTGGCCTTTGTACTTTATTACTAATGAGCACAACTGCCTGTTCTTGGTTTAATAAAAAGGCAGACAACTCCAAAAAACAAACGGTCATTAAAAATAGCCCAAAAGAAAATCAACAATTAACGGTTATTCCTCAGAGTCAGACCTCTGAAAAAGATTACCAAACAATTCGTCCTAAAACGGCAAGCGATACGAGAGGCTATATCCTGTACGGTGTGTCTAATCGAGTAGATGTGGATGAAATCGAGACGCAGCTTCAAGATTTATCTAAGTCACCATTTGATCCGTCCCGCTATTATTTTCAGGAGGGGCGCTATCTGTCAACGTCATTTATAGACTCTTTATTATCCCGCAAAGATGGTACGCATCCAGACGGGCTTAACCCGCCCCTTGGCAAAGGAAAGGATCTAGGTGAGAAGGCGGCTAATTCACCGAAATACTTGAGCTATATTTTAGAACAAGATTACTTGACCAAGAATGGGAATAGTTATCAATTGTCGGGAATTTCTCTTGGAATTTCGGTCAATTCGGTCTATAGTGAAAATTTGTATAACAAATCCAATGGGAAGACTTACCCTGTTGACGTCACTTTAGATACGAAAAAATCAATGGCTGAAGCCAAAGCGGATGCTACAAAGATTTTGCAAAAAGTCCGTGGAATTAAAGGACTGGGTCAGGTTCCCATCTTTATTGGGTTGTATTTAGAATCAGAGCCTAACTCATTTGTCCCGGGACATTATTTTGCTAAGACAACTGTCCCAGCAGGTAGTTCATCCATTTCCAAATGGACGAATGTCAAAGAACAGGTTCTCTTATTCCCGTCATCGGCTGCCACAAATGCGAATCGCGGAGATAGTGACAAGTTCAATAAGTTCTCAGATGATGTCCAAAGCTACTTCCCGAATTCGATAGGTGTAATCGGAAAAGGATTTTATAAGAATGGGAATCTTTCGCAATTGACCGTCACGATTAACGAGCGGTTTTATGATAAAACCGAAACGGTCTCTTTTGCGAACTATGTTGCTATGCTGATTAAAGACAAGTTTCCTTTCTCACAAGACATCCCTGTGGAAGTCGATATCAATTCAGTGAGTCAGCCTGAAGCGGTGATCGTACAGCGCCCAGGAATGGATCAGCCATTTGTTCAGGTTTATTCCATGTATAGTAAATAACAAAAAGGAGTTCCCCTCTTGCTTTAAGGGGAGCTCCTTTTTTATTATGTGATGGGTAAAAATTAAAGCCACACAAGGCTTGAACCCATAAATTGAATAAAAACTGTCTAAAACGTGAAGGCTTGGGCTATCCGAAATAAGAAGCCTTGCCACTCACTCTGTGCGAACAGAGGTGTGGTGGGAGATAGGTCCAAAGTGCAAAAGAAGCACTGTTCCGAGCGGATAGCGGGACGACGTTACACTAAAAGTTAGGCGTAACAAGGATTCGCTATCTGTCTTCCAATGGGCCTTTTGAGTAATTAGGCGTAACGAGAATACGTTATTACTCAAAAAAACAGAGCGAAAGGCGCCTGATCCGAGTAAATAGCGAATCGTGGTTACCGCCAATCTTGAAATCAGCCTCCAAATGAGCGAATAAGGAATTGTCGTTACGCTAAAATTTTTACCGTGGCTTATCTTAATTGGGGAAGTGCTTCGGACCTATCCTAAAGCAATCGTTCCGTGTTATATTAGAATTTAGAAGTCTTAAACAGCGAGAAGGTGTAAGACGGTTTGCGCTATTTGAATGTGACGTTTTTACCAGATCCAGAGTGGACCTATGCGTTTTTTGTATGGCTTTCAGATGAGGATGGGCTTCCGTACAAGCGGTTGAATGAACAGCTTCATACAGAGCTCTTATCACGGCCTGAATGGCGATATATTTATCAGAAGTATGGGTATCGCAGTCAAAGACTGACTTTTGAAAGCGATGATGATGAGCTTGAAACTCAAGGCTTATTGTTTCCTATAATTAGTTTTTTTGAGTTTTTCGTAACAGACAGTTTTGTGGATCCGCCCGATCCTCAATTTAGATATGGCGAAACCTTTCGCTATTTTGGAAGAGTGGCGAAAGGGCTAGACTTGCTTCATCAGCATTACCACTTTTACCCAGGTCTTGCACTTCCTGAAATTAAAGGCGTTCTTTATCCGCAGGCCCGCTGGTTTTTAAATAGAAAACCGCTTGAAGTGTCAGGCGTTGTGAAACAGTGGCTGCATACGATTCCGAGAGCCGCTCTCTCGCCTAAGCGTTTGGCACATTTTCATGTCCGTCAATGGTTAGACCTATTGTTGGATGAATGGAATGACCAAATATTAAGGAATAAGATGAATGGGTTAATCGAGCCTTCTACGTTAAAACGAGTCACGAATGCCTTCCCGATTGGACAGCATTGGGTCGATGGACTGTTAACGGATACGGCGCTGCCATTTGATCGCATTTTATCGCCTCACAAGAAAGAGGTTTATCGCTCTTTACAACAATACCTTTCGATTGATGCCAAATCAGCATCCGGGTCTGATGCGGTTAAGCTTTATGAGGCTTCTCAAGAGATGTATTTGCCTCCTTATATTAAACCTGAAGCTGTAGAGTTAGATCTTAATCCCCTTCAACCTGATGATCCATTTGGGTATGAATCGGAATGGGAAGTGTCTATTGGCGTTGAAGGAAAGCAATTGGTTTATTTAAACCGTTTTAATGACTCTTCCTTTTTTGAAGAGGAGGAGAGACCCTTCTCGGATGAGGAAACGGCTTTTCAATTTCTGCCATCAGAAATTTTTACCCTAGAAGAGGTAAGTACCAATCATTCCAACTCCGTCAAGTGGGTGGAAGCTTTCCGAAAATTACTCTTTGAGGATTTAGCTTTACCGGGTGAATGGACCGAATCAGAATGGACTCTGCCGTCAAGCTGGATCGACCAAATGCTTGCCAAAACGGATCTATTGAGAAAGCATGGGGTCCGATTGCGTTTTCCGGATTGGTTTCAGTGGCAGGATTACTCTGAAAGTGATGTGTCTCTAAATGCGGAAGTCCACTCTGCCTCTTCCTTTTTTTCATTAGACGCTATTGTGAATTTCAAATGGGAATTATCAATAGGGGATTTGCAACTGCCAAAAGAAGTATTTCAACAACTGGTTAAAGAGCATAGACAGATTATTAATTATCGCGGCCAGTGGGTGAATATTCCCCTTGCGAAATTGTCATCGGTCTACCAGCAACTTACTAATAACGGTGTCGATATAAAGGATAGAGGAAAAGTTTCAGACCTTCTGCGCTTTTCACTGGCTGAGGAACAAGACAAGGATCGCACAGTTCATTTCAATGTCGATCACTTGCTTCAACAATATCTAGAACGTCTCCTCTCTACGAACGAGGTGGTGCCTGCGCTTCCGAAAGGTTTGCAAGGGGAGCTTCGTCCTTATCAGAAAAAGGGCTATGCATGGCTATGGAATCTAAGAACCAAAGGAGTCGGGGGATGCTTGGCTGACGATATGGGACTTGGAAAGACCATTCAAACCATTGCTTATTTATCAAAGTTAAAGGAAGAAAAAGTGTCTTTGCCAGCTTTGATTGTGTGTCCGACTTCAGTGATGGGGAATTGGCGAAGAGAGCTCAAGCAATTTGCACCGCAGCTTCAGACATTGCTTCACCACGGCGGGAACCGGCATAATGAGGCAGATCTTATCACAGAGCTTGACCAAATTGATGTGGTGATTACAAGTTATACATTATCTGTAAAAGATGTCGACTCATTAGGGGCCCGTGAATGGTCGGCAATTATTTTAGACGAGGCTCAGGCGATCAAAAACCCAGCTTCTCAGAAAAGCCGTGTCCTGAAACAATATAGGGCTCATCATAAGCTTGCTTTAACAGGGACACCGATCGAGAATCGCTTGGAAGAGCTTTGGTCGATTATGGATTTCATAAATCCAGGCTATTTAGGTTCTTTGGCGGGTTTTCGCAGAGGCTTTATTAATCCAATAGAAAAAAGAAAAGATAACGATCGCTCCACTCTTCTTAAGCGTTTGATTCACCCATTTTTATTAAGAAGAGAAAAAACGGATAAAACCGTCATTCAGGACCTTCCGGGTAAAAGAGAAGAAAATATTTATTGTCATCTTACAGAAGCTCAAGCCTCGCTTTATCAATCCGTCGTTGATCGCTTAATGGAACGGGTTAAAACGGTTCATGGAATGGAGCGCCGTGGCTTGATTTTATCAACTTTGACTCGTTTGAAGCAGGTCTGTAATCATCCTGACCTTATCACGAAGGAAATTGAACAGAGAGGACACTCAGGGAAGCTGGATGCTTTATTTCAATTGCTTCCTGATATATTAAAGCGCCAAGAAAGCATCTTAATTTTTACTCAATACGTTAAAATGGGGCATTTGCTTGAGGCGGAATTGAGTCAGCATTTCCCTGAAGTCCCCATCTCATTCTTGTATGGAGGCGTTGACGTCAAGCGGCGCGAGGCTATGATCCATCGCTTTCAATCAACGAAAAATGGTCCGGCGATCTTTATTTTGTCCCTGAAAGCCGGGGGATTTGGGCTCAATTTAACGGCAGCGAACCACGTTGTTCATTATGATCGTTGGTGGAACCCAGCGGTTGAGAATCAGGCCACCGACCGTTCTTACCGTATCGGGCAAACTGAAAATGTCCATGTGTACAAATTAATTTGCGAAGGTACGCTTGAAATGCAAATTGATGATCTTCTAGAGAAGAAAAAATCCCTCAGCGACCAGATTCTCGGCCGTGGCGATAGCTGGGTGACGGAATTAAACGATGAAGAAGTTTACGAGCTAGTTCGCCTTCGAAATAAAGTGCTGCGCGGCTAGCTGAATTGGCATCATGAGAGGAGGGACATAGATGAGCGGAAAGGGCACGGGGCTAGAAAAATGGTTATCTTCCTTTTTTGACCGAGTGGATTCGATCGACCTCGCTAAAGGACAGCAGCTTTTTCAGAACCATCGATTATTTGGCTTTCAAGAAGGCGGTTCCGAGGTAGAAGCAATGGTAAACGATACTCAGGTTAGTAAAGTATCGATCTACTATGAGAAAGATGATTTGACTGAATTAGGGTTACCGGATCCGAAGAAGCTCTTTTGCCACTGCACTTGTTCGGAGGATACAGACGTTTGTGAACATAGTGTTTGTGTTGTCCTTCATTGGGCCTTTCAGACTGAAAAAGCACTTCGCCATTTGGTAGAGCCAAAGAAAGCAGCGCGCAAAAGAGGGGCGATTGATTTGACCCTTAAACGTTTGGAGAGTGCCGCTCAAACGACACCAGGCCCCTTTGACCATTTGCTAAGAGGATTTAACGGCCCCTCTCATCCATTAGACAGTTTTATGAAGGATGTATTCAAGCAATTAATGAAAGAAAAACGTGGCTAACAACCAAATTGATTTTAAACGGACGGACCTTGATGTTTCACAAGGTTCGTTTTTGTGGAAAAGGCAACGGATTAGAAAGCGATTCAGCAAAGGGTTTGAAACATTGGTTTATCGACTAAACTGTATTCTGTCTGTTTTATTGTAAATGCTTAAGACTTTTATTTAAAGGCTGTTTGTTGCCGAATCTATAAGGTTTTTGGTATCATCAAGTTATTGTATTTAATCCGGAGGTGAAGGTTTTGGCAGGGATTTCGAAAGAGGATGTCTTGCATGTTGCTCACTTGGCCCGTCTTACATTTAGTGATGAAGAGGCAGAGCAATTTACGAAGGATCTTGGGAATATCATTCAATTTGCAGAGCAGTTAAATGAATTAGATACGGATCATGTTCAAGAGACGACACATGTCTTGGATATGAAAAATGTGCTTCGTGAGGATCACGCCCGCGATTGGCTGACGCGTGAGGAAGCTTTGAAAAATGCTCCTCAACAAGAAAATGGACAAGTTAAAGTACCGAAAGTCTTTGAAGATTAAATAAAGGAGGGACAGGCATGTCGTTATTTGATGAAGGCGCAAAACAACTGCTTGATCGATTACATAATAAAGACCTTTCCTCAAGCGAAGTCGTTGATGAAAGCTACAAGCGCATTGCCGCTGTTGAGGATAAAGTCAAAGCCTTTTTAACGTTAAATGAAGAAGCCGCGCGTTTGCGGGCTACAGAGCTTGACGCTAAGGGCGAAACAAACAAAGCCTTATTCGGTCTTCCGATTGGGATTAAGGATAATATTGTGACAAAAGGACTTCGGACAACCTGTGCCAGTCAGCTTTTGGCTAATTTTGAGCCCCTTCATGATGCAACGGTTGTGGATCGCATTTTGGGTGAAGATGGGGTAGTTATTGGGAAACTGAACATGGACGAGTTTGCAATGGGATCATCCAATGAAAACTCAAGTTTTTATACGACACGCAATCCATGGGATCTTGAACGTGTACCAGGAGGATCAAGCGGCGGTTCAGCAGCGGCTGTTGCAGCCGGAATGGTTCCCTTTACTCTAGGATCAGATACGGGTGGTTCAATTCGTCAGCCAGCAGCCTTCTGCGGTGTTGTCGGTATAAAGCCAACCTATGGTCGAGTGTCTCGTTTTGGTCTTGTCGCATTTGCTTCATCGCTTGATGTGATTGGCCCTCTTACTCGAAATGTAGAGGACAACGCTCACTTGTTGAACATTATTGCTGGTGTTGACCCTTATGACTCAACCTCTGCCAATGTGGACGTTCCTGATTTTACAAAAGGACTAACGGGTGACGTAAAAGGCTTAAGAATCGCGGTTCCAAAAGAATACATTGGTGAGGGGATCGATCCCGGCATCCGTGAATCCGTCCTTAAAGCCTTATCCGAGCTTGAAAAATTAGGTGCAACTTGGGAGGAAGTGTCTCTTCCACATTCGAAATATGCCGTTGCAACTTACTATCTATTAGCCTCATCTGAAGCGTCAGCCAACTTAGCTCGTTTTGACGGTGTGCGCTACGGCGTTCGTGCTGAAGCGGAGAACCTGCTTGACATGTACAAAGAAACGCGAAGCAAGGGCTTCGGAACTGAAGTGAAGCGACGGATCATGCTTGGTACCTATGCGTTAAGCTCCGGCTATTATGATGCTTACTATAAAAAAGCACAGCGTGTTCGGACCTTGATCAAGCAAGATTTTGAAAAAGTGTTTGATAACTATGATGTTATTATTGGACCAACAACACCAACTCCTGCCTTTAAAATTGGTGAGAATATCAGTGATCCGCTTACAATGTATGCCAATGATATCTTGACGATTCCAATGAATCTCTCTGGTGTTCCGGCAATCAGTGTACCGTGCGGCCTTGTGAACGGACTTCCTGCCGGCCTTCAAATCATTGGGAAAGCCTTTGATGAAGCAACCATTTATCGTGTGGCACATGCCTACGAACAAGCCGCCGGATGGAAGCTCGTACCGGAACTTGAAGGGGTGAAGGGCTAATGAATTTTGAAACGATAATTGGACTTGAAGTGCACGTGGAGTTAAAGACAAATTCGAAAATTTTCTGCGGCTGTTCTACTGAATTTGGGGCACCGCCTAATACCCATACTTGTCCTATTTGCTTGGGGCATCCTGGTGTGCTTCCTGTTTTAAATAAACAAGCTGTGGAATTCGCTATGCGTGCTGCGATGGCATTGAACTGTCAAGTAGCGACAGATACAAAATTTGACCGTAAAAACTATTTTTACCCGGACAATCCAAAGGCTTATCAAATCTCTCAATTTGATAAACCAATTGGGGAACACGGCTATATTGATATTGAAGTAAATGGTAAAACAAAGCGCATTGGCATAACGCGTCTTCATCTTGAAGAGGATGCCGGTAAGCTGACACACGTTGAAGGCGGCTCACTTGTTGACTTTAACCGTGTTGGAACGCCGCTTATTGAGATTGTTTCAGAACCTGATATGCGGACACCTGAGGAGGCTTATGCCTACCTTGAGAAGCTGAAAGCGATCATGCAATATACGGGTGTTTCCGATTGTAAGATGGAGGAGGGCTCACTCCGCTGTGATGCGAATATTTCCCTTCGTCCTTATGGCCAGGACAAGTTTGGTACAAAGGCAGAGCTCAAGAACTTAAACTCATTCAGTTTTGTACAAAAAGGCTTAGAGTTTGAGCAAGTTCGCCAAGAAAAGGTCTTGTTATCAGGTGGCGTCATTGAGCAAGAAACACGCCGATTTGACGAAGCCTCTAAAACCACCATTTTAATGCGTGTAAAAGAAGGTTCAGATGATTATCGCTATTTCCCAGAACCTGACTTAGTGGACCTTTACATCGATGACGCTTGGAAGGAAAAGGTTCGCGGTGAGATTCCTGAGCTTCCGGATGCACGTCGAGCCCGTTATGTTCAAGAGTTTGGCTTGTCAGACTATGATGCCCGTGTGCTTACTCAGTCGATTCTTACCGCTGACTTTTTCGAAGCCACTCTTGCAGCTGGAGGAGAGGCAAAACAAGCGGCCAACTGGTTGATGGGTGAAGTGATGGCCTATCTGAACTCTAAGAATCTAGAGTTGTCTGAGGTGCCATTGACTCCTGAAGCTCTTGCGAAAATGATTCAGTTGATTGAAAAAGGGACTATTTCATCCAAGATTGCGAAGAAGGTCTTCAATGAACTTGTTTCTAAAGGCGGCGATCCTGAGACAATCGTCAAAGAAAAAGGCCTTGTTCAAATCTCTGACGAAGGTGCTTTACGAGATCTTATTACGCCAATTCTCGAAGCAAACAAGCAATCTCTTATTGATTACAAAAATGGTAAGGACCGCGCCCTTGGCTTCTTAGTCGGCCAAGTGATGAAGGCAAGTAAAGGCCAGGCCAACCCGCCAATGGTCAATAAAATTATTTTAGAAGCAGTCGAAAAGCTATAATACAAAAACCGGCCAGTGAGGCTCCGAGTGGAGCTTGCTGGCCGGTTTTTTTCTTGTTAGTGCCTTTCTTGGGGGGGACGGACAATGAGTCCATTAGAAGGGGAAAATGGGGGTGAACGGGCAGGAAATGTGTCGGTAACGGACTGGGTGTTCATTACAATAGGAAAAACAGCAAAAAAGGGGCTGTAACGGACTGAGTGTCCGTAACAGCCTTAACAAAGCTTACCTTAACACGTATGTGACCAGTAGCATAATAAACGAAATGATAACGGTGGTGATGACAAGAATCCAGGCAATACTCATGTGTCCTGTGTCGATGGCGACATAGATGGCAGTAGGTATGGTCTGCGTTTTGGTGGGAATATTCCCTGCGAACATTAAGGTGGCACCGAACTCGCCTAGAGCCCGAGCAAACCCTAATATGGCACCCGTTACAATAGCCCTTGAGGCAAGCGGAATGGTCACAAATATAAACAGCTTCCATTCGTTGGCTCCATCCATTCGCGCTGCATCCTCAATGTCTTGATCAATGCCTTCAATCCCCGTTTTTACGGATTGAAGCATTAAAGGGAAAGCGACAACGGTTGCCGCGATGACAGCCGCCCAAAATGTAAAGATAATCGGCTGATGAAACACCCATTCAATCACTTGACCAATAGGACTATTTTTCCCGAAGACGATGATTAAGATAAATCCGACAACGGTTGGGGGGAGGACAAGTGGGAGCATTAACACCGTTTCAACGATGACATTGCGGACGGATTTTCGCGAACGGGCAATCCATTGTCCGATCCAAAGGCCGAGGCAAACAATGAACACTTCTGCAGTTAATGAGACTTCAATTGAAAGCCGTATTGGGTCGAAAATGGTTTCATTCATGAGCTTACTTCGCTTTCGCTAATTTAAATCCGTACTTCTCAAAGATCTTCCCTGCCTGATCGGTTTGCAGGAACTTATAGAAATCCTGTGCGGCTTTAGCGTGCTTCGAATCTTTGATAATACCGACTGGATAGACGATTGGAGAGTGCTCTGAATCTGGAATCGTAGCTGCAATTTTAACTTTTGATGAGATGAGAGCATCCGTCCGATAGACGATTCCTGCTTCTACATTTCCAGTTTCTACATAATCCAAGACTTGGCGAACATCTTTTCCTTGGACAAGCTTAGGCTGCACCGCGTCCCAATCTTTTGTGTTAGTTAAGGCTTCTTTCGCGTAGGCACCGGCCGGAACGGAATCAGGTATGCCAATTCCCACTTTCTTGACTGAATCTGATTTTAAATCATCCAATGACTTGATACTGAGTGATGATGTTTTTGGTACAATGAGGACAAGATCATTTTTTAAAAGGTCTGTTTCATGGGTTGGATCAATGAGACCCTTATCAGATAAAGCTTTCATATTATCTTCCGCTGCTGAGAGAAAGAGATCAACGGGAGCACCTTGCTCAATTTGTGTTTCAAGGGTGCCTGATGAACCGAAATTAATCACTAGCTTGTTCGGGGATGTTTTCTCATAAGCGTCCTTAACTTCATTCAACGCATCTTGCATACTTGCTGCTGCGGAAATGGTGAGTTCAACACCTTTAGTTGCTTTGGGAGTAGAGGACTTTACCGGTTCCTTTCCGCATCCAGATGCGATTACACAGGTTAACACTAACATAACTAATAAAAAAGGCCATTTTTTCAAAAACATTATAACACTCCTTAACAAATGATAATTAATTATATCTAATTATATTTAGTTATAACAAGTTATATCTATTTTGTTTTAAAAAGTGAAAGGAGGGAGGGTCATGGTGATGGAGCCTTCTTATACAACAGAGGACATTGCGAACTTATTAAAGGTTTCTAAGCTTACGGTCTATGATTTGATAAAAAAAGGAGAGCTTCCTGCTTATCGGGTTGGGCGTCAGATGCGGATCGATGTGAAGGATTTTGACGTGTATAAATCAAAAGCGAAGCAGATCGTGACTTCAGAAGTGAACCAAGAAGACCGTTCACACCCTGCTAAGAATGAAGGACTTGCCTCTATTAGGAAGAATTCACTAGGGATGTGGTCACACCCGCAAGCTAATCGCCCTATTATTATTACGGGTCAGGATGTCTCGTTAGACGTAATGGGAAAGCATTTGGAAAAGCAGCTTAGCGGTATTCGTACACTTCGCTCTAATAAAGGGAGCATGGAGAGCCTTATTGAGCTATTTAGAGGTGAGGCGGATATTGTCAGTACGCATTTATACGACGGGGATTCGAAAACCTATAATCTTCCGTACATTAAGAAGCTTCTTTCAGGTTATCGTTACTTGGTTATTCATTTTTTAAAAAGGAAAGCGGGCCTTTATGTCCAAAAGGGCAATCCCTTAAAGATCAAGGATTGGAAGGACTTGGGCCGGGATCAAGTGACTCTTATTAATCGGGAAAAGGGCTCAGGCGCACGGGTGCTCCTTGATGAACAGCTCCGTTTGAACGGGCTATTAGGAAAAAAGATAAGCGGATATGATCATGAGGAAACGAGTCATTTTGCAGTGGCCGCTGTTATTGCCAATGGCGATGCTGATGTTGGGGTCGGCTCTGAAAAGCCAGCCAAGCAAGTAGGGATCGAATTTATCCCTCTCATTGAAGAGCATGTCGACCTCGTCATTCTGAAAAATGACGAGAATGAATCCCTCATCCAGCAAGTGAAAAATCTCCTGCAGTCAACGGCCTTTAAAAATGAATTGCAGTATTTAGGCGATTATAATTTAACCGAAACCGGGGAGATTGTTTTTGAAAGTGAATAGAGGGCTTGTGAACTAGTCACAAGTCCTCTTTGGCGGATTTTGACCAATTTCCCATTTCAAAGGTAAAGATGCGTTTGGAAGGAAGGCTTATTTGTAAACTTGAAAGGAATTGACCCTATGCCAATTATTAAAGCGACATTAGACCATTTAATGGAAGCGAGTGACCTGTTTAATTTATACCGGATTTTCTATAAGCAGGAGTCTGACCTTGATGGGGCGTGCCGATTTCTTAAAGAGAGAATAGAGAAGGAAGAATCTGTGATCTTTTTAGCCTATCAAGGGGAGCAGGCAGTTGGCTTTGCTCAAGCTTACCCGGCTTTTTCATCAGTCAGCCTGAAAAGAACGTGGATTCTAAATGACCTTTATGTCAAAAAAGAGGACCGCGGGCATGGTATTGGTGAAGAGCTTCTCACACATGTGATTGAATTCGCCAAAGAAACGGGTACAAAAGGTATTTTGCTTGAGACGGCAGAGGATAACAGAGTTGCCCAAAGCTTATATGAGAAAAAAGGCTTTGAACGAGAAGACAATCGTTTTTATTTTCGGTCAGTCTAAGATTGGCCAATCATCTCCAATAAAAAAAGCGAACGGAGGATCCGTCCGCTTTCTGCGATTCAAATTAAGTTGAGGAGATGCTATCAAACAAGGCTTTATATAGCTCTGGCCGGCGATCCTCAAAGACGGGGATGCGTTCGCGGATCATCGAGAGTTCGTCAGGGTCGATGCTTGCATATAAAATTTGCTCAGTTGCATCCGCCTCTGCTAGGACCTCACCCCATGGATTAATAACGAGGGAGTGCCCGCCAAATTCATTATCAGGATCTTTTCCGACTCGGTTACAGGCCATGACGAAGCTTTGATTTTCGATCGCCCGACTGATAAGAAGGTTTCGCCAATGCTCAATACGTGGAGCTGGCCATTCGGCCGGAACTACGATGATACCTGCACCTTGAAGGATATGGGCGCGTATCCACTCAGGAAAACGGATGTCATAGCAGATAAAGCCAGCAAATGGAAGCTGCTCAAGCTCAAAAAGGCCGTCACTTGTTCCCGCCGATAAAAACATTTCCTCACGCATTAAACGGAAGAGGTGTGCCTTCGCATAGTCTTTGATGCAATCTCCATTTCTATTAAACACAAGGAGCGTATTATAGATACCATCCTCCTTCTCAACCGCGACAGACCCGCCTATCACATTCACTTGATGCTTCTTGGCAAGTCTGGAAAAAAAGGTCTTCGTTTGCTCCCCGTTTGGATCGGCTATCGTTTTAAGTCTTTCAAGATCGTAGCCTGTTGTCCATAGTTCCGGTAACACAATCACGTCGATCTGCTTTTTACACGCTTCTTCAAAAAGGCGCTCTGCTTTCTCATAGTTGGCATGGGGATCACCAAAACTAATCTCCATTTGCAATAAAGCTATATTTAAGTTCATGTCCTGCCTCCTTTATAAGGGTTGAGCCTTGCCCATTTAGCGCTACCTGCATTATACAAATCGTTGAAACTATTAATCAATTTATCTTCATTATAAACAACCGATAGTTGAGTCGAAAAGGTTCTAAACGATAGGTTTCAAGAATAAAATAATAGAATTGACTTTTCTATAAATAAATTGTGAAAATAGTGATAGAGGAATTTATTTTTCGGCACGTGCAATGCTATCTTTCTTAATACATGCCTTATTGGAGGTTCTTTTATGCGACAATTTGAAATGTCGGATGCACTCAAGCGACTGCCAGAGCAATTCTTTGCTTCCCTTGTTCAAAAAGCAACGAAGAAGGCAAATGAAGGGTATGATGTGATTAACTTAGGCCAGGGTAATCCCGACTTGCCGACACCCCCTCATATTGTGGAAGCCTTGAAGCGGGCTTCTGAGAATCCACAGTATCATAAATATTCGCCGTTTCAAGGATTCTCCTTCTTAAAAGAAGCAGTGGCTGCCTTTTATAAGAAAAATTATCAGGTCGATCTCGATCCTGAAAAAGAGGTGGCCATACTCTTCGGGGCGAAGGCAGGCTTGGTGGAGATCAGTCAAGTCCTTTTGAACAAAGGAGACATCGCATTAGTTCCTGACCCGGGCTATCCTGATTATTGGTCGGGGATCGCTATAGCGGATGCGGCCATGCACATGATGCCGCTCAGAGAAGACAATGACTTTTTACCTGATTTAGATGCCATTCCAAATGAGATTTGGGAACAAGCGAAGCTGATGTTTCTTAATTACCCCAATAACCCAACGGCAGGCGTGGCAAACAAGGCTTTTTTTGAAGAAGTTATTAGAAGAGCCCAATCTGCACAACTATGTGTCGTCCACGATTTTGCTTATGGAGCCATTGGTTTTGATGGGGAGAAGCCCATTAGTTTTATGCAACTACCAGGAGCCAAAGAAGTCGGCGTGGAGTTCTATACCTTATCTAAAACGTATAACATGGCAGGCTGGCGCATTGCGTTTGCGGTAGGGAATCCAAGTGTTATCCAAGCATTGAACCTCATTCAAGATCACTATTATGTGAGTTTATTTGGAGCGGTTCAAGAGGCGGCGGCCGTTGCGCTCACAGGACCACAAGAGTGTGTGGATGAGCTTCGGGAAATCTATGAAGAACGGAGAAACGATTTTATAAATGCCTGTCATGAGATTGGCTGGAAGGTGAAATCACCGAAAGGCTCCTTTTTTGCGTGGCTGCCCGTACCGGATGGTTACTCGTCTGAGAGCTTTGCTGATCTTTTACTTGAAAAAGTGCAAGTAGTGGTTGCTCCGGGCATAGGCTTTGGAAATTTCGGAGAAGGCTATGTTCGAGTGGGGCTTTTAACCCATTCAGAACGGTTAGTAGAAGCCGTTAAGCGAATCGAATCACTGGATCTTTTTTGATAGCTGAAAAGACACTCGACAGGCGTGACTTGAGCGCAAAATCCAAGAACTTTGCCAGCGCTGGCCCCGGCCAAGAGGGCCCAATCCGAGAAGGTCAGCACTGACCCCGGTTAAGAGGGCCCAATCTGAGAAGGTCAGCAAAAAATCCAAGAAGGTCGGCGCAAAATCCAAGAAGGTCGACAAAAAATCCTAGAAGGTCAGTCAAAAATCGCAGAAGGTCCAGTGCTGGCCCCGGCCAAGAGGGCCCAATCCGAGAAGGTCAGCAAAAAATCCGAGAAGGTCGGCGCAAAATCCAAGAAGGTTGACAAAAAATCATAGAAGCTCGCCCAAAAAATCCAAGAAGGTCCAGCGCTGGCCCCGGCCAAGAGGGCCCAATCTGAGAAGGTCAGCAAAAAATCCGAGAAGGTCGACACAAAATCCAAGAAGGTTGACAAAAAATCATAGAAGCTCGCCCAAAAATCCAAGAAGGTCCAGCGCAGGCCCCGGTTAAGAGGGCCCAATCCGAGAAGGTCAGCAAAAAATCCGAGAAGGTCGGCGCAAAATCCTAGAAGGTCGACAAAAAATCCTAGAAGCTCGCCCAAAAATCCAAGAAGGTCCAGCGCTAGCCCCGGCTAAGAGGGCCCAATCCGAGAAGGTCAGCAAAAAATCCAAGAAGGTCGACGCAAAATCCAAGAAGGTTGACAAAAAATCCTAGAAGCTCGCCCAAAAATCCAAGAAGGTCCAGCACTAGCCCCGGCTAAGAGGGCCCAATCCGAGAAGGTCGACGCAAAATCCCAGAAGGTTGACAAAAAATCATAGAACCTCGCCCAAAAATCCAAGAAGGTCCAGCACTAGCCCCGGCTAAGAGGGCCCAATCCGAGAAGGTCAGCAAAAAATCCAAGAAGGTCGACAAAAAATCCAAGAAGGTTTGTCAAAAATCCAAGAAGGTCCAGCACTAGCCCCGGTTAAGAGGGCCCAATCCGAGAAGGTCAGCAAAAAATCCGAGAAGGTCGGCGCAAAATCCAAGAAGGTTGACAAAAAATCATAGAAGCTCGCCCAAAAATCCAAGAAGGTCCAGCGCTGGCCCCGTTCAAGAGGGCCCAATCCGAGAAGGTCAGCAAAAAATCCTAGAAGGTCGGCGCAAAATCCAAGAAGGTCGACAAAAAATCCTAGAAGGTCAGTCAAAAATCGCAGAAGGTCCAGTGCTGGCCCCGGCCAAGAGGGCCCAATCCGAGAAGGTCAGCAAAAAATCCGAGAAGGTCGGCGCAAAATCCAAGAAGGTTGCCAAAAAATCATAGAAGCTCGCCCAAAAATCCAAGAAGGTCTAGCACTAGCCCCGGTTAAGAGAGCCCAATCCGAGAAGGTCAGTAAAAAATCCAAGAAGGTCGGCGCAAAATCCTAGAAGGTTGCCCAAAAATCCAAGAAGGTCCAGCGCCGCTCCCGGTCAAGAGGGTCCAATCCGAGAAGGTCAGCAAGAAATCCAAGAAGGTCGACGCAAAATCATAGAAGCTCGCCCAAAAATCCAAGAAGGTCCAGCGCCGCTCCCGATCAACCTGGATGCAATAGAAAATTTGTTAAAGCGGCATATCTTGCATTTTTTGAATTCGTTCTAAAGAATGTCTATAATAGACAAGAATGTAGCTGTCCCAATGGCAGGGAGGGCTTTTCTAAGTTTAAACTAGTGTTAAAGTGAACGTTTATTATTCGGGTCGCATATACATATTAGACGAGTGCCCTCGAGGTTTTTGTTTTACCTCTTGGATAAAAGGTTAATAATGGTACTAAGCTTTTAGAAGCTCATGACATGACCTTATATAATAGGTGTGATAAGAATGAGACGTGCACGATTAATTTATAATCCAACATCAGGACGTGAAACGATAAAAAAGAACCTTCCCTATATTCTGGATCGGCTTGAGCGTGGAGGATGGGAAACCTCTTGTCATGCAACCACCGGAATCGGGGATGCGACGAAGGCCTCTCAAGCTGCTGTCGAAAGGGAGTTTGATCTGGTTATTGCAGCAGGCGGGGATGGGACGATCAACGAGGTCATCAACGGGCTTTGTGAGCAGTCTTATCGCCCAAGGCTTGCGATTATTCCAACCGGGACAACCAACGATTTTGCCAGAGCGATCTGTGTCCCGAGAGACATAGAGGCAGCTTGTGATATAATCTGTCAGGATTATCATATGCCCCTTGATGTTGGAAAGGTAAATGGACAATATTTTATTAATATCGCTGGAGGCGGTAAGCTGACCGAGTTAACGTATGAAGTGCCAAGCAAACTGAAGACCATGCTTGGACAGCTTGCCTATTATCTGAAGGGAATCGAAATGCTGCCATCGATTCGGCCTTCTTTAGTTCGAATTGAATTCGACGGACATCTTTTTGAAGACGAAATCATGTTTTTTCTTGTGTCGAATACGAATTCAGTGGGAGGCTTTGAGAAGCTGGCACCTGAAGCTTCGATGAATGATGGCATGTTTGATCTCGTCATTTTAAGAAAAACAACGCTCCCGGACCTCATTCGGCTTGCAAGGCTGGCGGTAAAAGGGGAGCATATTAAGGATCCAAATGTAATCTATGTAAAAGCGAACCGAATTCGAGTTTTTAATGATGAAAAAATGCAATTGAATCTTGATGGCGAGTACGGCGGAGAACTGCCTGGTGAGTTTAGCAATCTTTATCAGCATTTAACGGTCGTCGTTCCTAAGGAAATTGCGTTGAATAATGGGGGAGGAAAGGCGGCATATCGTCGCTTGATCGTCCGTCCGCCACTATAAAAAGAGATGAAAGACAGGATGGAGGGGTTGGGGATGACCACACAGCCCGTACAGAAGAATGATACATTAGAAGTGACGTTTACCGATTTGTCTCATGACGGGGCAGGGGTTGCGAAAGTAAAGGGATATACACTGTTTGTTCCAGGCGGTCTCCCTGGAGAAGCAGCTGAGGTAAAAGTAATCAAAACAAAAAAGGGCTACGGCTTTGGGAAGCTTATAAAATTCATTGAGACAAGCGAGGATCGTGTGGAGCCTCCCTGTGAGATTTTTGATCGCTGTGGAGGCTGCCAAATTCAGCATTTGAATCCAAAGGGACAAGCCCAATTTAAATATAAAATGGTGACCGATGCCCTTGAACGCCTGGGCGGTTTAAAAGAGATAAAGGTTCACCCTGTTCTTACGATGGATCATCCTTGGGCATATAGGAATAAAGCGAGTGTTCCTGTTGCAAGTCGTGAGGGTGAGCTTATTGCGGGTTTTTATCAGAAAAGAAGTCACTTTATCATTGATATGGATCATTGTTTAATTACAGATGACACCGTCGATGAAGTGATCCAAGAGGTCAAGCGAATCGCTAAGGACAGCGGGATTGAACCCTATAATGAAGAGACCCATAAAGGCATTTTGCGGCATATTATCGTCCGAGTCGGCAAGCAAACGGATGAGGTGATGGTGGTTCTCGTCACGAAAACGGACGAGCTACCGTTCAGAAAACGATTCATTAAAGAGCTGCCAGAGAAGTTCCCTCAGATCAAATCCATTGCTCAGAACATCAACAAAAAACGAACGAATACGATTTTCGGGAATGAAACCCGCATTTTATGGGGCAAAGAGACGATCCTCGATACGATAGGCTCCGTCAAATTTGCCATCTCACCGCGTTCCTTTTATCAAGTGAACCCTGAGCAAACCCGTGTGCTCTATGAAAAGGCCATGGAATACGCAGAACTTGCTGGCAAAGAGACGGTCATCGATGCTTATTGCGGCATTGGCACCATATCACTCTTTCTTGCTCAAAAAGCAGGGCAGGTCTACGGTGTTGAGATCGTTCCAGAAGCGATTGAAGATGCGAGAAAGAATGCCGAGCTCAACGAATTAACCAATGTGACATTTGAGGCGGGACCAGCTGAAGAAGTGATTCCTAATTGGTATAAGCAAGGCATAAAGGCGGATATTGTGGTGGTTGATCCCCCGCGCAAAGGCTGTGATGAGGCGCTTTTACAGACCATTCTTGAGATGAAGCCAAAGCGTGTTGTCTATGTGTCCTGCAACCCTGCAACCTTGGCACGGGACTTAAGAGTACTAGAAGACGGCGGCTACAAAACAATCGAAGTCCAACCCGTCGACATGTTCCCCCAAACTATGCACTGCGAAGCCGTCGCTAAAATAGAACTTTGAAACGCGGGGACGGTTCTCCCGTTTCATTCGGGGGGGCTTGAAACGCGGGGACGGTTCTCCCGTTTCATTCGAATCTCGAAATTTTATAAGCTAAAGAAGACGAAAGGAAAGATGGTGAATGCCACTGTCTAATCCTTTCGTCTTTTATTTATGAGGCACTGTAAAAATAGAATGTATCAAACATCCGATGCCAAAACTATAGTGTAACAGGGAACGGTGAAAGGTCACTTGAAGTCACGGATTAAGTTTGTGTTGAATCGTTTGCATAAGACAAAGATGGGATTGGCAAAGCTCCCCGCAAATAGAGTAGAAATAAATAGATTGATAGGTGAAGCGCTGAAGCAAGATGAAACATACATTGCAGTTAATTATCGTTACTTTGGCTAATTCCAAGGCTAGTCGGATTTTGCCGGAAAACTTTTTTTGAGAGAACGGTGCGGGGAGGGGTGATTTGAGTTTTGAATATTTTGGGGGAGCATAGTAGAAAAGAGATTTGAATTGAGATTGTAATAAATCAACCAATGAATGGCTTAAAGAAGAATGGTACGATAAATATGAACTATTATAAAAACGTAAGGAGATGCTTAGATACTTATCACTCGCTAGTTTAAGTATTAATATTGATTACTGGGGCTGCTATATATTTATGTCTATTACTCTTATTATCATGATTATTACAATAGTGTTTATTGGGGCCTTGATGAGGGCAACTTTTGGATTTGGAGAAGCGATAGTAAGTATGCCTTTACTAACACTATTGCCGATTAACTTACATACAGCCATTTCTTTAATTGGTTTAGCGGGGCTTACGGTGGCTTGCCTTTGTGTTGCTGCTGGATGGCGGAACATTGACCGTTCTTCTCTTGTTCTGCTCGCCATTTCAACTTTACTGGGAATTCCGGCTGGATTGATTATGGTTACTTTTGCTCCAGTAAGTGTCATTACTGTATCTCTTGGCGTTTTTCTTGTTGTTTATGGAATTTATTCACTTGTTAAACCTACTTTAGTTAAAACGACAAGAGGCCGTCTGTTACAAAATCCTGTTTGGGCATTGCCGTTTGGCTTTTCTGCTGGTGTGCTTGGTAGTGCTTATAACTTTAATGGGGTGCCTGTTGTTGTTTACGGAACGATGAAAGGTTGGCAACGAGATCAATTTCAAGCAACTCTGCAAGCTCATTTCCTTATTTCCGGTGTTTTAGTAGTTGTTGGTCAAGCAATTGGCGGATTATGGACAAAAGATGTGTTTATCCTTTTTGGACTATCCCTGCCATTGATTGTTATTGCAACCATATTAGGTACCTTTTTACATAAGCGAATTCCCCCTCATAAATTTGAGCGTTACGTATTTGTTCTCATTGTGTTACTTGGTATTTTATTGTTAATCAAAACCTAATTAAAGATTGGTTCAACAGCTGAGCGGTTGGATATTAAGTCGGTACATGGAGGTGGAAACAGACCTTATGTATAGGTTAAGTCCGTTTTTTAACGAGTCGTTTAATTATGATAGCTAGTCTAGCAAGAGCATCCTCAATCTCTGACAGTGAGACATAGGAGTAGGAAATTCGTAAATACTGGGTGAAATCACGATGGTAAAGATGACCCGGATTCAGTAGTATCTTGTCCTTCAGAGCCCCTTCAAAAAGCTCACGAATCGATAAAGTCTGTCAGGATGGAATCTATAAGCAGGGTTGATAAGGAGGATTTAAAGAAGTTGTTACGTTCTCGGGTTTCCATGCGAAACAGTCAGTTCATTAGAGGTAAAAATATGGAGGGAAGAAGAACAAGCGAGCCAGAATCAATCAGTTGTTTCAATATCAAATCAATACAAATTCAGGCTGGATCCAATGGCGATCCAGTTTTTTTATGTTTTCATATGCTCTCAATCCTTTGTCCAAAAAGGGTTCCGGTTGTTTTTCCAATCTTTATTAGTTTGCTTCCTTACATTTAGTTACTCAATAAGGACAAAACCGGTTGTATCCTTTTTCTCCTCAAGAAATAAAAAGTGTATTTGTCTTATGTTTATTTTCAGTTTACCACCTGTTTACCTTAAGATTCTATAATCACTTTGAGGTTACTTAAAAGGTGTTATTAATAATCGAGGAGGAAAAAATATATGAGTTCCATACCGATCGTGCAATTAAAGAATGTAACAAAGAGGGTTAAAGGGAGAAATATCGTTGATAATCTTTCTTTTGATATTTTAAAGGGGGGAAATATTTGGATTTTTAGGACCTAATGGTGCTGGAAAAACGACTACAATTCGAATGATGGTTGGATTAATAAAAATGAGTCAAGGGGATATAGTGATTAATGGTTACAGCATTACAAAGAACTTTGAAAAGGCTATTCAAAATATCGGTGGCATTGTAGAAAACCCAGACTTATATAAATATTTAACGGGATATCAAAATTTGAGGCATTTTGCAAGAATGGTTCCTGCTGGCATTTCAAAGGATCGCATAAATGAGATAGTCGATATCGTTGGATTAAAGGAAAGTATTCATGACAAGGTAGGAACCTATTCTCTTGGTATGCGTCAACGATTAGGGCTTGCACAAGCATTGTTACATCGCCCGTCACTTTTAATATTGGATGAGCCTACAAATGGTCTTGATCCTGCTGGAATTCATGAATTACGAAAATATTTAAAAAAACTTGCTCATAAAGAGGAGATTGCGGTGTTTGTTTCGAGTCACTTGCTTTCAGAGATGGAATTGTTGTGTGACAGAATTGCTGTGTTGCAAAAGGGGAAACTCATAAGCATCCAAGAAGTGAAGGAGTTTAGATTCGATGTTAAAAATTCGCGGGTTTGCCTTGATATAGAGCCTTCACAAATAAGTGAAGCAAAGCAAGTAATTTCCGATTTGAAAATAGTGGCTTTACCTTTGGATGAACAAGGGAAATTACTGATTCAAGTCAGTAAAGAGGATATACCAGTGATTAATAAAAAGCTATTAGATGAGGGGATAACTGTTTATAGCATTGAGATGAAAGAACCAACTCTTGAGGATAAATTTTTGGAAATGATGGAGGAAGACTAATGAAGGGACTAATTGCTAATGAATTAATGAAAATTTACAATCGTAAACTAACATGGATCCTATTGGTTCTTCTATTGGCAATAACTATAGGTGCCTCGTTGATAGATAAAACAAGTGAGCACTCTTCTTCAAATACAAACTGGAAGAGTGAAACGACCCAACTTGTACAACAATACGAAGAAAGATTGAAGATTAAGGACCTTTCTCCAACCTTACATGCAGATGCGGAAAATAAATTAAATATTGCTCAATATCGTTTGGATCATCATTTTCCCCCTGCAAAAAATAACCCATTGTCTTCTCTGCTGACACTTTCTGGGTTGATCGAAATGGTGATACTCTTTACCATTATCATTGCTTCGGATGTGGTTGCTGGAGAGTATTCATCTGGTACGATGAAATTATTGTTGATTCGTCCGTATAGCCGTTCAAAAATATTGATCTCAAAATATATGGCCGTTTTACTATACGCGATCTCCCTGCTATTGTTATTAGTGATTTGCAGCTACACAACGAATGCTCTTTTCTATGGAACGGGCGGGGCACAAGTCACCGATTTGTTCTTTAATCAACAGGGAGAAATCGTTCAAAAAAATGTATTCATGCAAGATTTAAAGATGTATGGATTAAGTATTTTCCCGATCATGAGTTATGTAACCATAGCCTTTGCGGTTTCTACTATTTTGCGTAATAGTACCTTAGCAGTCGGTCTATCGTTGTTTATTATGATAGTAGGTAATTCGATGATAGAGGCAACAGCAAAAATCTCTTGGTTGAAGTATCTGCCATTTGCCAACAGTGATGTTAGCTTATACATTTTTCATCTGCCAGCTCGGCCAGAAATGACATTAGGATTTTCTATTTCTGTTCTGTTAGTTTATATTATTTCTCTCATGACAGCAAGTTGGGTTGTTTTTACAAATCGTGATGTTGCTGTTTAATAAATAAAAAGATAAAGGTGAAGGGACGAATGCGATTACAGAAAATACTTATAGTGGATGACGAGCCCGGAATTGTGCAGATGTTAAAGACCATACTCACAAAAGAAGGCTATTCATCCATACACACTGCATTTACAGGGCAAGAAGCAAAGGAATTAATAAGTCAAAATCAATATGATTTGATTCTACTGGATGTTATGCTTCCCGATACAGATGGGTTTCAATTATGTCAAGAAATTCGCCAACATTCTAATGTTCCCATTCTGTTCCTTACTGCTCGTTCAGGTGATTTTGACAAACTAACAGGATTGGGAATCGGAGGAGATGACTATATAACTAAGCCATTCAATCCATTAGAGGTTGTTGCACGGATAAACGTACAGTTTAGAAGGCAAGAGCACTATCAGCAGTCTGCAAGGCAATCAAAGATTGATCGCTTTGGTCAAGTTACGATTGATAGAAAAGCAGCACAACTATGGGTAAATGGGGAAGAGATAAGTTGTCCTGCGAGGGAATTTGAATTATTGCTTTTTTTGGCTGACCATCCTAATCAAGTTTTTACAGCAAGTCAATTATATGAAAATGTATGGGGATATGACAGTATCGGAGAGGAAAAAACAGTTTCCATTCATATTATGCGTCTGCGTAAAAAATTGGAGGAGGACCCGCGGCATCCTTCTCTGATTGTCACAATGAGGGGGATTGGTTATAAGTTTGTTCCACCCAAACAAGGTGAGACCAAATGAAAGTGAACTTAGAAAATAGTAAGCTCGTTGTTCGGTTTACTTTAAACTTCATTTTACATCAGATATTGTTGTTTTTGTCGGTTTCGCTGCCTGCGATATTCTATATTGTCGTTTTAAAGGAAACAACGATTCCGGCTGTCATAAATTTAACAACTGGATTTATTCTGATCGCTTATATTTTGTATTGTTTGTTTTATGGTTTTTATGTTGCGCGGCCAATGTTTGATATTATTAGTAAAATACAGAAATTGGCTAGTGGAAGCTATTTTAAATCTGATAAAAAGCGGCGTTTTAATTTTGCTTCTGGTCGACTTTACCGAGAAGTTTATACAAATCTTGAGTCCCTTTCAGTTACTCTTCAAGAGAACGAAAGTAAACGAAAGGAATTCGAACAATTAAGACAAGAATGGGCAGCAGGTGTTACTCATGATTTGAAGACACCATTATCGTATATCTCTGGATATACAAATATGCTATTATCGTCTGAGTATAAGTGGAGTGAAGAGGAAGAAAGAGAATTTTTACAATTAATTAAAGAAAAATCAGCTCATTTAGAAGAGCTTATTAATGACCTCGGGATTGCCTTTCGAATGGACCAATCGATTGGTATGAAATATGTCTCTCAAAAAATAGAATTGGTAGAATTACTTCGTCGGGTCATAGCGGAAGTAGTCAATATGCCATCTAATAAAGGGAATTCCTTTGAAATATTAGGAGAGGGACCCATCTATTTTAATGGTGACTTACATTTACTCAAAAGAGCCTTTACTAATTTGATCGTTAATGCAGTTGTGCATAATCCACCAGGTACAAAAATTACCGTTTCGATCAGGAAAAAGCCACAATTGGAAGTGGAGATAAAAGATAATGGAAAAGGTATGGATGAAGATACTATCAAACATTTATTTGACCGCTATTATAGGGGAACATCCACAGAAGCTCCAACCGGAGGCACAGGGCTTGGTATGGCTATCGTTAAACAAATTATTACAGCTCACCAAGGGACAATAGAAGTAGCAAGTAAAGTGGAGAAAGGAACTTCCATTTTAATAAAGTTGCCAATATAATTGGCGTTTGTTTATAGACATAGCTTTTAGTTTCTTTGTCCGAATGTACTTTAATTCTATAAGGGGGCAATCCATCGTCTAATCCTTGAAAGTAAAAGGAACCTTTTCTTGAGGATATTTATTATGCTTAAGCACAACGCTTTGAGACAATTGAAATTCCGAAATTCCCTAAATTAGATGATTTTATTGTTAAGTTTAGTACAGACGATTTAATTAAACGTTCGCATTTTGTTCTAATTGCAATTGCCCCTTGCGTTGTCCTTTTAGTATTACTAATACCTTTTGTCGCTTTTTACTAATAGAAAAAACCGAACTTATTCACACATTTTAACGTGATGGGTTCGGTTTTTTATTTATAAGTTAAGTCACTGATGAAACGCTAGTCAAAATACATCGCTTTCCGCGGGCAAGGCCCAAGCCTACTCAGCAAGGAAAACGCTTGTTTGCGGGGTCTTCGGACACGTGCTGTTCCCGGTGGAATCTCCGTATTTTGACTACGCTTCCTATTTGTTTCTTTACTTAAAAATTTACTGTTCGGAATTTCAGTCAGTTAGTTTAGTTTGTCCCAGCCCCTCTGTTTAAATAAGTTCGACTATGAAAAAAAGAAAGGGCAAAAGGAGAAGCTCCCATCTAGCGTTTAAGGTGGTTTAAACACTCTTTCTTTCGGACTCTATTCCACTGTGCCTATTCTTTATTAAGAATGGCTGTTCTCTTCTCAAAGCTCTCTATTAGACCAAGCGTTGAAAGGATAGCGCCAACGGCTTGTATCCAGCTCTCAATACTATTCAATGTACGCCTTTGTTCTATGTGCCCTTTTACCCCCAATGGCTCAAGTTTCGACAATGCCTGCATGGAATTTCCAATCGCTTGAATGAAATTACCGATCATATTATAGGTTGGACCTATCAGTGCCTCATTCTCAAAACCTTCTACAGCGCTAACAACTCCTCCAAGTGCTTGGAGCCAGTCACCCATACTAGCTAAATCGATTGCAGTTTTGTTTTCAACATCCAATATGATTTCGAAAAATCAAAGAAGGTTACTCAAAAATCGTAAAAGGTCAGTCAAAAATCCCAAAAGGTCCGCCAAAAATCCCATAAGGTGCAGCGCCGCCCACAAGCAGGCGAGCCCAATCCTAAAAGGTTGAGAAAAAATCAAAGAAGGTTAGCCAAAAATCGTAAAAGGTCCACCAAAAATCCCAAAAGGTCGGCACAAAATCCTAGAAGGTGCAGCGCCGCCCACAAGCAGGCGAGCCCAATCCCAAAAGGTTGAGAAAAAATCAAAGAAGGTTACCCCAAAATCGTAAAAGGTCCACCAAAAATCCTAGAAGGTCGGCGCAAAATCCCAGAAGGTGCAGCGCCGCCCACAAGCAGGCGATCCCAATCCTAAAAGGTTGAGGAAAAATCCAAGAAGGTTACTCAAAAATCGTAAAAGGTCCACCAAAAATCATAGAAGGTCGGCGCAAAATCCTAGAAGGTGCAGCGCCGCCCACAAGCAGGCGAGCCCAATCCTAAAAGGTTGAGGAAAAATCAAAGAAGGTTACTCAAAAATCCCAAAAGGTCGGCGCAAAATCCCAGAAGGTGCAGCGCCGCCCACAAGCAGGCGATCCCAATCCTAAAAGGTTGAGGAAAAATCCAAGAAGGTTACTCAAAAATCCCAGAAGGTCGGCGCAAAATCCTAGAAGGTGCAGCGCCGCCCACAAGCAAGCGAGCCCAATCCCAAAAGGTTGAGAAAAAATCAAAGAAGGTTAGCCCAAAATCGTAAAAGGTCCACCAAAAATCCTAAAAGGTCGGCACAAAATCCCAGAAGGTGCAGCGCCGCCCACAAGCAGGCGATCCCAATCCTAAAAGGTTGAGGAAAAGCCAAAGAAGGTTAGCCCAAAATCGTAAAAGGTCCACCAAAAATCCCAGAAGGTCGGCACAAGATCCTAGAAGGTGCAGCGCCGCCCACAAGCAGGCGAGCTCAATCCTAAAAGGTTGAGGAAAAGCCAAAGAAGGTTAGCCCAAAATCGTAAAAGGTCCACCAAAAATCCCAGAAGGTCGGCACAAGATCCTAGAAGGTGCAGCGCCGCCCACAAGCAGGCGAGCTCAATCCTAAAAGGTTGAGGAAAAATCAGAGAAGGTTACCCAAAAATCGTAAAAGGTCCACCAAAAATCCTAAAAGGTACGCTAAAAATCCCAGAAGGTCGGCACAAAATCCTAGAAGGTGCAGCGCCGCCCACAAGCAGGCGAACTCAATCCTAAAAGGTTGAGGAAAAATCAGAGAAGGTTACCCAAAAATCGTAAAAGGTCCACCAAAAATCCTAAAAGGTACGCTAAAAATCCCAGAAGGTCGGCACAAAATCCTAGAAGGTGCAGCGCCGCCCACAAGCAGGCGAGTCCAATCCCAAAAGGTTGAGGAAAAATCCAAGAAGGTTACCCAAAAATCGTAAAAGGTCAGTCAAAAATCCCAAAAGGTCGGCGCAAAATCCCAGAAGGTCTGGCGCCGACCTTAAGCAGGCGAGCCAAATCCTAAAAGGTTGAGGAAAAACCAAAGAAGGTTACCCAAAAATCGTAAAAGATCAGTCAAAAATCCCAAAAGGTCGGCGCAAAATCCCAGAAGGTGCAGCGCCGCCCACAAGCGAACGAGCTCAATCCTAAAAGGTTGAGGAAAAATCAGAGAAGGTTACCCAAAAATCGTAAAAGGTCCACCAGAAATCCCAAAAGGTCGGCGCAAAATCCCAGAAGGTGCAGCGCCGCCCACAAGCGAACGAGCTCAATCCTAAAAGGTTGAGGAAAAATCAAAGAAGGTTACACAAAAAAATGGGTACATATAGGAAAATTTAATAGTTGACTTAAGAAGTAATGCTGCGTATATTGTGTATATACGATATGCACAATGATTAGGAGGGCTTGTATGCTGGCATTAGATGTTAGGAATTTAAATAAGAAATACGAAAATTTCGAGTTAAAGGATATATCGTTCCAGTTGGAAAAGGGCTATATTATGGGTTTCATCGGTGCTAATGGCGCGGGGAAAACAACCACCATTAAATCGATCTTGAATATTATTAATCTTGATAGCGGTGAGGTGCGTATTTGGGGTAAGAATATTGTCGAACATGAGATCGAATTGAAACAGGAAATTGGATATGCATTTGGCGATATTGACTTTTATACGCGGAGCAAAATGAAGACGTTAACCGATGTGATTAAGAAGTTCTACACGAATTGGGATGATGAAACTTATTACAACTATTTGCGGAAATTTAAATTGGATGAAAACAAAAAAATTGTTCAATTGTCGACCGGAATGAAAGTAAAGTACAACTTGGCTCTTGCCTTGTCCCATGGTGCCAAGCTTCTCATTCTGGATGAACCGACTAGCGGACTCGATCCGGTCGCAAGAGATGAACTGTTGGATATTTTTCAAGAGCTTGTAATGGATGGTGAAATCAGCATTCTGTTCTCGACGCATATTACAACTGACTTGGAGAAATGTGCCGATTTTATTACCTTTATTGAAAACGGTGAAATGATCAAGAGTGCTGACAAGGAAGAGTTTATTGCATCCTATCGCCTCCTAAATGGTGATGAAGGCCAGCTAAATCTAGTGAAGGAAGAGCTGATTTCCTACAAAAAGAATTCATTCGGTTTTACGGGATTAATCCGTTCTAGAGACTTCAATCCATCTTACAATATTAAATCAACCACGCCGAGCCTCGAGGAAATCATGATTTATTTCGCAAAAAAGGAGGATATGAATGTTTAACTTAGTGATGAAGGATATAAAATTAGGAGTAAATCCGATGTTTTTTGTATTCCCTTTTTTAACTGGTGCTTTAATGCTTGTTCCTGGGTGGATCTATTTTATTGTTCCTCTTTATTTTTGTTGGATAACAGTACCGAATATGTTTGGCGGATTTAAAACTCAGAACGATTTGATATTTACTACCATAATGCCTGTAGACAAAAAAGATATTGTAAGGGCTAGAGTGGCCGTTATTGTCATCCTGGAATTATTGCATATTGTGATTGCCATGATTTATGGTATGATAACGATTCGTTTATATCCCAAGATGATTTACTATTTCTTTGCACCGCACATGGGTTTTTGGGGATTATGTTTTGTTATGCTCGCGATCTTCAACGTGATATTTATTTCCATGTATTACAAAACAGCGTATAAGCACGGTCAAGCAACAACAGTTGCCGTTATAGTCGCGATGCTTTTTGCTGGATTTGCACAATGGCTTGGAATACAGAATTCTAGAGTAGCTGACGTTTTCAATGGAAGTGGTGCTCACAATGTCGCGCTTCAAGCATCCATTTTGATTATAGGAATTGTCATATTCATTGCTTTCACCTTGCTTGCCTATCGAATTGCGTATAAACGATTTCTACAAGTGGAGATACAATGAGAATAGCGATTTCGAACACATCTGAAAAGCCGATTTATCAGCAAATTTTCGAACAAATCAGCGCCCAAATTTTAAAAGGTGAATTAGAAGGAGGTTATTGTTTACCACCAATTCGTCAAGCAGCCAAGGAACTCCGTGTTAGTATCATCACCGTAAAGAAAGCTTGGGAGGAACTCGAGCGATGCGGTTTGATAAATACAATAACGGGTAAAGGGTGCTTTGTAGCTGAATTCTCATTCGATGAGATGCTGCGAATACGCAATGAAATGGTCTTGAAGCAGATGATTAGCGACATCTCCTATTACAAATCCTTTGGTCTTACAGTAGAAGAGGTTATCGAACTTTTGAAGAAGGCCTACAGCGTTTAAATCACTGTTTTCGAAAACTTTTGTTGCTTTTTATAAAGCGAAGATCGAATCGATTTCCGAAAGCCAGCCTACTGCTTGTTACTCATCGTGAATCGCCATCGCTGATTAACCTAGTGTTGGCTTGCTTATCCTGCAGGACACTAGGTTATGCTTATTAGAGTAAGCGGCACTGAGAAAAACGCAGCTTTGATTCGTAAACAGCCAATCGAAAATAGACGTTGTCGATACGGACCTCCATTTCGTGAAAAAACACTTTCCGATTTTGGGGGTTTTTCCATGTCCTTTATTTGGCAATTATAGCTTTTCTAGTGTTCCTTAATCGAACTTACATAAGATAGTGATAAAACAAGTGGGGAAGTAGGAACATCATTTTTTTGTGAGGGGCAAAACATTGCGAGTTGACTCTTACCTTAGAGGATCCTTTATGCTAAAAAACAATGAGAGGAGTGAAAGCATGTATACCGTTCAAGAAGTTGCAAGGATTGCTCATACGACAGTCAAAACCTTGCATTATTATCACAAGATAGGACTATTAATCCCAAAACAAACGACGGAAGCCGGGTATCGTTTGTATGGAAAACAAGACTTAGAACGATTACAGCAAATTCTTTTTTTTAAGGAACTGGATTTTCCACTCAAAGAAATTCAACAATTACTGGAAGGCACAGTAGATAGGGAGGAAACCTTAATTCAACAAAAATCTTTATTGGAACAAAAAATGGAACGATTAAAGGGTCTGATTGAGACCATTTATTCCTCTATCGAAGGTGCCAGAGAAGGAGTCGAAGTAGATATGGAGACCATGTTTAAAGGGTTTGAAACAGAAAAGGAATGGGAAGAGGCGTTAAGAGAGCAAAATGAACATTTGAAAAAAGAATACAATGTTGACTTATCGAAGGAACCACTAGATGTAGAGTCACTAAACGAATCTGCTATGGAGGCACAGTCTTTTAATAAAGAGATGATACAATTCTTGCAAGAGGGATTCCCTCCAGGCCATTCAGCCATCTTGGAACGTGTAAAAGACCATTTGATTTTTCTAAAAACAAAGGGGCATCGATCATCACCGCAAGACTTTTTAAATCAGACTGAATTTTTCATTAGGGATGACTTTCACAGAAACATGTTGGAACAACAACAAGTTGGTTACGCCTATTTTTTAAATAAAGTGGCAGAAAGCTATTGTGAACATTGTAAATAGGTACCAATTGCCCCAAAAGGGAATAAGGGATAACAGGGCTTAAGTGGCTAAAAAGTCCATTGTTGACCTTCAATCAATATTCAGGCTGGATCCAATAGGGGACCCAGTCTTTTCTTTTGCCAATAGTGTCTCAAGCCACTTATTTTGTCCTTTAGGTGTATGTCTCCCTGTATAAAAAATTTTGGATTCCAGTTCTGTTTCAAACAAATTCTATAATTAAATCTCCTAGTATAAAGGATAAGGACAGGTACTTTCTTCAATCGAGTTGGTCCCTATATAGACCTAGTACCTTCCAAATCACAAGAATAAAATAACAAATAAAATAACTGATAAACATGGCGAAAAGGAGACCTGTCCATGTATCGCCTGTCGAGGTGGAGACTTGTGATTGCCAATCAAAATTTTGAAGATCGCTAGCTGAAAAATTCAACCCTTTTTCAATTTTATATAAATGATATAGATGTGTTAGTTTTATAATTATCCTACTAAGCACAAGCGTTACGACAATAGTACCAATATAGGGGTTAGGTCGATAGTACCAAACGTGACCACGCCGTTCTATTCTTGTGGACCTGATCGAAAGCAAAGCAAGCCCAAAGCCTAATACAACTCCGATACTCTCCCACAATAAAAGTAGCCCATTGAAATGGCCAATATAGGGTGTAACACTTTGAAAGGCTTTCGTGATAAGAGCGATATGACTGAAGATAGTTGTTAAAAGCGCGATGACAATGATCATAAATAACCCAATAGCCAACCTTCTGAATAATACGGAGGTTCGAGGCAACATGAGTAAATCAATTAGAGGATGAGGCAGCGGACGCCAACCAGAAAACTTTTTAATTTTTCTATATATTATAAAAACAACAAGGAAGATAGCGATCATTATTCCTGTTAAATGGGTAGATGGCATCTGTTTAACACCTCAAAAGTTTCGCTGTAGTTTTAGTAAAGATGCCCTGTTCACAACAAAGCCCATCCATGACTCCAAGTCCACTTTTAAAAAGGACCATAAGATAAATTAAATCTAAAAGGTTAAGTTGAGCTTAATAGTTTTCCTCCAGATTCTCTTTCAAACAGCATAATTATAGTTTGTTTATAAAATGGTTTTGTTTCCAAACTGTTTATCTGACAATCCATATGGTATGATGATTTTAAAGGATTGTCAACCCGCTAAATTGAGGTGAATGTATGATGGCTGAAAATAAAGACTATAAAAGAGAAGCAATAACGATGGATCAAATGATGAGTACCGGATACCTTCTTTCCAGAGCTGGGAGAATTATTCATGAGAAGTTTGAAAGGGCCATTGAACCAATGGGACTTCGAGCTCGCCATTTCGGTTTACTAATCTGTTTGAGAAACTATGGTCCGTTATCTCAAAGTGAAGCGGCAAAGAAGATGTCAATAGATAAATCAACCATCGTTGCGATCGTAGATGATCTTGAAAAATGGGATCTAGTTGAACGAAAACGAAATATAAAAGATCGCCGACTATATGACTTAACTTTAACTAAGGATGGAATCGAAAAATTGCATAATGTCATACATGGTGTTGAGGGATTAGCAAAAGAATGGATGAAGCCCTTGAGTCAAAAAGAAATCGAAAAACTATACGAACTATTATCACGGTTATTATTTGGAACGGATGGTTTGCTAGCTGAGTTTAAATCTTAGCGTTTATAAGGTTACAGTTAGACTTATAATTACTTTTATAAAACGACGGTCTTTAACAGAGCCTTAATCAGAGGAAGAATGATGATCAAGTTTCTTTAGTTGATTTAAAATCGTCTTCTATTTATAATCCATTAGAAACAATATATTATCTTAAGGTGGGAACAATCAACCATGACAGAAACACAAACTAACCCCTATCGTCATGCTGAACATGATATTGATCCTGTTTATTTGAATCGATGGTCTCCTCGGTCTTTCTTAGACAAAGAAGTACCAGATGAGGTGCTAATGCGTATTTTTGAAGCAGCTCGCTGGGCGCCTTCTGCTATTAACCTGCAGCCGTGGAGGTTCATTATTGCTCGAACTGAAGAAGACAGAAAGAAGTTTTACTCTTTTATTAATGAAAGAAACGTTATGTGGTGTGAGAAAGCACCCGTTTTAGCCCTGCTCATTTCCGATAAAGAAGACCCTAAACACGCCTTCGATACGGGTACGGCATGGGGTTACCTTTCTTTACAAGCAGCAAGAGAAGGCTTAGTCACTCATGCGATGGGTGGTTTTGATGGAGACAAAGCTCGTGACGTGTTAAATATCCCAGACAACTTTGATTGTCAGGTCGTTATAGCCATTGGATACCAAGGAGAAAAAGAAGCCTTACCAGAAGGGTTAAAGGAACGCGAACAGCCATCTGATCGCAGACCGTTAAATGAAACCCTTTTTGAAGGAACATTTAAATAAGAAAGAGAACGAGGCTGGGATAAAACTAAACTAACTGACTTAACTTATAAATGAAAAACCGAACCCACCACATTAAAATGTGTGAACAAGTTCGGTTTTTTCTATTCGTAAACTACTTCTGTCCCAGCCTCTTTGGTCAAATAAGCTCATGGTTAGGACTAGTAGAGCTTCTTTTTTAAACAAACGTTTATTTAACAGTTATGTTCTTCTTAAGGTGTAACTCGGGCTCCATAATTTCAGTGTAATGAACGATTAATAACAAACGTTGAACTCAAGGTTGAATTCAACGTTTTTAGTCGTTTTATTTATGGATTAGTTGACCATAAACCAGCTGATTTGACGAACACTCGAGGATGCAATTTTAATGTTGAAACGATGAGTTCGGCAAGGTCTTCTGGCTGCATGACGTTATCTGCGGGTCCGTTTATTAAATTCGTATCATAAGCAAGGTCGGTGGCAACTGTGCTTGGTGTCATGGCTGTTACTCGGATGTTATGCTTTCTGACTTCCTGCATTAGAGATTCAGTTAATCCGAGAACGGCAAATTTAGAAGCGCTATAAGCACTTGTAACTGCAGCGCCGCGCTGTCCTGCAGTTGAGGAAATATTGATAATATCTCCGGACTTTTTCTCGATCATTTGTGGAAGAACGGCTCTTGTGACGTTATAGGTTCCCATCAAATTTACTTTGATGATTTGTTCCCATTCCTCTGGGGTTAAGTCAAGAAAACCGCCGAATTTTGCTGTCCCTGCGTTATTGATAAGGATATCAATGGGACCAAGCTCGGAGCTGATCTTTTCGACCGCTTGACTCACAGAAGCGAGATCAGATACATCAGCAACCGATGTGACGACTTTAATATTATAGGAAGAAAGTTCCTCAGCGACCTTCTCTAAATGACTCTCAGTTAGTCCTATAAGCCCGAGATTCACGCCTTCTTTGGCTAAAGAGATGGCTGTTGCTCGTCCGATGCCTCTTCCTGCCCCAGTAATCAATGCATGTTTTCCCTGTAATGACTGCATGTTAACACACTCCTTATTGACATAATCCTAACCATTTTGGGGATAAATGTAATCATAATCCATTTAGATGTTGACTTCCATTAATTTAACCTGTACTAAATGACTTTATAAAGGACCTTGCTTGGCAGGCATGAGCGATTCATTTTCTAATTCAAAGTTTGAGTGATAAAATAACCCATGGATTGTGTAAATTTTTATATAAAAAAGGGCGGGAGGGGGAAGATGATGAACGAGCAGATGTACTATGATTTACCCATGACTGTGACATGGGGAGATTGTGATGCTGCGGGAATCTCCTATTATGCGAAGAACTTCGATTGGTTTACGGATGCAAGATTTCAATTTCTAGAGCATTATGGCTTTCCTTATATGGAGGCCTTTCATAATCAAGGCATCTATTTAGTTTGTCTAAAGGCTGAGAGCGATTATCAAAAAATGTTAAAGCCATTAGAAAAGATCATCGTTAAAACCTCCTTGGTAAGTCTTACAAGAACTAGGATGACTTTTTCCTACAAGCTCATAAAGGAAAATGGAGAGGTTGCGGGGGAAGGCTTAACAAGACATGCTATTGTAAGTCCTGAAGGTCGACCGTTTAACCTTCAGAAGAAGTTTCCAATTCTTTGGGAGAAATTGGTAGGATGTTTTGGTGAAGGTGAGATTTAGGAAGGAAAGGGGGGTCTAGATGTGCCTAAGGAAAGGATTGTCATAACAGGGATGGGAGCTGTTACCCCGCTTGGCATTGGGGTCAGCACTTATTGGGAACAGTTAATAAGGGGCAAAAGTGGTATTGGACCTATCAAACGCTATGAGGCAGAAGATTGGCCGATCCACCTTGCAGGAGAAGTGCCAAATTTTGATCCAACTGCCTTTTTACCCAAAAAGCTCATCCGAACAACCGATATTTTCATGCAGTATGCGTTAATTGCTGCAGCGGAAGCTTTAAAAGACCGCCTGAAGGATATTAATTTGGAACGGGTGGGTGTTGTTTTAGGAACAGCACTGGGAGGGATTCAATCGATGAGTTCCTCGCAAGAACAATTATCCAGCCAAGGAAACTTTCGCTTGAGCCCACATACTGTTCCGAAGATGCTCGGCAATATTGGAGCAAGCCAAGTGGCCATCACACACGGATTAAAGGGCCCTAGCTTAACAGTGGGAACCGCTTGCTCAGCAGGTGCAGATGCGGTTGGAATAGCTTCCATGCTTCTAAATTCAGGACAGGCCGATTTGGTCATTGCTGTTGGGGCGGAATCAATTTTAACAGGATTAATGGTCGGCGGTCTGTCCTCGGCAAAAGCCCTATCATTAGAGACGGATCCTGAAATGGCCAGTCGACCGTTTGATAAAGAGAGAAACGGTTTTGTGATTGGTGAGGGAGCAGGAGCAGTGCTACTTGAGACCCTTTCATCAGCAGAAAAACGCGGCGTTCCAATTGAAGCAGAATTATTAGGCTATGCGAATCGGAATGATGCTCACCATGTCACCGCACCTGAACCGAATGGGGAGGGTGAAATGGCCTGTATTCGTCAGGCTTTGAACTCAGCTGGACTAGCCCTAGATCAGATTGATTATATCAACGCTCATGGGACCTCTACGAAATTAGGAGATCAGGTTGAAACAGCCGCCTTGAAGGCTGTTTTTGGTGAGGCACAAGCTAAGAAATTAGCGGTGAGCTCAACCAAAGGCGCAACGGGGCATTTGATGGGAGCAGGCGGGGTAACGGAATTGATAACTTGTATCAAGGCTATTCAAGACCAAGTCGTTCCTCCGACTTTAAATTATAGAAATCCTGATCCAGACTGTGATCTGGACTATGTGCCTAATGAGGCAAGATCGGTTAAGGTTAACATCGCAATGTCTAATTCCTTCGGTTTCGGAGGTCAGAACGCTTCTTTGATCGTCGGCCGATTTAATAAAAATGCGGGAAATTAAAATCCTAACAATTAAAAATAGCTTAGGCTTTAAATAAAATTCAGGAGGAAGACAAGCTATGGAACAAACTTTTACTTATGATGTCTCGATGTTCAAAGAAACTTTTGAAAAAGAGTACACTTACATCAATGGATTCATGCGAAACGTTCATCGTTTCCGGAACCGCCCAGCTGTTACTTGCCCGCTTCGTGACAAGACATGGACCTATGAAACCTTGAACCAAGAGGTTAATCAATTGGCACATGCACTCATTGAGGACAATATTAAGCCTAATGAGGTTGTCGTCTATCAATTGCCCAATTCAGTCGAATTTATCTTTAGTTATCTCGCACCACAGAAAGTAGGCGCCATTAATTGCCCGATTAATTTCCGCTTATCACCTGGGGAAACGGCTATTATATTAGATGACAGCAAGCCGGCTGTTTATCTTTATGATGCCGAATTCAAAGATATCGCTATTCAAGCTCTAGAGATGGCTTCTCATAAGCCGCGACGAGTGGTAATGGTTGACATGACAAATAGCGTAGAGGTTCCTGAAGGGCATATTAGTTATAAAGATTATACAGTCCATCATTCCACTGAAGAGCCAGAGCTAAACGTCTCGACGCATATTTATGCGGAAGTGACACGGCTTTATACATCTGGGACAACGGGCAAACCTAAAGGGGTCCCTCTTAACAATATAAATGAAGTTCTGTCCGCTCATGACGTGATCATGCATTTCCCGCTTAGTCCAATAGATAAAACGATGAACATGACACCATGGTTCCATCGCGGCGGGATCCATTCTGGAGGACCTAATCCTACCCTTTATGTCGGGGGAGAAGTGGTCATCCTTAGAAACTTTAATCCAAGAACGGCACTGGAATCGGTAGAAGAGTATGGAATTACGTTCTTAGTCGGAGTTCCCGCCATCCTCAAACTTCTCTATGCGGCACAGGTTAAGAAGCCAGCGAACTTAACTAACTTAAAAGGAATCGTCACAATGGGAGCGCCTTTTGAGAAGGCCGATTGCATTAAGTTCCAAGAAACGTTGACCCCTAATATCTTTAATGGCTACGGGACATCTGAAGCGTTCTGGAATACGTTCCTTCGTCCGTTTGATCTTCCTGAAATGTCCGGTACCGCCGGTCGTTCTTGTACGGATGACGATGTAGCGGTTGTAAAAGTATTCCCTGACCGCCGTGCGGAACCTCATGAAGTTGTCGCTAAGGATGGACAAGAGGTGGGCGAGGTCATTGTCAAAGCCCCTGCCAAAACCGCCTACGCCTATGTCAATAATGAAGCGGAATCGAAGCGTGTCTTTTATAAGGGTTGGATCTATATTGGTGATATGGGAACTTGGGATGAGAACGAGTTTATCACCATTGTCGGGAGAAAAGGCGATATGATTGTGTCTTCCGGTGAGAACATCCACCCGGTTCAAATAGAAGAGATTCTGAACCAACATCCAAAAGTAGAAGAAGCGGTTGTGGTCGGTGTTCCAGATGAACTGAGAGGCGAATCCGTTGTTGCTTATATTATTAAAAAGGATGAGTCTCTGACAGCACATGAATTGCACACCTACTGTCTGGAGCACACCTCATTAGCTGATTATAAAATTCCAAGATTCTATCGATTTATCGATGAACTTCCTTATACAGCGACCGGAAAGAAGAAGCATTTTCTTATGAGAGAGCAAGTGATTCAAGATAAAGAGAAAGGTCTTCTAGAAAGAGGACGCGGTACGAAAAAAGCTTAAGAAGGTTGAAAAATAAAAACAGGCGTTCACCTCGTGAAAATGATTTTCTCCCAGGTGAACGCCTGGCTTTTCTTGGGAAGAGATCAGGTTAGTTCAAGATAGAGTTATCATAAAGGTGATTTCTGACCGAATACTCGACTCGATTTCTTCCATTGTGCTTGGCAAGGTAGAGGGCTTGGTCAACTGTTTCAAATAAACTGACCAACTCTCCATCATAAACGCTGCTAGTCATGTAGGCTTCATCCACATGTAATAAGCCTATACTAATTGAGACAGAAATCATTTCAAGATTTGGCTGAAAGAACATGATATTTTGATGAACGGCTAATCTTATCGTCTCAGCCAGAACCTTGGCTTCTTCGAGGTCTGTCTGCGGAAGGTAGAGCAGGAATTCTTCACCGCCGTAACGTGACAGCACATCGTTGGGGCGGATGATGTGTTTGACCGTTTGAACGGTTCTGCACAGCACCTCATCTCCCATTAAATGACCATATTGATCATTTATTCTTTTGAAGTAATCAATGTCAAACAGAATGAGAGCAAATGGCTGCTTGGGAGTATAATGGACCAATTCTTGAGACAAAAGTTCAGTCATGTAGCGACGGTTATAGCAATTGGTAAGGCTGTCGGTATTCGCCATTTCTTCCAGTTGAAGATTAACTTGTGCTAATTGGTCACGTGTGCTTTCAAGAGATAAGTTGCGTTCTTGAAGCAGTTTATTTTTTTGATCCATTTCTGAAACAAGCTCGCGAAGTCTCGTCACATCTTGGAAGGTGATGGTTTGACCAATCGGATTATTCGTTTTATAAAGGATGGGAGATGCTTCCAATATAAAATGGGTTGCCGATGGCTGATCCAGGATAATATGGAGTTTGGCTGATCCACCACTTTTTAAATGGTAGGCATCTAGAAAGGCTTGTTTATCGCCTTCTACTTGAACGGTTTCTAAAAAGGAAGCTATATCGAACGTTTCTTCCAAATTAAAATCAAAATAATGGTGTAAGGCTTTGTTCATCTCGATAATTGTTTCGTTTTCATCCAATACCAGCATGCCATACGGGATGGTATTAAAGATATCCTGATGGGCAATGAGGACGATATCAAAAACTTTATAACGAACAACTGCCACTACAAAAAACAGGTCGGATAGAAAAATACCGGCAGAAGTTAAGCCTGGAATAATGGGAATAGGAAACCACTTTTTTAAAATTACATTGATAAACAAGTCAGCTAAGGAAAAGCAAGTTAGGACGATGATTCCCCAGAGAGTAAGCTTAAGTTGTTTTTTTGCAAAAATGGTAGTTTTCCTAGAGATTAAGCCTCTGATAATAAAATAGATAGAAAAAGTAAAGTAGCATAAGAGAATCAGTATGATCAACCAAAACAAAGGGCCATAAGTACGATGAACATAATTATTGTTAGAAGCTTTCACAAATAAATGGAAAGGATTCGCCGAAACAATGATGGCTGATAGGAGAGCAGGAATGAAAATAGCGATAAGGTCTTTTTCTTTTATATAGCGGGCTCGTCCGGAGAGGTAGATCGTCAGGAGTAGCCAGCCTCCGCCTAACAAGGAGAGAGCTACGAAAGAAAAAAGAACATAGGTCAATTGGGTAGTTGCGTTATGACTCAAGTCCACCATGGCCTGACTTAATGGCCAAAGCATCATAAAGAAGTGGAACATAAAATAGACTTTATGTAAGCTCGAAATGGTTACCTTTACAAAAACGATAACAAAAAGGCCTAAAAGAAGAAGAAATAATGAAAAGTCAAACCATGCTAGTTCATCCACGAAAACGGACCCCTTTATAATGTGCTGCAAGTACGCTATTATTTTACACTAGTTAGTTTTTAATGAATACATTAACTTTATAAAATACACAGAAGTTTAAATGGTGTTTTTTTTGTAGACCTTCTTGGATTTTTCGCCAACCTTCTCGGATAAATGGCAGACTTTCTTGGAATTGGAGCTAATCTGCCGTGGTCGGGGTGGACCTTCTCAGATAAAAGGTCCACCTTCTTTGATTTTTTGTAGACCTTCTCGGATTTTCCGCCAACCTTCTCGGATAAATGGCAGACCTTCTAGGAATTGGGGCTAATCTGCCGTGGTCGGGGTGGACCTTCTCAGATAAAAGGTCCACCTTCTTTGATTTTTTGTAGACCTTCTCGGATTTTTCGCCAACCTTCTCGGATAAATGGCAGACCTTCTTGGAATTGGAGCTAATCTGCCGTGGTCGGGGTGGACCTTCTCAGATAAAAGGTCCACCTTCTTGGATTTTTTGTAGACCTCCTTGGATTTTTCACCAACCTTCTCAGATAAATGGCAGACCTTCTAGGAATTGGAGCTAATCTGCCCTGGTCGGGGTGGACCTTCTCAGATAAAAGGTCCACCTTCTTTGATTTTTTGTGGACCTTCTCAGATTTTTCGCCAACCTTCTTGGATAAATGGCAGACCTTCTAGGAATTGGGGCTAATCTGTCGTGGTCGGGGTGGACCTTCTCAGATAAAAGGTCCACCTTCTTTGATTTTTTGTGGACCTTCTCGGATTTTCCGCCAACCTTCTTGGATAAATGGCAGACCTTCTAGGAATTGGGGCTAATCTGCCGTGGTCGGGGTGGACCTTCTCAGATAAAAGGTCCACCTTCTTTGATTTTTTGTAGACCTTCTCGGATTTTTCACCAACCTTCTCGGATAAATGGCAGACCTTCTAGGAATTGGGGCTAATCTGCCCTGGTCGGGGTGGACCTTCTCAGATAAAAGGTCCACCTTCTTGGATTTTTTGCCGACCTTCTCGGATTTTTCACCAACCTTCTTGGATAAATGGCAGACTTTCTTGGATATGGTGCTAATCTGCCGTGGTCGGGGTGGACCTTCTCAGATAAAAGGTCCACCTTCTTTGATATTTTGTAGACCTTCTCGGATTTTTCACCAACCTTCTCGGATAAAAGGCAGACCTTCTAGGAATTGGGGCTAATCTGCCGTGGTCGGGGTGGACCTTCTCAGATAAAAGGTCCACCTTCTTTGATTTTTTGTGGACCTTCTCGGATTTTCCGCCAACCTTCTCAGATAAAAGGCCCACCTTCTTAGTTTGAGGGCAAATAGCGAATCGACGTTACGCTCAGCAGAAATAGGCGTAACGTCAATGCGCTATCCACGGATTTTGGCGTGGTAATTTGTAAAGGGATTAGATAAGACAGATTTTTATACTATAAACGCGCAAAGTAGTATAATACTCTCTGTCTTATATTAGGGGCGGACCCAGGACATGACAATTCATTCAATCGAAAAGGTGGGAGCCTACTTGGTTCATATAGAAAAACCTATGATTAGACAGACCTCATTTTTATTCTATTGGATGGGGCAAATTCTATCCTCAACGTCCTTTCAAATGCTATCTGTCGCTATTGGTTGGCAAATGTATAGTGTCACGCACGATGCCTTTAGTTTGGGGTTTGTCGGTTTGGCGCAATTCTTGCCAATGATTTTATTGACTCTTGTCGTCGGGCATGCGGCGGACCGGTTTGACAGGCGTCTTATTGTGTTTATTTGCCGATTGGTAGAAGGCCTCATTGCGATACTACTGTTAGTTGGTAATATAGCAGGTTGGTTAGGTCGAGAGGAGATCTTAATCGCAGCGGCCGTTTTGGGTGCTTGCCGGGCATTTGAAGGTCCTTCAAGCGCTGCTTTATTGCCTCAGCTTGTATCAAAGCAATTCCTGCAGAAGGCCATTGCCTGGAGCACCTCTGGCAGCCAAGTTTCCCAGATTCTTGGCCCATCTCTTGGTGGGTTGCTCTATGCGATCAGCGGATCGTTTGTCTATTCGGTATCTGCCGTTGCTCTTTTCTTAGCAACTCTTTTTACTGTTTTTATTCGGATGGAGCCTGTCGAACGGAAGACAGAGCCCGTTACACTTGAGTCCCTCTTTAAAGGTCTTGTATTTGTCTTTAAGCACCGAGTGATTTTGGGAACGATATCGCTGGACTTGTTTGCGGTTCTTCTCGGCGGAGCAACAGCCTTACTCCCTATATTTTCACAAGATATTCTGCATACAGGTCCTTGGGGATTAGGATTAATGAGAACAGCCCCGGCTATTGGCGCTTTGCTTATGTCCTTTTACTTGGCAACTTTTCCGATCAAAAGGGCCTTTAGTGCGGCCTTATTCAGTGCACTTGGTGTCTTTGGGCTTGCTACCATGCTGTTTGCGATCTCGACCAATTTATATCTTTCTCTATTCGCTTTAATGGTTATCGGCGGTTCAGATGTCATTAGTGTTGTCATTCGTTCATCGCTCGTCCAATTGCAAACACCAGATGAGATGCGCGGCCGGGTGAATGCGGTGAACTCTCTTTTCATCGGGACATCGAATCAGTTAGGTGAGTTTGAATCCGGAATGGTGGCTGGATTTTTGGGTGCAGTACCTGCTGCTTTTATAGGCGGGCTCGGGACCATTGTTATCGCCGGGCTGTGGATGTATTTATTCCCGCCGCTTCGCCGGATCCGTTCTTTGTCAGAAAGCTGATCAGCGTTTATAAAAAAACGTTGATAAATGGTCTATAATAAATTTAGGAATATATTAATGAAGAGGAGGGGAACAATGGAAGGTTATCGCGTCGTCATTGTTTCGCCTGAAAAGGATCCAGTCGGTGAACAGTTAAGCATAAAAGAGATCCATGATTATGTAGGTGAGATGATACAAGAGCTCCCATTATTCTCAGATAAGATCGTCATGTTTAATCAACTTGCTAAAGAGCAAGATCAACCGATCAGCCGCCACATGGTTTTACGGGAAAAAGGAAATATCCCCATTACCATCAGAGGAACTTTTGTGGTTGCCAAATACATTAGCGGAAATTATGAGTCTCTAAGTGAGGCTGAAGTGAAGCAGCTTCTAGAACTATTTAAGCCAGCAGATAAAGCGAAGGCGATTTATATTTAAGCGAGCAAGAAGCGTAAATGAGTGATTAGCCTGAAAGAAAATCAGGTTTCAGAAAATGGAAAAGCCCAATTAAAAAAGGCTTCTAGTCATGTTTTACTGAGCACGTCCTTATGATTGATAAGGGCGTTTATTTTTTAAATCGAGAGGGGACAGAAGATGGAGTCATTAGATTATGTATGGTATGCAAGCTATGGATCGAATATTAATCACGACCGTTTTCTTTGTTATATCCTTGGCGGGACTCCTGAAGGGTCTTCGAAAAGAGAAATCGGGTGCCGGGATCAGTCGCTTCCGATTGAAGCAAGGAATCTGATTATCAAACATCCTCTTTATTTTACAAAAGAAGCCGATAAGTGGCAGGGAAAAGGCGTTGCTTTTATCGATTTGGAATCAATCCCAGAGACCAACACTTATAGCAGAATGTACTTAATTACAAGAGAGCAGTTCATCGATGTGGTTCGGCAGGAAAACGAACAGTCTGGGGAGTTAGAGCTTGATCTTGAAGCGGTTATTCAGAACGGATCGCATATCTTTCGCAAATCTTGGTATGGGAATGTTCTTTACTTAGGAGAAGAAGAAGGCTATCCGATTTTTACCTTTACATCGACGGAAAAGATGAAAAAGGATGAACTAAATCCTCCATCTCTGGAATATCTCCAGACCATACTAAAGGGGATTCATAAGGATATGGGCATTTCGAGGGAAGCAGTCATTGATTACATAAAAGCTGTGCCAGGTGTGGCTTCTTTTTATTCAGATCAGCAATTAGCAACGCTTGATTTTTAAAGCGGGGAAGACACACTGGTGTCAGGCTTACATGTGGATGATTTTTAAAAGCGTTGGTCATACTTGAAAAGAAGAAACCCAAAAGGTGGTGGTGGGGTCATGGATGTTCGGCTTGAGTTTACCTATAAGACGCCGCGCGGTTTGGAGACGTTGATGACTTCAAAGGAGATGCGGGCTGAGAAGGCGCTTCTAATGGTTGAGGATATGGAGCGGACCGGGCGCGTCAAATCGTTGCAAATTATAGATGGAAATGATTCAACTTGGACGGTCAAGGAGTTAAAAAAATATCTTAAAGGCGTTGAAACTGAGCCTCATGATGTGACGGTTTATTTTGACGGTGGTTATGACGTGCAAACGAGAAAATCAGGTCTCGGCTTTGCGGTGTACTTCCAACAAAATGGAAAGCATTATCGATTAAGAAAAAATGCTTGGGTTGAGGAGCTTGAATCCAATAATGAGGCCGAATATGCGGCGCTGCATTTTGCTCTTAAGGAATTAGAGGGGTTAGGGGTTCATCATTTAACCCTTAAAATAAAAGGGGATTCTCAAGTGGTGATTAGCCAGTTAAGCGGTGATTGGCCGGTCACAGAGGATACGCTGAACAGATGGGCGGACCGAGTGGAGGCCCAATTGGATAAGCTGGGTCTTAAGCCCGTGTATGAGCATGTGACAAGAAAGAGCAACCAAGAAGCCGATCAACTTGCTTCACAAGCTTTAAAAGGAATAGAGATCTCAGGTACGATCGAACTTGACCCAACTAATTGAACAGGCTAATCATGCACAAACAACATTCACGTTTAAAAAAGTGGGTGTTTTTTTTGTTGCTTTGGCGGCTTTAAATAGGTTGATTGCGGACTTGGGCGAGCGCTAGCGGCGACGCTCTGTTCGTGATCGTTTGTTTGATAAGGAAAATATTTTCGCTAAAATAGAAAGGTTTTTGTTAAACAAACGTTTAATTAATCGTTATGTTCCTATTCAGTTGGGGTTTAGTTCCGCGTTAAGGGGACATCCTCGTGGCTTAAGGGACTCTATGTGATATTTTTTAAAAAATTTCGAGATTAGAGATTAGGTTATGTGGTAAAATTAGCCTAAAAAGGTGCGTGTTGGAGATGACTATAAAGCGTGTCTCAATCATCGGTCTCGGTGCTCTTGGTATCTTATTTGGTCAGCAATTGGCTAAAAAAATGGCGAAAGCGGATTTGCGTTTTATTGCCGATCAAGATCGCATTAATCGTTATACAAAAGAAGGGGTCTTTTGTAACGGTGAGGCGTGTGATTTTAACTTTGTCAGCCCTGAGGAGCAAGTGGAGCCGGCTGACCTTATTCTTTTTACCGTCAAACAGGATGGTTTAGAACAGGCCATTCAATCAGTCAAACATCATGTTGGTGAGCACACGATTATTCTTTCTGCTTTAAACGGGATTTCGAGCGAAGCGATTATTGGAGAAGCCTATGGTCACGACAGGGTGCTTTATTGTGTGGCACAAGGAATGGACGCGGTAAAGGTAGGCAATGAGCTGACGTATCACAATAAAGGCATGCTTTGTTTTGGGGATAAAGAACCTGGTGTTGTGTCTGATAAGGTCAAACAAGTTGCCCAATTTTTTGATTCAGTGGATATTCCTTACGAAGCGGTGACGGACATGCTCCACCGGCTATGGGGGAAATTCATGCTTAACGTAGGCGTGAATCAAACCTGCGCTGTGGAACGCTGCCATTATGGAGACGTTCAAAGGGAAGGAAAAGAGAGGGATACAATGATTGCTGCCATGCGAGAGGTCATCGTCCTATCTCAGAAGGAAGGCTATCCGTTGTCGGAAGCGGATTTGGATTATTGGTTAACCGTTCTTGGGACACTTAACCCAACTGGAAAACCTTCAATGGCTCAGGACGTGGATGCCAAAAGGAAATCTGAAGTCGACTTGTTCGCTGGCACTGTCCTTACATTGGCAAAAAAACATGGCATCTTGACTCCGACCAATCAATACCTTTATGACCGTGTGAAAGCCATTGAAAGTACCTATTAACGATAATCGATAAAACGAGTGGCTAAAGGCATTTGGCAACCAGCTCCTAATGGGAGTTAGCTCATTCGGTGCGAAGCTATAATTTTTTAGCTAGGTCCGGCAGCTATATGACTTCTCATCTCTGTTGATGATCAACGTTTATAGTATTTCTGCAATTATATTAAGGGAGAGAACGATGGAGAACTTAAAACCGATTCAAAAACAAATCTATGAAAATAAAATTGAAAAAGGCTTTAATGTGACGAATGTTGAGCTTGAATTTTGCTTAACCCAAGGAGAACTAGCGGAAGCCTTTGAGGCCTATCGGAAAAAGCTCCCTTCTTTAGGAGAAGAGCTGGCAGATGTTGCTATCTATCTCTATGGGCTTGCGGAAATTCTTGGATATGACCTCGACTCAGAAATTAAACGGAAAGTTGAGATTAACAAAAAGCGGATTTACAAAAAAGTGGACGGTGTGACTATGAAAGTAGAGAGTTAACTAGACGAACCACCCCTGCATTTGTAAGTTAGCGGAGAGGAACTGTTAAAATGAAAACTATCTATCTTGTTAGACATTGCCAGGCAGAGGGGCAGCCTCCTGAAGCCAATTTAACGGAAAAAGGTAGGAAGCAAGCGGAGGCGCTAGCTGATTTTTTGGAGGAGCACCGAATCGATTGCTTGATCGCAAGCCCATTCGAGCGGGCTCGTCAAACGGTTCAGCCTTTAGCGGACCGCCTCAATATCACCATTCAATTTGATGATCGTTTAAGAGAGCGCGTTCTCTCTAATAGAGAGCTTCCAGATTGGCTCAAGCTGTTGGAGGAGAGCTTTACGGACATTGACCTTTGTCTGGATGGCGGTGAATCGAGTCGAAACGCCACTGAGAGAGGAATTGAGGTCGTTAACGAATTTCTCTCCTCGTCATATAAATCAGGGGTTTTAGTCTCTCACGGTAATCTAATTGCCTTAATCCTGAAGCACTTTGATCCTGATAAAGGCTTCGAAGACTGGAAAGCTTTAACTAATCCGGATGTTTTTCAACTAACTTTCAATGATGAAACCGCTCATCCGAATTGCCAACGAATTTGGGATGAACGGATCTAAAATAGACGAAAATTCTTTTTTTAGAGTATAACCTCAGTAAATTACAGCTCCTTGCTGGGTGGGAAGTAAAAAGATGGTGTCATAGTTAGCGGTTGGGCATGGAGCCGCTGCGGACATGAGGACAAAGCTAAGCCGCAAAGGTGTAAAGGTCATCATGTCCGCCGCTTCATGATAAACCTCTTAAGTCTATTCTTCCTACCCACAATATTTCGCGAGGAGGCAAAATAACCCTCCTGGATTTCTCTTCGCAAACCCTCAGTAAGGCTGACCGCTTAACTTTGAGGACGTCACCAAAGTCCAACAAAAAGTAGCCTTCCTTAACCAATTCTTTCTTACTCTCATGACGTTTTCTAATGCTTGCTCCCTATTTTATTCGCCTTCGTTTTGATAACTCCACCTCTTAACTCGCCTATCTAAAAGCCTCAAAACGGACACTGAGTCCATTAGAAGGGGAAAATGGGGGGGAAAGGGCAGGAAAAGTGCCTGTAACGGACTTGAGTGTTCGTTACAATAGGAAAAAGAGCAAAAATGAGCCTGTAACGGACTGAGTGTCCGTTACAATAAAAAAAGAGCCAAGAAAGGGCTGTAGCGGGCTAAAAGGCCGTTACAGCCCTGGCATTTTGGCGCTCTTGACTGGCTGTTTTCTTTATACATGCTCAAACATGCGCTCGATCGCAAGTTTGGCGTCTTTTTTGATTTCGTCAGGGACGGTAATGATGTTAGCGGGAGTCCCTGAGGCAATTTGTTCGAGTGACCACAATAAGTGAGGCAAGTCAATGCGATTCATGGTCAGGCATGGGCACATGTGCGGATTGAGGGAGTCGATCTGCTTGGTTGGGTAATCTTGCTTCAAGCGATTGACAAGATTCATCTCGGTGCCAATAGCCCAATGGCTGCCGTCCGGTGCTTCATCGATTGTCTTAATTATTTTTTGTGTGGACCCAGAAATATCAGACATTGAGACCACTTCGTGCGAACATTCAGGGTGGACTAGGATTTGAATATTAGGATCCTTCTCTCGCCAGTCACGAATATTGTCTACGGTAAACTTCTCATGGACAGAGCAATGGCCTTTCCATAAAATCATTTTACAGGCCTCAAGCTGTTCGGCCCCACCACCTTCAAAGCGACCAGCGATCGGATTCCAGACAACCATTTGCTCTAAAGGGATGCCCATGTCGGCTGCGGTGTTGCGCCCCAAATGTTGATCCGGTAAAAATAACACGCGTTCTTTTTGCGCAAATGCCCAGCGCAGCATTTTTTCAGCGTTTGAAGAAGTGACCGTAGCACCGCCATGGCGGCCACAGAAGGCTTTGATGGCGGCTGTCGAATTGACATAGGTGATCGGAATAATCGTGTCACCATAGACCGCCTGCAGTCTCTCCCATGCTTGCTCAAGCTGACGGATATTAGCCATATCTGCCATCGAGCAGCCGGCACGCATGTCGGGTAAAATCACCGTTTGATTAGCTGACGTCAGCGTATCAGCCGTTTCCGCCATAAAGTGGACGCCGCAGAAAACGATGTATTCGGCTTCCTTTGCTGCAGCAGAGATTTGAGCAAGCTGCAACGAATCCCCGGTCGCATCAGCAAACTGGATCACTTCATCTTTTTGATAATGATGACCTGGAATAAAAAGACGAGCTCCTAGTTGTTGCTTAATAGCCCGGACGCGTTTCGCCATTGCCTCTTCGGACAGGGACATAATGTGGTCAGGCAGCTGGTTCGGCTGCTTAAAAGTTTCAAGTAGGCTCACTTTTTTTCACTCCTTTATAAAAGATTGAAGCTGATATCGAGTGCTTTGACAGAGTGGGTCAAGAATCCGAGGGATATGAGATCAACACCTGTATTCGAATAAGAAGGTAAGGTATTTAAAGTGATGCCGCCGGAAGCCTCAGTTACGATATGTGGAGGAACGAGTTTTGCAAATTCACGAATTTCGTCCGGTGTCCGATTGTCAAACATGATGACATCTACTGCTGCCTCGATCGCTTCAAGCACCTGCTCGCGTGTCTCAGTCTCCACTTCAATTTTGACCATATGACCGCATTTTTCTCGCACTTTCTTGACGGCCGGAAGAATGCCGCCCATATGCTCTATGTGATTGTCTTTAATCATGACGCCGTCATATAAGCCAAACCGGTGATTGGCTCCACCTCCGCACAGTACCGCATATTTATCAAGCATCCGAAGGCCGGGAACGGTTTTTCTTGTATCGCAAATTTTGGTATGGTCAGAGTTTAATAGACTGACAGCCTGATGAGTCTGAGTGGCAATTCCGCTCATTCGTTGAACCAGATTAAGGATGACGCGCTCACGGCTTAGAAGTTCGACAACGGGTCCGTGAACTCTAAGAAGATTCTGCCCCTTTGAAATTTGGTCACCATCTTGAACGAGTGACTCCACCTTAATCGTGGAATCCGCCAAGTCATAGCCCTGCAAAAGGACATCTAACCCTGAAAATGTCCCATCAGCTTTTGCGGTAAAGAGGCCCTCAGCTTGTTCATCCTTGGAGAATATCGAGGTACTTGTAAGATCGCCATCCCCGATATCTTCAATAAAAAATTGGTTAAGAAGTTCACCCAGTTTAAACGTGTTCAATGATGCCACGCTCCCTTGTTAATCGTTTTCTAAGCCATTGCGTGTTTTCAAGTGGATAGTCCACTCGAAAATGGGCGCCTCTACTTTCTGTGCGTTCAAGCATTGAAAGGGTCATTAGCCAAGCGACGGTGATCATATTAAAGCGTTCATTTTGTGCTTTTGTGAGCTCCCGTGGAGAAATTCTAGGAAAGCTTTTAATATAGGGAGCAAGCCACGCCTTCATTTTTTGCAAATTAGAGGATTCCCTGAGTATGCCGAGATACTCTGTAACTTGGGCTTGAATCTCAAGTTTTGACGGCAAGAAGGTATCACTATCAATAAGATCATGGGCAGGTTCTAGTTTCGCAGGATCCAGAGTAGGAATCTGCTTATCTATTTGGTTAAGATACTTGGATAGTCTTAAAGCATATCCGGCCGCTTCAAGCAAGGAGTTGCTCGCAAGGCGATTAGCTCCATGCACGCCCGAACAGGCTGTTTCCCCGATCGCATAGAGATGAGCAAGGCTGGTTCGGCCGATGTCATCTGTCTTAATCCCGCCCATGATAAAATGGGCTCCAGAACTGATTGGGATCAATCCTTTCTCGAGGTCCACACCGGCCCGGCGACAAATGGCCGTAATGGTCGGGAAGCGTTCTTCAAAATGGTGAACAGGACGAATATCTAGATAGATAGTTTCCCCTAAAAGTTGTCTTGAGTAGATGGTTCTAGCAACGATATCACGAGGCGCTAAGTCCATGAGCGGATGGATGCCTTGCATAAGCCGCTCGCCTTGCTTCGTTACCAAGACGGCGCCTTCACCGCGAACGGCTTCTGAAATTAGAGCTCCGCTTATTTGATCGGTATTAAGCAGCGTAGGGTGGAATTGAATAAACTCCATATCTGTACAATGAGCACCTGCATGATAGGCCATTGCAATGCCATCGCCGGTAATGGTAATCGCATTTGTAGTGGGTTGGTACAGCTGACCAATCCCGCCTGTTGCCAGAATGACATGGGCGGCAAGGTAGAGAACGAGCTGATCTTCGGGATCCCGCGCCCAGACCCCTTTGCAGATTCCTTCTTCGACGACTAATTGAACAGCCTGGGTAGCTTGGTGAACCTTAATATGTGGTGGAAGCTTTGACCATAATGTCTCCATAATGACTTTTCCTGTTGCATCACCGCCAGCATGAACAATGCGCGAGAAGTGATGACCGCCTTCACGAGTTCGCGAAATCTCACCATTAGGAGATCGGTCAAAAGGAACACCGAGCTCAAGCAATTTTTGAAAAATAGAGGGACCTTCTTTGGTTAACGCTTGGACTCTTGTTTCTTCATTATGATAATTACCGGCAATTAACGTATCGTTTGTATGATCAAGCCAAGAATCTTCCGGGTGCGTGACACAGGCAAGCCCGCCTTGAGCTAAGTAAGAATTACAGCTCTTCCAGCTGCCCTTTGTGAGAAGTATCACATGTTGGTCGGAAGAAAGTGTATGGGCAGTCATGAGACCGGCTAGACCGCTGCCAATTATGAGTGTATCGGCATAAATTGCCTTCATGTTTACACCTCGATATTTACATGTGTCTTGACACCTATATTGACATATAAGCAAACATATGGCAAGAAAAAAGAAGTGGTAAAATGACTTATATAACCCTGCAATTCGGAGTGACACACAGAATCTTTTTAGCTTTTAAGTTCAAAATGTTGCAAAGGTAATTAAAGGAAGCCGTATTAGGGAAAGACCACTTTTTCATCATGATTTGGCAGCTTAGCAAACCATCTAATTTGCAAAAAAATGTTTAGAGAAGGGGAGAATCATGATTTATTTAGACTATGCGGCAACGACACCCATTTCAGATGAGGCTCTAGATGTCTATGTGAAAGTGTCAAAAAAATTTTTCGGAAATACGATGAGTCTTCATGATATTGGAACGGAGGCTAATGATTTATTGGAACATTGCAGGAGGCAGCTAGCGACAACAATCAATGGAGAGACTGAAGGGCTAGTCTTTACTAGCGGCGGTTCGGAGAGCAATTTGCTGGCAATTTACGGTCACGCTATGGCTTGTAAAGAAAAAGGGAATCATATTTTAGTGGCAGAAGGGGCACATGGATCTGTAAAAAGCGCACTAGGCCAACTTGAGCAGCAAGGTTTCCTTGTCGAGCGTGTGTCGCCTGATGGAAATGGACATGTTGGCATTGAACAATTAGCGCCATTATTGAAAGAGGAGACGTGTTTAGTTATCACTTCCCATGTGAACGGGGAGTTTGGTTTTATTGAGCCGATTAAGGAATTAGGGGCCTTTTTAGATGATAAGGGGGTTCGTTTTCATGTGGATGCGGTGCAAGGCTTCGGAAAGCTACCAATTGATGTAAAAAAATCTCGGTTATCAAGTATCTCGTTTTCAAGTCATAAAATCTATGGGCCTAAAGGAGTGGGCGGGCTCTATATCGACCCATCCTTATCGTTTGTTCCCCTGTTACCGTTTGGGACGCACGAAAACGGCAGGAGGCAAGGGACGGTTAATCTTCCGGGAATTGCAGCGTTTACGGAGGCGGCGATCCGGGCTATGGCCGATCGGGAAAAAAACTACCAAACTGTGCTTGATATCAAACGCTATATGATAAACGAAATGAGAGAGAGAGACTTACCGATTGTGATTGAAAGCCCACTTGAGGAGACGAGTCCCTATATTTTGGCCATGAGGGTACCGGGGACAGAAGGACAATTTGTGATGCTTGAGGCTAATCGAAAAGGTGTTGCGATCTCAACAGGCTCAGCCTGCAGTGTCCATCAGCAGAAACCCTCATCGATTCTCATGTCTATGGGAAGAAGTGTGGATGAAGCGCGGGAGGTGGTCCGCTTCTCATTTGGAAATCGGTCAACCAAAGAACATATTAATCAAGCCATTGAGGTGCTCGCTTCCCTATCATAATGAGGGGTGGACCGAATAACCTAGTGGACGCATAGGCCTGCATAAGGATACACTATAGAGAAGATGATCTCAAAGGAGTTTTGGCAATGACGGAAGCAATCTCTTTAGCAGAAGCATTTAGAAAGGCCCCTTATAAACTAGCAGGCCATGGACCAAGAACGGTAGAGGTGTTGAAAAAAGCCTTGCACGAGGTAGATGGAGAGCTAGAAAGTGATATTTATGGAAAGGCTTCGATCATTGAACCTTTTCAAGAAAAGATGGCTTCGTTTCTTGGAAAAGAGGCAGCCGTATTTTTTCCTAGCGGTACAATGGCGCAACAAATCGCTTTGCGAATTTGGTGTGATGAGAAAGAGAATTCACGGGTCGCTTATCACCCTCTCTGCCATTTAGAGATTCATGAAGAGGGCGGATTAAAAGAACTTCACCATATTCAACCCATTTTACTAGCGGATAAGGACCGCGTGATTGAACTGGAAGACGTGACCCGTTTAAATGAAGAGATTGCCTGCCTTTTGCTTGAATTGCCGCAGCGTGAGATTGGCGGTCAACTCCCAAGCTATGAAACTTTGGAAGCTATTTCGGCTTATTGTAAGGAAGAAGGAATCCGTCTTCATTTGGATGGAGCGAGGCTTTTTGAAATTCTCCCTTACTATAAAAAGACGGCAGCAGAGGTTTGCGCTCTATTTGATAGCGTCTATGTTTCTTTTTATAAAGGAATTGGCGGGATTGCGGGGGCCATACTTGCAGGAAATAAGGCATTCACAGAGCAATCAAAGGTCTGGAAACGCCGACACGGCGGTGATTTGATCAGCCTGTATCCGTATATTCTCTCGTCGGATTACTACTTCGATCTTAGAGTTGGGAAGATGGCACAATACTATGAAGAAGCCAAGGAACTTGCTGCGCTTTATAATCGCTGTGAGAAGGTAGAGACGCTTCCGAAAGAACCCGTTTCTAATATGTTCCATGTCCATTTTTATAAATCAAAGGACATTGTTGAGCCGATTTTGATTGACATTTATCAGGAAACCGGGGTTGGGCTTACCGGTTATATAAAAGAAGTAAACGATGAGGAATGCTCGTATGAAATTAGTATAGGGGACCTCTATGAGACCGTTCCTAAAGCGGAGCTAGAAGACGCCTTTAAATTGCTGGGTGAAAAATTAAAAGCCGTTTAATCGAATGCGGGCTGTAACGGACTGAGTGTCCGTTACAGCTTTTTATCTGTCTATCAGTTTCCAAGTAGGGTTGTCATTTGTTTGGATAAAAGGCGGCTTTGGCGGTCAGGGTCTTGGACGAGCTTGCTTTCAACATTGAATATAAGAGTAGGACGTGTTTCGAGATCATAGGGTTCCCAAAGAGGAAGGTCTTGATGGTTAGGGTCACCTGAACGGGCGAAGGCAATCCAGGCTTGCTGGATTTGATTAGCAAGGGCTTGCCGTTCTGGTCCGTCCCCAGTTAAGCGTTCGGTTAGAGGGTTTGCGACCGTATTCCAAACAAAGGGGAGTTCAAGGGCGTGGCAGGATTTGAGGAGCCCATCTTGAACATCAGTCTCCCAATCGAATCGGTACATCCAGACATTGCCGCCATTTTTCACTTGGTCTTCAGCAAGCTTCAGAGCCGGTCCTGTAAATACGGAAAAGGTCATAAATTGAACAAGTAAATCAGGTGTAAGGGGCTGAGCAGCAGTAATAAAAGGGGCAAGTTTCTTCCATAGATGTTTACCCATCAACTCCTCAAACATCGTTGCGACCGTTTCTTCAGTTGGCGCTTTAAATCGTGGATCAAAAGCAGTAAATAAGGTGAATTCATCTTTGTTTGTTCCGATTAGTACATTAATATCCTTTGCGCCCCCCTCCGCGATGGCTTGTTCTGGGTGGATAGGAATACTGATACCGTCTACTACAGGAACTAACCGCATAGAGGGTAATTGAGCCGAGGCTTCGATAAGTTTTTCCACAGGCATGTCGATAAGCAGTGAAAGGCAGTGCTCCTCGATATTAAGCGTTTTCAAAAATAAATTTGTCATTTCGTTTGCTTTCTCGACCGTCACTACATTATGGGCGGCACCGCTTTCCAATATCGCCTGCTGGAACAAACCCTTTGCTTCTGGCATCGTCAAAAGGGCGCCAATGCTCATGGCACCTGCCGATTCACCAAAGACTGTAACGCGATCCGGATCACCGCCAAAGAATTCAATGTTAGCCCGGATCCATTTTAATGCCGCGATTTGATCGAATAAGCCATTGTTCCCGGATGTGGCATATTCCTCACCGCCAAGCTCTGCAAGATGAAGGAAGCCAAGAGCGCCTAAACGGTAATTGAGTGTCACGACCACAACATCGCCATTTTTAATAAAAGAGGCTCCGTCATAGGCAAAGCTAGATCCAGAACCTGTGACGAAGGCTCCACCGTGGATCCATACTAAGACAGGCCGCTTGCGATTGTCTGCAGCAGGTGACCAGACATTTAAGTACAGACAATCCTCACTCATGTTCTCAACTGAATTGCCAAGAAAGGCCATGATCTCGTTTTGCTGCTGATGAGGGATCGGGCCAAATTCGGTTGCCTCTCTTACGCCATTCCAGCTTTCGGGTGGTTCTGGCCGCTTGAACCGCCGTGAACCAATAGGGGCCCTCGCATAGGGAATGCCCCTCCAAACATAGCCTTGCGATAAAGCTTCACCTTCAACTTGTCCATAAATTGTTTTTACAATTGTATCAGACATCCGGACATCTCCTCTCTGCCTTGAGCTATCTCCTAGCTAATTGCTTATACTAAAACTATTCCACCGGCAATCCATTTATCCTTCTTATAAATCTCAAGAGACCTGGTATTTTTTTAACAAAAACAAAAGTAAACACCGCTTCAGCACTGGCGGTGTTTGGTTAATCAACTAGTTTAGCTCTCACTGTGGTAAGCCCTTTGTAGGTGGGGGTTATCGCTTTAGCGGGAAGTAAGCGGTACTAAAATGGGGGCTTCAAGTGAAGAGGGGGGCAGTGCCTGAGGAGGGTTTCCTAAGGCTGGACCGGGTCCTTTAAATCCCCCTGTATTATAGACATTGGAAAGCGCATTGATGGCTCCGGCTGTCCCGATCTGGATGACTGAGGAGTTGTTTGCCGTCCCAATAGATAGTTTATGGATAATAATGGTTTGGGTGACATAGAGGTCCATAAAGATGCCCCCCAACTAGTTATTTTGTGCAATTGCTCCATCTATTAAGTCTGGATCTAAGGTATTCGTATTGCTTAATAGATCAATAGTACAATGAAGGTCGCCTGTACCAAATGAGCCTGACCCTACATACGATTTGGAAGTGGATTTTGGAGCGATATTAAGGGCATCTCCAAAGTTGACTTGGGCAGCGCTAGAAACTGCGGTAATCTTAATCGGTCCTACAAGAGCAGGCACTATGAAACCTCCTTTTTTTAGCCATTCAAATTAATTGGTATAGATCGTAAGTTCTGGCCGTTCACGGTAACCTTCTGGAACGGTACTAAACGATCGGAAATGTTTAATCCGGGATTCAGTTTCAATTGAATTGATCGAACCTATATGAATCATAGAAGAAGCGGCAATAGCAATGATTCGCATGTGATCCACTTTGATCAATGGAACAATGTTTTGGGTATTTACTTGTACTGGAATGTGCCCAATTGGACGAAAAATTTCTTGAGTAAAAATTCTGTAGGGTCTGAGATCACCTTCATGTCCTTGGAAGTTAGGGTATTCCTTTTGGACAGCAAGGGCATGACTGGTTAGTTGAGCATCATGGCTATCACCAATTTGCAGGGCAGAAGACGAGGCAATATTCGTCAATAAAAGATCATCAACCATTGATAGGCGCGGCATAGTTAACCTCCCTAAGAAACGTCTTTAACTTTTCACTTAAAGGCAGTTGCCGAGTACTTATCTAGGTGATAGCGGAACAAGGGCGTTTCCACTTGCAACAATCAGGGATTCCGGTGGTGTATCAAATTCAGAGGAAAGATTTATGCTCTGGCAATCGCCAATTAATAAAACAGAAGAAGAGGAGATCCCTTTTAGCTCAATCGAACCGATCGATAGACCATGATTGATCACATTTAAAATCATTAGGCGTCACTTCCACTCTTTAATTTTAAAATAAATTGTTCCGTCCCATTCTCAATTTCCTTTTTCATCTCCTCATATAAAAGCGATTCAGCTTTATCAGGGTCTTGATAAATGAGCTCCCGTGTTGAGGGATCAGCTTGTAACCCTTGTTCTAATTGTGTAAGGCGCTGAGGGATTTGCTTTCGGATATCTTCCAAGATAAAAAGGCGATAGGGATCATTAAGCGGGAAGCCTTGTTCTTTCTCAATACGGATCAAGTGGTTCATCGCTTCATGTTGGAGATAAGCTTCGATCCGATCATGGACCGCCTGAATCAGAGGGCTTTGATTGGAAGGGTTTTTAGGAAGCCCACTAGATCTATCGGGGTTTGTCATTGTAATGGGCGAGTCCCCTACCATAATGTCATCCAGCGTCCCTTCTCCTGTTTTGGGTGTTAAGCCAATATTAAGCGTTCCATCAAGCTTTTCAATTTTTAACTGGTCAAATTTATATTCAATCCGACCAACATTCATTTTCTTGTCATTCTTAAGCTGTTCTAATTTTTCTTCTAGTTGGTTGATGCGATTTTCTGCATAGTCTAACCGCTCTTGAAGAGCTTGAATCCATTGATTTAAATGGTGAAGGTGATTGAGTGTATTCGGGTCCATGGCCATGGGGTCAACCGCTCCCCTTTTTTAAGGATTACTACTAAACTATGCGGCAGACGTCCTTAAATATCCCGAATAAATCATCTAGATGTTCCCGAAGTTGACGTTGTCGATGAAATCAGAGTCATTCGTACTCGTCATGCTATAGCCATTTTGAACATAAAGATAATCCCCTGTATTAAATGAACCTGCACCCGCAAATGTTTTGAGCGTACTGTTTGCGTTAATCCGCCAAACATCCCCAATGTGGAAAATGCCGCTTCCTGAAATTGAGTTTACTTTTACCGCTCCTACAACTGCTGGCATTGGCAAACATCCTTTATACCTTTACTGATACTTAGCTTATGCTAAACGCCTAGAACGTGTGTAAGGTCTATATTCTTGATGGAATTCGTTAAATGAAACAGGTTAAAACGCCCCATAGCTACCACTGCAGATATAAAACGGTGGGTTGGACAACGCTGGATATGAACCCTGTAAAGGTCATTTTATTTGGGATTGACGCAAAAGTAGTTATTGAGTAGACTTAAGTGGCTAATAAAAGGTCTGTTTATGTAATCGATTTCATAAACCGCTTCTTTTAAGATGGAGAAAGGGTTAATAGAAGGCGTTAAGAAATGGGCTGTGCTGGTTGCGGGCATGAAAGAATTAAGGTGGATAGTCTGGGGGAGTAGGCTTGAATACAAAAGATAAGTCTCTTTTTAGGTTAACTTGGCCAATATTTATCGAAATCTTGCTGCAGATGTTGATGGGAAGTGCGGATACACTCATGCTGAGCCACTACTCCGATTCATCTGTGGCGGCAGTTGGAATGGCTAATCAGATCTTGCAAATCGTCTTTGTGCTCTTTAATTTTACAACTTTAGGAACGATCATAATGGTATCTAGACTGTTGGGAGCGAAAGACAAGGGAGAAGCACTGCAGGTCGGATACACTTCAATTGTCATGAATGCTAGTGTTGGTCTTATTCTAGGCCTTGTTCTATGGCTATCAGGTCATGGGTTGCTTCATTTAATGAATACGCCTTTTGAATTAATGGCACAGGCGATGACCTATTTGAATGTGGTAGGAGGATTTATTTTCCTTGCTGCGATTAGCATGACAATTGGGGCTATTCTTAGAAGCTTTGGATTTACAAAAGATGCCATGATGGTCACAATCGGCATTAATATCTTGAATATCATTGGCAACTTGCTTTTTGTATTCGGTCCGGGAATGTTTCCAAGGCTTGGCGTGTACGGTTCAGCCTTATCGACAACAGTGAGTCGGGCAATTGGCGTGATCATCCTACTGAGTTTACTGATAATAAGGACAGGTGTTGTTCCCAAGCTCTCCATGTTTGTGAAGCACCGATTGGATCATTTAAAGGAGCTTATGAAGATTGGCGTGCCTTCTGCAGGTGAGCAACTGTCTTATGATTTATCACAACTCGTCATTACTTATTTTGTCACGCTTCTTGGAACGGAAGCATTGACTACTAAAATTTACCTGCAAAATATTATGATGTTCATTTTTCTATTTTCGGTTTCCGTTGGTGAGGGGTCACAAATTCTGATTAGCCATTATGTCGGAGCGGGGCGTTATAAAGAAGCTTTCTTACGAGGAATGACTAGTATTAAGGTCGGATTTATCGGCTCCTTTACCATTGCAATCTTCTTTTACTTTTTTGGGCAAGGCATTCTTGGACTGTTCACTCATAATCCAGACATCCTTCATGAAGGAAAGTGGCTGTTATTGCTCACTGTTATACTTGAGCCTGGTCGGGCATTTAATCTCATCTTGATCAGCGCGTTACGATGCGTTGGGGATGTTCGCTACCCTGTTTATTTGGGCATGATCGTGATGTGGTTAATCGGATTGCCGGTTGCTTGGCTTTGCGGCATCGCATTGGATCTTGGACTCATGGGCATATGGATCAGCTTCATAACGGATGAGTGGCTCCGCGGCCTCTTAATCTACCGGCGCTGGACCAATAAAAGGTGGGAACGATATATAGGTGTGAAGGAAAAAGTCGAAACTGAGGGAATCAGCTAATTTATAAGATTATATCAAGACTATAGGCCTTTACCAACATTGGTAAAGGTCTTTTGGTTTAATTGGAGTATAATTAATGTCGGAAAATAATAACAATAATCCAAATATTGTGTTATAGTTTTCTTAAAGGAAATTTTATAGTTATGAACGGTATAAGAAGATTAAATTAGATGGGTGTCTTTAAAATGAGAGGAGGGTTAAAAATGGATTCAATAGCGCATATCCGCCAGTTAGACGGTACTATTCAAACGATTGAGGAACACCTATTTGGAGTAAGAGACCTCGCCAAACGTTTCGGAGATAAAATAGGAGTCGGACAACTCGCTGGCCTAGCGGGTTGGCTTCATGATACTGGAAAATATAGTGACGAGTTTAGAGATTACATAATTGAAGCGGTTAATAACCCCGATCATCCCCCAAAAAAGGGAAGTGTTGATCATTCGACAGCTGGGGGAAAGATTCTGTACAATAAGCTTCATTTGCAAGATACCAGTGTTGCAGAAAAGTTAATTGCTGAAATAATTGGGAACGTTATTATATCACATCACTCGGGCCTTCAAGATTTTTTAAATCCGCAGCTTGAGTCTGACTACTTAAAAAGAGTCAGTGAGAAAATAATAGAAGATTTTCAGCCGCTCACTAAAAAGTTTTATGCAAACATAACCAAAGAAACGGAATTAGATGACTACCTTAAAGAGTGTGAAGGTGAGATTCTTGATTATATGAAAGAGAATCTACGAGGCAGTTCTGGGAAAATCCAATTATTCTTTATGTTTTTAACCAAATATATATTTAGCTGTTTAATTGATGCAGACCGAACTAATACAAGGTGCTTTGAAGAAAATGATTCGGAGATTAGAGCTGCGTTTGACCCCTTTTTATTTGAACGCTACTATCAAACCCTATTAAACCATTTAGTGGAATTAAAAAAACGTCCAGATTCAGACCATCCTATTAATAAGCTCCGTGCTAAAATGTCGGAAGAATGTGATAGATCCGCGGAAAACCCCTCAGGAATTTACACCTTATCTATCCCAACAGGAGGTGGAAAGACACTAGCCAGTTTACGATATGCTCTTAAACATGCGATTAGATATCAGAAAGAGCGAATTATTTATGTTGTTCCTTATACGACTATTATCGAACAGAACGCTGATGAAGTGAAGAGAATCCTTGATGATCAAGACAACATCTTGGAGCACCATTCAAACGTCATTGAGAAAGAAGATCAAGAAGATTATTCCCATTATATAAAGGAGAAAGTTCTAAAGCTTGCAAAAGATAATTGGGATGTACCGATTATTTTCACAACCATGGTTCAGTTTCTTAATACTTTTTATTCAAAAGGCACACGAAATATTAGACGTTTACATAATTTGGCTCATTCAGTCCTCATATTTGATGAGGTTCAATCGGTGCCAGTGAATTGTGTGTCTTTATTTAATGAGGCGTTAAATTTTCTTAAGCAAACCTGTCATTCCAGTATCCTATTGTGTACGGCGACACAGCCAGCCTTAGATTTTGTTAAAAGGAAATTGGAATCAATTGATGGTGAAGTGATCCAGAATTTATCGAGGGTTTCAGAAGCTTTTAAGCGAGTTGAAATTGTTGATAAAACACGAGATAGTGGTTGGACGACGGAAGAATTATCTGAGTTTGTACGGGGGAATTTTAATGAATCATTGAGTATATTAGTTATTTTAAATACAAAAACGGTTGTTCGAAAGCTGTTCAACCAATTTAAAGAAAGTCACTCAAATTTACAAGTCTATCATTTAAGTACTTCTATGTGTGCAGCACACCGTAAAGAGATCCTAAAAAAGGTTAAGAAAGCGATTCAAAGCAGAGAACGGGTATTGTGCATTAGTACCCAATTAATCGAGGCAGGAGTTGATATAAGTTTTGATTGTGTCATTCGTTCATTGGCAGGCTTAGATTCAATCGCCCAGGCAGCAGGGCGATGTAACCGACATGGAAAACTGGATATAAGAAATGTATACGTTGTAAATCATAGAGAGGAAAACCTTACACGTTTAAAGGAAATCAAGGTAGGGGCGGATATAACACATAGAATATTAAGAGATAGGAAGAGTAGGGAAGGGTTAAAGGACATCCTATCAAGAGAAACTATGTCACTTTATTTCAAAAATTATTACACACAGTTTGATAATGACTTAGATTACCCTATAAAGGCGTTAGAGAATAGAAAAATGTATGATCTATTAAATACTAATAAGGATTATGTAAATGCCTACAAAAGTAAAAATGGAAAACCAATTAATCTGGTTTTAAATACAAGTATTAAAACTGCCAGCCAATATTTTGAAGTCATTGATAATCAAACTACATCTGTTTTAGTTCCATATGGAGACGGGGAAGATCTTATTGCTGAACTTAATGGAGATATTGGTATAAGAGATATGACGGTTCTTTTGAAAAGAGCTCAGCAATATACGGTAAATGTCTTTCAGCATGAAATCAATGAATTGAGCAAGAATAACAATCTTATTTATTTAAGAGAAGGGACGATTATTTGTTTGAGAGAGAATGCCTATGATCTCGAATTTGGAGTGAGTTTAGAAGGGGAAGGCACAATGGAAGGACATTTCATTTGATTTGACAAAAGCAAAAGGGGGGGAAGGAATGCGGAATCAAATTGAATTTGAAGTCTTTGGTTCATATGCGTTATTTACAGATCCAGTCACTAAAATGGGTGGTGAAAAGTTATCCTATCAAGTTCCTACCTATCAAGCTCTAAAGGGGATTGTGGAATCAATTTACTGGAAACCAACTATTATTTGGGTCATTGACGAAGTACGGGTAATGAATCCGATTAGGATGGAGGCGAAGGGAATTCGCCCCATTAAGTACCAAGATGGAAAAAATGATTTAGCTAATTACACGTATCTTAAAGATGTTAACTATCAAGTGCGTGCACATTTCATTTTTAATCCTCACCGCAAGGATCTAGCTGCTGACAGAAACGAAAATAAACATCACAATATTGCTAAACGGTGTGTAATGGTTGGCGGCAGAAGAGATATTTTCTTAGGCACAAGAGAATGCCAAGGCTATGTTGAAGCTTGTGAATTCGGGAATGGGACAGGCTTTTATGATGATTATGGGGATATTCATTTAGGAACAATGGTCCATGGTATTAATTATCCGGATGAAACTGGACAAAAAGTAATGGAAACACGTCTTTGGCAACCGGTTATGTCAAATGGTGTCATCAAATTTATCCATCCAGAAGAATGTAAATTGGTTCGCCCTATTAAGGAAATGGCAGCTAAAGAGTTTAGTTTAGAATCGATTCACTCAGTTGATGACCTCCATGATGAAATTATAAATGAAAGGAGGAATTAGATGAGCTGGCTCTTGGATTTATATGAGACCTATGAAAGGAATGCTAATCAGGTGGGGTGTTTCAATAAGAGAAAGGATGGCCAGGAATATACTTTATTACCTGAATCTCATACGACACAAAATGCCCAAATAGAGGTAGTGGTAACAGAACAAGGAGATTTTTATTCTGCAAGTGTAATTGAAAAAAAAGAGGCTGAAACAGTGATCCCTTGCACGGAAGACTCTTTTAGTAGAACAAGTGCACCTGTTCCACACCCTTTGCATGATAAATTAATGTATGTCGCTGGAGACTTTCTTGCCTTTGGGGGACAAGTTAAAACCGGCAATCCTTTTAATAATTACATTATGCAATTAAAAGAATGGGCTGAGTCTGACTTTACCCATCCCAAAATAAGGGCCATTTATCACTATTTAAAAGAAGGGACTCTCATTCAAGATTTGGTAAATTGTTCTGTTCTTTATGTCGATCGTTATAATCACTTAATAAAGAAATGGACTAAAGATGAAGAAGCATTGTTCGGGGAGAAACCACCTTTATTCCGGGTTATGAATGATACACAGGACAAAGTGTTTGTGAGATTTGATGTACACATACCTGGGGAAATAAATCGCAGATTGTGGAAAGACAAGGCGGTTTATGATTCCTTTATACGTTTTTATAAGCAGAAATTGAAAGAAAAAGATTTTTGTTATGTTACAGGGAGAGAAGAGGCCAAAACAGATAAACACAGTACAAAAATTAGACATTCAGCCGACATGGCAAAATTAATTTCAGCTAATGACAATTCTGGTTATACATTTAGGGGACGATTCCTCAAAGGAGATGATGTGGCGAATATAAGTTATAAGGTTTCTCAAAAAGCTCATAATGCTTTGAAGTGGTTAATTTTAAAACAGGGTAAGACTATTGATGGACGGGTATTCCTTGTTTGGGGGAACGATCAGACAGAAGTCCCCTCCCCTCAGGACGATTTACATAGCTTATTAATTGAGATGGATCTTATTAAAGAGACGGAGGTTATTGAAGAGGGGGATTCTACCCACCAAGTGTTTGCTGAACTGTTTAATAAAGCCATTACAGGTTTCAAGTCCAGTCTCAACTATGAATCTAACGTAATGATTTTAATTCTAGATGCTGCAACCCCAGGTCGCCTCTCTGTTCTATATTATCGAAATTTAAATAAGGAAGAATATCTTAGCCGAATACAAAACTGGCATAAAACCTGTAGTTGGCTTCATGAGTATAAAAAGGATGAAAACAAGAAAACGATTCATTTTTATGGAGCTCCGGCCACAAGGGATATTGCTTTTGCCGCATACGGGAGCCATGCCAGTGAAAAGCTCGTAAAAGGATTGATGGAACGGATGCTGTCTTGCGTAATAGATGGAAGGAAGGTTCCATTGGATATCATCAAGTCTGCCATACATCGGGCATCCAATCCTGTGTCAATGGATGAGTGGGAATGGAAAAAAACGTTAAGTATTACTTGTGCGCTTCTAAAAAAGCATTACGAGAAGGAGGGGTATAACGTGTCTCTTGATCCTACCAACAAAAACAGAGATTATTTGTTTGGAAGATTATTAGCACTTGCTGATGTCCTTGAAAGAAGGGCATTATCGAACGAAGATAGGAGAGCTACGAACGCAATTAGATATATGAATGCTTTTTCAAGGCACCCTTCTAGAACTTGGGATATTATTCAATCAAATTTGCAGCCTTACCAAGCAAGGTTGGGTGATCAATCACTCTACCTAAACAAATTAATAGATGAAGTTGCCTCCAATATTGCAATAGAAGATTTTAATAATAAGCCATTAAGCGGTGTCTATTTATTGGGTTTTTACAGCCAAAGACATGAACTCTATAAAAGTAAGAAGGACAAAGAAAGTGAACAAGAAAAACAAATTGTTGGGAGTGACTTTTAAATGGGTAGCTTAGAACACAAAATTGATTTTGCGGTTGTTTTCTCTGCGCGGAATGCAAATCCAAATGGTGATCCATTAAATGGTAATCGTCCAAGACAAAATTATGATGGTTATGGTGAAGTGTCAGATGTTTGTTTAAAACGTAAGATTAGAAATCGATTACAGGATGCTGGAGAACTAATTTTTGTTCAATCGGATGAAAGAAAAACGGATAGTTTTAAAAGTTTAAAAGAACGTGCAGATTCTAAAGAAGAATTGAAAAAGGCTGAGAAGGCAAAAAATGCGGAGCTTTTTGGTGATATAGCTTGCCAAACATGGTTTGATGTAAGAAGTTTTGGACAGGTGTTTGCATTCAAAGGTGATTCTTTGTCTGTCGGGGTTAGAGGACCTGTCTCTATTCATCCCGCTGTTAGTCTCCATCCAATTGATGTTTCAAGTATTCAAATTACGAAGAGTGTGAATTCAACAACATCTGATAAAAAAGGTTCAGATACAATGGGGATGAAACATCGAGTTGATTTTGGTATTTATGTATTTTATGGGAGCATAAATACCCAACTAGCAGAGAAAACAGGATTTACGAATGAAGATGCTGAAAAACTTAAACAAGCTCTTATAACTTTATTTGAGAATGATGCATCTTCAGCTAGGCCTGATGGAAGTATGGAAGTTCACAATGTTTATTGGTGGGAGCATAATTCGAAATTGGGTCAATACTCCTCTGCAAAGGTTCATCGTTCGCTTAAATTTGATGTAAACACAGATGAACCTAGATCGGTTGATGATATTACTGTGACTCTTGAAAATTTAGATAACCTCTCTTGTCAAGTTTATGCAGGACAATAACGAAGATGAATACCTGATGCTATCAGGTATTCAACATTTTATATTTTGTAAGCGTCAATGGGCACTAATCCATATTGAACAGCAATGGGAAGAAAATGTCAGGACAGTTGAAGGACAACATATCCATATTAAAGCAGACCAGCCATTAATAAGAGAGAAGAGACAAAATAAATTAATTGTTAGAGCCCTACCGATCAAATCAACAGAACTAGGTGCAACGGGTATTTGTGATGTTGTCGAATTTATCCAGAATGATAAAGGAGTTTCGGTTTTTAACTCCAAAGAAAAGTATTTACCTATCCCAATTGAATATAAAAGGGGAAAGCCTAAGAAGGATGATTCAGATGTTCTTCAATTAACAGCTCAAGCGATATGTCTTGAGGAGATGCTGCTATGTGCGGTTGATACGGGCTATATTTTCTACAATGAAATTAAACATCGCGTGGAAGTTCCAATTTCAGAAGAAAATAGAATAAGGGTAAGAAAGATGTTTAAGGAGATGCATCATTTTTTTAACAATAACTATACACCCAAAGTAAGAACTGGGACCTTTTGTAAAAGTTGTTCACTCCAACATATATGTATGCCCACGTTAATGACTAAGCAATCGGTTAGTAGTTATATCGAAAGGGTTCTAAAAGAATGAGAAAACTATTGAACAGCTTATTTATAACAAGTCCTGATGTCTATTTAACTTTGAACGGTGAAAATATTGTTGTAAAGAAAGAAGAAAGTGATATTGGGAGAGTTCCCCTACACAATCTAGAGTCTATTTATGCCTTTGGGTATAGCGGTGCCAGTCCTGCTTTGATGGGTGCCTGTGCGGAAAGAAATATTTCGCTTGTTTTTCTAACAAAGAACGGTCGTTTTTTGGCAAAGGTGATCGGTGAAAGTAGAGGTAATGTTATCTTAAGAAAGGCTCAATATCGAATATCAGATAGTGATTCACTCAGTTTATTGATAGCAAAGCATTTCATTATTGGGAAAGTATATAACAACAAATGGATCTTAGAACGTATGACCCGCGATTACCCTTTAAGAATTGATCTCTCCATGTTTAAAGAGGTTTCAAGGGAATTGTCTAAAAACTTAATAGAAATTAAAAATGCAACGGATTTGGAACTTTTGAGAGGATATGAAGGACAAGCTGCTATTCTTTACAATAAAGTTTTTGATCAAATGATTCTCCAACAAAAAGAAGATTTCTTTTTTAAAGGTAGGAATCGTAGACCGCCAATGGATAATGTCAATGCGATGCTATCATTTGCTTATACACTTTTAGCAAATGATACAGCAGCGGCACTCGAAGCAGTAGGCCTGGATGCTTATGTAGGGTTCTTGCATCGAGACCGTCCTGGAAGGGTTTCTCTTGCACTTGATCTTATGGAGGAGTTAAGAGGAGTATTCGCGGATCGATTTGTTATTTCTTTGATCAATAAGAAAATTGTTAATAAAAATGATTTCTTTGTTAAAGAGAATGGTGCAGTTATTATGATAGATGAAGCCCGGAAAAAATTTCTAAAGGCTTGGCAGGATAAGAAGCAAGAGAAAATAAAGCACCCTTTCTTGGGAGAAAAAATCTCTTGGGGTCTGGTTCCTTATGCACAAGCCATATTATTAGCCAGACATATAAGAGGTGATTTAGATGGGTATCCGCCTTTCTTATGGAAGTAGTTGTCTAACGTGTTAGTGGTCATTACTTATGATGTCAGCACAATTGATCCTGGAGGAAAAAAGAGGTTAAGGCAGGTTTCAAAGCTGTGTCAAGATTATGGTTTAAGAGTTCAAAATTCCGTTTTTGAATGTGTTGTCGATTCAACTCAATTAAGACAATTGAAATATAAATTACTAGAGATCATAAACAAAGAAACAGATAGCCTTCGTTTTTATCGTTTAGGGGACAATTATAAGACAAAAGTCGAACATATTGGAAATAAAGAAACGTTTGATTTAGAAGGGTACCTATTTATTTGAGGTAACGGTAAGTAAGGTGCGAACCTGAAGTGAACATGATTATATAGGTTTATTCGCACCAAAATATAAGCTTATTTCCATGTGTTTTTCTTATTAAAATACATTTATTGGAAATAAAATGGCATTGATGCATTGATTATCTATGAAAAATAGATATTTTTGCTCAAAAAACGCCGTCGCACCTTACATAGGTGCGTGGATTGAAACACTTTTTAAATTAGCAGTAGCGATCACTGTAAAGTCGCACCTTACATAGGTGCGTGGATTGAAACTTTTACAATTTCAAAAAAACGTTTAATATCCTTTGTCGCACCTTACATAGGTGCGTGGATTGAAACGTCGCTGACAACTTAAATAATCCCGAACTAGGAAAAGTCGCACCTTACATAGGTGCGTGGATTGAAACACCATGAAGCGGGGTAGCGTTATGAAGATGGATAAGTCGCACCTTACATAGGTGCGTGGATTGAAACTTTTAATGCGAGAGATTGGAATACTTCGCCAACGTCGCACCTTACATAGGTGCGTGGATTGAAACTTAAAAAACTACCTTTTGTTAGTGGGTGATTATTGTCGCACCTTACATAGGTGCGTGGATTGAAACAACCCTAGCATAACTATCATAAACCTCTCTAATAGTCGCACCTTACATAGGTGCGTGGATTGAAACATCAGTGGGGACGTGCTTAAAATGAATGATTTAGTCGCACCTTACATAGGTGCGTGGATTGAAACTTCGAGTAGCACCATTTCCATGCGGTTATACTCGGTCGCACCTTACATAGGTGCGTGGATTGAAACTTGGCATGGACAAATTGAAGGCGGCTCCCGCCCCGTCGCACCTTACATAGGTGCGTGGATTGAAACAACCATGTCGGGCTCTGTCAGCTATCAAAAAGGGTCGCACCTTACATAGGTGCGTGGATTGAAACATCTATCATAAACTATATTGGGGGAATCGAAAATGTCGCACCTTACATAGGTGCGTGGATTGAAACCATACAATAGTAACAACTGACACAAAAGCAAAATGTCGCACCTTACATAGGTGCGTGGATTGAAACCCTTTGGTGATGTTGAATGTTTATAATTATTTTGGTCGCACCTTACATAGGTGCGTGGATTGAAACTCGCAGCTGTTTAACCATACGATTAAAAACTTGAGGTCGCACCTTACATAGGTGCGTGGATTGAAACGTATGGTATCGGTTGTCGTGGATGGTTTATCGAGGTCGCACCTTACATAGGTGCGTGGATTGAAACCCCTTGGGAGCCGCCTCGATTGGTTCCGGTACCGCGTCGCACCTTACATAGGTGCGTGGATTGAAACCTGTTTATCGGCAACTATAAGCGGATTTTACCGCTCGTCGCACCTTACATAGGTGCGTGGATTGAAACGAGAATATCAGGATGCAATGCCAAAGTAAGCGCGGTCGCACCTTACATAGGTGCGTGGATTGAAACAGAGCCACTAACAACACTAGGACCACTTTGACCATGTCGCACCTTACATAGGTGCGTGGATTGAAACTTTAATTTAATTTCAAGCACCTCCAATAAATAAAGTCGCACCTTACATAGGTGCGTGGATTGAAACTTGTTGCTTCTGGTAAGGCATCCAATCCCAAGATGTCGCACCTTACATAGGTGCGTGGATTGAAACATAATGCGTCTGAATAGTTGACCGTTGAACACCTGTCGCACCTTACATAGGTGCGTGGATTGAAACTTTAATTTGTGGTTCTTGTGCTAAAATACAGGGTTGTCGCACCTTACATAGGTGCGTGGATTGAAACTTATGCTCTTTATGATATGGGGACTATTTCATCGTCGCACCTTACATAGGTGCGTGGATTGAAACCTTGACTGTTAAGGATTTGGGCATAAGTAACGAGTCGCACCTTACATAGGTGCGTGGATTGAAACAAAAGTACGAATAGAACCAATAGAACCCATAACAGCGTCGCACCTTACATAGGTGCGTGGATTGAAACCAGTTAAAACACCAACAATAGACCCCAAAATACCCGGTCGCACCTTACATAGGTGCGTGGATTGAAACCCATATGCATGTCTCCAAATCTCCCATCCCATGACGTCGCACCTTACATAGGTGCGTGGATTGAAACCCCAAAGTTTTCGATTTCCACCAATCCCACAATGTCGCACCTTACATAGGTGCGTGGATTGAAACATGTCGAATCCTCCACTCCTGTTCGACAATTATGTCGCACCTTACATAGGTGCGTGGATTGAAACCCTTGTGACGGGCCCGCATGATGACCCCTGGAGGTCGCACCTTACATAGGTGCGTGGATTGAAACGAGGTTCAAGGGTATCAAGGACGAGCCACGAAAGAGTCGCACCTTACATAGGTGCGTGGATTGAAACTTATACTAGAAGGACTCCAAGGACTGTCCGATAAGTCGCACCTTACATAGGTGCGTGGATTGAAACTATCTACTCCCGTCACTCGCCTTGCTATGATTAGTCGCACCTTACATAGGTGCGTGGATTGAAACGAAACAGGCGCGGACCCAAGTACAGCTATTTACGTCGCACCTTACATAGGTGCGTGGATTGAAACAAGGATTTACGTTTGCCGCCAACAAAGCGAAAAGTCGCACCTTACATAGGTGCGTGGATTGAAACGCTCATAGGCATTAAATCATTAATATAAGCTAATGTCGCACCTTACATAGGTGCGTGGATTGAAACATAAACTTCGGCACTTGTCGTGAACTTCATGCCGCGTCGCACCTTACATAGGTGCGTGGATTGAAACGACTCTCGGGTCGGGTTAGAAGAATTTTTCCAAGTCGCACCTTACATAGGTGCGTGGATTGAAACTCCCCCAGCTATACGCAGTGGAGTAAAGCCCGCGTCGCACCTTACATAGGTGCGTGGATTGAAACGTGAGAGAGACCGGTTAAAGATTCTAACAATACGTCGCACCTTACATAGGTGCGTGGATTGAAACGATTCACTTATCGGTGTTACCCCATCAGCCCCAACGTCGCACCTTACATAGGTGCGTGGATTGAAACATAAAAACTTTGATGATCACCGAGAAACCAATTGGTCGCACCTTACATAGGTGCGTGGATTGAAACTGGGTATGAGGTCTCTATGTAGCCCCTCACATACTGTCGCACCTTACATAGGTGCGTGGATTGAAACATGATTAGCCTTTAGATCATTGTCATAACACTCTTGTCGCACCTTACATAGGTGCGTGGATTGAAACAACCTGAAAGCCTCTGATACGGCTACGATGACGAAGTCGCACCTTACATAGGTGCGTGGATTGAAACTTATTACCAGGTGGAGCACCTTTTGTGTGCACCCGTCGCACCTTACATAGGTGCGTGGATTGAAACTTTTGTTGTCCGGGACTTAGATTTTCCATAAGGGTCGCACCTTACATAGGTGCGTGGATTGAAACTCGCAGAACCCACAATAAGCAATCCAAGTTAACGTCGCACCTTACATAGGTGCGTGGATTGAAACTAAGGGTGTAGTCTTGCTAGGATTCGCCGCAAAGGTCGCACCTTACATAGGTGCGTGGATTGAAACCACAACGGCTTGCGTGATTTGATCAAATTGTGGGGTCGCACCTTACATAGGTGCGTGGATTGAAACATACCGTACAAGGCAAGGAGCAAGACGCCCCACCGTCGCACCTTACATAGGTGCGTGGATTGAAACACCGTAATGCCTATGTCAAGGGAGGGCGGCAGTTAGTCGCACCTTACATAGGTGCGTGGATTGAAACTGCAGAGAATACTTTTACCATCGATGCTAAAAGGTCGCACCTTACATAGGTGCGTGGATTGAAACCCGCGGTACCGTTTAGAACTTTTAATAATTTTTGTGTCGCACCTTACATAGGTGCGTGGATTGAAATCGTTTGAAGCCGAGGTAATAATTGACACTGTTTTGTCGCACCTCACATAGGTGCGTGGATTGAAATTAAAAGGATTCTTAAGCCAAGATGGACCTGGATTGTCGCACCTCACATAGGTGCGTGGATTGAAATTTGACTACACGGCAACCCATTCGGGACACCCCGGAGTCGCACCTTACATAGGTGCGTGGATTGAAACTCCATCATCAAACGTACATCGTCAGCCCATTTGTGTCGCACCTTACATAGGTGCGTGGATTGAAATGTGACGAGAATGGTCCAGGCTCCGAGAGATCCGGTCGTAGCTTACATAGGGAGTAGATTAGAATTCTCTGCAAAAGTAGGCATGGTTTAAAGAACTGAAGTACTTCTTTTCCTTTCCTTTCCTTTTGCTTAATATCTTACCTTTCAATTTTTTATAGAAGGAAGCACGCATCATTTCTAAACCTAGAGCATGAAAATTCTTATGTTCCATGATTCTATTTGAAGTTTCGAGCAATAGGGGCTTTTCAAAAATAGCCTCTTTTAAGAATCGATGCTTGACGTTGAACAGGGGGAGTCTCACAACTTGCATTGAGGCTGTCCTTTGGAGGAACTTCACGCCGGAACAAGTTGTAAAAGAAGAGGCGGGAGTTGACCAAAAACGGAGTTTAGCAATTTTTCCTTTTTCTCTAAGGTAATCCGCTAAAAGCTTTGATAATTACGCTTTTCGAGGTTTCTATGATTGTGGTTCATCTACTTGGATTGTTTTGATACTGCATATTCATAGGGATTTTAACAGATCGTTGAACATTTTTTCGCTCAGTAATTAATAAGGTTCGGATAATCTTTCCTTGATAATATGTAAATTGAAGTAAGAAGTTAACTTTAGAAATATACTTGTCAATTCTTTTCTAGGGATTGGGGGAACGTTAAGTATCTCTAGAATATAGAGCGGGAGAAGTCTTTGGTTCATTAGGTCGCTTTTTTAGTAATCCATTATTTAGGTTTGACAATATTCACATCAAGATTGGGTAGAGCAAATGGAAATTTTTAGACCAAATCATGAGTGTTAAAGAAGCAGCGAACTTTGCGGATTGTCAACCGTTCATGTTTAAGGATCAGATATCGAAGTTAAGGATACCAAATCCCAAAAACTTTGATACTCTCCTGAATGTTGGTATAGACTAATAATCTATGATTTTTTTGATTTAGATGAGGTTTTTATTTTTGAATCAAGCTATGCAGTATATTGGTTTTAAGAAAGTATGTAAAAGAGGAGTGGAGACCCCGAACTTATGCTTCTCCTGATGCGATGGATGAATGGCCATCGATGCATTGATCAAGTTTGCGAATGCGGCTGAGGGCGGTTTGGAAATCCATGGTTTTGTAATGATGATGACCTTGGGGTTCTTCGTCTGATTCATCGGCGAGCGTTACCACTTTTTGCAATGGATTGAGATGGAGGTGACCATCAGGAAGATAGGAGTCCGTGTGGAGAAGGATGGCAAGGGCAATCTGTTTAGCAGCTTTAGGGTCCTCACCGATTCTTATGAGCAGCTTATGGGCACGATTCGCCCCTTTAATTGCATGAATATCGTTCTCTCTATAAAGTTCGAAGTCCCACTCGCCGTTGCGATACCACGTATAATGACCAATATCATGAAGCAGAGCGGCTTTCGTTGCAAGATCAGGATCCACATGGTGCTCTATAGCCAAAGCAAAGGCATACTCCGCTACCTTCACTGCATGGGCAATGCCAGAGCGGCGCAAATAGCGTTGGGTAATGGGGTGAGTAAAGATCATTTCTAACGTGACAGTTCTCATTCCAAGCGCCTCCTTCTAAAAGTTTCGAAAATTATATTGTTAAAGATTTTAACAGTTAAAACGCTTGCAATGCAAGCCCAAATTTTCGTCATTTATTTTGGAGTAAACGTTGTTTGTTCGATTCTTTATTTCCTAATTTTGAGTCTGAATTTAAGAATAGCTGTAATCACGATTCGCTATCTCCTCGGACAGGAGTCATTTTGCCGCGTTTTTTGAGAAATAACGTATCCATGTTACGCTTAAATTCTCAAATGGGCCATTGGGAGGTGGATAGCGTATTCACGTTACGCCTAACTTTTTTAAGTTTTTAGTGTAACGATACCCGATTATTTAATTAGGAAAACATCCTATGGGGCAAAGGGTATGGATTTTAATCCTCGTCATATTGTAGCAGCCCACCCATGGGAATCCTAGCCTTCTCATTTTAAGTTGGGTAAACTTAATAATGAATCAAGGGCTAAAGGCAGGCTGCCCTATTACAAGGAGGGGTTTGAACGATGGGTATTTACATCATTACAGGTGTATCTCGGGGGCTTGGCGAGTCCATTGTTAAACAATTAATTGAACCTGGTAATCAGATTATCTGCATTTCAAGAAAGCCAAATGACAAACTAGAGGCTCTAGCAAAAGAGCACCAGGTTGCTTTAACCTTTTATCCATGTGACTTAAACGAGTCCGGTTCGATTGAGCAAGTTTGCCAATCGCTTTATAAGAACCATGATTGGTCCGGTCAAGATAAAATCGTGTTAATCAATAATGCTGGTGTTGTAGAGCCGATCAAGCAAATTGGACAGGCAGATTCCCAGGATCTCATTCAAAATATCCGTGTTAATTTGATAGCTCCGCTTCTGCTTTGTAACTGGTTTATTAAGACCTTTTCAGGTGTACCGGCAGAAAAGCTGATTGTCAATGTATCGTCTGGGGCTGCGGAGCATCCTTATGATGGCTGGGCTGCTTATTGCAGTTCGAAGGCAGGGGTCGATATGCTGACTAAAACCATCGCCCTTGAACAGCGACAAGCCCCACATCCTGTCCAAGTGATATCTTTTTCACCCGGTGTGATGGATACAGATATGCAAGGGGAAATTCGCGCATCCGATGAGACACAATTTTCTAATGTGGAGCGTTTTCGCGAATTTAAGGAGAAGGGGCAGCTCCGTTCACCAGATCTTGTAGCTGAAAAACTATTGGGGCTTCTTGGTGGGAACATAGAGAGCGGAAGAGTTTACAACATTCAGGAATTCGTTTGATTCAGTTTCCTTTTTTATAACATCATGAGTTCAGCTTGGATTCACATGGTTAAAGAGGGACTTAATGGATCAACTCCCGTTTAACCAAGCAGGAGTCCTCTCTCTAACAAAAAAATGGGGTCAGGCTCAGCCTGACCTTTTCCTATTTCGCTCATTTCTGCTAAAATGAGAAACGAATGCTACATATCTGATGATTAGAGTTAATTAAGTTCACAACTAAGGAGTTGGATAGAATGGAAAAGGTGTTAATTTTCGGACACAAGAATCCTGATACGGATACGATTTGTTCAGCACTTGTTTATGCCGATCTAAAAACAAAATTAGGTCAAAACGTGGAAGCTGTTCGCTTAGGTGAAGTGAATGGAGAAACAAAGTTTGCCCTTGATTATTTTAAGGCGGATGCTCCTCGCTTGGTTGAAAAAGTAGCGGGAGAGGCTTCTTCTGTTATCTTAGTTGACCATAATGAACGTCAACAAAGTGCGACTGATATTGATGAAGTAAAAGTGCTAGAAGTTATTGACCACCACCGCATTGCCAATTTTGAGACAAGCGATCCTTTGTACTACCGTGCTGAGCCAGTTGGCTGCACCGCAACGATATTGAATAAAATGTACAAAGAAAACGGCGTGACGATTGAGAAACAAGTCGCAGGCCTCATGCTTTCTGCGATTATTTCTGACTCATTATTATTTAAGTCGCCTACTTGCACGGAGCAGGACGTGGCTGCTGCTAAAGAATTAGCAGAACTCGCCGGTGTTGATGCTAAAGAATACGGTCTTGATATGCTAAAGGCTGGTGCTGATCTTTCTGATAAGTCGGTTAAAGAACTGCTTTCTATTGATGCAAAAGAATTTGATATGGGCGGCCATAAGGTTGAAGTAGCTCAAGTAAATACCGTTGATGCGAGCGAAGTTCTTGCTCTCCAAACAGAAATTGAAGCGGAAATCAATCAAATCATTGAAGCAAAAGGACTTGATCTATTCCTTTTCGTTGTAACAAACATCTTAACAAACGATTCAGTGGGACTCGCTCTTGGAAAAGAAGCAAGTGCAGTTGAAAAAGCTTATAACGTTACTTTGGATAACAACACAGCCCTTTTAAAAGGTGTTGTCTCACGTAAAAAACAAATTGTGCCTGTTTTAACAGACGCTCTTTCTAAATAGGTCTCCTAGAAAACAGCTATGACCAATGGTCATAGCTGTTTTCGTTTTTTAGAGCAGGCGAATGGCTTGTCCTGGACTGAGACTCTTTAGTGATTGTAAAGATAAGACTCGTAGGAAAAGTCACCTGAGAACCGTTTTCCTTTTAGCGGTTCGATCCCCTTGCTTTTGCGAAGGGTATTAAAAAGCAGGAAAAATTCCTGTTCTGCTGAAGTCAGACGAAGAGCCACTCGATCGGCAGAATATTCTTCATGATTCGTATTAAGATTATTAAACGCTTGCTTCAGTTCAATGATTTCTTTAGCTACTTTTCCGAGTTCAGCCAGATATTGTGCTTCTCCGGGCTCGATCAGTCTAAGTTTTGGTCTTGACCCCATATCAAGCAGAGACTCTAGGGATTCCTTCTTTGAAGCTTGATTCATACTAGCTCCTCCTTCTTCTCACTAAATGGATCCAATAATGGCTTGCTTGTCCCTAAATCTAGTTAGAAGTTCTATTAATTTATATGTATTCAGACAATCAAATGTTTAATACTTGAACAAAATGGGAAAAAGAGTTTGTTAGAAGTTTCAATACTTTTTATTAGTGAGGAATAAGTTGATCAAAAGTAAGACTTCTAGAGAGCGTTCTCCTGAGCTAAAAAAAACTGCATTTCAAGTATTGGAGGAGTTTTATGTCTCTATTATCACAGCTAGATCAAGATCAATTATTAATGCATGCTTTTGATTATGCTCCTATTGGAAAGAGTATCCTGACACTTGATGGTCATTTTCTGAAAGTGAATCAAGCTGGACAGAAATTTCTGGGCTATGGAGAGAGGGAGTTGAACGGGCTGCATTTTCAAGACCTTGTTCATCCCGATGATCTCTATAATGCTTTGGAGCATTTCGATGAATTAGTGAATAGAAGACGGGCTTCCTATACACGGCTAGAACGTCTTATCCATAAAAGCGGCCAAGTGCTTTGGACTTACATAAGTGTTACCTTAGTTGACCAAGGGGATGAGGCGCCATATATTATCTCACAATTTATAGATGCCACAACACAACTTGATATAGACAAACAATTGGTGGCGAGTGAAAACAATTATCAACTCATTATTAATCATTCAATGGACATGATCACTAAGGTAAGAGAAGGATGTTTTTCATTTGTGTCGGCTTCAAGCCAATCACTGCTTGGTTATAAGCCAGAAGAAATGGTTGGCACAAGGGCGGACACGTTCTATCATCCCAAAGATCGCGACATGATAAGGATGTTTTATGAAGAATTAAAAAGGCAGAGAAAAGGGACCGTTACTTACCGTGCAAGGCATAGGGACGGGAACTACTTATGGTTTGAAACAACTAGTGTTTATTTTGAGACGGAATCTGGAGAGGTTGAAATTCTTTCTTTTTCTCGAGATGTGACACCGCGAAAGGAAGCGCAGCTTGCCTTAAAAGAAAAAGAACAGCGTCTTAATTCATTAATTGAAAATCATCCGGATATGGTGTATTCCCTCGATCTCGATGGCCATTTTACAACCTTTAACCGGTCTTGTAGGGCTATTCTTGGCTATTCTGAAGAATGGATTTTAAATCCGCCGAAATCCTTTCACTTCCTTGTCTTTCCTGAGGACTTGTCAAAAGTATCTCACCACTTTAATCTAGCCAAAAACGGAGAGGTTCAACAATTTGAGAGTCGAATGGTCATTCAATGCGGAGAAGTCCTTACGATCGACCATACGTTTATTCCTATTATTATTAATGATGAAGTAAAAGGAGTCTACGGGATATCAAAGAATATCGAAGAAAGTAAGCGATATGAGCGTGAATTAAAGAGGACTCGGAATCGTCTTGAGGCCTTTATACATAACCATTTAGATGCCATTTTGATCTTTAACGCAAAGGGACAATTGATCAAAGTAAATGAACCTTTCGAGAAGCTGTTGGGCTGGAAGGGGGAGATTTTTCTAGGGAAAAGTATAACGGAGCTTCCTTTCATTCCTAAGCAAGAATACAGCACTCTTCATAAGAAAATAAAGATGCTTAAAATGGGACAAGATATTGGACATGTTGAAACCATCCGAGTAAAGCGGGATGGGAGTGTTATAGATACACTTGTTTCAGGGTTTCCAATACGTGAAGCTGGGAAGTTCATGGGATGGGCTGCGACTTATCGTGATATCACGGATCGGAAAAAAGCAGAGGCTCTAATGATTCATTCTGAAAAGCTTTCAGTAGCTGGGCAACTTGCTGCGGGGATAGCTCATGAAATTCGCAATCCGCTTACAGCCATTAAAGGATTTCTCCAGTTTTTAAAAAGTGATTCTCCCTCTAACAAGGAGTATTTTAACATTATGAGTTCAGAGATCGAACGGATTGAAAGCATTGTGAGTGAGCTGTTAATGTTAGCTAAGCCGCAAAAATTGGTCCATTCGCTTTCAGATGTTAAAACGCTTTTGTCAGAGGTTATCACGCTTTTGGATTCTCAGGCCATTTTAAATAATGTTCAAATTAGACTGGATGCTCCTTCCTGTGCGTGTGAGATCCATTGTGAACCAAATCAGCTTAAGCAGGTTTTTATTAATTTTATTAAAAATGCGATCGAAGCCATGCCCGACGGTGGACAATTAGCGGTTAAGTTAACGAAAAATTGCAGTCAGCTTGGTTATCATATTGAATTTCAGGATGAGGGAAAGGGGATGTCACAAGAGCTGATAGAAAAGCTTGGACAGCCTTTCTATACAACGAAAGATAAAGGGACTGGGTTAGGCTTCATGGTAAGTAAGAAGATTATAGAAGATCATCAAGGCAGAGTAGTCATAGAGAGCAAGGTCGATTGTGGGACAACTATAACGATCTATTTACCCCATCAGCCAAGCATGAACAGTGAGCAGGACTCACTTAGCGTTATCCAGTAATGAATTGCCGGTTGCTTTGAATTGTTGATGTCATTTGTAGGGCAAGTCTCCATTATAGGCATTCTAGCGCGTTTCTGATATCATCCTATATTTTATAAAAATCTGTTAGAATAGAGTTAGCCCCAAATAAATGGAGTGAATCCTATGTATTTAACAATCGAAGAGACAGCCGACTATCTATCGATGCCTATCAGTTCTATCGAAAAACTCATTCAGCAAAAGCGGATCCGAGCGGTTTTCGATGGCGAAAAGCATCTCATTTATCGTGATCAATTCAATCAGCATTTGGAACAATTGGAACTGTACAAGCAGAGAATGAAGGCCGAACGTGAAGAGCCCATTCCAGAAGATTGGGATGCAAAAGATGAGGATTAAATGGTCTCTCGTTAAGTAAATTCTTTTATTAGAAAAATACGCACAGTGGGTAGGAGTTTGCTTTTACCTAGCTGTGCGTTTGTTTTAGTCACCTCCTTTAATAACCTCACTTATGACACCCGCAGCACGCTCCTTTTAAACAACTTAAAGGTGTTTTTCATACACTGTTATAGACGCATGTGGGTTTATGAGGGCCCCTTGGACTTCATCAAGTTATTTAAAAGGGTGTGAGGATTGGTGATTACAGCACGTATTGGCAGCAAGACTTATCAATATAATTCGGAATTAGAAGCCTATTTCTCTCAGTTCCGAAAGCATATAATTGGCGTCGAACAAACCTTTCAATCTCCTTTTGGTGAGAAAAAAATAATCTATGCGGACTGGATTGCAAGCGGAAGGCTTTATGGACCGATTGAAGATAAAGTGAGAAATGTCTTTGGACCTTATATGGCGAATACACATACCGAGTCCAATTTGACTGGAGGAACCATGACGCTTGCTTATGAAGAAGCAAAACGGATAATAAAACGTCATGTGCATGCTAATAATGAGGATGTTGTGTTACTTGAAGGTTCAGGTATGACATCTGTTATGGCGAAGTTCCAAAGAATATTAGGGCTGAAGGGGCCGGAGAAGTGGAAGCGTTATATGTCACTCTCTGAAGAGGAACGTCCCATCGTTTTTATTAGTCATATGGAGCATCATTCGAATCAGACGTCTTGGATTGAAACAATCGCGGACGTGAAAATCGTCCCGCGTTCTAAGGATGGACACTTGGATATAGAGGCACTTAAGGAATTGCTGCATACCTACCGCAATCGCCCGCTGAAGATTGGGGCCTTTACAGCCTGTTCGAATGTCACGGGAATCTGTCTTCCTTACCATCAACTCGCTCGGGTGATGCATGAGCATGGAGGAATTTGTCTTGTGGACTTTGCAGCTTCTGCTCCCTATATTGAGATCGATATGCATCCTGAAGACCCGCTTGAGAGTCTTGATGGGATCTTTTTCTCCGCTCATAAGTTTCTAGGTGGACCTGGGGCAAGCGGGGTAACCGTGTTTAATAAGCGCCTTTACCAGAACAAGATTCCAGATGAACCAGGTGGAGGTACTGTAACTTGGACCAATCCGTGGGGGGAGCATCACTATATATCAGATATTGAAAAAAGGGAGGATGGAGGGACGCCTGGAATCCTTCAGGGCATTCGGGCAGCGCTTGCCATTCGACTTAAAGAAAAGATGGGAATTCACGAGATTCAAGCGAGGGAAAAGGAGCTTCTTGAAATTGTCCTGCCAGGGCTTGAGTCGATCCCGGAAGTTCAGGTGCTTGAAGGAGACGTCACCAATCGATTAGGAGTGGTCTCTTTCGTTGTGGAGGGCCTTCATTATAATTTGATTGTCAAATTGCTAAACGATCGTTTTGGTTATCAAGTGCGCGGCGGCTGTTCCTGTGCCGGAACCTATGGCCATTATTTGCTTCAGATTGATCAAGAAAGCTCTAAATCTATAGCAAAGAAAATTGATCAGGGCGATTTCTCACTAAAGCCAGGCTGGGTGAGATTTTCTGCTCATCCTACCATGACGAATGAGGAAGCTTATGGATTTGTGGACGCAATCAAGCAAATTTTGGCTCATAAAGAGGAATGGTCCCAAGATTATTTATATGATTCTTCGACCAATGACTTCTTTTATATCCGCGACACACGCCGGGATTATAATGAACTTTTTACATTATAATTGAATCCATTGATTTTTTTAGTCTAAAAGAGGAAAGTGATTTTTTCATAATTTAAAAACAACCCACTTTTAGAATAGCCGTTTCGCAGTTTGCGTATTTTATTACAACAATGTTTTAAAAGGCTGTTAAATTATATTAACATAGGGATTAGATGGTCTAATGAGTCATTGGACCTAGATGGGGGTGAGATGACATGGAGTATGAGCAGGATCATAAATATATGGAAAAGTTAGATCAAATCATGGATGACATTGTCAAACTGCTTCCTAATCTGATCCCCTTAAATACATTTTTTGTAGCTTCTAATGATGGGGGGACGGAGTTTATTATAAAGGCTTTCAATCGTCATAAAGAGCTTGTGGCTGATCAGGGGGAGGTGCCTTATAAAGAAATACGCCAATTAGTGGTAGAACAAGGCGGGGAACCTGTTGCCATCGACAATCTCTCAGAGTCCTCCTCCTTAATCAATCAAGGCCAAGCGTCGAGTCAGTTTGAAGACGGCGCATTTATCGGGGTACCGATTTGGGTGAACAAAACAGAACTATTTGGAACTTTATGTGCGATTGACGAGCAACCGTATTCCTTTTCAGATAATGATATAAGACTGCTGAAAACCTTTGGGAATCTTTTATCTCAAGCGGTCACTCTAGAGGACAGAATGATTCGGGATCCTATGACGGGTCTTTATAATAGACAATTTGTCCAAACGTTTTTAGATACCCATTTGCAAGAGGGTCACCCCATTGCGCTTCTCTTCATTGAGTTTAATCGCTTTAAACGGATAAATGAGGTGTTTGGTCATTTAAAAGGCGACCAAGTGCTTAAGATGATGGCTAATCGGGTGAAAGACGGTATGGATTCCGAAGATTTTGTAGCGCGATTTACCGGGGATAAATTTATTGTTGTTATCAAAGGAACTGAAGCCCGTGTATTATCAAAAGAAGTTCCGCGCATTGGCAATCACTTATTAAAGTTGATAAGAGAACCTTTCCGCTTGGATCATCAAGAGATCCAGATGCAGGCCAATATCGGGATCGCTTTTTATCCTGAAGATGGCAGCACCGTTGATAGTTTATTAAAAAATGCAGAAAGCAGTCTAGATTTAGTGAGAGATCAAGGCGGTGATACCTTAAGCTATTTTCAGCCCTTTGTGATTAGCAGCCTATTTTCAGAACTGAAAACGGAAAATGAGCTTAGACTATCGATTAATCAAGGGGATTTTAAGCTTTTTTTTCAGCCGCAAATCGATCTTATGACTAGAAAATTAGTTGGTTTTGAAGCGCTCGTACGCTGGCATCACCCGAAACGAGGCATCGTTCTGCCAAATGATTTTATTTCCATTGCGGAGGCTTCAGGTATTATTTTTTCGTTAGGAGAATGGGTGTTCAAAAAAGTATGTGAGGTCAAGCAGCATTGGGACCGATTGAAGTATCCTCCCGTTAAATTAGGCGTTAATCTTTCTCCTAGACAATTTCAAGACCCTCATCTTTTTAACAGATTTAAAAAGGTGATAGACGATTATCAGGTGGATCCATCTCATTTGAGTCTTGAAATAACGGAGTCTCTTGTGATGAAGGACATGGAGCAGTCGATGTCTCTTTTAAATCAATTTAAAGACATGGGGTTTGGAATCTCAATCGATGACTTTGGAAAGGGGTATTCCTCTCTTGCTTATTTGAGAGCCCTTCCGATTGATACACTTAAGATCGATCGGGAATTTGTCGTGGGTTTGGAAGAAAGTGAAGATGCCAAGCCTATCATTAAAGCCATAATTGGAATGGCTAACGCGCTTGATTTGAAAATTATTGCTGAAGGAATTGAAAAGGCGGACCAAGACCGTCTATTAGTCGATTACGGCTGTCATTGGGGTCAAGGCTATTATTACAGTAAACCCATCCCGGAAGAAAACATTCTCGCGTATTTCGATCAGCAGCTTCATAAAGAAAAACAAGAAGGTGAGCGTTAAGGCGCTCACCTTCTTTGATATTTGGGGATTAATAAGGTTCGGCGCCTCGTCCCATCTTGTCTTCTGTCTGTTCACCTATTTTTGCTGCTTCACTCGAGTTCATCGACATCATTTTCTTAGCCCCTTCAAGTTCTTCTTTCACTCGGCGTCCGTATTCAGCATCTGCCTGAGTGAAATTTCCGATCATTTTTTCCTGAATGCGCGGGTCACAGACTTTAAGGTTGGCCACGAGATTCATGATGAGTTCATCACGTTCCCAGTCTTCAAACGCGCGATAGGCTTCACCCGCCTGCTTGAAATCATTAGTCCGGTCTATTTTTTCGCGAACCAGTTTATCATTGTAATGGGGTTCATGGTCCTTGGCCGATTTCGCGGCTTCAACCAGGCCATCGATAGTGGAAGGCTCATAATTAATATGAGGGTTAGTTCCTGGATTTTTATTAACCGTATAGTCCATTTGTCCACCGTCTTGATTGGTGGTGACTTCTGTTTGCGGCTTGTTGATCGGCAGTTCAAGATAATTCGTACCAACACGGTAACGCTGAGTATCGGAATAGGAATAGGTGCGTCCTTGAAGGAGTTTATCATCAGAAAAATCAAGTCCATCGACAAGGACGCCTGTCCCAAATGCTGCTTGTTCAACTTCAGCAAAATAGTTCTCTGGATTTTTGTTCAAGACCATTTTGCCAACGGGTAAGAAGGGAAACTGGTCCTTTGGCCAAATCTTGGTCGGGTCAAGCGGGTCAAAATCGAGTTCGGGATGCTCATCGTCTGACATGATTTGAACACACATCTCCCACTCTGGATAATCCCCGCGTTCAATGGCTTCATACAAATCCTGAGTGGCGTGGGAAGTGTTAGTTGCCTGTATTTCATTGGCTTCTTTTTGTGTTAGATTTTTAATGCCTTGTTTAATAGGTTCAAAATGATATTTGATGAGGACGGCTTCTCCTTCTTGGTTTATCCACTTATATGTATGGACACCTGAGCCTTGCATCTGGCGGTAATTAGCGGGTATTCCCCAAGGCGAAAACAAATAGGTCAGCATGTTCGTTGATTCAGGTGTTTGGCTGAGAAAATCAAACATGCGTTCAGGATCTGACAGGTTAGTAACAGGGTCAGGTTTAAAAGAATGAACCATATCGGGAAATTTTAACGGATCACGGATAAAGAATACTTTAAGGTTGTTGCCAACGAGATCCCAGTTGCCGGCTTCTGTGTAAAATTTAACGGCAAAGCCGCGCGGGTCGCGCAAGGTTTCTGGCGATTCTTTACCTCCAATGACAGTTGAAAAACGGACGAAAACCGGTGTCTTTTTACCTTTTTCTTGAAATAACTTAGCCCTTGTGTACTTGCTAATGGCTTCGTTTCCGACACTGCCGTAAGCTTCAAAATAACCGTGCGCCCCTGCCCCGCGCGCATGGACGACGCGTTCGGGAATTCGCTCGCGATCAAAGTGGGACATTTTCTCGAGAAAGTGATAGTTCTCAAGTGTGATAGGTCCGCGATTGCCTACTGTCCTTACATTTTGATTATCAGTGATTTTATGTCCTTGTCTATTCGTTAAGAGTTGCTTTTCATCCGATGACGGCTGCTTCTTTTCCACTTAATCATCTCCTTATGCAAAATCCCCAATAGTCTTCCCTTAAATGAGAAAATAACTCATGAAATTTGGCGAGAATGAATAGGGATTTTAAGTTTGTTATGTACGATTCAAAGCACCCTCAAAAGGGCTCTTTTGGGGTGGTTTGAATCGGTGGGTTATTGACGTTTTTTCGTTTTTTTATTGAAATGTCTTTCTTCAGCGGTTAAAGGCTCGTTGGCGAGTTCATGGTCAAACTGCCGCGATTCTTTAACAGCCTGGGAATCATTGACGCCCTGTGTTAGTGGATGCTTGGATTTCTGTTCCATTTATCAACACCTCCATATGGATTAGGGTGTTCAATTGTCGATTAAGTATGTTAAGCTAACGAAGATTAACTAACCACGCGTAACTTGATATTGAGCCGGATCCTCAGTTTGATTATACAGACTGTTAGTGAGGTAAAACGGGTCGGAATGAATGAGCAGCGGAATTAAAACTTTTCTCCATAGATTGGAATAATTATAAAGGAAAAGGGGGCAAAGTGATGGGACAAGATAGGCAGTATGTGAAAAAGGTTAGCCCTTCTAAATCAAATTCAGTAGCTGAGCGATTTGAGGTAAAGGAAACGAGTGAATTGCTGGAATTCCTTTTGCAAGTGATTGGGAATCGGGGGCGGAATACGGTTAAATCGATTTTGGCAAGAGGTCAAGTATCGATCAATGGGAAAAAGACAACCCAATATAATGAGCCGCTCAAGTCAGGCGATGTGGTGGAAGTGAACTTAGCAAAGAAAGGGGATTCCAAAAAGCTAGAAGGAGTGACCATTCTTTATGAAGATGAGGATATCTTGGTGGTCGATAAAAAAGAGGGGCTGCTAACGATTGCCTCAGATAAAGAAAAACAATTAACGGCTTACCGTCAACTGACGGATTATGTCCAGACCTTTGATCCTAAACAACGCATCTTTATTATCCATCGACTGGACCGTGATACATCGGGTGTTCTGATGTTTGCAAAAAGCCAAGAGATCCAGCAAAAGCTTCAAAATGATTGGAAAAACTCAGTCTCTGAAAGAACATACATAGCGCTTGTTGAGGGGCAAATTAAGAAAAAAACGGGAACTATCACGTCTTGGCTAAAAGAAACTCGAACTCATCTCATGTACTCGAGTAATAAACCGAATGGTGGCCAAAAAGCGGTGACACATTATGCTGTTTTGAAGGCATCCGATAAGTTTTCCCTTTTGCAGGTTAACTTAGAAACAGGCCGAAAAAACCAAATACGTGTGCACATGCAGGATATCGGACATCCGGTTGTTGGGGATAAAAAATATGGAGGTAGAGGAAACCCGATTGGTCGATTAGGACTCCATGCTCATATACTTAGCTTCAAACACCCGCAAACAGGTAAAATTATGCGATTCGAATCTCCTGTTCCTAAACGCTTTAATCAATTATTCAAATAAAGTCGGGCGCTCCCCTTAGTGATAGTCGTTTTCGCTTTGGGGGCGCCTTTTTGTTGTTTTTAAATGATGGGGCATTTGAGAGGGTGTGTCCACTTAAAGCTTGAGTTATTTTATTGTGCCGTGTACCCGCCGTCGATTATAACCGCTTGACCGGTAATGCTTCTCGCTTTGTCGCTGGCAAGGTAGACAGCATAGTCAGCAATTTCCTGGACATCAATTAATTTTTTCTGAGGAACTAATGGGTAGATCACTTCTTCAAGGACGCTCTCAAGAGGAACATTTCTCGATGCGGCGAGATCCCCTAATTGTTTTTGAACGAGTGGTGTGTCGACATAGCCGGGACATAATGCATTGACTGTAATATTGTGGGGAGCGCTCTCGAGTGCGCATACCTTCGTTAATCCGATCACCCCATGCTTGGCACTGTTATAGCCTGCTTTACCTGCAAATCCAATGAGTCCATTTATTGAAGCGAGATTAATAATTCGACCGTATTGTTGTTGTTTCATGATGGGAAGGGTATGCTTGATAGCCATAAAGGGGGCTGTCAGCATGACTTTGATAAGAGCTTCAAAGGTGTCAGTTGGGAATGTCTCGATGGGGGAGACATGCTGAAATCCGGCATTGTTGACAAGGATATCGAGACGTCCAAACGCTTTAACGGTTTGATCGATAGCAGCGGTTAAACCAGATTCATCTGTCACATCCACCTCATAGGAATGAGCGGTCCCTCCTTGTTGACTAATGGCTTGAACAGTTGTTTTCGCATTAGTCATGTTGCGTTCAGCAATAATTACGGTTGCGCCTTCTTTTGCAAACTCTGTGGCAATGGCCTGGCCAATACCGCTGCCCGCGCCAGTTATAAACGCTACACGTTTCTTGAGTAATCCTGACATGAATAGTCCCTCCCATTTTTTTTCAATAAAAGCTCTGATAAAAATATATGTAGATTAGTGATTAACTTTTAATAAAGGTGAAATTAGGCCTGTTTAAAGCGGACGATTCGCTCGCCAGCCTACTGCTTGAAAATTTCCCGTGCAGTCACCTCCTCGAAAAAAATCCGTGCTGGCTTATCCAGAGGAAACCTACCTCGGAGCTTAAGCTAGAAGACGCAAGGACAACAATCAACACCCAACTTCATTTTACTTATAAAATGATGATGGCCCCAATACACACAAATGGGCTCGAAGGCGGCTCGAAAAGGTGTGATGAAGGCTAAGCGCCCATGGTATGCCCTAGCGTCGAGGCGGAGCTCCGGTGAACCCCATCACTATGGGCTGAAGCTCGCTGGTAATAAATAAATAGGCCACTAGCTTAAAGCTTGTTTTATTATTAATCATATCGAAAATGGAGATAAATATGAAGCGTTTACAATCTGTTGAAAATAAAAACCAATAACACCGCTTCTAACGGGTTCACTTCAGAGGTGCAAACAATTAACTATCAAGGTAAATCGCACGGGTTTTCACAGAGTCATTTCACTGAGCGATATTTAGTTAATATCAATGTTTATTGACCATTTCATCCGTAAATCACCTATCCAATCACAGTGTAATTTACATGGGTGGATATAATTATTGGAGGTGTGTGAATTAACCTGTGATTGGGCAAGTGAAAGGTAGGGTGATTACCAAGTCATTTGGATATATCTGTTAAAATAATAGTTAGATTATCTATGACTTTGTGAAAAAATGGTTCTTAAAGTAAAAACGGACTGTAATGGTTAACAAGAAATTTTAGAGTAACCTGTGATCGTTGAAATAAGCGGAAATTTTTCCGTTATCAACCAAAGTAGAGTTCAGTTCGTCGTAAATAAGCGGAGTTTTTCCGTTTAAACAAAAAGAAATGACTCATTTTTATGTTTTTCGAGTCAATAGGCGGAATCTTTCCGTCTATTTTAGCTATTTTTAATGTTGATTTCTAAATAAGCGGAATTCTTCCGCTTATTTAGAAAGTTCGCTTTAGCCATTTAATGAAATAGGTAATCGATTGCCTTTTAATTAGAGTTCTGCACCTCACAAGTAAACCCGTTACACCGCTTCAGGGTGTTGTTGTTTTTTATTTTTTGTCTGGGTCGAAGTCATTGGTGTAAGGATCTTCAAAGGAGATAAACTCATGTTCTTGATATGCGGCCATAATGCCGTGGTAACTAATATCAAGGCCGAGCTCCTCTTCTTCTTCAGTTGCCCGAACAGGAACGATCCACTTAATAAGCTTAAAGCCTCCCCATGTAAGCCCAAACCCCCAAATAGAGAGAACGACGAGACCGAGCAGCTGAATGCCTAGCAGATGCCAATGGCCGGTAATAAATAGTCCATTGTTAGTTGAAAAAAGCCCGACAGATAAAGTTCCCCATATTCCGGAAATGCCATGAACAGGGAAGGCGCCGACGGGGTCGTCAATGCCTCTTGCTTCTAACCAGCTTGTTGCAAACATCATGAGAAGTCCGGCGATTACTCCAATTAAAATAGCAGACAGATCACTGACAAAGGCGCAGCCTGCCGTAATACCGACAAGTCCTGCAAGTGAACCATTTATGACGGAGGGCGCGTCCGACCGATTATAACGGAACAGTGTAAAAAGCAGGGCAGTCGCACCGCCTGAAGCCGCTGACAGCATGGTTAAAATAGCGATATGACCGATTCTGGGGTCAGTCGCAGTTAACGTGCTTCCTGCATTGAAACCGAACCAGCCGAACCATAATAAAAAGGCGCCGACAGAGGCTAATGGCAGATTGCTTGGGAGGGCTATGGTGCTCGTTCCATCCGATGTAAACTTGCCTTTTCGAGGACCAATAAACAAAGCAGCGGCAAGTGCTGAAAATCCGCCTAAGGCATGAATGACACCAGAACCGGCAAAATCGAGAAAGCCTAGCTGATCAAGCCACCCGCCTCCCCAAGTCCAGTGTCCAGCGATGGGATAAATAAGTGTTGTCATCAGGACAGCATAAAGAATATACGCACGAAAATTAATTCGCTCCGCCACGGCACCTGACACGATCGAAATAACGGCAATTACGAAAGCGGCTTGAAAGAGCCAAAAGGTTTCATTTGAAATCGGCAGGTGCAGAAAAGAGAGGTTGCCATGCAGCAAAAAGCCGTTTGAACCGATTAGACCGTTAATATCTTTTCCGTACATAAGGCCAAACCCCACGATATAAAAACAAAGCGTCCCTATGGTGATGTCTACGTATACTTTCATAATAATGTTCACATTATTTTTATAACGGACAAATCCTGCCTCGAGAAGAGCAAAGCCGCCTTCCATTAGAAGGATCATGGCTGCGGTGAGAACGACCCATATCGTATTTAGTCCTGTAGTTACTCCATGTAAAGTCATTTTTATCAAGCGTCTCCTGTCATAGATAGGGTTTTATTTCTTCTAGGATGGAATGGGAAATCGTCATCTTATCTATAGGGGTATTGACATGCTTCAACAGCTCGGTAAGTTCTGTGACCTGCCGCTTAAGATCTTCTATTTTCTTTAACCGATCTTTAACATTTACCATATATTCAACAGCTCTATGATGACTTGGTGCTCGACCTGTAAAGAGTTTTCTGAGTGGAGAAAGTGATTGATAAAAGGCGTCTTCCGCCCGGCTTTTTTGCTCATACTTCAATATTTTATCTCGCAAGGATTGAATGCTTTCTTCCTTCTTAGTTAAAACAGTTTTTAATACCTGTTTGATGTGTGTAGAAGGAGCAATCGTGACTAAGTCATTGTTAAGGGAGTCTCTAATCTCAATGTCAAGTACCATGTTAAATCTCCTCACACGAAATGTTACTTTTTTTGATTATATCGCAGTATAGAATAAAATCAATAGAATTTCGTTGTTTTGTCGATAAAGTCAAAATTATTTGAAATATAGAGATAGCATTATGAATAAATAAGTTCGCGGGAAGTATGTTAAAATAAGCTGAAACAAAGGCAGACGTGCTTACATAAATGAAAATTAAAGGAGAATGTCCTTTGAAGTTACAAGAAGTTGATGCGTTCCCAGATTTTATTCGAAATCAATGGGAAAAAGCGCGATTTAGTGAATTAACACCTGTTCAGGAAGCGGCCCTTCCTATTTTATTAGAAAATCAGGATTTAGTAATCGAATCGCCAACAGGGACAGGCAAGACGTTAGCTTACTTACTCCCTATATTGAAAAAGGTGGATTTTAAGTTAAAGAAGACCCAGGCGGTCATTCTTGTCCCGACAAGAGAACTTGCTATGCAAATTCATCAGGTTTTACAAACATGGCTTCAGGGAAGCGGCGGGACGAGCGCTTCATTTATCGGCGGCGCTGATATGAAACGCCAGATCGAGAAGTTGAAAAAGCATCCGCAGATAGTGGTCGGTACAGCAGCTAGAATTCAGGAACTAATAGCATTGAAGAAACTCAAAATGCATGAGGTAAAAACCATTGTTTTGGATGAAGCCGACCAATTGCTTGTTCATGATAGTGTCCCTATCGTTCAAGACATTATCCGAACAACGCTTGCAGAACGTCAGCTTATTATGGTGTCCGCAACGATTACAAAAACGGTGGAACAACTGGCAGATGATTGGATGAAAGAGGCTGAGATCATTCGGATTGCGCCTTCGAAAAAAGCGGCTCAGCAGGTTACCCATTTGTATTACGTTTGCCACCCGAAGGACAAAATTGATGAGTTAAGACATTATGTGAAGTCAAACAATGTAAAAGCACTCGTTTTTATTAACGGTTCAAGCTATATTCCGGAAGTGTTAAAGCGCCTGAAAAGCAGGGGTGTGAAGGCAGGGAGTCTCAGCGGTGAAGGAACAAAGACCGAACGTGAGGCAACCCTCCAGCAATTTCGAAGAGGACAGCTGCCCATTCTTCTGACGACCGATTTGGCAGCGCGTGGATTGGATATCGAAGGCGTAACCCATGTGATCCATTTTGATCTGCCAGAGGAAGTCACCCAGTATGTGCACCGCTCAGGAAGAACGGGCCGTCAAGGGGCTGAAGGAACAGTTGTTTCCCTGGTTACCTTTCGGGATGAGAAAAAGCTCCTTCAGTTTGGCAAGCAATTGGGCATCTCAATTCATAAAGAAGAAAGTGATCTTCCGCGTTTCTCTAAACCTGCTCAAACTGGTCAGGATAATAGAAATAAAAGGACTTCGCGGAAGCCGCAAGACACGGATAAGCGTCCAACGGCTAGTAGTAAAGCTCGGGTAGGCAAGCGGGTAGATAGATAGTTATTTTTTTAGCTGACAGAGCTTGTTTAAAAAATTGAGGTTAGTGAATTCCTTTTGTCATATATTGAATTAAAGTACACTTGCGTTCACCTTGGTCACTAGGTGAGCGCCTGTTTTATTAGAATTAGGTCAGGGGTGGGTTGATATGAAAAGGATCTGTGTGTTTGCCGGTTCGGCGCCAGGTGGTTTGGAGGCTTTTTCGAAGCATGCAAAGGAGCTTGGAAAATTACTAGCAGATAATGAGATGGAAGTCGTGTATGGCGGCTCAAAGAATGGACTGATGGGTGACGTCGCTAACGGTGCCTTGGCTCATGGTGGGAAGGTGACCGGGATTATGCCGACACTGTTATTCCAAGGGGAGATCGTCCACACAGGGCTGACGGAACTTTTAGAGGTTTCAGATATGCATGAAAGAAAGGCGAAAATGAGTGAGTTGGCCGATGCTTATATTGCGTTACCTGGCGGCTATGGGACATTTGAAGAGCTGTTTGAGGTTCTCAGTTGGTCACAGCTCGGCATACACAAGAAGCCAATAGGCCTATTAAATATTGAAAATTATTACACACCTCTTATTGAAATGATTGACCATGCGATTGAACGGGGGTTTGTCAAACCGACCCATAAAGAATTAGTGGTGACTGCGGATAATAGCGAAGATTTGATTAACAAAATTCTCACTTTCACACGTCCAGAACTCGATCCGAAATGGAAGGCGGACCGGCACCTAACTTGAAACTGACTCAAAATCAACAAATAGGGAAACGGCGTTACACTTAAAAAAGGAAGGTGTAACGACAATACGCTATCCGGTCACTGTTTTTTCCTATCGAGCAAGGCTTGTTAAAAAAAGCCCGTTTGCTTATTAGCAAAAGGACTTTATCGTTGTTTCTAAAAGCTGCCTAATAGTTGTACGGAATGGCCATACAGTTCTAGTATACTGATGGCTTTTTTCATGGATTCGTGCTCTAATCCTTCGGCGATTTTGAGGAAGAATTGGTAGTCGCCAAGCCGTTTTTTGGTTGGGCGTGATTCAATCCAAGTTAAGTTCAGGTTGAGCGATGCAAAGACATTTAAAATGTTTACGAGTACCCCGGGACGTTCTAGATGAGGCGCGACGAGGATAAACGAGTTGGAGGCATTCGCTGGGACATGGAGGCCTCGGCCAATCGCAATAAATCTTGTATGGTTTTCCTCGACATCCTGGATATTTCGAGCAATCATTTTGAGCCCGAACTTTTCAGCAGTCCAAGCGGGTCCAAGGACTCCAACACGAGAATTCTGAGCATTTTTTAAAGCCGCGGCTGCTTGAGCTGTGCTTCCAAATGTTTTAGTTTCGACGTTTAGTTTTTGTAAATATTGTCGGCATTGAGCGATGGGTTGAGGATGGGACCAGATCTCGGTCAAATCCTCTAGCTCTGTCCCTTCTAGCACCATTAAGTTCTGTTCAACGTTTAATATCATTTCTCCATTTATGTAGAGATCTGTGTAATGCTGAAGCCCGTCGAGGACACTTGTGACGGATCCTTCGATGGAATTTTCAATAGGTAAAATGCCTTGATCCACTTCACCGCCTCTAACAGCCTCTAATATTTCCCAAAACGTCATGAAGGGAATACGAACAGTTCCGGGAGCTGTGAAATAGTCGATGGATGCTGCTTCAGAGAATGTGCCTTCGGGTCCTAAATAACCAACTTTCAACCGTTTTCGCCTCCTGCAATATAAAACGAGTTCCTTATCTTAGCCCTAATATTATCGTTAAGATATAATAAAAGTAGTGAAAAATGGCAATTAATACATTTTTTGAATTAAAGCGTTAATGTACAAGAGTGATAGTGCATTTATATTTTTCTATACTATCAAAAAAAATAAGATTTCGCTATTATGTGAAAAAAATAAACAAAGGCAGGATGGGGATTTCATGACAGAAGGGTACATACAAGTCACAGGAGGTCGTGTTTTTTATAAAAAAATTGGGGATGGGAGTGGTGTGCCATTATTAATATTACATGGCGGGCCGGGAAGCACCCATCATACTTATAAACCGCTTGAATTACTGGGGGAAGAGCGCCCTGTGATTTTCTATGATCAGTTAGGGTCTGGCGGTTCTGACAGACCTGATGATCTTTCGCTTTGGACGCTTGATCGATTTATAGATGAACTTTCAGAGATTAGGCAAGCCCTTGGGCTTGAGCAGGTGCATCTATTGGGGCATTCTTGGGGAACGATGCTTGCGGCGTCTTATATGCTGACGAAGCCAAAGGGAGTCAAAAGTGTTATTTTTTCAAGTCCGTGTTTGAGTGCCCTCCAATGGGCGGAAGATCAGAAAGCCAATCTTAAGACCTTGCCCGTTGAGACTCAGGAAGTGATTATGCGATGTGAGAAAGAGGGTACCACTGATTCCAAGGAGTACCGGGAGGCGGTTAAGGCATTTAACAATCAATTTGTTTGCCGTAAAGAAGAGATCCCAAAAGAGTGGAAAGCACCAAAGGGAGCATTTAATCCCGTGATATACGAAACTATGTGGGGGACTTCTGAATTCAATCCAACCGGCTCATTAAAAGAATATGATGTGACACCGCGCCTTTCTGAGCTTCACTTGCCTGTTCTATTTACATGTGGGTATTACGATGAAGCGACACCGAAAACAACTAAAGGATATGCCGACCTTGTAGAAGAGGCACAGTTTCATGTCTTTAAAGAAAGTGCGCATATGCCTTATATGGAGGAACCGGAGGAATACCGTCAAGTCATTCGTCAGTTCCTAAAATCGGTTGAAACAGATGGAATTCGGTAAGCCTTTCTAATTTTCAGAGATTCAAATGATTTGGGGTGCTAATAATGACTGAGGAGCCGATTTTGAAGTTTAATATGGGCATTGCGAGAGGAAAACCAAATAGTGTTCATTTAAATCATGATTGTCCATTTTGTCGGACAGATCAATTAACAGGAATCAAAGAAATTGAAGGGTCGATCATATTACTTGAAAATAAGTACCCTGTTATACAAGATGCTTACCCGCTTTTAATTATTGAAACGGATCAATGTGATTCTGACCTTTCTGAGTACAGCGAGGAGCATCTTAACAAATTGATGGCATTTGCAATGAAACATTGGTTAGAGATGGAAAAGCAACCAGAATACAAGTCGGTCATTTTCTATAAAAATCATGGTCCGTTATCTGGTGGTACGATTCGCCACCCGCACATGCAAATCATCGGCCTTAAAAATGCTGATTATCGGGAGACGCTAAAGGAAGACTATTTTGAAGGGCTGCCCATAGCCGAAGCTTCAGGCGTCACCTTAAATCTTTCAACTAAGCCGATGATTGGGTTTACTGAGTTCAATGTTGTGATGAAGGATTTAGCAAACATTCATCAATTTGCAGCTTATACTCAGCAAGTGGTCATTTATCTCCTCAAGCATTTTAACGCGAGGCTGACGAGTTATAACTTGTTCTTTTATCATTGGAATAATAAATATATAGCTAAAATCGTGCCGCGTTTTCCAACATCACCATTATTTGTAGGCTTCCGTTTGAGACAGGTTTCCAATAATTTGGAGAATATCGTTGAAGATTTTCAGTCTGTTTTTGCGAGAAATTTAAGCGAAAGCTAATTTTGATAAAAGGGAGATGTTTCAAGCAGCATGACGGAAACGTTAAAGCGACCGAATTTATTAATTGTAACTGTGGCACTTGGTATTTTATTAAATCCTTTGAATTCTTCAATGATTGCCGTTGCGATTACGCGTTTTCAGAGTGATTTTCACTTAACTTTTTCAAATGTCTCCTGGCTGATTTCGACTTACTACTTAGCCAGTGCGGTGGCACAGCCGGTAATGGGGAAACTTAGCGATATGTTTGGCGCTAAAAGGTTATTTTTGATCGGCCTTATTTTAATCGCTATTTCATCCATCTTAGCTCCGTTTTCTCCAGGCTTTATCTGGTTAGTCAGTTTTCGAATCATTCAAGCGGTCGGCAGTTCGACCTTGTTTCCAAGCGGAATGTCCATGATAAGGAAAACGATAACAGAACGACAAGCAAGGGCGCTTGCCTTGCTTGCTGTGTTTTCCTCGACTTCTGCTGCGTTTGGTCCATCCATTGGCGGTCTGCTGATCCATTATTGGGATTGGCCAGCCCTCTTTTTTGTCAATTTCCCATTCATTATTGCTTCCTTCTTCTTAGGGATTGCCCTTTTGCCGAAGGATGCTGAAATTCGTATGGAATGGAAACGAATTGATGTTATAGGGATTATCCTGTTTGTATTTTCTGTTGTCTTTCTGCTCATCTTCCTTCTGTCACTCGGAAACGCCATTAAATGGATCCCGCTTGTGATTGGTCTAATAGGAGCGATTCTATTTATTTGGTTTGAGAAACGGAAGAAAGAGCCCTTTATTGACCCAGTCATGTTGATGAGAAATAAAAATGCCTCATTGGTCTATGTCCAATTTATTCTGATCAACATTATTTTTTATTCTATTTTCTTCGGAATGCCCTCCTTTCTTCAACAAGTTCGCGGCTATTCGGATCAGCAGACTGGGTTCATTATGCTTGCTATTGCCGGCTTCGGTGTGGTGATTACTCCGATGGCCGGACGCTGGATTGACCGAAAAGGCTCTAAGCCCGCGGTCTTAACAGGCGCTATTTCAGTTATTGTGGGGGCTCTATTACTGTTAACGGTGGAAGGAACAACCCCGTTATGGTGGGTCATTATTGTGCTCTCAGCGCTCGGAGTGAGCAATGGGTTTAATAATATTGGCATGCAAACAACGCTTTATGAGTTTGTTCCGAAAAAGGAAACCGGTGCGGCCTCTGGTTTGTTTATGACAAGCCGTTACATGGGAACAATTTTGTCCTCCACGCTACTCGGGATTGTATTTGATAAGACGATAAATGCGGCTCATTTTCATGAAATGACGATTGTCTGTGTGGTCGTTGCCGTTTTTATTCTTGTTTTATCGATTCGCATGCCCAATCCAAGAAAACAAAGGCAGACGCTTTAATCGCAGTTTTTGAGGATAAACTTAAAGAGGGGGCATGAAAATGGATATCTTTGCGTTGATTGCCGAGGACAAAATAAAGGCAGCGATCAAAAAGGGAGAAATGGATGATCTGCCGGGAAAAGGAAAGCCTTTAAAATTAGAGGACTTATCGAGTATCCCCGAAGAGTTGAGGATGGGGTATCATTTATTAAAGAACTCGGGATTTTTTAATGAGGAGGCCAAGCTCAGTCAGGATATTCTGAAGCTGAGTGATCTCGTGAAGCAGGCTGACAATGAAGAGGATCAAGCAAGGTTAAGTCGTGAGTTGAGCGAAAAGAGAGCCCGTTTTGAAAAAATTATGGATGAACGAAAGCTCAGTCAGTCAAAGGCCTATCGCGATTACAGGGATAAATTGCACGATAAGCTGTAAATTGGAAGAAAGTGTTTGTAGTAAAAAAGGTGTAACTCCTTAAACTAATTATGAGCAGCTTATATATAGCGGCTCAGAAGCCCACATTTAAGGAGTGATTCACAAATGGCCGATAACAATAAGTTGTTAGTACCCGGTGCAGAAAATGCGTTGGATAACATGAAGCAAGAAATCGCCAACGAATTCGGCGTCGAATTAGGTGCAGATACGACCGCTCGTGCCAATGGATCAGTGGGTGGCGAGATGGTCAAACGAATGATTCAATACGCCGAACAAAGCCTTAAAAACCAACAACAATAATGGAGAAAGAGGTCAGCGGCGGCTGACCTCTTTTTACTTGGTAAAGTTATAATAAAAAATGTAACGATAACATGAAGGAGGAGCTTCGATGAACACGACCCATACATTATATTTGGCCTCAACCTCGCCTCGGCGTAGGGAATTAATCCAAAAGCTTGGTTTGCCAGTAAAAATTGTGAACAACAACGCCGAAGAGGTCATTGATCCATCATGGTCACCCACAGAAGCCGTTGAGCAGCTATCAATGATCAAAGCTCATGCGGCTTACAGAAATATGAAGGCGACTGGGGATCTTCTTTCCGGGATCCTTATCAGTGCAGATACGGTGGTTGTCCTAGAAGGAGAGATCTTAGGAAAGCCGAGTGATGCGGAGCAGGCAAAACAAATGCTCTCAAGCCTTCAGGGGCGTTCTCATCACGTTTTAACAGGATTTACCCTTATACACCTTCAGTCAGGGGAGACGGTCACCTCCCATGAGCAAACAACTGTGTGGATGAAGCCATTGCAGCCTGAACAAATAGCCCGTTACAGCGCAACAGGTGAACCCATGGATAAAGCGGGAAGCTATGGCATTCAAGATCTCGGTGCTACGTTTATAGAACGAATCGAAGGCGATTACTTTAACGTTGTTGGCCTGCCGCTTTCACAACTGGCCGATACACTCGGACAATTTGGAGTAATAGTCCCATAAATACATAAAACGCATGGCGTTCACCCATTCGCCGGCTTCTGCCATCGTCCTACAGGATTAGGGCCGTCTCAACCCTTTTGGATAATAATTTTTTAATGTACCTTGGACGGCCTTTCCCCACCCTAATGAGTAGCCATCTATAAGAACTAATGTCCAGCCGTCTGATACAGAAGTAGGGAGGGTCTCACCGCGAAGGTAGTTTCGCCAATCCTCGGATTCACTAGATAACTCATGGACGCGCCGCACTTCCTCTGGGCAGAGCGCTACTGCCCAGGCGTGATTGGGCTCAAATCGGTTCTTCTTTAATTCTCCAAGATGCAGGCCGCATCTGAGGACCTTTAATCCGCTGACATCAGGTAGGCCATCTGGGATTGCATAGATATGCCTCCCCATCAGCTTATACTTATTGGGAGGCTCCACTTTTAAGGTATCCTTTACAAATTTCAGGAAGTCCTTGGCTTGTCCTTTAGGAAGCAGTCCCTTTTCCTCTTTTAGATTGCCGCCGCCGATGTGTGAGGTGGCATCACTTTTTTTTCTGAGTTTAGCTGCAAAATGACCCTCTCCCAATAACTTATGTGGCCAAAGGCGACTTGTCTTCACCACTTCTGTAACTCCTGTCCGAGTCCATTCGGGTCTGCCCGGCTCAATTCCATTCGTGTGCTCAAGAGAGAGGAGCTCCATATCGGCGTAGTCATTAAGAAACTGTTCCATCATTTGTTCATTTTCTTCAGCTGAAAATGTGCAGGTGGAATAGACAAGTGTGCCTCCTGGTTTGAGCAGGCTATAGGCGTGGTCTAGAATGTCATGCTGAAGCTTAGAACACTCGTGAACATGTTCCGGCGACCAATAATCAGCAGCTGCTGGATCTTTGCGAAACATGCCTTCTCCAGAGCAAGGGGCATCCACTAGAACGCGATCAAACCATTCGCCAAAGAAGGAGGCTAACCGTTCGGGTGATTCGTTTGTGACAAGTGCATTGGTGACGCCCATTCTCTCAAGATTTTCTGATAAAATTTTGGCCCGCTTTGGAATAAATTCGTTGCTGACTAAAAGGCCTTGACCCGCCATTTTTCCAGCCAACTGACTTGATTTTCCGCCAGGCGCTGCGCAAAGATCTAAGACACGCTCACCGGGGGAAACATCAAGCAGATCGGCAACAGCCATAGCGCTTGGTTCCTGAATATAATACATCCCTGCTTGATGATAGGGATGTTTTCCTGGCTCATCTTGAGTTTTATAATAGAAACCTGTTTCACAAAAAGGAACAGGTTGTAAGTCAAATGGTGTCAGTTTCAAAAAGGCATCTCGGTCTATTTTTAATGGATTAAACCGGAGACCTTGGGATTTAGGCTCTTCGTATGTATTGAGAAAGGCCTCCGCTTCAGCTCCAAGCATCTGGTTCATTCTTTCTTCAAAAGCATCAGGTAATTTCATGGATCCATCCTCCTAATGCTTCCATTATACCTAAATCTGGCCTAAAAAAAGAAGTCAGCAATGAGTGCCGACTTCGTAAAAAAAGGTTATTCAGCTAGTTCCAAGAATAGATCGATGTCCTTGACTATTTGTTGACATGCTTGTTCCCAGAAGTCGCGTTGCTCAAGGTTAACACCGAGGTGTTTGAGGGCCAGTTCCTCTACAGTCATAGAACCGGTATCGCAAAGGAGGGCGTCATATTTATCACTAAATGAGGCTCCTTCTTCTACTGCACGGGCATAGATACCTGTGCTGAACATGTAACCGAATGTGTACGGGAAGTTGTAAAATGGTACATAGGTAATATAAAAATGAAGCTTGGATTCCCAGAAGGAAGGGTGATAGGAGGCAAGTTCCCCACAGAATGCTTCTTTTTGAGCTTCTTCCATAAGGGTATTAAGACGCTCCACTGATACAGAGCCATTTTTGCGCTCTTCATAAAACCGAGTTTCAAATAAGAACCGGGCATGGATGTTCATAAAAAAGGCAACAGCACGTTGGAGTTTATCCTCAAGGAGCTGCAGCTTGCGTTCTTTCGATTCCGCGGTCCGAATGGAGGCATCACTGACAATTTGTTCAGCAAATGTAGAGGCTGTTTCCGCTACATTCATTGCATAATGCTGATTCAAATAGTTTAGGTCATTCATTACATGTTGATGATATGCATGTCCAAGCTCATGAGCAAGGGTTGAGATATTAGAGGCTGTTCCGCTGAAGGTCATGAAAATGCGCGATTCTTGACTCATTGGGAAGCTTGTACAGAAGCCGCCAGGGCGTTTTCCGGCACGGTCTTCCGCTTCGACCCAGCGGTTGCCCAGGGCGTGCTCAGCAAAAGTACCCATTTTTGGGTTAAAGGATGAAAATTGCTCGACGATAAATTCACAAGCCTCCTCATAGCTCACTTTTTCTTCGACATTAGAAATGGGCGCATCGACGTCTGCCCAAGTTAATTTGTCAACGCCGAGAAGCTCTGCTTTTTTATGTAAATAGCTAACGAGATGGGATTTGTAATCGGTAATCACTTCCCACATAGTATCCAATGTTTTTTGCGACATTCGGTTAAGCTTTAGGGGTTCTTTTAACACTTGATCCCAGCCGCGCTGTTCATAAACATTTAAGCGGAATCCGGCAATGTGATTAATGGAGGCACTACAGAAGTCAGCAACATCTGTCCAGGCCTTTTCCCATCTTTCAAATACATGTTCACGGACATCACGATTGTTTGAAGAAAGGAGATTTGCTGCTTGACCGACAGAAACTGTTCTTTTGCCTTCATCAGGAAGCTCCACTTCAATGCCCATTTGACCAACTGTCGTATTATAGAGCTGGCTCCATCCGTGATACCCATCAACCGACAATTGACTAATGAGTTTTTCTTTATCAATGGACAACTTTTCTTTTGCTTCAAGTCGTCCCTCTTCAAGCGGGAAGCGGACTTCTTGTCCATAATCAGTCGCTAAGAAATTCTGCCATTCAGGATCAGGAACGTTTGAGAGAAATTGATTAATTTGTAAATCGGCTGTATTTAAAGAGGCACTTAAGACCTGTGTCTGCCCTTGAAGTTGGGTAGCTTTCTTATCGGCCATATCTTGTGCGGTAAGGCAGCTTACATAGGCAGAGGCTTGTCTCATTCTTTTGGATAGATCAGCAAATTGATTTAATCTCTCAGGTAACGCAGGGAGTGATAAGGTGTTTAAAGCAGATATAAAAGACTCAATATCCGTTTTGAGCTCTTGGACGAAAGCGGCGAAGCTTTCCGATTGACTTCCACCTTCAAAAAAAGTATCAAGATTCCATGTTTGATCAAGTTTTGTTTCAGCCATTAAGGCAACCCCCCTAATTTATTATCCTCTTTATTTTACCAAAAGGTTTCTTTAGAGCGGTAGTAAAGTCGCCTAAGTGACAGTTTCTTATAAATTTTCAAACTAAACCCCTTGATTAGTTCACCACAAAATTTTGTTGTATCTTTGACTTATAATGATCATCACTCAACCAGAAGGTGATTTGATAGTGACCCGGTTCAAGCTTCGGTAACGTCCCTTTATAGTGCAGGCTTTCATCTGGCTTTAATGTGAGAGTTGAAACCATTTGACCAAATAAGTGGGAATCCGAGAACTGCTCCTTTTTTTGCCCAGATTCGTCCTTGATAAGATAATCAAAGCGCTGAGTGGTATTGAAAGTTAAAGAAAGGGGCTTCTCAGTCTGATTTCTGACTGTAAAAGAAAACCTGCAAGTCTGTCCAACTTGGTCCACTGTTAAAATAGGATTCAACACTAGACCTGACTTAACCCCAGAACTTGCAGCAGGAGAAAGCTGAAGGTTGGCGTTTGAACATCCAATTGTTATCATTAAAAATAAGAAAAAGAACCAGGAGCTAACTGGAACGCGGGGACTGGAACGCGGGGACGGTTCTCCCGTTTCAAAACACTTTTAATTGCTTTATCATTTTCATTTTTTTAAATGAGCTACTATTATAATATGCACCTAGAAGGGGTAGGAGGACAACGATGATTCGCGTTTTATTTGTATGTTTGGGAAATATTTGCAGGTCGCCAATGGCAGAAGCTGTATTTCGAGAGTTAGTTAAGAATAAAGGGTTAGCGCATCTTATAGAAATTGATTCAGCAGGAACTGGAAAATGGCATATCGGAGAAGCTCCGCATAGAGGGACACAGCGTCTATTAAGAGAAAAAGGAATCGACTACAGTACGATTAAGGCAAGAGAATTTCAAGAAAAAGACTTTAGTGATTTCCAGTATCTAGTTGCCATGGATCAGAAAAATGTGCAGGATATGAAACGGAAAAGCCCTAAATCTACAAGTTTAAGCATTACACGGTTGCTGGATGAATGTCCGCATATCCAAGAGAAAGACGTTCCGGACCCTTGGTATACAGGGGACTTTGAAGAAACTTACCGCTTAGTAAAAGCTGGAACAGAAGCGCTGCTTGACCGAATTATTAAAGAAAACCATCTAGAAGAGGAGGTTTTGGCGAATGAAACTGATTAAAATTGAACCCACTCCAAGTCCTAATAACATGAAGCTGGTTGTGTCAGAGCATTTGCCGATGGGAAAGAGCTATGCCTTAACGCCAGAAAAATCAATGGAAGCACCTGATGAGTTATTGAAGAATCTCTTAGGGGTACAAGGAGTCAAAGCGCTCTATCGGGTGGCTGATTTTATTTCACTTGAACGCCATCCTAAATATGAATGGGAAGTCATTTTACCAAAGGTTCGAAGTCTCTTTGGTGAGGATTCGCTTGAAGAAAAGCGGGCAGAAGCCGGTCAGTCTGAGCATGTGTTTGGTGAAGTTCGTGTCTTCATCCAACTGTTATTTGATCTGCCCATGCAAGTAAAGCTGGAGGTTGATGGCGAGGAGATACGCGTGGGTTTGCCGCAACGTTTTATAGAAGCGGTCATGAAGGCTCAAGCCGCCTCCGAAAACGTTATTCTCGATAGGAAATGGGTTGAAAACTATCCAAGATATGGCGATATAGAAGCTATTAAGAAGGATATTGTGGATGAACTATCGGCAGCCTATGATCAAGAGCGCCTGAACGAGTTAGTCGAACGTGCGCTCCATCCAAGCGCGAAGCCTGAACGCCCCTATCACAAGGTTACCTTGGACATGCTTGAGGATTCAGATTGGAAGAAGCGCTATGCAGCCCTCGATCGGATGGATCCTACTCTTGATGACCTGCCTGTTTTAACAAAAGCATTAGAGGATGAAAAAGTGGCGATTCGCCGCCTAGCGGTTGTTTACTTAGGACTCATTGGGGATCAAGCCGTGCTGCCTTATCTCTACAAGGCGTTAAAAGACAAAACAGTGACGGTTAGACGGACAGCGGGGGACGCCCTATCCGATATTGGCGATCCACAAGCTATTCCCGCAATGATTGAGGCCCTAAAGGATCCAAGTAAAATTGTCCGTTGGCGAGCCGCTATGTTTTTATATGAAGTTGGCGATGAATCAGCCCTAGAGGCACTAAAAGCAGCGAAAGAGGATCCCGAATTTGAAGTGGCGCTCCAAATCCAAATGGCCATTGAAAGGATCGAAGGCGGTCAAGCTGCTCAAGGCTCCGTTTGGAAACAAATGACCGACTCCAGGACCAAACAATAAAAATTGAAAGTAAGATGAGGAAAAATCAAGGCCGATAGCGTATCCTCGTTACGCCAAATTTGCAAATTGGCCAATTTCAAGGTCGATAGCGTATTCTCGTTACGCTCAACTGAAATAGGCGTAACGTCATTCTCTTATTTCGGCATTTGGGGCCTGATTCGTGGAGGATAGCGTATTCTCGTTACGCTCAACCGAAATAGGCGTAACGTCATTCCCTTAATTCGGCATTTGGGGCCCGATTCGTGGAGGATAGCGTATTCTCGTTACGCTCAACTGAAATAGGCGTAACGTCATTCTCTTATTTCGGCATTTGTGGCCAAATTCGTGGAGGATAGCGTATCCACGTTACGCTCAACTGAAATAGGCGAAACGTCATTCCCTTATTTCGGCATTTGGGCCTGATTCGTGGAGGATAGCGTATTCTCGTTACGCTCAACCGAAATAGGCGTAACGTCATTCTCTTATTTCGGCATTTGTGGCCTGATTCGTGGAGGATAGCGTATTCTCGTTACGCTCAACTGAAATAGGCGAAACGTCATTCCCTTATTTCGGCATTTAGGCCCGATTCGTGGAGGATAGCGTATTCTCGTTACGCTCAACCGAAATAGTCGTAACGTCATTCCGTTATTTCGTCATTCCGTCCGGATTTGCGGAGGATAGCGTATCCACGTTACGCTCAACTGAAATAGTCGTAACGTCATTCCCTTATTTCAGCATTTGGGGCCCGATTCGTGGAGGATAGCGTATTCTCGTTACGCTCAACCGAAATAGGCGTAACGCCATTCCGTTATTTCGTCATTCCGTCCGGATTTGCGGAGGATAGCGTATTCTCGTTACGCTCAACTGAAATAGGCGTAACGTCATTCTCTTAATTCGGCATTTGGGGCCCGATTCGTGGAGGATAGCGTATTCTCGTTACGCTCAACCGAAATAGTCGTAACGTCATTCCCTTATTTCGGCATTCCGGCCTAGTTTAGTGGGGGATAGCGTATTCTCGTTACGCTCAACTGAAATAGTCGTAACGTCATTCTCTTAATTCGGCATTCCGGCCCAGTTTAGCGGAGGATAGCGTATTCTCGTTACGCTCAACCGAAATAGGCGAAACGCTATTCCTTTATTTCCATCTCCTTTAACTTTTTTCCAATTCAAAAGGTGTTATCCTTGTTTACCTAAGATTTTCTAAGTGAGTTCTCTCATATTACACCTCCTAATGATTCACACTAATAGCATGTAACCTATGGTTGGTTACAAATTAGTACGGGAGGCGATTGCAGTGGACACTTATGATCGATACAGTTCATATGATCAATACAACTCAAGTCCAAAGATGGATACACGAGGACCAAAAAGTAAATTAGGCAGATATATGCTTATTGGGGGCTTACTCGGTGCCTGCGTCTCTCTTATTGATCGTGGCACTCGAAAGCAAATGGGTAAAGTCATTAATAATGTGAAGAACGGCAGCTCAAGCGCTGTGATGAATATGGTGCATGACCCTGCCAATGTAACTGACAAAATCGCTAATTATCTTCAAAATACAGCGGCTAATATCCGTAACACCGCACAAGATGTAACCGATGATATGCGTGAAATGGCTGAGAAGGTTACAGGTATGACATCAAGTACGAAGCAGGCTTATCGCTATGCCATGGAGGCAGGCAGTGAAATCACCGAAATTGCGTCCAAGCTTCGTCAATCGGGCAGTGATTTCAGTTTGAGTTCAGCTAATACACCTGCTCTCTCTGATTCGACATCATCACAAACAAGCAGTTCCATGAGCAATAGCAGTTCGACATCATCAAGTGGAAGTCCCACTTCTTCATCAAGCTCTATGGGGATGATGAACAGTTCCAAGGCAAGTTCAGGGACATCGAGCTCCACGTCCACAACATCAAGCAGTCTATCCTCTTCCTCTAGCCAGTCTTCTTCGTCTACGTCCAGTACGTCGAAGAGTGATGAGGCGGAATTAATGAAAACCGCACAGGATGCGATAAGTGAGTTAAAGCTCGAGGAATAGCATGTTTTTTGATTAAGGGAAAGTAAAAAGTGAGGCGGATAACTATGGGGAAACGACATCTCTGGTTGGTTTTTATAAAAAAATTAATAAAAAGACTGAATCAGGATCGTGTGACAGATTTTTCATCACAGCTAGCCTATACTTTTTTATTCTCTCTTTTTCCTTTTCTTATTTTTATTTTTTCTCTACTTCCTTACCTTGGTTTAAATCCTGACAGTGTCATGAGCTTTCTTAAAGACTTTGCACCTCCAGAGTTAGTTTCAATTATAAAAAATAATATTTATCATATTTTGAAACGAAATGGAGGTCTTTTATCTTTTGGTGTAGTTGCCACTTTATGGCCTATGGCATCTGCCGTCATGACGATACGCCATGTTTTTAACGTCGCATATGGGGTTAAAGAGACACGTTCGTTTATTATGATGTGGCTAATGGTATTTCTTTTTACTATTGGATTGTTAGCAGTCATTTTTGTAGCCTTATTTTTGAGTGTGTTCGGTCCAATGGTGGGTCATTTTCTTTTTGATTCACTTGGTATTTCCTTAAAGTTTCTTCATTTCTGGACTCTTTTTCACTATATCGTTACTTTTATGATGATATTCATCGTCTTTTGCAGTTTGTATTTTGTATCTCCCAGTAAAGCACTTAGCCCAAAAGAGGTTTGGATTGGGGCCGTAATCGCCGCTCTTTGTTGGCAGGTGACCTCATTCTTATTTTCCTTGTATGTGGATAAATTCTTCCATTATTCATCCACTTATGGGACGTTAGCCAGTGTCATTGTTATTATGACTTGGTTTTATATAACTGGATTTATTCTCATCTTGGGCGGTGAGATTAATGTGGTGCTTTATCAGTTGCGGCAAGAGAGAAATCAGCAAAGGGAATCCGTTTAAAGACATTTAGGAAAATGAAAAGGAAATCGAATCAGCCTGTCGAAGTGTTTTTTATAAGGGATCTAACTGTTCCTTATGCTTCTTAGTTGGTACAGAAAGCCATACAAATAAACTATACAGAAAAGAGGAGAGGATTTTATGCTGATGGGTATGTCCATTTTGGGGATTGTTTTAACTTTAATTATTCTTTTGCCAATTGCTTTCTTAGTTTTCCTCTATTTTTACGATGAAAAGCAAACACAGCATGCTGTCTTAAGAAATTTTCCACTATTAGGTCATATGCGTTATTTGCTTGAGAAAATTGGGCCAGAGCTCCGTCAATATCTTTTTGATTCGGATTCTGAAGGGAAACCTTTTTCAAGAGAAAATTACCAGGATATTATCATGCCAGCTAAGTATCAAACCACTATGATGGGATTTGGTTCCAAACGGGACTTTGATAAAGCGGGCTACTACATAAGAAATGCGATGTTTCCAAAACAACGTGATGAACTAAGAGTGGATAATACCGTCCTATTGCATGGGAAGCGATACAAAATTGATAGGGATAAGCTTTTCAACCGACGAGAACATTTGGAAGAAAACACTGTGAAACCTTGGCTCTTGACTGACGAGGATCAGATCATTATTGGACCAGATTGCCGCGAGCCATTTGCTGTAAAAGGGTTGGTAGGTATGTCGGCTATGAGTTATGGCGCTCTTGGTAATCGAGCTATTACCGCTCTTTCGACAGGACTCGGAATGGCTGGGGGAACCTGGATGAATACAGGGGAAGGCGGTCTTTCCCCTTACCATCTTAAAGGTAATGTGGATATCATCATGCAGATTGGTCCAGGTTTATTTGGAGTTCGAACTAAGGAAGGGACGATGGATTGGGAAGAGCTAAAACGGAAATCAGGATTGAAACAGATAAAGGCGATTGAAATAAAATTGGCTCAAGGGGCGAAGGCAAGAGGTGGTCATTTGGATGGAAGAAAAGTCACACCGGAAATTGCTGAAATCCGCGGTCTTGAACCTTATAAAACAGTCGACAGTCCCAATCGTTTTAATGAATTTTCAGATGTCCCATCGCTCATGGCTTATATCGAACAAATCAAGGAAGTTTCAGGTCTTCCGGTTGGGATGAAAATGGTTGTGGGCCAACCTTCTGATATCGAAGAGCTGGCGGCCTATATGAAAGAGCATCAAACTGGACCAGATTTCATAACTGTTGACGGAGGTGAAGGTGGAACAGGGGCGACTTATCAGGAATTAGCCGACAGCGTTGGTTTGCCGATAAAAACAGCCATTCAGCTTGTCCACAGAACCTTAATCAAATACGGCGTTCGAGACCGAGTAAAACTCATAGCGTCAGGAAAGCTTTTCACGCCAGACCGAATTGCCGTTGTCCTTGGTATGGGGGCAGATCTTGTTAATCTAGCCCGTCCATTTATGATCACCGTTGGTTGCATCATGGCGCTTCGCTGTCATACCAACACTTGTCCGGTAGGGGTTGCGACAACGGATCCTAAGCTGCAGCGCGCCTTAGATATTGAGGAAAAATCTCAGCGGGTCATGAATTATGTCATCGCTTTAAGAGAGGGACTCTTCACAACCGCCGCAGCGGCAGGGCTTGCTTCACCTGTTGAACTTAGTGAAGACCACGTTGCCTACATCGACGACCAAAGTCGTCATTTCACATTGTCCGAACTCTATGAAACTCGCAAACTATCTTCCTGAATATAGAATGGACTTTTCTGTTACTTTTGGAAAAATGAGGTTTAGTCCAGGGGGGATTGGGTCACACTTATCTATTGTGTAATGATTTTTAAAGTGGATGAGCCATAAGTCCTGTCTTTGATAATGACAAATAATTGCCAAACAAATGGTCTTGCATTCCATTTGACCCGCCTTGATAATTAGGAGAGAACGATCGGGGAAAATTTAGTGAAAGCAGAGGTGAGCTTCGTGAGAATGGACTTAAGCCCAAACGGAATATTTGTCAAACATCGCATCAAGCGCTTTTGTTCGGTCCTTTTTCTGACCTACCTGCTCACCGTGATTTACCTAACCTTGTTCACCTTTAATTATTATGTCTATGGAAAATCGGTCAATTTGGTCATGTTCGACAGCATAAGATTGATGCTTCGCAGTCATAGCCCTATGCTCATTCTCAAAAATATATTAGGGAATGTTTTGTTGTTTTTTCCATATGGGTTCTTTCTTCCGTTGTTCTTTAAACGGTTTCGTTCTTTCAGCCAGCTACTGGGCATCGGTTTCTTATCGAGTCTTCTTATAGAAAGCTGTCAATACGAATTTGCCCAACGAATATTTGATGTGGATGATCTTATGCTTAACACGGTTGGAGCGATTCTAGGTTGGATCGTTTTTAAAATTGTAAAATGGGTATCAGTTAAATTCTAAGAGATAAGAGGCTGTCCGAAAGTAAGCTCTCATTCTCCTGTTTTTTAGGGTAGGAGAAGGGAGAGTGACTTACCTTTGGACAATCTCTTTTTTGTCCTGTTTTTATTTAGCACCCAACTTGAGCAACAAAATTGAGCCCATTATCTTTACTGCCTACAATAAACCTTGAATAAAACACTTCTAAAGGATGGTTACAATGGAACTAAAATTTAATGGAACGGCCTATGAAATGGAAACTAACTTTGGAGAACTGGCCATTTCAGCAGATGATACAAAAGGCTTTCGTCCTTTTCAATTAATGGTCGCTTCGATTGCAGGCTGCAGCGGGACCGTTATGAAGAAAATATTCACCAAGAAACGTCTGGACATAAATGATATTACGATTAAGGCAGATGTTACTCGTAATCCTGAGAAAGCAGATCGAATTGAGGCCATTCATATGACATTTGTGGTCAAATCAAATGATCTTACAGACAACGCCATGGAGAAAATAATTGAACTCACACGTAAGAACTGTTCGATGGTCCAATCGGTTCAGGACAGCATCGCCATTACCGAATCATTCGAGATTGTAAAAGATGAATGCTAACAAGTGATTGAATAGGGGGCGAGAAGTGCTGGCTTTAAAACATTCCATGACTCTATGGATAATTTTCCTTTTACCCGAAAAAAATAAGGGAAAAGGAGGTTCAAAAAAATGAGAGCAGCACTCATTGCCCTTTCCCTTGTATTAATGTTGGCCACGCCAAGCTTTGCAAAAGAAATGCCGAAAAAGCAAGAACCTAAGCAACAGCAAATAGAGGATAAGCAGGGTGAATCAGAAGGAACAGGTGAGATTGAAGTTCCTAGTTCAGTGGTTGATATATCCAAACAAAATACTTATCCAAATCCGGCACAAAATGAACCTGAATTAAAGCCTAGCCCGCTTGCAGAAGAATTAATCAAAACATCGAATGTTGAGATTGAGAACCCAACATTAATTCGTATGCTAAACGAATCAGAAATTAATACCTCGAAGCTGTCCATTGGGTACCACGCCCGAATTTATTTAGGAAACTGGGCTCTTAAGTATGAATCAGGCAAGACTTCTGTGAATTGGGAGTACAAACAAGTTAATAAAAATGTTTTAGATAACCGAGGAAATTCATCCGTTACAAAGCTTACTTATAATCAAGAGAAGAAGGAAAAAGTGACAGGCGGACTGACGGCAAAGATTGCCGACGAGGGTGAAGTGCAGAAGCTTATGATTATGAAGGCTGCAGAAAAAACCTCTTTACCTCTAGGTTTCTCGACTTATGTTGGAAGAGGAACGAAGATTGATCGTGTTTATAACGTAGAGCCTAAAAAGTTAGGCTACTTAAATGGATTTGTTCCGGCTGTGAATGAAAAGGGCAAGGTAACTTTTGGCGAAGTTTATCTTGTTTTAAAAGGCGGAAAGAAAAGCATTGAAGTTAAAAACATCACCCAGCAAGGAATTGGTGCCTGGATTCCTATTCAAGATCATATTTCCCTTCGCTATTATGTCACCAAATAAACCAGTGCTTAAGCGCTGGTTTGTCTTTTGCTTTCAGAAAGTATGAAGGCTGGGATAAAATAAAAAATGAAATTTAAATTTAAAGGTGGAATCGTTATGGGGCGGGCAACGGAGTCAAAATCGGAGCAAATTAAATACTTTCAAACGCGGTTGAAATTAATAGCAGATATGGCAGCTTCCTTGGGAGAGGATGCAACCAGTGAGGATTTAAGCAACTTAATGAATCAGATTGAAGGGGTAGGTGTGAAGCTTAATCGCTTTAAGAAGGATTGGGAGAAGCAAACAAGCGAGGATTAGGTCTTCAAACAGTCATAATCTCCTCGCTTAGGGGTCATCCTAAGTGTGGAGGAGGTGACGTTATGCGCCATCATGCAATCCGTTGGTTGACACCGTTTTTGACTTTGGCTTTTCTTTTTTTCTTTGCTGCATCATCCACACAGGCAAAGGATTGGTATTTTAAGCCGAGTCAGAATAATGAACCTTCAACAACGGAAAAGGAATATACGGACCTTTTAGATAAGTATGGGGGCGTATGGATTGGGGACACGTCTAAGAAAATTGTCTATTTGACCTTCGATAACGGCTATGAAAAAGGATACACAGCTGAAATCTTAGATGTTTTAAAAGAAAAGCATGTCCCCGCAGCCTTTTTTATAACAGGCCATTACATTGAATCTGCTCCTGATCTGGTGAAACGGATGGTGAATGAAGGCCATATTGTCGGCAATCACTCATGGGGTCATCCAGATCTCTCGAAAATAAGTGACGAGGATTATAAAGAGGAGCTAACGAAGCTCGCGGATGCTTATACAAAATTAACCGGACGTCACGATATGATTTACCTTCGTCCACCGCAGGGAACTTTCAGTGAGCGTTCCTTAAAACTAGGCGAGGAGATGGGTTATACCAGCGTTTTCTGGTCCTTCGCTTATGTGGATTGGATTGATCACAAAAAGGGTGCGGATTATGCCTATAAAAGCATTATGAGACGAATCCATCCTGGCGCGATTATCTTGCTTCACACGGTCTCAAAAGACAACGCGGACGTCATGCCGCGCTTAATTGATGATTTGCGAAAGCAAGGGTATGAATTCGGAAGTCTGGATGATTTAATGCTGAGTCAGCATATGCCAAGTGTGTTGGACTAATCATGGCATTCCTGCCAGGCGGAAGTGCTTCTATAAAAGGAGTTTTAAAACGGAGAGGAATGAACTCTCCGTTTTTTATTGAATTTAAAACTAATGGAGCAAGGCACTCTTGCCCACGAAAATCAGCGAGATGAGAGACAAAATGGTGGGTAAGACAAGCTTGTCCACGAATATCCGCAGGTCGGGATAAGAAAATGGTGCAATGGAGCGGCGCCCAATGCACGAAATGGACTCCCGCGCCGCCCTAAAGTGGTGTAATGGAGCCCCGATGCCCCGAATATACACAAAGGGCTCCGGCCACGCCTTGATTGGGGGGACATTAGGATTTTGTGAGATTTGCCTCGATTAAGCGCTTATTGGATTTAAACAAACGTTTGATTAAATGGCTAATTGACCTTATGGGTAGTCAAAAAACGTCAGTGTAAAAGCGCGGGACCTGGGCTAGGGGTGAGCTCTTTTCTATATTCGCGGAACCGCGGCCCTCAAAAAGGTTTCTAGGAAATCGTTATCTAATTAGTAAAATTTATCCATATAAATGACGTAAACTTAGCGTTTTGAAGTTCTTTTATTGCAAAAATTAAAACTTATAAACACTATCCACAGAGTTATCCACAATTTTGGTGTGTTATATCCCATATTTCTGGGGATTTTCTAATTTGCTAACAGTACTAACAAAACTTAATGTCATTTGTCCCCAAATTTATCCTCAACTTCACTTCCCTGTTAGACAGGCCTTAAGCCTTTTATCCACATATCCACAATTTAATTGACAAATGGCTAATTTCATGCATTTACATATAATTTACATTCGACAGTCCTGGGCATTTGTCACGCATTGGGTATTCATGCATATGATGCCACCAAGGAGGTGAGCGCATGACACATGAAACAGTATCTTTGAGCAATCCAATTGAAAGAGAAAAGGAAGAATGGAAGAAGCGACAGACTAAACAAAGGTATCTCCAAACACTTACAATTAGTTCGCCTATCTTGCTATTGCTTTTATGGGAGCTGTTGTCTCGAACGTCGGTGATTGATCCAAGGTTCTTTCCACCGCCTTCTTTGATCATCGTCGCTTTTTTTAATATGCTCCTTCATGGTCAGTTGTCTTCACAAATTGCTATTAGTCTTTACCGGATACTCGGGGGCTTTTTGCTGGGTGTCATTCCAGCCATTTTATTGGGGCTTTTAATGGGCATGTATGCACCGGTTCGATATGCCTTTCAGCCGCTTATCATGGCATTAATGCCAATCCCAACACTCGCTTTGATGCCTCTTATACTCATTATTTTTGGGATAAATGACTTTGCCAAAATGATTACAATTGCAGGCAGTGTGTTCTTCCCAGTTGTCATTAATACAGCAGCGGGTGTTTCTAATATAGAGCCGATTTATGTGGATGTGGCCAAAAATTATGGTGCCAGGTCCAGAGACTTTTTCTTTAGAATTGCTCTTCCTGGAGCACTGCCTGTCATGATGGAAGGCATTCAGATGGGGCAGGCCATTGCCCTCCTTACTATTGTGGCAGCTGAAATGATTGGTGCCAATTCAGGGATTGGTTACATCATTTGGATGGAATACAAAGCCTTTTTATTAAAAGAAATGTATGTAGGGTTGATTCTCATTTCTTTCTTTGGTTACTTTTTTTCCATTCTGCTCAGGTGGCTCACGAGAAAGCTCATTCCTTGGAGGTCCTAACAAAAGGGGAGGTGCAGCTGTATGGGAGACCCAAAGATTCATATAGAGCATTTGACAAAGGTGTTTTACAAAAGGAAGGAGAGTGTCATCGCCCTTCAAGATATCACCTTGGATATTCAAGAAGGTGAATTTGTTTGTCTCATTGGTCCGAGCGGTTGTGGGAAAACAACCTTGCTTCGGATCTTAGCGGGGCTTGAGTCGCAAAGCTCTGGCCACTTTGAAATCAAGCCTGGACAGAAAAATCGACCGCTCCAATCGATGATTTTCCAAGAAAAGGGTGTTATTCCTTGGATGACGGTGGAGGATAATGTTTCCTTTGGTCTTCGAATGAGGCATGCCCCAAAGAATGAGTTAAAAGAGAGAACCGAGTACTACCTCAATAAAGTTGGACTTTGGGATTACCGAAATTTATATCCATCCGAAATTTCCGGTGGGATGAAGCAGCGGGTAAGCATTGCCAGAGCCTTTGCTAATGATCCTGAGATTCTCCTAATGGATGAACCTTTTGCAGCTTTAGATGAACAAAACAAATTTATTTTACAAGAGGAGCTCTTGAGCATTTGGGAAGAAACCAAGAAAACGGTCTTGTTTATAACTCACAGCATCGATGAGGCGCTCTTACTCAGTGACCGCATCTTACTTATGAGTGCGCAACCAGGTCGTATTGAAAAACAAAAGCAGATTGGATTGCCGCGCCCAAGAAGCATTGAAATCGTTCGTTCTAACCCTGATATGGGGAGAGAATTTGTAGATATTTGGAACCATCTTCAGTCGGCTGTTCAAAATGGCCGAAAATAACATTCTAGATTAAGAGTGTTGAGCTCTTAACTATATAAATTTTTAAGATAGGAGCGAAATAAGCATGCTGAAAAGAATTTTTGCGGCATTGCTGGTCATTCCGATGATGGTGTGGATATTAACAGCCTGTGGAACGACTGACAAAGCATCAACGGCGCCTAACAGCGGTTCAAGCAAGGCAACTGAAAATACCGATAAGCCAGTAAATGGCGATCTTCCGCCACTTAGTAAGCCCGCTACTGTCACCATTGCTGAAGATGGGTCCGCGTCAGGTGCAGGGTTCTATATTGCAACAGAAAAAGGCTATTTCAAACAGTACAATATCAACGTCAAATATGCGACCTTCCAAAACAGTGATGACATGCTCCCCGCATTAGCAGCAGACAAAGTAGATGTGGCAGGAGGGATTTCTTCTGCCTCGTTCTTCAACTCAATAGCACAAGGAATCGATGTTAAAATGATTGCGGATAAAGGTCATAATGTAATGGGAAAATCTTATTTCTCTTTTGTAATCCGAAAAGATGAGCAAAATACAATTAAATCTTATAAGGATTTAAAAGGGAAGAAAATTGCTGTCTCTACGCAGAATGGTGTCGATGACTACATCTTCCAACAAATGCTTAACAGTGCAGGGTTAAAACGAAGTGATGTGCACTTTGTGTTAATGTCTGATTTCAATAATATGTTAGCAGCACTCAGCAATGGCACGATTGATGCAGCCCTAGAAATTGAACCCATGATTACGAAAGGCATATCTGAAGGAATTTGTGTCCGCCTTGGAGATACCACTGATTTTGCTCCAAAGGCTCAAATCGCGATGGTCATAGCCTCACCAGTTTTCTTAGAGCAGCGTCACGATGTTGCCATTCGTTTTATGCTAGCTTATCTAAAAGGCTTGCGGGATTATAATGATGCCTTTGTCTATAACAAGGGAAATAAAGATGAGATTATCAAAATTATGACCAAATACACGGCTCTCAAAGATCCAAAAACTTGGGAGCAAGTGGATGTTACAGGATTAGATCCAGACGGTAAAATGTATATTGATGATATTAAAAACCAATATAAATGGTACAAATCAAACGGTGGAATTGAAGGCACAGTTGATATGAGTAAAGCCGTTGACACATCACTTGACGATGAGGCTCTTAAGATTTTAGGCCCTTATAAAAGTAACTAAAGCCTTTCGATTAGAACCGCCTTGGAACTTATGTCCAAGGCGATTTCCATTTTCTCATTTGCGAGCAAAAGATTTCCAGGCTTATTGGTAATCAACAAAAACAGGGGAAGGGTCTAATTTTAATACATCCTTTGGTGTTAGGAGAGGAGAATCTTGTTTATAAAATAACTTGAATCCTCCATATTGGACCGGCTGGTTTTTGACAAGCAAATTATAGCCCCTCTTCTTATTTTGCGGGGCGCCAAACCCATCAAAATTTAACACTAATTCGACGTGATCGGTTGGTTTAATCACATTTTTATTCTGGATGACATCCCCTTTAAATTGATGAATGACGATAACTTTGTCAGGGAGATGATTCTCCTCTGTCAAACGGGATACATATTGTATGGCATCTTCTATATGATACCCATTCACCCGTCCTAATTGAGCTCCAGGTATTTGTCCCGCTCCTACATGAAATTCTGTGTCTATGGCAAGATGGACATAAGGCAGCTTTAAATAGTTTTTGAGCAACTGGACTTGATGAAGGACACTATCACGCCCCAATTGAACATCCAAAATGAGTAACATGCCATTTCGCTTAGCGAGTTGAGCGTACTTGTCTATATCCATTAACGAGGTTTCGTGGTAATAAAGGCCTTTTGGACCCGGACTCCGTCCAGCGACAGTTGCGATTAATTCTATGGCTGGGATTGCGGGGTAACACGGATCAGCCGCAGAATAGGCTCTTGTCTGTTTTTTTAATCGGGCAATGAGGTCATTAGGGGGTAATTGCCCTAAAATGCCCATTTGCGTGGATCTTGGGTGGCCATAGAATGAAACAATTCTGTACTTCTTAAGTGGGCCATTGCTTTTATCTTGTATGTTCGTTAATGAAGTTGGTCTTATTTGATTGTTGGTGCACGTTGCGGGTATTGGGTGATAAGGAGTATCAACCGTCATTTGTCTATCGTTAAACGGCGGAAGCTCATTGAAGGGTAAATTAGATTCGGTTTGGGTTGCCATTTTCCCGGTTCCTGAAAAAATGAACATCAATATTGGAATGGTGATAAGACTTGCCAGTCGTTTTTTCAATTTTCCCCCTCCTTCTTTTCTTGTTGGATTTAGTTTTAAGATTTGTTAAACGTAATGTTTTATGTCTGCTTTTAGTTGGAAAACGATTAACAGAAAAAAAGCCCCCCGGTGACTCGGGAGGCTAACTATTAATAACTTTTCTGGGCTCTAATGTCGGCTGCTTTCATGCGTTCTTGGGCTTCCCAATCATCCTCATCGAAGGGATCGGTATAATGAATATCCTCATTCTTGGCGATTGGGACATGTACTTGATCGTCTTTTACTTTTCCATTGCGTTTCTTAGCCAAGTCTAACACCCCTAAAAAATTTTGTTTGGGAATAGCTCCCTTTGGTTACTATTCCCCAATTGTAAGGCGGACCTACGTTATATAAGGAATTACTGATTGCCAATTTTTGTGGCTATCGCTCCAACAACGGAAATTATTAGGTGGGATATTTCACGTATCTCTCGCTTAAGGCTTTGGAAAGGGGGGGCACACTATTCAGAATTCAATCCGAGGAAAGAAATAGCGAATCGAGATGACGGAACTCGATTCGCTAATTGGAAAACAGACAATCATAAGCGGTGCTTCAAGCAAATGATTTCGATCAGCCTTTACTGCGCTCGTAGGCTCGGTTAGCGCGTTTGAACTCGCGTTGATAAAGGACGGATTGCGTTTTGTTCAGGTTGTCCGACTCACGAAGGGTTGTTTTCTTTTTTGCCATAAGCATGCACTCCCATTTTAAAGCAGGAACCCCTGCGATTTTTATCCTCAATTAGTCTTGGCAAATGTTAAGTATTTTAATCGAATGTTACGTGTTTGTGAAATAGAATTCTTCGGGTTGTGGACAAAAAAGAGCGTGCCAAGACTTTTTTTAGTAAGCAGCTATCAAAAAGAGGGGTGCTAAATTAGCGATGCTAATGATTTTCGTGGGCAAGCTGTTCTTGCCCACCATTTTGATTCAAATCTCAACAAGGAATCGCTTATTTGGTAAAAATTAAGTGACGGGTTAGCGCCGTATTAAAAAAACCTCCGTAGCTGGAGGCCTTTATAAGATCTATTAAGCTTCAAGTCGCTCTTCGGTATCCAGGAATGAGGCGAGCTGATTCGTCATCAATTTGTGGTTCAAGAAGTTTTCTTTTGTAATGGCGTATAGGTTATAACGATGGCCATTTGGATTGGTATTCGCTCGTTCTAAGATTTCAGAGTGAGTGTCATTGGCATATTGCACAAACGCAAGCTTCAGTGCTGCTTTTTGTGAGCGAATATTTTCCTCACGTATGCGCAAGAAGACCGTGTGAATGTCTGTTTCATTAAACACTTCTTCAAAGAATAGATCCTTTGCTTGCTTATTATACCCCTTGCCAAAATAGGGCTTGCCAAGCCAAGTTCCGAGAAAACCGGCCCCGTCTTCAACGTCAAAAAGGGTAATGGTACCGATTGGCTGACCATATTCATCTATAATGGTACGAGAAATCAGCTTATGCTGTTCTTCTAATTCAATGGTTTGCTTAGTTATGAATAGATATTCCTCTGGTGTATTGGCTTTTTGTCTCACAAACGGGAAAACTTCTGGGTCGCGCATTAATTCAAATAGGGCGCCACACTCGGTTAGGTCACGTTTTTTCAACATTTTTCTTACCTCCTAGTTTCGTGGGGGTAACCACTAAAAAAATGTGTAACCTATTCCGGGGTGGGAATCGAACCCACTAAGACCAAACACTGTTTGGTGGCGCACCAATTGCCTTCCCGTTATTCGGTTGTTAGTTGATCAATATTCTGGTGGTAATTATAATCCAAATTTGAAAAGGTGTCGGTACCACAATAACGAATTCTGCAGCCATGCCGCTGACTTTCGGACAGGGTGAGGAGCACTTGGCTCTTCAGATACCGCCTTACTCTCTTCCAGTCTTAGGCTTTCACAGACTGAGAGAATACCATTATTGGCTTCTTAAGGCGGTCGAAATGTAATCGACATAGCTTAAGCCAAAAAGAGAAAGAAAGGCGAGAGGGTTCCCATGCTTTATGGCGCAGCTCCAATTTTTGCGAGTCACGTCATCGGGGTTCCGATGGTTGCCTTAAGATGGGGGGATCAATGCTATCAGCAATTTAGGACTCCTGTACAATCGGATCCCGAAAATCGAAATTAAGCCCTAGGCAAAACGACTAGAAAAGAACGGTCGTAAGCGGTAAGGATGGATGTGTACAGGGAAATTCTTTAATAAATGCTAATGAAGGAAGTGTGGAGAAACAGTTCGAATCTTATTGTTTTTGACCAGGACATCACCGTTATAAATAACAGGAGAACTGACCGGATAAATTTGATCAATTTAAAGTTAAAAATGAATTCAACAGCATGTTTTTTTACCACCGAATTAATAAAATTATAGTCGATTTTTTATCGAAAAGATATAGTCTAAAATAAAAATAAATATTAAGAATTTGTTAATAAAATCAAGTTTGAAATCGCTTTCTCAATAGTGGAAAAATCGAAGGTAAAACCATGATCTAATAGCTTTTGCGGCAAGACTTTTTGCCCTTCTAGTACAAGCACACTCATTTCTCCTAGCAACGCTTCTAAGATGAAGTTAGGAACTGGAAAAAGGTGCGGACGATTCATGGCTTTTCCGATTGTTCGTCCAACCTCATTCATTTGGACAGGTTCAGGCGCCGTCCCATTAACCGGTCCTTTAATATCAGAATGGGTGACAACATAATCGATGAGCCTCACAAGGTCCTGAATATGAATCCAGGACAGCCATTGTTTCCCTGATCCTATTGTCCCGCCTGCAAAGAATTTATAAGGCAACATCATTTTAGGAAAGGCACCTTCTTTCGGACCAAGCACAGCGCCAAATCGAATGGGGATCACCCGGCTGCACAGCGGTTTACATGGCTCTATGGCAGCCTCCCATTTTACTGTTACTTCTGACAAAAAGTCAGAAGGCGTCATTTCATCCGCTTCTGTAAAAACACGTTCAAGCGAGGTCCCATAGTAGCCGACAGCAGAGGCATTAATTAATAGAGGGCAGGATTGCTGTTGAAGGATGAGTTCGAGCACCGTTTTAACAGCGTCCAATCGGCTCTTTAGAATAATTTCTTTGTATTCAGGTGACCACCGCTTATTTAGTGTAGCCCCAGCCAAGTTGATGATCACATCAAGAGTTGGGACATTTTCTGGTACATGATGACTGGATGGGTCCCATGTTACATAGATAATCGCGTTATTTTTTCTGGCAGGTTCTGTCTTTCGAGTGAACAGGACAATCTGATCGCCTTTTTCCAAATAATAATCAGTAATCGCCTTTCCTATAAATCCGGTGCCACCTGTAATGCCAATAATCATTGGAAACCCTCCTAGTTATATTTTATATAGGATTCTGCGTTTGCCGCTTTCATATGAAAACCATTTGCGCGTAACGATTCGTTAAATGTCGGTTTCGTCCTTATTTTAAGCCAAAAATCCACAAATAGAGAATCGTTGTAAATCGGCTGGAAAGCGGAAATAAGGGAATGCCGGCCGTTACGCCTATTTTCAACTGATCTCGAATGGCCTTAACCACTTCCAATAATACACAGGGCTTCTAAGAGACAGTATTCATTGTCTAAGCGCTTAGAAGAAGGTATCATGGGAATTGGGTGATGGCGATGTTAGTCGTTTCGAAAATTCAGGTGCATCCTAAAAAAAGACAAGTCTATCAAGTGGAGCTCAAGTCTTTAGAGAATGAGCACCTTGTTACAATGATTGAAGTTCATGAGGATTTGCTTATTAAGTACGGCCTTAGAAAGGATCTTCCTCTAACCGATGCTAAAGTGCGAGAGTTAGACGACGAAACTGAGCGTCATAAGGTCTATCAAATCGCTTTGAACTATATTAGCTATAGGATGAGATCGGTCAAAGAAGTAGCCGTTTATCTTGAGGGAAAGGACTATTCAGATTCGGTTATTTCGAATGTCCTAGAGAATCTTCTTAGAGACAAGTGGCTGGATGACCAGGCGTTTGCTGATGCTTATGTAAGATCTAAGAAAAGTTTAACCTCAAAAGGCCCCTCTGTCATTCGTCAAGAATTGCTTCAAAAAGGGGTTTCCACAGATAAGGTAGAAAAGGCACTTCTTCATTATAATAAAACAGATGAATATAATCAGGCGGTCCAATTTGCCAAGAAGAAAGAGAAGTCCTGGCGAAATCGTTCGGCCAAAGAGCAAAAACAAAAATTGCTCCAAGCCCTCATTCAAAAAGGCTTTTCACAAGAGGTCTCTGGGCAAGTGGTTAATCAATTAGACGATTCCTTTGATGAAGAAGAGGAATACAGTGCTCTTAATATTCACGGGGAGAAAGCTTTATATAAGTATAGACATTTAACGGGTTATGAGCGAAAGATGAAAATCAAACAGATGTTGTATCGCAAGGGCTTTGGGGCAGATCTCATTGACCGCTGGATGAGTGATCATGACGAATAACGAAGCTCTTTATAAGAAAGACGAAACAGCTTTTAATAGGTAATACCGGGAAAAGGATAGGAGGAGCAGCATGAACAGACGCTATAGTGATATGACCGAATTTGAATTGAGAGAAGAAATTAAGGTGTTAAGAGAAAAGGTACAGCAGGCTCTCTCGATGGGCAATACGAGTGAGATGGCTGTATATGAAAGAAAATCAACGATGGCTCACGCGTATCTTCTTGATCCTAATGATTTTAAACAGGGAGAGACTTACTATATAAAAGGGGACGAAGAAGGAGCTCCTTTAACCATTGAATACTTAGATGGCGTTTTCGCCTGGGGCACCCGAGGATCTGCCAATGAGCCAGTCGGCTTCCCGATTTCGTTATTAGAAAAAAGGGAGGCTTGAGTGACATTCTATTTGGATAGTCCAAAAAACGAGCCGTAACGGCAAGATGTCCATTACAGCTCGAGATAAGATCAAAACTTATATTAGTGGTCTTCAGAGGCGAGAGTCAGCTTCTTTTTAAGCTTAGAATCGCTAAAGACCCAGCCTGTGAATGAAGAAATGATGGTGCCGTCGTCATCGATCCAAACGGTGGCAGCGAACGGATAGCGTCCATTGGAAAAATAACGAAGATCAATAAAGCGAATTTCCTCACCATGCTCCCGTTTTTCACGCTCCCATCGATAGATAGGCGAAAAATGGAGGAATGCATCAATATTAGTGTCTTCAAGAGCCTGCTGGAACAGTTTATCTTCAGGGATTGATTTCTTAGGAAAGATGTCAATTAGCGTGATACTTGACCCTTTTATTTCCCCTACAAAATATTGAGTTTTACTTTTTGCTGATAAGTGATAGGTGGTCCATCTATAGGTAGGCGAAAGATAAATGTCCACCACTTCAGGTATGTGTTTTCGTACTAATGCCTTGGCTCGTTTGTGATGCCAAATGCGTAAGAAATAATACAAAATTAAAATCCCGTAAATGGCTAAGAAGACATAGCCCGGGTAACCCACAACCATCCAAATGGCAAAACCGAGAATATGAAGTGCAAAAATACATGGATCAAAGATATTAATAATTCCAAGGGCTATCCAATTATTATTGATTGGTCTCAAGGCTTGGGTCCCGTAAGCGTTAAATATATCGACAAAGACGTGAAGTGCCACCGCAAAAAAAGTCCAAAGCCATATATGCAAAATAGAAGATGTATTGGAAAAATGGGTAATAAGCGCAGTGATTAATATCGGCCACAAGAAAGTTGCTGGCAGTGAATGCGTATTCCCACGATGGTGTCTGATATATGTCGCGTTATCTTTTAATTTCAGAACCGTATCGATATCAGGGACTAAAGAACCTACAAGAGTACCCACTAAACAGGCGTGAACGGTATAAGGATCGTGTGTGATCACGGGATCTAATGTTGATAACGCGGCTAGTCCAATACCCATTACCACGTGTGTGCCGGTATCCAAGGGAAATCCCTCCTTAAAAAATAGTGTATGAATTTAGGAAAGACACTTGTGTGGGCGTTCGTTTCTATTCAACTGTAGAGAAAGTATAAGTTTTCACCAATATTAAAAGAGGTAAAAAAATGACGTTAGAACTTCATCAAAACCACTCTATTCTAGTTTCAGCAAGCTTAGTCGATTGGTATCGGAAAAATCAACGAGATCTGCCGTGGCGGAACATGCATAATCCTTATTATACTTGGATATCAGAGGTCATGCTCCAACAAACACAAGTCGACACCGTTATCCCTTATTATGAACGATTTAAGTCGCGGTTTCCAACAATGCAGTCATTGGCTTATGCAGACGAAGAAGACGTGCTAAAATCTTGGGAGGGTCTTGGTTATTATTCCCGTGCTCGCAATCTTCAAGCAGGTGTACGCGAAGTTGTTGAGCAATACGGGGGAGTCGTGCCAAAAGACCGCTCAACATTATTGAAAATAAAAGGGATTGGCCCTTATACATCAGGGGCTATTCTAAGCATCGCTTACAATCTGCCTGTGCCCGCAGTCGACGGGAATGTGATGCGAGTCCTCTCCCGCCTTTTTTTAATTAAAGAAGATATTGCCAAACCAAAAACAAGACAGGTTTTTGAAAAACTATTAGACGAATTAATTCCAAACGAGGCGGCCTCTGATTTCAATCAAGGAATCATGGAACTTGGCGCTCTTATTTGTAAACCGAAAAATCCTTTGTGTGAGGAATGTCCGATCAGCCAGTGGTGCCAAGCCAAACAGCAGGACATTCAGGAGTCACTTCCAATAAAATCGAAAAAGGCTAAGCAAAAAACAGAAGCTTACCGTGTTCTTTGGCTCAAGGACGCAAGTGACCGTGTATTAGTTCATAAACGGTCAGAAAGCGGACTTTTGGCGAATCTATGGGAATTTCCAATGATAAGTCACTCGGAACATTCCGATGAGTCTCATCTTAATTCTTATGTAGCTGAAATGTTGAGTCTAAAGAAGCCCTTAACATTAAATAAAGTTAATCAGTCGGTATCGCATACCTTTTCCCATCTTAAATGGGAGCTTAATTTATGGGAAGGGACACTTTTAGAAACGAGTCCTTGCTTACCCAATTCATTCAAATGGGTCACAATAAAAGAACTGCATGAGATTCCGATTCCTGTCTCTCATCAAAAAATACGAGAACTCATGATAAACAGCAAAAGGGCCGACTAAATTTAGTCAGCCCTTTGCCGTTGTCTAATAGGGGGGATAATTATCAGGGTAATTTCATTATAGCTGGCAATTATTAAAAAAGGCTTAACGATTTAGTTGATGGGTCAGTCAAAATTGACTTGTGTTCCGTTTTGCCAATCAGCCTCATCCCTGTGTCGAAAATCATCTCGTGATTCAATTTCCTCGACAATTTCATTTCTTAGGGAAACCCCCTGAGAATTGAGATAAGGAGTGATTTGTTGAAAGCAGTGATTAAAATGAGCAAGCTCATCGACGGTCCATTCAGATTTCGGCACCATAGTCAGCGCCATTAAATCGCGTCCGACATACATGTTTAGTCCTCCTTGGGGACAGACCTCTACAAGCAGTGAATCCCGCAGTTAGAGGTCTGTCCCCACTATTTTTCAAGCAGTGAACCCCACAGTTAGAGGTCTGTCCCCACTATTTTTCAAGCAGTGAATCCCACAGTTAGAGGTCTGTCCCCACTATTTTTCAAGCAGTGAATCCAGCAGTAGAGGTCTGTTCCCACATACTGCTCTCAGTGTTTCCTTTAATACGGACATCATGTATTTATTCTAATTCTTTTTTTAGTAATTTTTTTACATAATTTCCTTATGGAGAGGTTACATTAAAATCCGTGGAGGTGATACAGATGGCTAAGAAAACAAAAGCAGGCACTAATGTTGAAGAAGTAAAGCGTCAAAACCAACAATCTGCTAGCGGTTCTTCTAGCAGCGAATTTGGTGCCGAATTTGGAAGTGAAACGAACGCTCAAGAAGTTCGTAAGCAAAACAATAAATCCCAAAAAAATAAAGGGATGTAACTTATCACCTGCACAACACTCCCACCCACTTCGGGTTGGGAGTTTTTGTGTTAGGTCTCAAACACCTCGAAATTGTCCACAATATACATAACTGCTCATTTTATGTTATCTTTTTTTTATACGACCAGAAAGCATTAGTTGTCCTTAAAATCTTAAGAGAAAAGAAGCGGATTTTTCGCTACCGCTAACGTGGCTCATATTATGGCAAGGTCACATGAGGAGTCCTTTCGCGCAAGCAGGGCGTGATGCTATTTGGCAAAAAGTCGGCATGATTGGTCATTAGCAACTAACTGTGCTTAAAATCCCCATTTAAAGGAAGTGGATTTCGCGCAAGCATGGCGTGATGCTATTTGGCAAAAAGTCGGCATGATTGGTCATTAGCAACTAACTGTGCTTAAAATCCTCATTTAAAGGAAGTGGATTTCGCGCAAGCAGGGCGTGATGTTATTTGGCAAAAAGTCGGCATGATTGGTCATTAGCAACTAACTGTGCTTAAAATCCCCATTAAAGGAAGTGGATTTCGCGCAAGCAGGGCGTGATGTTATTTGGCAAAAAGTCGGCATGATTGGTCATTAGCAACTAACTGTGCTTAAAATCCCCATTTAAAGGAAGTGGATTTCGCGCAAGCAGGGCGTGATGCTATTTGGCAAAAAGTCGGCATGATTGGTCATTAGCAACTAACTGTGCTTAAAATCCTCATTTAAAGGAAGTGGATTTCGCGCAAGCAGGGCGTGATGCTATTTGGCAAAAAGTCGGCATGATTGGTCATTAGCAACTAACTGTGCTTAAAATCCTCATTTAAAGGAAGTGGATTTCGCGCAAGCCAGCACGAAGTTTATTCGAGGGTGCGTTTCATGGTGGAGCATCAGGTAGTAGGCTCGCTGCTACTGATTATGGATGTTAATATAGATAAGGGTTAAGGCTTGGTTAGAGACGACTCGGCTTGTAGTGAGTTTCAGGATAACGGGGAATAGGAGGGGCAATATGTGTGGGAGATTTACATTGACCATTGAATTGGACGTGTTATTTGAACGATTTGAACAAGCCTATTCGTCTCAACTTTCAATGAGTCCAAGCTATAATATTGCACCCACTCATTCTGTCTTGGCTGTTGTGCGCGGTGAAAAAGGGAATAAGATCGGTCGTTTAAGATGGGGGCTCGTGCCAGCTTGGGCAAAGGATCCAAGCATTGGGGCGAAGATGATCAATGCCCGTTCGGAAACTCTCCATGAAAAGCCAAGCTTTAAATCATTAATTCATCGGCAGCGCTGTTTGGTTATAGCGGACAGTTTCTATGAATGGCAGAAGACGGAGAAGCATAAGCAACCCTATCGGATTCAGTTGAAAAATGGGGAGCCCTTTAGTTTTGCGGGGCTTTGGTCTGTTTGGCAATCGGGCCATGAGACGCTTGCGACCTGTACAATTATTACTGCACAGGCAAATGCCTTTATGTCGCCATTACATGACAGAATGCCGGTTATCTTAAGCCAGAAGGATGAAGCTTTGTGGTTGGACCCGAATCGGCCGTTTCAGGATGTGAAAGGGCTTTTGACGTCTTTTCCTACAAAGGATATGCATATGTATCCCGTTTCAACAAAGGTCAATCATACGCGTTTCAATGATGAGGAGCTTGTGCGGCCGATACATATTTAATGGAGTAGATGAGATGAAAATCGGGTACGGAAAGAAGGGCAACAGAATTGGAGCGGCTAAAAATGAGACAAAGAAAGTGTGGTAGGAGCCATGCGTTTTCCCAAGGCAGGTACAATAATTGAGATTCAGAGCTACAAACATGATGGGTCCCTTCATCGGATATGGGAAGAAACACTCGTTTTATCGGGATCAAAGGAAACTATTATAGGCGGGAATAATCAAACTATTGTAACCGAATCGGATGGTCGTAAGTGGCAGACCAAAGAACCTGCCATCATTTATTTCAGTACGAGTGATTGGTTCAATATTATCTGTATGATTCGTCCAGATGGCACCCATTATTATTGCAACTTAGGCTCTCCCGTCACATGGGATGAGGAAGCCTTGAAATATATTGATTATGATCTTGATATTAAAGTCTTTCCTAACGGGACCTACAAACTTTTGGATGAAGATGAATACTCCCTTCATCGTGTCAAAATGAATTATCCGAATAAACTCGACCGTATATTGCGCCGTCATGTGGATGAACTCATTAATTGGATTGAGCATAAAAAAGGCCCTTTTAATCCGAACTTCGTGAATAAATGGTATGACGTTTATAAATCTTATATGTAGGGTCTAAGGATTTAGGGAAGCTCGGCATAGACGGGACCGCCACTCCATCTCTTATGAATCGCATTCAAGAAAATGGGACAAACGCAAGTCTTGGCCCCTTGCAGAAAAGGAGGAGATTGGCCTGGAAAGTATTAAAAGGTATCTTCAGTTTGTTTATCCTTATATGAAACAAATTATTATTACGATATTAATTGGAATTATAAAATTTGCTATTCCCTTGGCGCTGCCGCTTATTCTTAAATATGTGATTGATGATGTGATTAATGAACCTCTTCCTTCATCTGAAAAGCTGCACCGGCTTTTCTACGTGATTGGAGTGGCTTTTTTTGTGTTCGTCATTTTACGCCCGCCTGTCGAATACTACCGTCAGTATTATGCTCAGTGGGTAGGGAATAAGGTATTGTATGATTTGCGTGATCGTCTCTTCGATCATATTCAGCGACTCAGCCTCCGGTTCTATGCCAATAATAAGGCGGGTGAGATCATTTCTCGTATTATTAATGATGTTGAGCAAACCAAGGATTTTGTCATGACTGGTATGATGAATATTTGGCTCGACATGGTGACGATTCTGATTGCACTTTGTCTCATGTTTTCCATGAATTTCTGGCTGACGGTTGTGTCGATCTTGATGTTCCCGTTTTACGGAATTTCTGTAAAAATATTTTATACAAGGCTTCGCATGCTGACTCGAAAACGGTCGCAGGCACTGGCAGAGGTTCAAGGGCATCTTCATGAACGTGTTCAAGGAATGAATGTGATTAAAAGCTTTGCTCTTGAAGATTATGAGCAAGAACAGTTCCGTAAGCGCAATAGGAACTTCTTAAATCGGGCTTTGGATCACACTTCTTGGAACGCAAGAACCTTTGCTGTGATGAATACAGTAACGGATATTGCGCCGTTATTAGTGATTGCGCTTGGAGCTTTTCAGGTTATTCATCACATGACTCAAATTGGGACAGTTGTCGCTTTCTTTACTTTTCTAGACCGCTTATATGACCCGCTGCGCAGAGTGGTCAGCTCATCGACTACGTTGACACAAGCCTTTGCTTCTATGGATCGTGTCTTTGAATTATTGGATCAGAAATATGATATTGTCGATGAACCCGAGGCACCAAAGGTTGAAGCGGTAGACGGGCTTGTGGAGTTCAAAGAGGTGAGCTTCCGTTACAATGAAGGGGACAACCTGGCCCTAAATCATTTAAACTTGAAAGTGCAGCCTGGAGAAACGATTGCACTTGTCGGGATGAGCGGTGGCGGGAAATCAACGCTTGTCAGTCTTATTCCGCGTTTTTATGATGTAACAGAAGGCGCTATTCTGTTAGACGGCAAGGATATTCGTACATTGCGTGTCCGCTCGCTTCGTGACAAAATTGGCATGGTGCTTCAGGATACCGTGCTGTTTTCTGATACGGTTGCAGCTAATATCCGCATGGGTTATCCTGATGCATCGGATGAAGACGTTATCGCTGCAGCCAAGCAGGCAAATGCCCATGATTTTATTATGAATTTGCCGGAGGGTTACCAGACACAGGTGGGGGAGCGAGGCGTGAAGCTCTCTGGCGGACAGAAGCAGAGGATTTCCATTGCCCGAGTCTTCTTGAAAAACCCGCCGCTGTTAATCTTGGATGAAGCCACCTCTGCTTTGGATTTGGAAAGTGAGCACTTGATTCAAGAAGCTATGGAGGAACTGGCCAAGGACCGAACCACATTTATTGTGGCACATCGTCTCTCAACCATTACTCATGCTGACCGAATCGTCGTTATTGAGCATGGACAAATAGTCGAAATCGGCAATCATGCGGAGCTTATGAAAAAACAAGGCAACTACTATCAGCTATTTCAAGTTCAACAACTGGAATAATGGACTATATTTATAAATAAAAAATAACCGGCTCCGTTGTCACGCTTTGTGACAATCGGGCCGGTCTTTACTATTCTTCTTTTTTGTTTTCTTTAACATGGAACGTTTGAAAGCTATCTACAAGGCGATCGAGATGCTCCAAGCATTGACCATATTCAACAAGCGTTGCTATAAGAGGAAAAAGCTGAAGGGATTCATTATCCTTTTTGGCTTCATAATAGTCGAAGAAGCTTTTGGCAAGCTTCGCCTTATGCAGATGTGAGTTTTCTATTATTTTTTCATGCGGCTCTTTGCGGATTTTTCGGTTGTAACGAAGCAGGATTCCCTCATGCAACATCATTAATCCCTCAATCCGCTCCTTAATATCTGCCTTTAAATCATCCGGCAAAGATTGAGGAAGGTTTTCGTATTCGCTCATTAATCGGAGAACGTCATTTAGTTTGTTAGTTGTCATCATCATTTGCCTGAAGATAACCCCTTTTCGATACCTAGCATAACGAACCTTTTTAAAATAAGTGCGTTCTTCTTTATACCATAGAAAATACTCTGCAATCTTATATCGATTATCTTGAAATTGTTTGAGTTCATTTTTTAGACTAGTCCGGTCGGGTGTATGCTGCAGCGTAAGACGGATCCAATTAAATAACTCATTCGTTTGCTCGAAAATTAATTCGTACAACCGCTTATCATAATTGGGAGGTAAAAATACCAGATTGACAATAAAAGCAGAAAATACCCCGATTAGTATAAGGGAGAGGCGGCTGAGCGCATAAGTCAGAACCCCTTCACCTGCCGGAACACCACTCATCATTAAGATGATCGTAACAATGCTTAAAGGAATGGTATCTTGAATTCTAAGTTTAAGGTGAAGCGCGATAACAATTATAACGGCAAGACCGATTAGGATCGGGTTCGTTCCAAGCAGCATTAACATTAATATGGCGACTATCGCCCCAATTACATTGCCCTGGACATTTTCAACGATCGATTGCCAAGAGCGATAGACAGAAGGCTGAATGGCAAAGGTGGCAGCAACTGCTGCACCTGATGGCGATTTAAAACCTATCAAAATTGCGATATACATCGAAAGAGTGATGGCTAACCCTGTCTTTAAGACACGCGCACCAAGCTTCATAGTTTTATCAAAATCCCTTCAAATATAAGAAGTACCACACTTGCGGCTCTCCTAAATAAACACCTCATAGACTATACAATGTTAACCATATAAATTCAATGCTAAACCTATGACGAATTGATGGCAGATTTTAAATGACTGACGGCACGCAGTCAGCCAGCTAGTTGAAGCTCTGCTTTCCGTGCTGGCCTGTGTAACGGACATACAGGCCGTTACAGCCCCGTTTTAGCCGGTTTTCCACTCAAGTCCGTTACAGACAGATTCCTGGCCATTTTGCCTTAGATTGCGCTTGTAAAGGACACCGTGTCCGTTAGAATCCAAAAAGCCCCCAGGCCCACAAGGCGCGCGTGCATCCCAAAATCCAAATCGTTGTTTCCAAACGGCTACGCTGCCCCTTGGAGTCAAGAATTTCTTAGGCTTGCTTAGAGCTTCGCGAAACTCTTTCTGACAGCTTCGAGTGTTTGATCGACGTCTGCGTCAGTATGGGCAGTAGTTAGGAACCAGGCTTCGTATTTGGAAGGGGCCAGATTCACGCCTTCATCGAGCATGGCTTTGAAGAATCGGCCAAACCTTTCCCCGTCTGTTGCTTTGGCATCTTCATAATTGATGATTGGATGATCTGAAAAATAAAGTGTCAGTGCACCTTTAAGTCGATTAATGACGATGGGTAATCCAAACTCTTTGTTAATCGCATGGATTCCAGATTCCAAACGCTCACCTAACCGGTCAAGCTCCTCGTAAACGCCAGGCTCTTTTAACACTTCAAGACAAGCTATTCCAGCTGACATGGAAGCCGGATTTCCTGCCATTGTTCCCGCTTGATAGGCAGGGCCAAGCGGAGCTACTTTTTCCATAATAGAGACTTTTCCACCGTAGGCACCGATTGGCAGACCCCCACCAATAATCTTACCCATTGCCGTCATATCAGGTTCAACGCCAAGGAGATTTTGGGCGCCGCCATACATAAAACGAAAAGCGGTGATCACTTCATCATATATAACAAGTGTGCCATGTGCGTGAGCGACTTCATTAATGGTTTCAAGATAGCCCGGCTCAGGAGTGACGATGCCAAAATTTCCAACAATCGGCTCAACAAGAACGGCAGCGAGCTCATGTCCCCATTTATCAAAGGCTTCCTTCAATGCATCAGGGTCATTGAATGGAACCGTAATGACTTCCTTCGCAATAGCTTGTGTGACACCAGCAGAGTCCGGTGTTCCTAGTGTGGAAGGGCCTGAACCTGCTGCAACGAGGACAAGGTCAGAGTGTCCGTGATAACAGCCAGCAAATTTTAATATTTTATCTCGTCCTGTATAAGCTCTGGCAACACGAATGGTCGTCATGACTGCCTCAGTACCAGAGTTTACAAAACGGACCTTTTCCAGTGATGGCATCGCCTCTTGGAGCATCGTGGCAAATTGAATTTCAAGCTGTGTGGGTGTTCCATATAAGACACCGTTCGCAGCAGCACGTGCAATTGCGTCGGTTATGTGGGGATGGGCATGTCCGGTAATGATCGGGCCATACGCAGCCAGATAATCAATATATCGATTTCCGTCAACATCCCAAAAGTAGGCTCCTTGGCCGCGTTCCATAAAAACAGGTGCGCCTCCGCCTACTGCTTTAAAAGAACGGGAAGGGCTGTTCACCCCTCCGACGATGACCTCTTGTGCTTTTTCATATAAAGTCTGTGATTGTGTTCTGTTATTCAATGTCTCTCTTCCTTTCAACTCTATGCCCTAGTCCGGGGGATTCTAGGTACATTAATAAAAAAATTTGCCACGAATTATCTTACTTGTTTATCTTTCAGTTAGAAAGTAAAAATGCTTATGTAATCTTAGTAAGAACCGTGGGCATCTAAGTTTCTCCGAGTTAGAGGATGTGTTCTTTCTTAATAACTTCCAAGAAATGCGTTAAGATCTTAGCTGTCATTCCCCAAACGCTGTGATCCTCATAGTGATAGAAGAGTTCTACCATCGTTCTTCTTCGCCATTTATAATCTCGTCCCTGTGCGATTCGCTCATAAGGGAAGTCCTCGCCCGGCTTCGGATCCATATTCACACGATGCTTTTCGGGCTGATGGGAGAGAAGCCACTTAAGCGGGATTGTAAAGGTATGATCGACTTCTTCTTTATTAATATTAAAATGAAGATCTTTTAAAAGCCCTACAAAAGGATAAATAATAAACTGCGAAGAGGGAACGTAGCGGTCAAGCGCCCCGATGATTTCAATCGATTCTTTTAGAATACCCAACTCTTCTGATGTTTCTCTGACAGCAGTATGCAGAGGTGTGGAGTCATCTGGATCGATCTTACCGCCTGGAAAGCAAATATCACCCGGTTGGCTCTTCAAATGAAAGGCTCTTACTTCAAAAAGAAGATGCCAGTCATTTTCTAGTTTGAAAAGCGGCAGACAGATGGCCGCTCTTAAGGCTTTCTCCTCGTCCATGATACCCCCAGTAAAATGGGAGGTTAATGCCGATTTTAGGGCATGAATGTCTACCAACTTAATTCCTCCTTGTGCTTTAATTTTTCAAGTTAACCCTATTTTAACGAAGGGTAGGAATGGGTTATTAAACGTATTGAATGGATGACAGCACGTTAATTCTTATAATAGTATGCATGGATTGGGTAAGCTTGTCTTGAACCATCAGGATTTATAAAAGAATCTTTAGAATAAGAGCCTTTAATAGAAGATAACTCCTGCCATTATCATAACACGTATGAGAGGCATAGAGCAGGCAGGACATGTTATACTTATACAAAATAGGCTGGTTTTACCAAGGGGGATTAAGATGAAAGCGATAGTCCATTATGGAAAGACTGGTTATGAGGGGTTAGCTTATACCGATTATCCAGAGCCAGTGTTGAAAGCACAAGAGGTTAAAATTCGGCTGAAGACGGCAGGGCTCAATCATCGAGATCTATTTGTGCTGGTCCGCCACCAACCGGATGCACCACCGATTGTCATTGGATCTGATGGTGCTGGAATAATAGAAGAGATTGGTGAAGGTGTCACCTCCTTCCAAAAAGGAGATGAGGTCGTCGTCATTCCAAGTCTTGGCTGGGAGAAAAATACACCTGCGCCCCCAGAAGGGTTTGAAATTCTCGGACTGCCTGACGACGGAACCTTTGCGGAGTTTATCGTACTTCCAGAATTAAATGTCGCGAAGAAACCTGCTCACCTTTCATGGGAAGAGGCGGGGGTATTATCTCTTGGTGCCGTCACTGCCTACAGAGCACTTTTTACAAAAGGGCAGATTCAAGAAGGGGATACCGTGTTCATTCCTGGAATCGGGAGCGGTGTAGCGATTCTTTTACTTAAAATGGCAAAGGCAGTGGGGGCTCGTGTGATCGTGACCTCAAGATATGAAACGAAAAGACAAAAGGCTCTTGAGCTCGGCGCTGACCTCGTTCTATCTTCACAAGAGGATTGGGTGGAAGCACTGAAAAACGAAACCATTGACCTCGTTATTGACAGTGTTGGAGCAGCTACCTTTCAAAAATCCTTAAATGTCTTGAAAAAAGGAGGTCGAATCGTTATTTTTGGTGCCTCTGCTGGAGATTCAGTCGATTTTAATCTCCGAGACTTTTTCTACGGGCAATATCAGCTTCTTGGCAGTACAATGGGGAGCATCGAAGAATTCCATGACATGCTGGAATTTATCTCAAAGCATGATATCGCACCAATGGTAGACACGACCTATCCGCTTGAAGCCTGTGTAGAAGCAATGAGGCGTCTTGAAGAAGGCGAACAGTTTGGCAAGATTGCTTTTACTGTATCTTGAAATCCTCTAGGGCGATATGAGAATGTTTTTAAACACGATCAGTCTGTATTTTTATACTATCAGAAAGTACAAACTTTCACTGTCGCAATTATGGATGGTAGTATAAGAAAAACTAAAGCTTTCGCTAGGACTTAGCGACAAGCTAAGTTTTTCTAATAAACTAAGTAGGAGTGATAATTATGCTAGAAGCAGGTCAAAAGGCACCTGATTTTTCGTTGCAAGCCACAAATGGCGACATGTTAACAATGGATGAGTTCAAAGGCAAAAATGTGGTCCTCTATTTTTATCCAAAAGATATGACACCGGGTTGTACCACTGAGGCTTGTGATTTCCGGGACCATCATGCCGGTTTTGCTGAAATAAACACGGTCGTATTAGGAGTAAGCGCCGACCCAGTCAGTGATCATGAAAAATTCACGGAGAAGCATGCTCTTCCATTCCCACTATTGGCAGACGTTGATCACAAGCTTTGTGAAGCATATGGCGTCTGGCAAGAAAAAACTAATTTTGGCAAGAAGTATATGGGGATTGTCAGGGCCACTTTTGTAATTGATAAGGAAGGCGTCATTCGAAAGGTCTGGCCGAAAGTAAAAGTGGAAGGGCATGTCCAAGAGGTCTACAATTATATTAAAGAAAACCTTGAGGGGTAAGTTAGTCTAAATATTAAAAGGCAGCAGCCTTATCTTTTTGCGATCCTTCTTATTCCATATCTAATTGCGATTAGGGAGCACAAAAAGGGGCGCTGTCTTTTTCTTTTTTTCAGCATTTATACATATGAATAAAATTGGAGGGTTCTCGATGAAAGTCGTATCAACAGCCAAGCTTAAGGAGGAACTTCGTCAGGACTTAGTCACATCATTTCCAGATATTGATTTTCTTTTTTATCCTGCGATCGCTGATGCGGAAAAAACACTGCCAGAAGCAGATATTTTTCTTACCTATGGAGAAGACCTCAAAGAAGAGCATCTGGAAACAATGTCTAAGCTGAAATGGATTATGGTGATTTCAGCTGGATTGGAAAAGATGCCTTTGCAGAAAATCAAGGAGATGGGGGTCTTTGTTACCAATGCACGAGGAATTCACCGCATTCCAATGGCCGAGTATACTTTTACAACGCTCTTGAGTGTGGCTAAACAAACCAAAGTCTGGTTCGAACACCAAAAGCAATCGAAGTGGGATCGCAGTGTCCGAATGGAGGAGCTGTTTAGGGAAACGATAACGGTGATTGGACCCGGAGCAATTGGCAGTGAGATTGCCCGCCTCGCCAAAGCTTTTGGAATGAAAACAATTGGTGTTAACCGAAGCGGTCAATCAGTGGAGTTTATCGATGACGTGTATAAAATGAGTGACCTGAACAAAGCCTGTGCAACTTCCAAATATGTCATCTCGATTTTACCGGATACAAAGGAAACAAAAGGTCTTTTAGATAGTGCGTTTTTCTGTGCATTGCGTCCTGATGCGGTCTTTGTTAATATCGGCCGGGGGAAAACCGTCATTCAAGCCGATCTTTTGAAGGCTCTTCAAAATGATGAATTGGGCCATGCTATTTTGGATGTCTTTGAAGAAGAGCCGTTACCGGAAGATCATCCTTTTTGGAAAATGGATAATGTGACAATTACACCGCATTTTTCATCCGTCACAGCGCGTTACCAACCAAGGGCGCTTGAAATATTTAAAGAGAATATGAGGATCTTCCTTGAAAATGGAGAAAACTATATAAATTTAATAGACCTGGATCGGGGGTATTAAGATGCGAATTTATACGCGTTCAGGTGATAAAGGGACCACATCCTTGGTTTATGGGAAACGGGTCAAAAAAGATGATACAAGAGTTGAGGCCTATGGAACTTGCGATGAGGCCAATTCAATGATTGGCTTTGCCTTGAGCCAGCTCCTAGAGATCGATTTTAAGGAGAAAGAGGCCATCATGAAGATTTTTCATAAAATACAGACGGCTTTATTTCATGTTGGAGCAGAACTCTCGACCCCGAAGGAAAAAGACGTAAAGTGGAAGGTTGCGCAGGAATGGGTGGATGAACTTGAGAAAATCATTGATGAATGGGATGCGGAGCTTGATCCTTTGAGACAATTTATTCTTCCCGGAGGTCATCCGGCTGCGAGTGCACTGCATGTTGCTCGGACAATCGTGAGACGTGCTGAGCGAGTAGCGGTTAAGCTAGACGATGAGGTTAATCCGCTGGCGCTGTCCTATCTCAATCGCCTTTCCGACTTTCTTTTCGTATCAGGACGCTATGTAAATCATATATTAGGAATAAAAGAATCCGTTTTACATGAAGAGAGTTAAGAAATTGACAAGATATTGTAAAAGTGTATAAAATAGAAATACATTATAACGATTCTAATTTAAGGCTAGTTCTCATTTGAGACCAGCAACCAATTATTTCTCTGAAAGCGAGGTGCGAGGCAATGACGGATGGGAAAATTAAAGAAGCCATTAGTACGTTAAAGGACTCTGGCGTAAGGATTACACCACAACGTCATGCAATCTTGGAGTACCTCATCGTTACTATGACGCATCCAACGGCAGATGAAATTTATAAAGCCCTTGAGAATAAGTTTCCAAATATGAGCGTCGCGACGGTTTATAATAATTTACGCGTGTTCAAGAAGGCAGGCTTAGTTAAAGAATTAACGTACGGGGATTCCTCAAGCCGTTTTGACTTTGCAACATCTGATCACTACCATGTCATCTGTGAATCTTGCGGGAAGATCGTGGACTTCTTTTATCCAGGTCTTGATGAGGTTGAAGCACTAGCTGAACATGTGACAGGCTATACGGTTAAAAAGCACCGCATGGAAGTTTACGGAACCTGCAGTGACTGCCAAAAGACATTACATGGCATTAAAAATTAATAAAACTTGAGTTTAAATATAGAAGCTGAGGAATGGATTCCTTGGCTTTTTTTAATGGAATTATCAAACTTATGGATACAAAAAGTTAAGTCATTCCGGATAGCGACTAACACTATAATTAGCAGACAAAAGCTTGGGGGTCCAAGCTTTTGTCATTAACCTTGCCCACTCGCTGATTTCCGATAAATAAGCGGAGGAATTTCTCTTATTCAGGAATTAGCACTAAAAACAGTTAAAATAGAAGGAGAAATTCCGCCTATTGACTCCGGAAAGCATGGAGAGGAGTCCTTTTGCCCTGAATAACCGGAAAACCTCCGCTTATATTCCCCTGACCGAGCACTATTCAGCTGTTTAACCGGAAAACCTCCGCTTATTTTTGGTTGCTCAATTACTTGCTTGAGTAAAAAATACTTTTTAAGCTGCGATTTGCGAATAGTCTAGATAAAAGCTGTGCTTAAAACTTTTATTAAATGATGGGGATTTTACACAAGAAAGCACGAAAAAAGAGTCTTGGAAAACGCCAATCTTGTACTTTGTAAAGAGCTTTTGTCCCTGCGTCTCCAGGTCTATGCTAACGAAGCGGGCTTTCTCGGGACAAGCCAACACGAAGAAAAAAGTCTTGGAAAACGCCAATCTTGTACTTTGTAAAGAACTGATGTCCCTGCGTCTCCAAGCCAATGCTAACGAAGCGGGCTTTCTCGGGACAAGCCAACACGAAGAAAAAAGTCTTGGAAAACGCCAATCTTGTACTTTGTAAAGAACTGATGTCCCTGCGTCTCCAAGCCAATGCTAACGAAGCGAGCTTCCTCGGGACAAGCCAGCATGGAGTTGTTCAAAGATGTGAAGTCACGAAGTTTTTTCAAGTAGTAGGCTGGCTAATAAAAAAGTGTGTCACCTGTTTTTGGGGACACACGATAGAAAATAATATAATTAGTGAGGCAGTTTTTTATTGTATTTTGAATCAAACGGCTTTCCTTCTAATTCTTTATCTGTTGTGAGGGGCTCATTGCAGAACATACAAAGATCGACGCGCCCTAAGATCTTCGTTGCCTTCCCGCAACTTGGACAAGTCACTTGTACCGTTCGCGTTGAAATAATTCCTACCCATAGATAGACAGTTGAGCTCACCAAAACAGCAATAAAACCTAACAACATGAAGATCGTCATAATGAGATAATGAGACCGGAAATAGAGAGCCAGATACATAATCGCGATACCAAAGAAAACCAGAATAAGAGCAAATGATCGGAATTTATTGATTTTACTTTGTCGTTTAAACATTTTGACAACCTCCCACTTTGAAGTATAGCACAGAACCCTCAACATGTAAGCGGTAATCCCCTACCTCTCAAGTGAAAATTTAGATCTATCTAACCGCATGAAATAAGCTCGACAATCCCATAGAGAAAAAAGAAGGCTTGACCATTTAGCCGCCAATTACCATTTAGATATTGGAGTACTTGTTAGAAGATGCCTCTTTCTCGTTTGAAAATCCCAATTCAAAGGATATGGATTTCGCGCAAGCCAGCACGAAGCGAAAACGAAGAAGCCAAATCATGAAGGAATTCAAGTAGTAGGCTCGCTGTTCGCGATGGAGGAGGATAGTTTTTTTGGGGACAGACTTCTACTGGAAGACTACCTGCTCGAAGTTTCTGCCCCCACACTTGGCAAGTGGATGTTGTCATCGACAAAATAGGCATTAGTGTTTGATCACATGTTTAAGACAACTTTCTAACTGGGAAATCATACATTGAATCATTTAACTAATAACTTTTGGCCAAAAAAGGTGGGGTTGAATCATATCTAGCTTTGGTGTTGCTCAAGTGACATTAGAGTTCATCGGGATTAACTAAACGTCAGCTTGAGGGAGAACGTCCGTGTAATTGCAATAGACTAGTGGACGTTATATGTTTTTGGGAAAGCACACAACACGAAAAAAACCCAAGAACCGATCGAAAGCCTGACTTACTATTCTTAAAGAGTTTAAAATACGGATGGTAGAATGAAGCAACTCTGTTCTAATGAATGAAAGATTTATCTGCTGTAAGAGAAATTGTGAAGCGTTGAAAGCAAGCATTACTCTATTAAAGTGGCTCTAGTCTGCTTCTCGGCTCAAAATACCGTACATGATTCAACTGAAAAAACTCTTTTAGATAAGTGTTGATACGTGCAGCAGCAATCCCTATTAAAACTTGGAGAGAACGGGCGTTATGTTAATTTAATAGGCCTTATTGTTAAGGCCATTGTGTGTCAATGGGCTAGGAAGTCACCGTATCAAATTCCCAATGGTTAAACGCTTGTCGCTCATTGACATTTGATACATCCGATGTTACTTTGAAAATCCGCCATTTAACTCACGAGAGGGTCAGACAATGCGTTCAGTCAGTTCCTGTTTGTGTCTATCCCTTGCCTGGAGAATAGCAACCGTTCCATGAAAAACAATTGTAAGAAGTTAAAACGATGAAATATTGCGGCAGGATGGCGTCGATCCTTAGATAATTACTTCGTATTGATGAAGGTTTGGTCGACTTATCATATGAAGTAACAATGATTTTTCATTTATTCTACTTGCTGCATTTGATTATCCAAATGGCTCTTAAGAAAATTCCTAGAATAAAATTCAAAAAAACTATTGACCTTATCGATGGAACATGGTAAATTATTAAAAGTCGTCACCACGACGCGAAAAACTTTTCAAAAAAAGTGGTTGACGAAATCAACTTGAGATGTTATATTAATAAAGTCGCTGTCGCAAGAAAGGGTAGCGAGTTGCACATTGAAAACTAAACAAAAACCAAAAGCGCCAGTCAAAGTCATACTTTGAGTTTAACGCTAGGAATCAAACGAACATATTTTTTAAAGGGGACAGACCTCTTTTAGAAGAGATCTGTCCCCAACAAAAGCCAGCAGTGCTTTAACTGCACTTTTTTGAGAGTTTGATCCTGGCTCAGGACGAACGCTGGCGGCGTGCCTAATACATGCAAGTCGAGCGCGTGAAACTTCCAGATCCCTTCGGGGTGATGCTTGTGGATCGAGCGGCGGACGGGTGAGTAACACGTGGGCAACCTGCCTGTAAGACTGGGATAACTTCGGGAAACCGGAGCTAATACCGGATAATCGTTGACACTGCATGGTGTCAATGTAAAAGATGGTTCTGCCATCACTTACAGATGGGCCCGCGGCGCATTAGCTAGTTGGTGGGGCAATGGCCCACCAAGGCGACGATGCGTAGCCGACCTGAGAGGGTGATCGGCCACACTGGGACTGAGACACGGCCCAGACTCCTACGGGAGGCAGCAGTAGGGAATCTTCGGCAATGGACGAAAGTCTGACCGAGCAACGCCGCGTGAGCGATGAAGGTCTTCGGATCGTAAAGCTCTGTTGTCAGAGAAGAACAAGTGATAGAGGAAATGCTATCGCCTTGACGGTATCTGACCAGAAAGCCCCGGCTAACTACGTGCCAGCAGCCGCGGTAATACGTAGGGGGCAAGCGTTGTCCGGAATTATTGGGCGTAAAGCGCGCGCAGGCGGCTTCTTAAGTCTGATGTGAAAGCCCACGGCTCAACCGTGGAGGGTCATTGGAAACTGGGGAGCTTGAGTGCAGAAGAGGAGAGTGGAATTCCACGTGTAGCGGTGAAATGCGTAGATATGTGGAGGAACACCAGTGGCGAAAGCGGCTCTCTGGTCTGTAACTGACGCTGAGGCGCGAAAGCGTGGGGAGCAAACAGGATTAGATACCCTGGTAGTCCACGCCGTAAACGATGAGTGCTAGGTGTTGGAGGGGCCACCCTTCAGTGCTGACGTTAACACATTAAGCACTCCGCCTGGGGAGTACGGCCGCAAGGCTGAAACTCAAAGGAATTGACGGGGGCCCGCACAAGCAGTGGAGCATGTGGTTTAATTCGAAGCAACGCGAAGAACCTTACCAGGTCTTGACATCCTCTGACCACCCTAGAGATAGGGCTTTCCCCTTCGGGGGACAGAGTGACAGGTGGTGCATGGTTGTCGTCAGCTCGTGTCGTGAGATGTTGGGTTAAGTCCCGCAACGAGCGCAACCCTTGATCTTAGTTGCCAGCATTCAGTTGGGCACTCTAAGGTGACTGCCGGTGACAAACCGGAGGAAGGTGGGGATGACGTCAAATCATCATGCCCCTTATGACCTGGGCTACACACGTGCTACAATGGGTGGTACAAAGGGCAGCGAAACCGCGAGGTCGAGCGAATCCCATAAAGCCACTCTCAGTTCGGATTGCAGGCTGCAACTCGCCTGCATGAAGCCGGAATTGCTAGTAATCGCGGATCAGCATGCCGCGGTGAATACGTTCCCGGGCCTTGTACACACCGCCCGTCACACCACGAGAGTTTGTAACACCCGAAGTCGGTGAGGTAACCGTAAGGAACCAGCCGCCGAAGGTGGGACAGATGATTGGGGTGAAGTCGTAACAAGGTAGCCGTATCGGAAGGTGCGGCTGGATCACCTCCTTTCTAAGGAAACGATTCTTAGCGTTAGGTGCTTTTGGTTATTTGTTTAGTTTTGAGTGTGTAACATTTTTGTTATTACACTATATAATAATTTAGGTAATGGGCCTGTAGCTCAGTTGGTTAGAGCGCACGCCTGATAAGCGTGAGGTCGGTAGTTCGAATCTACTCAGGCCCACCATTATCTTAATAATGGGGCTTTAGCTCAGCTGGGAGAGCGCCTGCTTTGCACGCAGGAGGTCAGCGGTTCGATCCCGCTAAGCTCCACCATATATGTTTATGAATAATTCTTTAATTTATTTATAAACTAAGCAAGTTAAGTGCTTGCAATATGCAATGGTTTAAATAATCATCTTAAGTGAAGATGGTGTTTATTGTTCTTTGAAAACTAGATAATGAAGTGCAAACAAGACATCAATTGTAACAAGGTTAAGCGAATAAGAGCGCACGGTGGATGCCTTGGCACTAGGAGCCGATGAAGGACGGAACGAACACCGATATGCTTCGGGGAGCTGTAAGTAGGCTTTGATCCGGAGATTTCCGAATGGGGAAACCCACTGCCCTGAACGGGCAGTATCCTTACCTGAATACATAGGGTATGGAAGGCAGACCTGGGGAACTGAAACATCTAAGTACCCAGAGGAAGAGAAAGCAAATGCGATTCCCTTAGTAGTGGCGAGCGAAACGGGAACAGCCCAAACCAAGAGGCTTGCCTCTTGGGGTTGTAGGACACTCATCCCGGAAGGGGAGCTGTAGACGAACCGGCTTGGAAAGGCCGGCCAGAGAAGGTAACAGCCCTGTAGTCGAAACAGACCCCCAACCTGAGTGGATCCTGAGTACGGCGGGACACGTGAAACCCCGTCGGAATCCGGGAGGACCATCTCCCAAGGCTAAATACTCCCTAGTGACCGATAGTGAACCAGTACCGTGAGGGAAAGGTGAAAAGCACCCCGGAAGGGGAGTGAAAGAGATCCTGAAACCGTGTGCTTACAAGTAGTCGAAGTCCTTTTATGGATGACGGCGTACCTTTTGTAGAATGGACCGGCGAGTTACGATCTTAAGCAAGGTTAAGTTGAAGAGACGGAGCCAGAGCGAAAGCGAGTCTGAATAGGGCGATAGTTTAAGGTTGTAGACCCGAAACCGTGTGATCTACCCATGTCCAGGGTGAAGTTCAGGTAACACTGAATGGAGGCCCGAACCCACGCACGTTGAAAAGTGCGGGGATGAGGTGTGGGTAGGGGTGAAATGCCAATCGAACTCGGAGATAGCTGGTTCTCCCCGAAATAGCTTTAGGGCTAGCCTCGAGGGAAGAGACTTGGAGGTAGAGCACTGATTGAGTGAGGGGCCCCCACAGGGTTACCGAGTTCAGTCAAACTCCGAATGCCAAGGACTCATCCTCGGGAGTCAGACGGCGAGTGATAAGATCCGTCGTCGAGAGGGAAACAGCCCAGACCATCAGCTAAGGTCCCCAAGTATACGTTAAGTGGCAAAGGATGTGGCGTTGCCCAGACAACCAGGATGTTGGCTTAGAAGCAGCCACCATTTAAAGAGTGCGTAATAGCTCACTGGTCGAGTGGCGCTGCGCCGAAAATGTAACGGGGCTAAACGTATCACCGAAGCTATGGATCCCAATGGGATGGTAGGGGAGCGTTCTAAGGGCAGAGAAGGTAAACTGGAAGGTTTGCTGGAGCGCTTAGAAGTGAGAATGCCGGTATGAGTAACGAAAAGAGGGGTGAGAATCCCCTCCGTCGAAAGCCTAAGGGTTCCTGAGGAAGGTTCGTCCGCTCAGGGTTAGTCGGGACCTAAGCCGAGGCCGGAAGGCGTAGGCGATGGACAACAGGTTGATATTCCTGTACCACCAGGA